>JBGTGP010000040.1:0-80868 GCA_041746735.1 Saprospiraceae bacterium
ATGACAAATCTTCACTACCATTTTCATGATGCAGCGATGGAGGAATGTGTTTTCATGCAAAATTTACAATCATTCCCACTGGAAACAAATGCAGCGATAAGCTCCCTTTCATTTTTCGTCAGTGTAGATTCGTCAGCCAACAAGACTTGTGCTAACTGATTCAACACCTTACCTGTCTCCGGCCGGAAAGTCATCAGGCTCCGGATACCAGGCGTATTGTTTTTTGTGTCGATGTAAGGCATTATTCAATTTTAGATTTTGGATTTTAGAATTTAGATTTTAAATTTCTCACCACTCACCACTCACTACTCACCACTCACTACTCACTACTCACCACTCACCACTTCAATCCATCAAACCTCTCTCCATGGCTATACGCACAATCTCAGCCGAGTTACGTGCACCGAGTTTAGAGCGGAGGTTTTTTCGGTGTGACTCTATCGTTGCGGGACTTACTGTGAGTTGTTGTGCAATTTCCATATCAGACAGTCCGCGAGTGATCAGTTGGAGTACTTCTTTTTCACGACGTGTCAGGGTGGGGAGAAAAGATTTTGTGGCAGCTTGTTGACGAATCATGTTTCCAACCAGCAGTTCTGTAGCCTGGGAACCGAGATATCTTTTGTTGGCGTTGACTTCCCGGATGGCATGGACCAGTTCCTCTTTCCCCGTGTCCTTCAGCAGATAGCCGTGGGCGCCATTGCGCAGCATCAATTGGACGAAACTCCCCTGATCCAGCATGGTGAGGGCCAGTATTTTGATATGAGGCTGCAGGGCATGTATTCGTGCGGTGGCCTCTACACCGTCCATATCGGGCATGCTGACATCCATCAGGATAACATCGGGTAAGATAGAGGGAGCTCGCTCGATAGCTTCCTTGCCGTTGGTGGCTTCACCAACGATAGTAAAGTCAGGTTCCTCTGACAGCATTTGTTTCAGTCCGTCCCGAAGGATCTGGTGGTCATCGACGATCATGATCCGGATCATGTCACCGGGATATGGATGGTGACACTTGTGCCTTCACCAGGTGCAGTCCAGATTTCCATTTCACCCCGGATGTAGGCTACCCGTGACCGGATACTCTCCAGTCCCATACCTCCATTTTCCTGTGTAGGATCATACCCATGACCATCATCCTCTACGACCAAGGTAGCCGACCCATTATGTCGTGAAAGCTGGATCAGCAAATGGCGGGCACCGGCGTGCCGAAGTACATTGGAGCACAACTCTTGCGCGATCCGGTAGAGCATGATCTCCTTTTCCTGATCCAGGGCATGATCGTAATCGATATTTTGGAAAGAAATGTCCAACGCTCTGTCCTGGTGTAAAGCATCCACAAGATCTTCGAGCGCGGCGCTGAGTCCCATACGGATGAGGGCCGGGGGCATCATATTATGCGCAATGCGACGTACCTCAGCACTGACCGTATCGATCAGGGCCAGTTGGTCCGGAGTATCCGGGGAGGTGAACGGGTTGTCACCGGAAGCCAACGTATTTCGTGTTTTGATTTTAAGGGTGGCCAATAGTCCACCGAGACTGTCATGCAAATCCTGTGCGATTCGCTTTCGCTCTTCTTCCTGAGCCGTGATGAGCGTCTGCAAGCTTTCAACCTGATGCTGCTTCCTGAGCTGGGTGATTTCGTTTTTGTGCAGTGATTCCTGTTGGTGGGTAATGATAGCCTGATCCGCAATATGTCGACGAAGAATATACAGCACATAGCCCCCGGAAATAAGTAATATCAGGGATAGCCCTATAATCAGGTTTCGTTGAGTCGTCAGTTGTCCTAACATTTGTTGCTGCCCCACGATCTGCTGATCCTTGGCACGGGATTCAAACTGGAGTTGGAGTTCTTCTGTCCGGGTTTTGATGTTTTCTTCCATCAATTCCGCTTTGACGGATTCATATCTTTTAAAATAAGCGAGAGCATGTGTCGGTTCGCCCATCCTTTCATATGCCTGACTCATCGCGCGTAATAGGGTCGGGGAAAAATGAACAGAACGGAGACTGTCTTTTTCAAGGGCATACGCGGTCTGCCACGCGAGCAATGCTGCTGGAATGTCGCCAGTCGCAGTATACGATTGGCCTAATTGGTAGTAGGACGAAATGATTTCCAGGGTCGTCGGCCATTGTTCCAGACGATGTATAGCACGTTGGATAGCGATGATTCGGGCATGTGGGTCATCGATGGTGACAAAGTGGTCGATATGCTGAAGGATCTGATTATTGATTTCCAAGGGTGAATACAACTTCAGCAGGTCATCAGCGTAGATGGAGTATACAAGCAAGCTGTCATGTTCACGGGCCAGTTGGAGCATATGCCGGAGGGCTATCACTTTCCCGGTGCGGTCTGCATGCTCCGGAATCGATTCAATCGCCTGCCGGGCATAACGAAACGCTGCAGTCGTATTTCCTGCTTTTTGATATACCGATGATATGCCCATATAGGGTGTCCTCAGATGCTGCATGAGGTCATGCGTGGTGTAGAGTGTGATCGCTTGCTGAAAGTGAGCGATGGCGGAATCCAGTTCATTTTGCTGAATGCCGACCAACCCTAACTGCACATACGTAAACCCTGTTTTTTCCCAATGCTGCTGCTGTTCGAAAAGATGCCGGGCCTGATGAAAATGATCCCTGGCCTTATAATCTTTCATGATCAGGAAGTAATGTTTGCCCAGGAGGTAGTGCGCCTCTGCTTCGTAAAGAACATCAGATTCTTTTTGAGCCAGACGTATGACTTCTTCCAGGTAGATTCTGGTACTGTCGGCCATCAGGTTTTGACGCTGTGCTTTGATCCAAAGACTTTCCAACGTAGCAGAAGTTGACGCATGCATTATACTGCACATGCAAAGCATCATCAGTAGCCAGCCAATCCGTCCTGAACGGTGTAGCAAACGGGCAGGGAATTGATTTTTGGATTTCACTCTCTATATCTGCGCTAAAACAACTCAATATACTATAACTGGCGCCTTTGCAAACAGGCTGCAAGGCAGATAGACGGTTTAGTCTTTTTCTTTCAATAGTTCCACTTCTTGTTGCAGTGCTTCGATCCTGTTGAGCAATTCTTCGTTTTGTGCTGACAATTCCTGTATGCCACGGACCAGCACCGGGATGAGTTTTTGGTAGTTCATGGACCAGAGTTCATCTTGTTCATTGGCGGGTTTGTTGACCACTTCCGGGATGATATCATGCACGTCCTGGGCAATAAAGCCGATATCCGGTGTTACAGGACCGGCCATGGTGATGGCTCCATCTTCGGTCGTGACAGAACTCTGATGCAGGTAGGATTTGGGTTCCAGGCGGAGGAGGTCTTTCAGGCCGTATGTCACGGGCTGGATCGATGATTTGATACGGCGGTCACTATAGGTATTCCAGGCAACGGCTATAGCCTGGCCTATCATTTGTGTGGAATTATTAATGAGCGTGAGGGCATGCGTCGGAGTACCGTTTGTGGCCAGGATGGTGCCGCCGTTACTGTGTACCAGCATTTTGGTACCGTTATCGATCCGGACCCGGAAAGCATCTTCTGCGGCGAGAGCATTGACATTGAGCCGGCAATCGGTACCGTTCACGCCGATGCCCATAGTGCCATTTATACCGATGACATTGGCGCTAAAATCACCCTGGATCAGTGGCGTCGAGGTGTTGGAATTGGCGATCATCAAGCGGTTGCTGCCTGTGGCGGTAGCTCCAACACTTCTCCCGATAAATACATTGCCGGTGCCCACATTGTCACGACCGGCCTCGAAACCGATGAGGACGTTGTCGTTTCCGGTATTTTTTTGGCCGGCATCCACGCCGACCGCAACATTGCGGGTTCCACTAACATTGTCGCGAAGGGCTACAGGGCCTACAGCCACATTGCGATCACCCGTAGTTTTTTGTAAGGCGAAACTTCCGGCAGCCAGATTATAGTCTCCACCTGTGTTTTCATTGAGCGTCAGATACCCAATAGCTGTATTATGGAATCCAACTGTATTAAAATACATGGCACTTGCGCCTATGGCCGTATTGGAGTATCCGAACGTATTGGAGGTCATCGACTTGGATCCGATGGAGGTATTTAATGTGGCCAGGTTGACATTATTTGTACCCAATCCATTAAAAAACAAAGCTGAGTCTCCGATTGCGACGTTGTTGGAATGGAGGATATTGTTCCACAAAGTACGGTTCCCTAAGGCAGTATTGGCTTGGCCACTACTGTTGCTACGCATGGCCTGGAAGCCGGTGGCTGTATTTCTCCAGCCTGTAGTATTGGAAAACATAGCCTTGGATCCCATGGCTGTATTCAGGGTGCCCTGGTTGCCGGTAGCATTTAGCCCATTATTATACAAAGCAGAATCACCGACAGCGACGAGGTTGGATTTAACCGTATTCCGATACAGCGCATAGCTTCCTACGGCGACGTTGGCGGACCCCGTGGTATTGTTTTCAAGAGCACTATATCCTGCAGCCAGGTTCCTGTGTCCATTAGAAGACCGTAAAGATGAATAACCAATGGCGGTGTTAAAATTCCCAAGCGTGTTGGCTATCATAGCTTCTTTGCCAATCGCTGTGTTGGACATTCCTTCGGTATTATTCAACATGGACTCCGAACCAACAGCTGTATTGTTGTCACCGATGATATTACTATGTAGGGCCAAAGATCCCAGACCCGTGTTAAAGGCCCCTGATGTATTTTCTCTGAGTGCCGTAAATCCTACAGCAGTATTATTATCATTTGTGTTCCTTTGTAGCGATTCTGATCCAAAAGCCGTGTTTTGCCATCCGTTTACGTTATCGCGAAGTGATTCAAAACCGGTCGCAGTGTTGTCTCTTCCGGTCTTATTACCAAATAAGGCTTTTGACCCAATACCAGTGTTTTTTGAACCTTGGTTTCCTGTAGCTCCAAGTCCATTATTAAACAAAGCAGAATCACCAACAGCGACCAAATTGGATTTATTGCTGTTCAAATACAAAGCACGGACTCCCATCGCTACATTGGAGTAGCCGCTGATATTGCCTAACATGGCTTCGAACCCAACGGCGACATTTTGATTCCCGCTTGAATGAAAGAGTGATCTTGCGCCAAGGGCAGTGTTGTTTTGTGAGGAACTGCTACTGGACATGGCTTGTTGACCTATTGCTGTATTATAATTGCCAGTATAGTTGTTGACCAAAGCATCAGAGCCCAAGGCGGTATTATAACTTCCGGTAGAACTGAACATACTACCATCGCCTACTGCTGTATTATACTCTCCTCCTGTATTCTGCCGGAGTGATGAGTTGCCAATAGCAGTGTTGTGGGAGCCTGTGGTTTGTGACCACGATGCTTGATAACCGATTGCCGTATTGTTCTCGGAGTTGCTTTGTAACAAGGCTTCTGATCCTACGGCTGTGTTTTGATTCCCTGTCAAATTGCTTAGCAATGCATGTGTACCAACAGCAATGTTGTTGTATCCTTCCGTATTCCCATACAATGCTTGGTAGCCCATAGAAGTATTACTGAATCCTGCAGTATTACTATACAATGCTTTTGAACCTACGGCCGTGTTTTGTATAGCCAGATAGTTTTCGGAAACGTTAAAGCCGTTGTTATATAAGGCTGAATCACCCACAGCGACCAGGTGTGATTGTTCTGTATTCCAATAGAGTGCAGCGGTTCCCACAGCGACATTGCGAGTCCCCAAAGTTGTTTTGTTCATAGCGGTATACCCGACTGCAATATTTTGATCACTCAGATTGTCTGTCAAGGCTCCAGCCCCTAAGGCAACATTTCTGTGTCCGGAAACACTCTTAAGCATGGCACTCCAGCCCACAACTGTATTGTACTCACCTGAAGTACTATAGAACATAGCCTGATTTCCAATGCTCACGTTCCTGCTGCCTGTCTGATTGTAATATTGAGACGCATAGCCAATCGCGACATTGCGTTCTCCGTCAGTATTCGCTAACAATGCCAGGGAGCCTAATGCCGTGTTCAAATCTCCTGTAGTATTACTTCGCAAGGCTGCAGTCCCTATTGCCGTATTATCTCTGCCGGTAGTATTGTGTCGCAGGCTCTCTCCTCCTATGGCTACATTTGAGAACCCTCTGGTATTGGATACCAGGGAACGACTCCCTACTGCAATATTGAACCGTGATTCATACATCCCAGTAGCTCCTAACCCATTATGGTACAGCGCAGAATCACCCACGGCAATATTATAGGATCGGGTCGTATTTAAGGCCAAAGCATTGGCCCCTATCGCGATAGACTGTTGTCCTGAGCTATTTGACCTACCGGCCCGATATCCCAAAAACACATTGAATTCCGAAGAATCCATCACACTCATGCTGCCCGCATCTTCACCGATATAGACACTGTTGTCGGTTGCATTGAGATGAAGCGTGCGGTCATCCATCTTCATCAACGTGACACCACCTGCCGTAAATCGAATGGTATCTTCATCGGGAGTTGCTTCCACTTCGATCCGCGTATCTCCATCAGCATCACTGAGGATGGCCGCAATTCCGCTTTTAATCTCGATCCATTGACTACCGGTAAAGCACCAGAAATTGTATGAGTCCATATCATAGACCATCAACCCGGTGGCCGGACCCGATATCGCTATACGCTCAGCACTGGTCATGCGCGGAATCAACAAACCTTTGGCCGTACTCTGGATGTCCAGCATCGCACTGGGATGTGGTGGTGTAGCTGTAGGGGTGATACTGACAGCCTGGGCTTGCGCGATATGCGTATAAACCAGGAGCAGGAGGATCGATAGGGAATGGAGCAGGATGATTTTTTTCATAACATTGGTATTTATGACTACAAGGTCATCCTGCTACTTCACCCCTGCATCACCGATGACAGGGAGTGACGGTGTATCCCTTCCCGGAGGGATTTCATTAACGTCACGTAAACACATCATTTTCTAAAGGTGAGCATTTGTTGGCCGTGCTGGCGCGACACCGGTCTGGCGCTTCATGGTTTCCTGGCCATTCATAAGGGAAAGTGGCAAAGGCCTTTATATTTACGTATCATTTTATTTTACGCTACTACCAAATGTCACTACATATGCTGACGCGCCTTTTTCTCAGGGACTCCTTTATCCTGTTGCTGATCCTCCTCAATGCCCTGATCATTTTTATCAGCGGGTTTGACCTCGGACCAAAGGGTAATTATATTTTTACATTCCTGGATCATCTGGTCACCATTCTCTTTATTGCAGAAATGATCATCAAACTCCGGGTGTACGGCAAAAGTTATTTTTCTTCCACATGGAATCAGTTCGACTTTTTACTGGTGATGTTATCTGTACCAGCTCTGCTGACATTTCTCTTGAATTTAAACATTCAGGACTTCAGTTTTCTTCTGGTATTCCGGGTACTCCGGGTTTTTAAATCCTTTCGTTTTCTCAAATTCATTCCCGGTATCGATGACCTCCTTCGCGGGATACGACGGGCCCTGAAAGCGTCCATTATTGTGATTTTGGGTTTTATGATTTATATCTTTATCATCGGTATCTTTTCCTTTTATCTTTTTAAGGAGAGTTCGCCGGAGTGCTTCCGCAATCCCGTCATGGCACTGTATTCCACCTTCAAGATATTTACCATCGAGGGCTGGTTTGAAATACCGGAGAAAGTCGCTGAAGGGCTGTCAGCCACTTCGGCATTTTTTGTCTATATCTATTTCATCTTCGTGGTCCTCAGTGGAGGTATCCTAGGGTTGTCACTGGTCAATTCCATCTTTGTCGAAGCGATGGTCAGTGACAATAATGACGAGCTCGAACGAAAACTGGAAGGCCTGGAAGCCAAGATTGACCGACTACTGGACCATCAGGAGAATAAAGAATGATCTGGCCATGACGTTGATATGGATTAGAAAAGGGTGGATCGTATTTAGTTTGGCCAGTATCGCACTGAATTGCTCTCCAGCAAAGCCGCATAAGCCGGAGACGTTTCCAGGCACGGATCATCACGTCCATATCCTGAGTCCTGATCTCATCCGAATGTGGAAGGACATGGGAATTCCTTTTTCCAATCCTGATGAAGCATATTCAGATATAGATACCATCCTGGTCAGAAATGGAGCAGAACAGGTGACGTTGATCTCGATGGCCTATGTACACAGCGCAGTAGCATACGGTATCGGTATAGGAGATCCTGACAGCATGATCCGCGCTGAGAACAATTATCTGGCCTCCAGCCGAAATCGCTTTCCTGATCGGATTAAGGCATACTACGGTATAGATCCATTGCAGGATGCGGCTATGAAGGAGATCATGAGATGCCATGATACGCTTAAGCTCGATGGAATCAAACTCCATTTCAATGCCTCCCAGATATATCTGACCGTTTCGGAGCATCTGGAGCGTGTAAGGACGATCTTTTCCTGGGCCTCTGAGCATCGTGTGCCGGTACTCCTTCACTTCGACAATAGTCATCTGAAATTTGGACGTCGCGATATGCTGATTCTGGCGGATTCCGTACTGGCAGATCTGGACTTTGCTGAGGTCCAGATCGCTCATTTTGGCACATCCGGTGGTTTTAGCTTACGCACACAGGAGATTCTGGATGTATATCTGGAGTTGCGAACACTGGGACATCCATCGATGCGGCACAAGATCATTTGGGATATCTCAGCCGTGGCACTGGATAAGGAGAGTGAAGGGGTGGCCGAACTGACAGATGATGAGTTTACCCGGCTGGCCAAGTATTGCCGCAAGATCGGATTCGGCCGTATTCGCTTTGGTACAGATTATCCATTGTACACAGCGAAGGAGTATCTGGATGTGTTGATTTGTAAATTGGGTTTGACCTCCCGGGAAATAGCAAAGTTGCTGGAGGACAAATGAGCTGCTTTACCCCGGGAATGTAACCAGACAATAATATGGCTGAATTCCAGCTCAAAATGTGCTCATCTAAGTCTTTTTTTATAGTATATTGCAGTTGAAATTAAAAAAATGACATGAGCAAGACCTCTGCTTCTGATCATGCTGCCATCCATGAGAACCCGAAATCCAACAATACGGACTCGACACACCGTGTCTGGTTATTTCAGGGTCTTTTCTGGGGTGTCATGATGTTTGTTTTTATGGGAATACTGCACCCTTTATCGGAAGGTACAGTACTGACAACGAAGAGACTGGTTTTCTCTTTTATATTCTGGATGGTTGGTGGTCTCGCGTTTGGATTTTTATTGAAAGCGATCCAGGTGAAATGGGGTAAGAAGTAATTTTATTTTTTTAGCATGAAGGGCATAGTCTGACAAAGTTTTTCTTTCAGGATATAAAAATTCTGCTGCATGATCTCCCATCGATATTTATCCCTCAATGGTATTTTCGCTCTTCGAAGCCTGATGGTGGTCATCACGACCGCTATGCTGATCTCATGTGATGAGTATACCTCACAGGTACCGATCACCATAGCACCTACGGACGAAATTGATTCGACCTATTTCGGTGACTGGTATCTGATGACCGATGATGAGCTTGGATCTTATTTTGAGTCTAAACTGAGTCTCTACCCCTGGGGTGATGGTACATATCTGGTATTATTTGCCGGTTTTCTCGAAGAGGGAAAGGGGATGTCTGAAGCGTTAGCCATCAAAGTGCACGTATCGGATGTGCTTGGGGATTCCTATTTGAATGTCTTTAATATTCGGGATCCGGATGGCTATCAGTTTTACGTCATGAACAGACAATCCGCGGAGCAGCTTTCACTTAGCTACATCACGGATTCCTTTAATGTCAATTTCCAATCAAGTGAGGCTTTTTATCGTCATCTCCTGAGCCATAAAGGGGAATTTGATGCTGCGATAAAGAAGGACTGGACCGATTTTTTCCGCGATACGTACTGGACCTGGCGCAAAGCCAATGAAGTCTGGATCGGACAGATCGATTCCTTTTATGAAATCGTGGACTCCGTATCTATTGCAACTTTCTTCGATTCAGGCCTTGATACAGTAGTGCGACCTGCAACCTCTGTTTTATTGGATCGTGAAGCCCTGCTGCAAGACTGGAGCAGGTATCATCTGCATGACTATCCGGGGACGTACCAACGACTCCTGGCGGGCTTTTTAGGGGGCAGAATGCAGCCTTCACATTATTTTATCATCCGCATGCAGGACGGTTCTCTGATCCGATACCTGAAAGCAGAAAACTATCTGATAGATGTGACTCGAGACCGGATTTACATATTGTTTTCCCGGTAGGCCGGATTGTTATTCGCGGCCAAGAGACCTTCTGTTACATCATTCCCACATTTCTCTGAGGGCTGGACCGTGTACCACTGGTCAAATCGTATTTTAAAATGATCATTGGTGTAATTTACGTAACTTGAGGCAGAATTGAAAGACATAATCCGCATGGATTTACCTTCTTCGTTAAAAGCAGTTCTCCCCCAAAAAGTCCCGAGAAATAGGGGCATGAGAAGGTATTTATTTATCTATCCGTATCATCAGGCTCCCCGGATTTGCTAAATCCATCTCAATCCTGATATGTGAGTACCTTGATAACCAATTGTAAATAACGGCCAACTCATGAAAAAGCCTTCACCAAGTAAGGTAAAAGCTTCAGATGATCCATCTGCTCCTGCCGTCGCGAGCAAGAAAAAGCCTTTACCAAATAAGGTAAAAACACCAGATGATCCATCTGCCCCTGCCGAAGCGAGCAAGAAAAAGCCTTCACCAAGTAGGGTAAAAGCTTCAGATGATCCATCTGCCCCTGCCGTCGCGATCAAGAATAAGCCTTTACCAAATAAGGTAAAAACACCAGATGATCCATCTTCCCCTGCCGTAGCCAGCAAGAAAAAGCCTTCACCCCGCAAGTTAAAAGAACCAGTTGATTCCGGCGAAGACCTAAACAGTGGTTTTCCGATTGTGGCCATTGGCGCTTCAGCAGGTGGACTAGAAGCTTTCAAGGAGTTGCTGAGGAATTTATCACCCCATATGGGCATGGCCTTTATCTATGTCCAGCACCTGAGTCCGGATCATAAAAGTATGCTGACCTCCCTGCTAGCCAATGCCACGTCCATGAAAGTGCAGGAGATAAAAAACAAGACGCTGATTGTGCCCGATACAGTATATATCATTCCGCCGGACAAAGAATTGAATGTGGCCGGGGCGCATATCACGCTTTCCCCGCGACCTGGCGGAACCAAAGTGCATCTGCCCATCGATATATTATTTACCTCCTTGGCTATAGCGCATCGGGAGCATGTCATCGGTGTTATTCTGAGCGGCAATGCGAGTGACGGAACAGCGGGGATGAAGGCGATCAAGCAGGAAGGAGGTTTGACTTTTGCGCAGGACGAAACGGCGAAATTCAATAGTATGCCGAGGTCCGCTATTCTGGCGGATGTGGTGGACTTTATTTTATCCCCCTTACAGATCGCTAAGGAATTAAGCTTACGAAGCCGGCACCCATTTTTGGGAAAAACCGAGCTTTTGGCGGGGAAGGAAGATTTCATTGACAATTCGGATCCCCATCTGAAGAAAATCCTGCAAATGCTGCATACCGAAACCGGTGTGGATTTTGGATTGTATAAATTGAAAACGGTTGAACGACGCGTGATTCGCAGAATGCTTTTATATAAAATTGATACCCTTGAAGCATATAGCCAATACCTGAACGATAAGAAAGAGGAGATAGGGATTTTATATCAGGATCTGCTGATCCATGTTACCCGATTTTTCAGGGACACGGATACGTATAAATATTTAAAAACAGTCCTGCTTCCCGGAATTCTCAAACGGAAGACAGAAGAGAGAACGCTTCGAATATGGGTGCCCGCCTGTTCGACGGGTGAAGAATCCTATTCGATAGCTATGATTGTTCAGGAACTACTGGATAAACGAGCTGTGCGGATGCCGGTCCAGATTTTTGCTACGGATCTGAGTGCGGATGCGATTCAAAAGGCGCGAGTGGGATTGTATTCCATCGAAGAACTTGAATCAGTCACTCCAAAGCGTATACAACGGTTTTTCACCAAAAGTGAAGGAGGATATCGCGTTGACAAATCGTTACGGGATATGTGCGTGTTTGCACCTCATAATGTCTTGCGTGATCCCCCTTTTTCAAAGCTGGACTTGATCAGTTGCCGGAATCTATTAATCTATCTTAGTTTACCGGCACAGAAGAAGGCCCTTCAGGTATTTCATTTTGCCTTGCTTTCGGATGGATATTTGTTGCTGGGCAATGCGGAAGGGGTCAACGCTTACCCTCAACTTTTTTCTGAAATCAACAGTACAAACAAGGTATATACGAGAAATGCTCAACAGGGATACCGGGGTCTGCTGACCACCTACCCGATAAAACTCACCCCGCCAGATCCTCCTGCCCGCAGCCCTAAGGGCGTGGAAAAGGCGGCTTCCAAGGGCACCATGCGCAATCCACCTCAGGCCAGCCAATCATTGGAAAATATCATTGATGCTGCTATCCTGGCGAAATGTGTGCCGGCAAGCGTAATCGTCAACCATCGCATGGAGATACTCCAGTTTAGAGGTTCTACGGACCTTTATTTGACCAATCCTCCGGGCAAAGCGTCCTTTAATATTCTGAAGATGGTACGTCCGGAGATCGCCTTTTGGCTCCGTACTGCAATTTCCGGCGCCATTAAATCCAAGAAACCTGTTCAGAAAAAGGGACTTGATCTTAATGTTGGGGGAGTCCTTCACACGATTCGTGTGGATGTTCTACCACTTGATGTTGAATGGGAGGAACCTATACTCCTTGTTGTGTTTCAGGAACTTGAGAAGATATCCCACAAACCGGTATCACGGAAAGGATCCAAAGACGCTCCGGTGGATGATCGGTATAAGAAGCTGGAAAGTGATTTGGCTGAGGCCCAGGGAGCAGCACTTGCTTTTTCCCATGAGCAGGAATCATTTATTGAAGAACTGCAAACGGCCAATGAAGAAGTGGTGTCCAGCAATGAAGAACTGCAAACCGTCAATGAAGAGCTCGAAACCTCGAAAGAGGAGATCGAGTCTACCAATGAAGAACTCATGACCGCTAATCAGGAGCTCGTGACCCGAAACGAACTCCTCCAGGAGTCATATGAATATTCAAAAGCCATTATATCGACACTGCATGATCCGATGATTGTGCTGGACCGAAAACTCCAGGTCAAAACGGCCAACAAGGCTTTTTATACCAAATTTGGAGTTGACGAAGAAGAGACGGAAGGTGTATTATTATATGAATTGGGAAATAATCAATGGAATATTCCTCTTTTGCGTCAATTGCTGGAAGATATCATTCCGCAGAATTCATTTTTTCATGATTTTGAAGTTCGGCACAATTTTCCGAATCTGGGTGAAAAAGTGCTGATCCTGAATGCCAGTCGACTCAATCAGAAGAGCCATGGTGAACGATTGATTTTGTTATCCATCAAGGATATCACAGAAGCCGTGAAGCTTCAGATGATCGAGAAGGAAGGCTTGAAAGCAGATATTAAGGAGAGTAAAACGTATAGCCAGAAGCTGAAGTTAGCCGTTCAGGAAAGAACGCGTGAACTCAAAACATCTAACCAGGTTTTGTTGAAACAGAATTCGGAACTGGAGAAGTTGAATAAGGAACTGGAAGCGTTTACGTATTTATCCAGTCATGATTTGCAGGAGCCCCTCCGAAAGATTCGGACCTTCACCGGACGAATTCTGGGGCAGGAGGAGCAGCACTTATCGGAGACCGGAAAAACCTATTTTCATTATATTCAGGCATCGGCGCAACGAATGCAAACGCTCATACAGGATTTGCTCCATTATTCCCTGTTTACCACACGTGACGGTCCCTTCGTACATATGGATTTAAACGAGGTGCTGGAAGAGATTAAAGCCGAGTTTATGGAGCAAATGGAGGAAGAGAAAGCCAGTATTGAAGTGAAGGAGACGTGTAAAATCAGAATCATTCCTTTCCAATTTCGCCAATTGATGTACAACCTTCTACACAATGCTTTTAAGTTTGCAAGACCCGGAGTGCCGGTCATGGTGACTATAACCTGCAGCACCATCAAGCTGGAAATGAAATCACCTCTTGGCTTGAAACCCAATGTAACCTATTCACACGTCAGCGTTACCGACAATGGGATTGGTTTTGAAAAGAAGTATGCTGACCGGATATTTGAATTATTTGAAAAGTTGCATAGCAAGGATATCTATGCGGGTACGGGTATCGGTCTTTCTATTGTCAAGAAAATTGTCGATAATCATCAGGGGATTATCAAGGCCACCAGTACGTTACAAAAAGGAACTACATTTGATATCTATATACCTAATTCTTAAATGGAAAAAGCACCTTTACGTATATGGCTTGCTGATGATGATGAGGCTGACCGTCTGATCTTTAGGGATGCATTGAGCGAATTGAAGCTGCAAGCGATAGTTTCCATGCTCCATGATGGTGAGGAATTGATGGTCCATCTCCTGGCCAAGGATGCGGTGCTTCCCGATCTTCTTTTCCTGGATCTGAATATGCCCCGAAAGAATGGGTTGGAATGTTTGCGTGAGATTCGGAATCAACCGAAGCTTAAGGATATGATTATTGTGATTTATTCTACATCCGCATCCGAATTAGATATTGAAGAAACATTTCTGAGCGGTGCCAATGTGTATATCAATAAGCCCCATGATTTTCATACCCTCAAAAGATCTCTGGAAAGAGCAGTCATGATGTCCCATCAAGTGGCCAATCCACCTTTTAGCAGGGAAAATTTCTTGATGCGTTTATAACTATCGTGAACCAGGGAGGTGTCCTATGAAGCATAGTCTATCCGTACAGACTCCTTTGAGGGGTTTCCAAAGTGAGTTGCTCAAAGCGTTTTCTCAGCATCACCAAGGAGTTGGATCCCGGACGTCTGATAAGAGCTGATTATGGAGAGCTTGCAGGATTCGTTTTTAGGAAAACGGATTGAGATTTTCCGGGCTTCTCGGGTGCACTTGGCTGAATTAGCCACACTGGCGCAACTAACCTTTATTGAATCGCATGGTCACAGCGCCGCTGCAGAGGATCTTGAATATTACAGACAGCGCAGCCTTTCGGAATCGTTTTTTGACAGGGATTTACAAGTGGTCCATCATCACTATTACCTCCTTCGTGTGGATGATGCTTTGGCAGGCTATTCCAAACTGGTACTGGATACATCTCATCCGGAAATACCCTCTCCAATGGTGGCCAAGCTTGAGCGGATCTACATACGCTCTGAATGGCACGGTTCCGGTGTTGGTAGAATGCTGTTTAATTACAATCTGAATCTCGCAGCAGAGATGGGTCAGAAAGGGATATGGCTGTATGTCTGGAAAGAGAACCTTCGCGCACTGACATTTTATGGGAAACAAGGTTTTGAGATCCTGGGCCATCATGATTTTGAGATTTCTCCTCACCATTCTAATCCCAATTATCTAATGTATAAATCATTGACAACACCGGAAAAACCCATCGAATAGGGTGATGCTGGAAGAGAGTCTCCGGAGTGCGTATAAACGACCCGGGCTTCGGCCAGAAAATGATTCTCGACAAGATGTAACACTTTCGCATAGAATCGATTATCTTACCACAGCGAATCACTATACCTGTGATGAAATTGCAGTGACTGTGGGCGCCTATAGAGCACCTATTACTATGAAGCAGTATATAAAATACATGGTATCCCCCCGCTGTAAAATGGTGGTAAAGGACGAACTGGATAGACTTGGACTTCACTACGGGAGTATTGATGTGGGCGTGGTGGACCTGGAGAAGCCGCTGACGGATGAGCAGCGACGGGAATTTGGTTCCGCACTTTTAAAGTCAGGACTTGAACTCCTGGACGACAAGAAAGGCATATTGATTGAAAAGATCCGACTGGCCATACAAGAGATGGTGCACCTGGACGATGATCTGCCCCGGGGTAAGAACTCCCAGTACATCAGTGAAAAACTGGGATACGATTATACCTATCTGGCGAATATCTTTTCGGAATCAACAGGTAGCACCATTGAGCAGTATATTATTACCCTTAAGATTGAAAGGGTGAAAGAGCTGCTTCTGTATGACGAGCTGAGTCTTACGCAGATCTCCTACAAGCTCAACTATAGCAGTGTGGCCCATTTGTCGAGTCAGTTTAAGAAATTGACTGGACTTACACCTTCCTTTTTTAAGCACATCAAGCAGAAACGGCGGGAGCGGCGGATCAGGCATGAAGAATCCGGGCGCAGTACGTAAAGCTATCGCTGGGCCACTGCCGATAGTGGGAATTCTGTAAGATTCAAATTACATCGTATAATATGGAGTCTGTTCGGGGAGGTTACCTTTGTGGCAACGTAAAGGTAATTGTATGTCTCTTTTCAGTATACTGATCGCACTTATTGTGGTAGGCGTGTTGTTGTGGATTGTTAACAACTTTATTCCTATGGATCGCAAGATTAAATCCATATTCAATGTGATCATTGTCATTGCCGTTATTATTTGGCTCCTTCAGGCCTTCGGGCTGTTGGATTCGTTGAAAAACTTTCGGTTATAGACTGTATTTGAAGGTAAAGTGGGTACGTGCATCATAGTTCGTTAAGGGCCTGAGGTCGTGTCCTTTTATTTATAGGCATATTGCCCCAGGTAGTGATTTAGTTAACCTTTTAAAAAGAAGATTATGAACAAATCATTCTATAGTAAATTTGCAGGTATGGTGTGTATAGGGTTTCTTGCCCTGAGCACATCTACCCTGTTTGCCCAGAAGGGCGAAGTGGGTTTCAGGTATATGCCCACGGTTTCCGTTTTTGACATACAGACCTCAACCGGAGGCACTGTCAGGGGCGAAGTGAAACTTGGATTTGGAGCCGGGATGTTGCTGGCACTGAATATTTCTGATCATTTTGGAATCCAGGGCGAAGTGATTTATAATGAAGTGTCGCAGCGGTATGTGGAGCAGGATATAGAGAAGCGGATTGATCTCAAATATGTGAATATTCCGCTCCTGTTTTCTCTCAACTCGGGAAAAACCAAACCCGTTAACTTTAATGTTGTAGCCGGGCCTCAAATTGGATTAAGCGTAGGAACACAACTCTTTGACGGAAATTCGAATGGAAATGATTCAAGAGCTGTCCTTTCAGTTAAGAAAGGTGATCTGGGCGTTGCGTACGGAGCTGGAGTAAGCTTTGGGCTTACGGCATCTCAAAATTTCCGCCTGGGACTCGGATTTCGTGGCGTGTTGGGATTGCTAGACATCAGTGATAATTCTCGGACCCTAGAAACGGATCAATACTATATCCTGGACCGGTCAAAGTTAAATACCTATTCCGGCTATTTAGGACTTTCGTTTCTATTCTAGTTGGTATAAAACATGCTGGAGGTTTAACTTCCATTTATAGCATACACAGATAAATCTGAATTTGTAGAACCCTTGTGTTTGAGGAGACACAGGGGTTCGATTTTTTAGAGTGAGCGTACACCCCTCATCTCCTCGCAGATATCCTCGAATGGCTTGTCTCAGAAGTTTCCTCTTAGAGGTGTGAGTTTTGTAAGGATTAAACAAGATTCTATACCACACCTGCGCATAGAAGTTCGGACCTTTGAAGCGAGAGAATATTTTAAACAATAAAATTATACAATTCATGAAGAAGCATACGACAACAAGCTGGAAGGGTCTTTGGATAAAGACATATTCCGGCGCGCTGATCAAAAGTGTATTGCTTTGTATCGTGCTGTGGGTCCTGGATCATGATGGCCTCCATGCGCAGACAACGCAGTATACACGACCTACCGTCTGGTATGGTGCGGCGGTCGCAGCCAATACAAATTTTTATGGCGAAACTACGCAGCGTCTAAATAACAACGTAACGACACCGGTTCCATTCCATGCCGGACAAGGTACGGGGCTCTATTTGGCCCCACTTGTGGAATTTCACCAATCGGATTCCAGATTCGGGATCATGCTTCAAGCCGGATATGACAACCGGAGGAGTTCGTTCTATGATCAATATGATCCGTTATGTAATTGTACGACAGGATTATCAACAAATCTGAGTTACATTTCACTTGAACCGAACCTGCGTTTTTCCCCCTTGGAATCCAGCCTGTATCTATTTGCAGGTCCCCGTCTTGGATTTAATGTCGCCAAATCCTTTACCTATAAGGAAGGACTGAATCCGGATCTTCCGGGTCAGTTGATTCGCCCCGATGTAAAGGAGGATTGGAGCAATATTAAATCGACTATTTTTTCAGTACAGGTAGGGGCGGGATTTGATATTCCGCTTTCGACCCCGGGAACACGCACACAAACAATCCTGTCACCGTTTGTCTCTTTTCATCCCATATTGGGCCAGCAACCCAGAACCAATCAATCCTGGACTGTCAACACGGTAAGAGCCGGCGCAGCCATTAAGTTTGGTACGGGTGTGGCGATACCGGTACAGACGACACAAACCTATCCACCGGAAGTCATGCAATCCAATGTTTTGTTTTCTGTGACAGAGCATAGGAATGTTCCAGCGGAACGGAACGTGCGTGAGTTTTTCCCCGTCAGCAACTATGTTTTCTTTGATCAGGGATCAACTGAGATTCCGGATCGATATGATTTATTGAACAAGGGTCAGGTGGCCGCCTTTAAGGAGGATCAGTTGAGTGTACGAGTACCGAAGAACCTTTCAGGCCGTTCCGATCGTCAGATGACCGTATATTATAACGGGCTGAATATTTTGGGAGATCGTATGGTGAAACTTCCGGCCTCCACAATTACACTGGTGGGGTCATCGGAGTTGGGTGTGGAAGATGGCCGTACCATGGCAGAATCCGTTAAGCGATATCTGGTGGATATCTTTGGTGTTGGTGAAGCGCGGATCAGTACTGAAGGTCGGATTAAACCCAAGTTGCCTTCAGAAAGGCCGGGTGCGACAAAGGATCTTGATCTTCTGCGCCAGGGAGACCGGCGAGTTTCTATTGAAAGTACATCGCCAGCCTTGCTCATGGAGTTCCTTAGTGGCCCGGGTGCACCTTTAAAGCCAGTGGAGATACAGGCCAAACAAGAGAATCCGCTGGATGGATTTGTAACATTCAATGCGAATGGTGCGAGTAAAGAGTTTACATCATGGTCCTTGGCGATCACGGACGAGAAGGGAGTTGTCCAGAATTTTGGACCTTATACGCAAGACAAGATCAGTCTACCAGGTACAACTATTTTGGGCAATAGGTCCGAAGGTCAATATAAGGTAGTGATGACCGGAAAAGCGAAAGGTGGAAATACAGTGACCCGGAATTCCTCTTTTCATCTGGTCCGCTCCGAAGCATTGGATGGGCCGGAATCGATGCGATACAGTGTGTTGTTTGAGTTTGATGAATCCCAAACTATTGCCATGTATGATAAGTACCTCACAGAGGTCGTCACTCCCAGAATTCCTACAAATGCAACTGTGATCATTCATGGGCATACAGATATTATCGGGGAGACTGAATATAATGAAACCCTGTCCCTGGCACGTGCCAATAGTGTAAAAACAACCATCGAATCAGCTCTGCAACGCGCGGGAAGGAAGGATGTGAAGTTTGAGGTGTATGGTTTCGGTGAAGATGAGAATCGCGCCCTTTTTAATAATAAATTTCCAGAAGAGCGATTTTATAACCGGACAGTTATCATCGATATCATTCCACGCACGTAGAATGCAAAGTCCATTACAGGAAATTACAAAGCGTTAAATTGTAAGTCAAAGGCGGATGGTCAAACCATCCGCCTTTCCTTTGGAAGAAGGATATCTGCAAGCCACTGACATAGAATGTTGTAAATCGTGGGTGGAATTATGTAATGCTCCAGGGTTAAAAAGGGCCGACCTTTATACTCGATATGAAATTGTAGTACAAAAAAATCACCTTCAGTCGAAAATGAAATCCCATTTTCCAAACTCTGGATCTGGTATAGTTGAGATGGGGTGGAAGTATAAAGTAATTTAACAACAGTAAATTTAATGATAATGAAAAAGCAAATGGCGAGCCTCATATGGGCATTGGGTTTATCTGGTGCATTTCTAATGGGATGCACATCCACCTCCCAGGACGAAGAAGCCGCCCAGCAGAAACTTCGGGAGGCTCAGGAAGAATTGGTTCAGGCAAAAGAAGAACTTGCTGAAGCACGGCAAAGACGCGCTACTGAAGAAGAATGGAGAGCTTTTAAGCTTGAGACAGATGAGAGGTTGATAAAGAATGATAACCGGATAGCAGAATTGAAGATACAAATCAAGAAACCCGGAAAGACTCCAGATCAAGTCTATGTGAAGCAGATTGACGCGCTGGAGGTTAAGAACAAAGATCTTAGAACCCGTTTGACCGTCTATGAACGAAATCAAAGTGACTGGGAATCGTTTAAGCAGGACTTCAATCATGAAATGGAAGAACTTGGAAAAGCTTTTTCTTCCTTCGCGGATGGTCGCAAATAACAACCCCATAAACCTGATGAAAACAGGGTGGTATAACAACCACCCTTTTCATTTTTTATGAAGATGGAACAACAGGGCAATTGTCTCTTAAAAAAATGGATATCATGATGATTATACAAAAAAGTTTTTTCCGCTATATCTTATATAGTGTGTTCGGAATCATTTTGGTTACATCTTTATTGGCATGTGCTCGAAAGACAAGTTTTCTTACTTCGTCTGTGGTGCCTGCTGCACGTGGGCATGTAAAAGTGAATACGGATTCCAATAAGAATTATGTGATTCAGGTTCAATTAAGTGATTTGGCAGGAGTCGAACGGCTTCAACCGCCCAGACAAACCTATGTCGTTTGGATGTTAACGGACAGTAATCAGTCCAAGAATCTGGGACAGATACAAAGTTCATCCGGAATGCTTTCTTCTAAACTCAAAGCATCGTTTGAAACGGTATCATCATTCAAACCAGTTAAAATATTTATCACAGCAGAAGATGATCCCGGGATTCAATATCCGAGTACCCAGGTGGTGTTATCGACCGATAGATTTTAAAAGCTTATTCTAGTAGGAGGGAAGCAACCTCCAAATCTTCCAACGTAAAAGTAGTTGGTCCCCCAAGGCGAGACGGGCGTAAAAAGCTTCTTAGATCTGTGGACATAGTCGTAGCTTCGCAGCGGTGGAATAGGATTTCCTTTTATTATATGACCAGCGTACAGATACTCTTCCGCGGAGCTTTGCTTCCGGGACTTATTATTGTTTTGTTTTCCGGCCTGCTGGCTGGCCAGTCTGATGAAGACTGGCGCAGAAAGGTGGATAACTCTCTGCTAGAGAAATCATCCGGGGAAACCAACCGTCCTTTTTTTGTGTTGTTCCGGCAACAAGCGAATCTGCAGTTAGCGGCACAATTGAGGACTAAGGAAGAAAAGGCACACTATGTGTATGAGGTATTGAGGGAGACAGCCCGTTCAACGCAGGGAGATGTCATCCGTTTTCTACAACAATCAGGTGCCGAATACAAAAGTCTTTTTATCATCAACGCCATCATGACTCAAGGATCTCTGGACCTGATCAGGGAGTTGGCGGTGCGGAATGATGTCAGTTATATCTGTAACAATCCACCCATGCGCTTTGACACGCCAGTCGAATGGTCGATGACCAACGTAGGACAGCGTGGAGCCATTGAATGGGGTATTTCTATGATCCAGGCCGATGTGGTTTGGAGTCTGGGACACCGCGGACAAGGTGTTGTAGTCGGCGGGCAGGATACGGGGTATGAATGGGATCATCCGGCCCTGAAATTACAATACCGGGGCTACAACGCCATTGCAGATACGGTCATTCATGATTATCATTGGCACGATGCCATCCACGAGATCAGTCCTTTCCATACAGATACAGTCAATCCCTGCGGCCTTGATTCCAGAGTTCCTTGCGATGATCACAGTCACGGCACTCATACGATGGGCACCATGATTGGGCTGGATGGCGAGAATGAAATCGGTGTTGCACCTGAAGCCAAGTGGTGCGCCTGCCGAAATATGGAGCGTGGATGGGGTACCCCCTTTACCTACCTTGAATGTTTTCAATGGTTTCTCGCTCCAACCGATCTGGACGGCCTCCACCCGGACCCATCTCTTGCTCCCCATGTTATCAACAATTCGTGGTCGTGCCCGGAAGCGGAAGGATGTGACTCAACCAACTGGCATATGATGGACATGGCCATCAATCACTTACGCATGGCTGGAACTGTGGTAGTTGTTTCAGCTGGCAACAGCGGAAGCGCATGCAGTACAGTCTCAGCACCTCCGGCGATGTATGAAGGTGGTTTTGCGGTTGGAGCGACAGCGATCAATGATACCATAGCCGGATTCAGCAGCAGGGGGCCCGTGACAGTAGATGGTAGTTACCGTTTAAAACCCAATGTGGCTGCACCGGGAGTTTGGGTGCGTTCGGCCAGACCTGGTGGTGCCTATAGTCATGCATCAGGCACGAGTATGGCCGGCCCACATGTCGCCGGACTTGTCGCCCTGATCATTTCCGCCAATCCGGAACTCGCAGGAAAGGTCGATGTCATTGAGCATATCATAGAATCTACCGCAATTCCGAAAACGACAGACCAGGATTGCGGACTTATTCCGGGTAGTGAAGTACCCAATCATACCTATGGGCATGGTCGGGTAGATGCGCTTGCCGCCGTGCAGGCTGCTATCGCGTTGATTCCGGTGAATACTGAAGGAACGCAACCGGGTACCACAATAAAACTATATCCCAATCCTGTAAGAGACCTCTGGACGATTGACACCCGCGGCATTGCGGGGCATATCAGGCTTGTCATCTATGATGTTTACGGCCGGCTTTCCTACCATCAGCAATGGGAGTGGAGTGCGGGTTCAATTCTAAAAACTGACCTGTCGTCATTACACCCGGGAATTTATTATTTTCAGCTACAGGCTGGGGAAATCCAACAGCAAGGACGCCTGTTGAAAAAGTAGTCATCGCAAATGACAGCGTCTCCTCAGGCCGCTTTCAGATAATCCCGAATGACCAGTTTGACTTCTGTCCCGGTAGAATAGTCACGCGAAATCTCGGCCTCCAGTTTTGCGCTCAGCGACTGGATCAGTTTACTGCCAAAACCTGTTAATGCTGTTTGTTCGGCTATCCCTATACCGTCATCTCTGACCCGGAGGATAAGCGTTTGATTGTCTTCGTAGAGATCTATGTATAGGTGTCCGGACGACGTTTCCGGAAATGCATGCTTGAGGGCATTGCTGATGAGTTCGTTCGTGATAAGACCCAGGGGGACTACAGTATCTACATCCAATTGGATAGGTTCGATATTTTTATGCAGGGTGATCCGGTCGGACGAGATATTATAGGTGTCAAATAATCCCTGGATCAGGTTGTCAAAATACTCCTTCATATTGACCCCCGTGAGATTGTCCTCCCTATAAAGGTTTTGATGCAGCAAAGCCATGGATTGTACGCGGCTTCGGCCTTCGGCAATGGCCTGGAGGGCGGCGTCATCTTTGATATAGCCTGACTGGAGTTTGAGCAGACTCGAGATGACCTGAAGGTTGTTTTTTACCCGGTGGTGAATCTCTTTGAGCAGAATATTTTTTTCTTCGTTGGATCGGGTGATGAGTTTGTTGGCTTCCCGGACCTGGCGGTACAGCCGATAGACGAGGAACAACAAGCCCAGCACCAGAAGTAGGCCAGTGAGTACAATAATCATATTTCGTTTTTGTGCTTTGAGTCTGGCCGTGACCACCTGATGCTGCATGTCCAGTCTGGCGATGGTCTCATCCTGAATAGTTTTTTCATAACCAGCTTCTATATCGAAGAGTGCCACATCCTGACCTGAGCGGTACAGGGAGTCGTTGAGTGCGGCATATCGTTCGAGGGATTGAAGTCCGGCTTCCACATTCCGGGAGAGGAGATGATTATTATATTGCCGGTACAGTGCTTCCTTAAGCCAGCCGGTCTGATGTATGTCTTTGGCGATTTGTACGGCCTGGTTAAACGCCAGACTGGCCTGAGCATAGCCTCCCTGCTGCATAGCCTGAACTCCATGAACCATATTTTCAAGGTAGAAGGTTTGTGGGCCTCGCTCACAATTCAAGGCATTAGCGGAGTCAAGCCAGGCGCGCGAAGACTGGAGATCATGACGGTAGGCTTCGTTGAGTGCAGCACGAAGTGCCTGTGTAAGTGGGTCCTGGCAATTCAAACTTCTGGGAAACTCCCTGTATGCTGTTTCAATTTCAACTTGCGCCTCCTCAAACTTTTGATCGGCCATGAGCGCATACGCATAGGCAGCCGCTACCTGTGTTTTACGGAGTCGATGCAGCGCAAAACTATCACACATGGCCACCGCTTCACGTGCATAACGAACCGCACGGGCAGGCTGGACGAGGTCGGCATAGATCTGGGAGAGGGTGAGCTTGTTTTGGATTTTCATCAGGTTGAAACTCGATGAGTCCGGAATCAGGCTATGAGATTTGACAAGCAGTTGGCCGGCTTTGGTCAGATTTCCCTTTCGTATATAATACTTAGCATAATCCATGATCCCATTAGCCATAATGCCGGAATCCCGTTTGGCCGCATAATTTTCATCGATCAGAAAATAGGGATTAGGTCGACCTACCCATTGAGGGACTTTGGCCAGATAGTTTTCAAAATAGTACACACATGAATCATGTTGACGACTATTGTAATACATTCCATAATGCATATCCCGTAAGCATTCGAGATAGGGCTGGCCGCGGCTGATGGTATCCATCTCCCGGAGCAGGCGGATGAGTTCACCTGACTGGTTAGACATTTGATAAAAGGAAGACAATTGTTGCAAAAAACTAAATTGGGCCCTGGGTTCATTGTGTCTGACAGAGAAGTCCGCGCCAAAACGCTGAACGTATTCAAAAAGATGGCGCTGGGTGATAAATTTGAAGCCACTGCGAAAAATAAATTCGATGAGAGGTTTTGCATCTTCGAGAGCCATTGGGTCATCCAGAAGTTGGGTTCGTATCTGGCGGCTGATCAGCGTATCACCGGATACATGGAGGGCATACATTAGGACCACGGCATGCTGACGTTCAAGGGTTGTTGTACGGTATACCCGGCTCTCCGGGGTTATTGCAGGAGGCTTCAGATACGTGATGACCTCTTTCGCTTTTCCGGCTCGGATCAGGATCAGCAGACTGTCCGGCAAAGGCGTTTGAGCCATGGTGATGCTGGACAGGCCAATACTCATGATCGCTAAGAAATATTTCATATACATGGTTTGCTGTCTAAAGCTACGGGATAAATGGGAGGCCCTTGCTTTTGAAAGTGGTCATCCAGAAGCTTCTCCATATATTCCAGCGTATGCAGCGACAATTGGCATGGAGGATTCCAACGAAAGATCTGAGATATGCCGGGACGACGAAGCCCGATGCAAGGGGATAATTCTGGCCTCAGATGTAGACGGACTGTCCGGAATATCTTTATTGATCATGATGGTATGGACGCTCAAAAGAACAAACTCCCCGTGCGATTGACATCACCCATTAGTGTGAGGGCGGTTCACGAAGATGTTGCTTCATTTGCAGAACAACGGGAATAAGAATCGCCGGAGTAAGTTGAGCTTCAATTCTTCTATCGACCCGACTTTGAATGCCAAAAGAATACATACATTTAAACAGATATCCAGCACCATACGCCAAAAGGGTACAATGTTGGGCTAGAGTACGATTATAATCGATGCAGGACATGTCCATTTGTGTATTAATAGTTGAGGATGAGCCGGTGATTGCCACGGATATTGAATTGACACTGACCGGTGACGATTATAGGGTGGTAGGTACAGCATATACCAGTACTAAAGCCATTGACATGCTCCATCGTTTAAAGCCTGACATTGTGTTGCTGGATATTGGGATCCGGGGGGATAAGGACGGCATCGATATCGCATGCATCATCAATGAGAGGTATAAGATCCCCTTCATTTATATCACGTCCTATGCCGATAAGGGGACGTTGGAGCGTGCGAGGGAGACGCTTCCGTATGGCTATATTGTCAAGCCTTTCAAAGACCGGGATATTGTTAGCGCCATTGAGATGGCCGTCTACCGCCATGCCGCCACGAACAACAAACAGTTTCCATCGTTGATGGAGATCGCTTCACTGACACCATTGACGCCCGGTGAGTACCAGGTGATGCAATGCGTCTGGGAAGGAAGTACTAATCTCCAGGTGACCGAAAAACTCAACATTTCTATTAATACGGTAAAGACCCATCTCAAGAGTATTTTCGCTAAGCTGGATGTGGGGTCCCGGAGTGAGGCTATTGCGGTAATTCGGGAGATGAAGGTTTAACCTATTTTTTTACAGTCAAATGGAGGGATAATGGATATGGTAATGAGCATATAGCATTGATTAATAAGGCACTATATTTTTAGATTGGTGTAAAAATTAACCCCATATTTTCCCTCAGGTTTAGCTAAAACAGTGTGGCACACCTAGGTGTGCCACACTGTTTTACGGATTTATTGCTGGAATTAATGGGTGAATTTTTACCACATTCATGAATCGTAAATATCTTATAATCAATTATTTATTATTTATTATTACAATAAATCCCCATTTTTTTTGTGGAGATAGGTTGCGGCAACAGCGCCGTGTATCCCAGCTATGGACTAACGGGCGGTGTTTGTTAACGTGAGGAAATGAGGTATATTCGATCTTGGTTTTCAGGAAAGATGTAAGACTACATTCCTTTTTATCATAACAAAACGAAATAACACCACATGAAAAAAGTACTCAGGATCCTGGCGATCCTGGTAGGGCTAATCGCTCTATTGATCGCTATTGGGGCTGCCTATATTCACTTTCGAGGCATCCCAAAATATGAAGTCCACCCACCCGATCTCAAAATAGAAGCTGACAGCAATATGCTCGCTGAAGGCAAACGTATCGCAGCTATGATCTGTGTGCACTGCCATCTGGCCCCCAACGGTCGTATGGAAGGTGCGGAAATGCTCGATCTGCCCAAAACGTTTGGACGAGCATGGGCCGCTAATATCACTCGGGATACCAAGTATGGTACAGGCCGGTATACGGATGGCGAATTGGCGTACTTACTCCGCACCGGCATCAAACGCGACGGACAATATGTACCACCATGGATGCCTAAATTTCCCCATCTCTCCGATTACGATATGCATAGCATCATCGCCTATCTTCGATCCGATGCACCAGAGCTCGAACCCTCTTCGAAGCAGCAGCCTGTAAGTCAACCCAGTTTTTTTGCTAAATTCCTTTCCTATGTGGCATTTAAACCATTGCCGTATCCGGATGCACCCATTTCTTCGCCGGATCCAGAGGATAAAGTGGCTTATGGTAAGTATGTGATGAGCGCGATTGATTGTTTTGGTTGCCACAGTCCAAGTTTTGAAACCATGAATATCATGGAGCCGGAAAAAACCCCCGGTTTTTTTAGTGGCGGAAATCCAATGCCCGATTTAGAGGGAAATATCGTACTGACCCGCAATCTCACTCCCGATAAGGAAACCGGAATCGGTAACTGGACAGAGGAGGAGTTTATCCAGGCCGTCAAGTATGGATTGCGAGAAGGTAAGCCGGCATTGCGTTATCCCATGATGCCCTATACCGCTATGAAGGATGAAGAGGTCTCTGCCGTATGGGCCTACTTGCAGACCATACCGTCCATCAGGAACGATGTAGATGCCATTTCAGTTAAAAAATAACAACTGATAGCTTTGCATCGATCGCCCAATGCCGGATGAAGCGCCTGCAATCAGTAATCTGGACTCAACCACCCGATGGTGAAGCCGGGTGAGTATTCCCTATGGATAGTGTAGAAAAAGATGGCTCACTTTCCTGGAAAGCCAGGGCGATCGGTGTGGTGGCTTATTCTATGCTCTCCGGGCTTTAATTGTCTTATGCTGTACAAAGTTGACAAAAAAGGAAAAGGCCATAGAGAAGTAGATATACCCTTTGGGGATATGAAAATCCAGGCCTTCGCCAATTAGCGAAATCCCGATAATGAGCAAAAAGCAGAGCGCCAGAATTTTGAAGGAAGGATTTTGGGAAATAAATTCACTGATGGATTTGGCGGATATAAGCATAATACCTACTGAAACAATCACGGCCGTGTACATAATCCAAAGTTGATTGACCATGCCCACTGCCGTAATGATCGAATCTATGGAAAAGACAATGTCGAGCAACAGAACCTGGATCAGTGTATCGCGAAAAGTTGCGACCTTTTTAGCCTGTATGCCGGAATAGTGATGCTGTTCGTCTTCTGTCTTGAGATATATCTCGCGGGTGCTTTTATACAGGAGAAAGGTCCCGCCAGCCAGCAAGATGAGGTCTTTTCCGGAAAAACTATTGTCGAGTATTTCAAACAAGGGTTGATCCAGCTTCATGATCCAGGAGATCAGGGCCAATAGGACGAGTCGCATGATCATCGCAAGACCAATGCCCAACTGCCGCAGTCGTTGTCGTTGATGTTCCGGCAATTTATCCGCCAGAATGGATATAAAGATAATATTGTCAATGCCCAGGATGACCTCCAGGACGATCAGCGTTGTCAGGGGAAGAATGACGTCAGTAATATTCATCGTTTGAACCGGATTGTGGGCGTAAATGTACAACGCCTCAGGTGTCTGATTTACACTCTTATCAGACGACATAAAAGAGGCAAGATCGCGTCGAATCGCCATCTTGCCTCAGGTCGTTGATACTCCCATTGCCTTTTCCGACAAGGGAAAAAGCCCGGTATTATTGGGTCCGGGCTTCAAATTTTGCCAGTGGAGCCATCTTCGCATTATGCAGCATCAAGTGATTGCCGCGGATGGCATAATTGTCGGCCATCTCGATGACACGAATCAGCTCACTCTCGGTGGTCATCTCCGGGCATGCCATACGTGTGGAGGCCACAGCACTAAAACGGATCCGGTTTCCATTCTCCATCGTATAGGCCCCCATCAGGGTATTACATCCACCGGAGCCCTGTAACTTCAGGCCTTCAGAGAGTAGGATGATGTAGGCTTCACTTTGATTTGCTTCCGGATTTTGTACGGGAATACTCTGGATTTCAATCAATTTCCAATAGGTGTCCTGAAGCGGCATTTCGGAAGGTGTTGAGGCCTCTATGGTCTGTGTCACAGCAACGGATGTTGCCGGTGCTGAAAGGCCTCCATTTGGCTTTCCGGGCGATGTGCATTTCGCCAAAAGGACGGTTGTGACCAAAAGGGGGAAGGCGAATATTCGCATAGGTTGGTTTTTTAGAATAAGATGAATTATTGCCTGGCGAGAATATAGTTGTCAGCAAGGTCACCGGTAATTCTGTTACCTGCGAGGTCCAATTGAATAACCCGATTTTCTTCGATTATATATTGAATCGGACCATCCGTTACCCCGCCAAGCATGACAATATTTGCTTCGTTGTTCCAGGTCAGACTACCGGTCGATTCTGTATATCGGCCATCTCCTTTTCCGAGATATTTGATTCGGAGCAGGTAGGTATTATCTGCGTTGAGGACCAGAATGGTTTCGATACCTTCGCAATCGGCACAGGGGACCACTCCTTTGTACATACCTGCCCAGTTGAGCGCATTTTGGGAAGTATGCGCTACATCACCGGCCTTCTGGTCTGTGTTTTCAGATGATCCCTGTTTAGGGTTACATGCCGCTAGCACGATAAGGGCGAGCAGGGACAACAGGTGAATTTTTTTCATACGACTTGGATTGAAAGTGTGGAAAACGGCGTGATAGGAACTCCTTTAGAAGAATATCCCCTTGATACAGGTTTACAACAATATGGTAACGGTACGGTTTTTTAAAAATTCAGTTTTCTTTGACAAGGACCCTTAATCAGCCAGGGCCGGGGTGCATTCAAAGCCCGGTACATTAGCCGGATATCCGGTATATTTGAAGAGTCATACGTGTCGGGTAACTGGTGCTGCATCCATCGGAACTGCTATTTTCCCTGGCAGAACCTGAAAAAAACGAAGGGATACGATATATTATGAACGTAAAAAAGTATACAGGGCGCTTCTACCAGGACGGTCAATGGTCCGAGGTACAGGACGTATTGTCCGTCGAAGTAGGACTTGGTATAGCTATCAATTCCATCCCGTTTACTGTAACCATGCAGACGCCGGGTCAGGAGAAGGATTTGGTCCGGGGATTACTTTTCAGTGAAAGTATCTATCGGGAAAGGGAGATAGATCCGGAGCAGGAGGTGACGAACATCGACGAAGCCGGGTATATTTCCGGCATATATGTACGTGTGCCGCCGGCATTCGTCCTGAAGGATTTTGCCGGGACCCGCAATGTGATCTCCGCCTCATCATGCGGTATGTGTGGCAAGACTACGCTGGACGAAGAGGAGCAGGAGACCATTGTATTCTCCGGCACACTCGATGCGGCTGTAGTCGGCCATATGTTTGACCGTATGAGTGAAATGCAACAATCGTTCAGGCAGTCCGGGGGCACACATGCGGCAGGTATTTTTACAACTGACGGGGAGATGCTCAGTATCCGGGAGGATATCGGCCGGCACAATGCGGTAGACAAGGTGATTGGCGACCTGCTTCACCGCCGTCTGTTGCATCAGGCCCGTTGCCTGACGGTGAGTGGCCGGATATCCTATGAAATCGTGAGTAAGGCGAGATCGGCCGGAATACCCTTTTTGGCGTCCGTATCAGCGCCATCCACCCTTGCCGTGGATTATGCACAGGCTTCGGGGATTGCGCTCATGGCGTTTTGCAGAAATCATAAATTAACCGTGTATTCGCATCCGGAATACGTGCAGGGTCTCCCTAAAGGCACATGGCCCGATCCGGTCAATATATCCTATAATGTCTAAGAATCTAAGCGAATTGTCCGGCCGTAAAGGCCTTGAACATAATCTGTTTGAACAACTGGGTTTGGCCGGCCGTATGACAGGTACACCGGATACAGAAAGGCTGGAAGCCCTAAGCGATGAATTTTTGGTCGGGCGGTCCAATCTGTACGGTTCCATGTCCTTTTACGATTTTCTCAGACCGGAAAATCAGGGTAAAAAGGTCTATGTATGTAATGGAAGTGCCTGTATGACAGCAGATACTCAGGAAGGCTTGAGATCAACACTGCGAAATCACTACGCTGCCAATGAGATAGGTGAAATGTGTTGCCTCGGCAGGTGTCATGAAAATCATGCCTTTCACATTGAAGGCCGTAATTATTCCGGTACCGATATCCGTGACATCGATACCATAATAGCAAGTGAAACCCTCACACGGGAGACTTACCACGTCGGACATCTGGGCACCCCGATTCTGACGAGTCCCTATGGCACCATCGAATCCTATTATGCCATTTTTAAAAAGGGCCTGACAACTTCACCCGAATCCCTGCTTGCAGAACTTAAAGCTTCAGGTCTTCGCGGAAGAGGGGGCGCAGGTTTTTCGATGGCTTTCAAGCTCGAGTCCTGCCGTACTCAACCCGGTGAAATCAAGTTTATCGTATGCAATGCGGATGAAGGCGATCCCGGTGCCTATTCGGACCGCTATATCATGGAGCAGCGACCTCACGCCTTGTTGATGGGTATGATGCTCGCCGGGTATATAGCTGGTGCCGGATACGGAGTGCTCTATATCCGGGGAGAATACCCGGAGTCAATAGATATTATTCAGGCTGCTTTGGAGGAGTTGAAGCAAGCTCGTCTAACTGGAAAAAATATACTCGGAACCGGCTTTGATTTTGAGTTTAAAGTCATCAAGGCGCAAGGCGCCTATATCTGCGGGGAAGAAACAGCCCTGTTGTCCTCTATCGAAGGACAGCGTCCGGAGGTCCGGGTTCGGCCTCCATATCCGACACAGCAGGGCTTATTCAACAAACCCACCGTGGTCAATAATGTGGAAACGCTCGCCAATCTGCCGTTTATTATCCAACAGGGGGGAGCAGCCTATGCCGCCATCGGAACGACAAAGTCCACGGGCACTAAACTGATCTCCCTGGATGGTTTTTTTCATACACCCGGAATTTATGAGGTCGACATGGGTACTCCCTTAAAGGAGGTCATCTTTGGTTTAGGAGGTGGGTTCCGACAACCGGTCAAAGCGATGCATATCGGAGGCCCACTCGGCGGACTCGTGCCCGTGACCGCCATTGACCGATTGACAGTTGATTTTGATTCATTTGCCCGAGAAGGATTTTTGCTGGGCCATGCTTCGGTGGTCTGTATACCGGAAGACTATCCGATCATCCGGTACATGGAGCACCTCTTTCGCTTTACCGCCCACGAAAGTTGCGGTAAATGCTTTCCCTGCCGACTGGGTTCGACCCGGGGATATGAGATGCTGGAGAAAGCGCAACAGGGAGAATATAAAATTGATAAGATATTGATGCACGATTTACTCGAAACCCTGGAGACCGGCTCATTGTGCGCATTAGGTGGGGGATTACCCCTCCCTATCAAAAATGCTATGCACTATTTTTCACCTGAACTCGCACCTTACTTTAATTCATAACTGACCATGGCCATAACCGCATTTATCAATGATGTAAGCTACCCGGTGCTGGACGGCGAGACGATCCTGCAGTTTGTCAGACGACAATTCGGACATGATTATGTGCCTACGCTTTGCGATGCCCCCAATCTCGATCCATTTGGATCCTGCCGGGTATGTAGTGTCGATGTAGCCCTGTCACAGGGAGGTCCGGCAAAAGTTCAGGCTTCCTGCCATACGCCGGTGATGCCCGGATCCTTTATTTATACTGATAGTGAGCGTATCACGCGGCTCCGCAAAAATATCATCGAACTCGTCTTAACCGATCACCCGTTGGATTGTCTTACCTGCGAAGTCAATCATAATTGTGAATTGCAAACGGTTGCTGCCCGAGTTGGAATCCGGGATGTACGTTATCCTGCCGGTCAGGATCATCTCGACCGAAAGAAGGACCTCAGTCATCCATACATGACCTCTGATTTTTCAAAATGCATTAATTGTTTCCGCTGCGTCAGGGCTTGTGATGAAGTCCAGGGTGAGTTTGTGCTGAGTATGGCCGGGCGTGGATTTGATAGTCATATCATCAAGGGAATGAATGAATCTTTCTTCGAATCCGAATGTGTCAGTTGCGGTGCCTGCGCACAGGCCTGTCCCACATCGGCCATATCAGATGTATTTGAATCCAAGTCTGTAGTGGCAGATAAAAAGATACGGACAGTTTGTACCTATTGCGGTGTAGGGTGTAATCTGGATGTGGCGGTGGTCAATAAGAAAGTCAAATCCATTCAGGCCCCGTATGATGCGGAGGTCAACCAGGGACACACTTGCCTGAAAGGCAGGTTTGCATTTTCATTTTATAATCATCCGGAGCGTTTGCGAACACCTCTGATCCAGAAGGACGGGGAATTGGTTCCCGCTACCTGGGATGAGGCGTATGATTATATCGCGGCCAAGCTGACCACCATCAAGCGGGAGCATGGTCCTGATGCAATCGCCGGTATTTCCTCCGCCCGTTGTACCAATGAAGAAAACTACCTCATGCAAAAATTCATCCGGGTGGTGATCGGGACCAACAATATCGATAGTTGTGCGCGGGTCTGCCATTCCCCTACGGCATTGGGTATGCAACGCACGTTTGGCACAGGGGCAGCGACCAATTCGATCGAAGATCTCAAGTACACCGATTGCATCATGGTGATCGGAGCCAATCCCACCGATGCACATCCGGTGACCGGGGCAAAGCTCAAACAGTTTGCCATGAAGAAAACCTCGATTGTAATCGATCCGAGGAGAACGGAAATGGCCCGGTATGCTACCTATCATCTGCAGTTGCGTCCAGGGACCAATGTGGCGGTGATGAATATGCTCCTCTACTATATCATCCGGGAAGGTTTGGAGGATACTTCATTTATTGAATCACGAACAGAAGGCTACGAAGATTTCAGACAGCATATCATGCAGCTTGATATGGATGAGTTGGAAAAAATCAGTGGAGTCAAAAAGGAGTTGGTCCGTGATGCAGCCATCGCCTATGCCAGCGCTCCGAATGCTATGTCGTTTCATGGACTTGGCGTTACGGAGCATTCGCAAGGAACGTACACCGTCATGCTGATCGCGGATCTGGCCATGATCACGGGGAATATTGGTCGTCGCGGAGTAGGGGTCAATCCGTTGCGTGGACAGAATAACGTACAAGGTGCGGCAGATATGGGATGTCAGCCTCACCAGGGTGCCGGATATTATGATGTCACTCAGGCAGAGTATCACCGGATGTATGAAGATTTCTACCAGACATCCTTGCCTTCCCATGTGGGTTACAAGATCCCACAGATGTATGACGCTGCGCTTGAAGGAAAGCTTAAGGCATTATGGCTGATGGGAGAGGATAATGTTCAGACAGATCCGAATACCCAACATGTCGTCAAAGCCATGAAGGAATTGGATCTGCTGGTTGTGCAGGAAATCTTTATGACGGAGACAGCCAAGTTGGCCCATGTAGTATTGCCTGCATCCTCTTTCCTGGAAAAGAGCGGAACCTTTACCAACGGCGAGCGCCGTATCCAGCGGGTGCAGCAAGTGGTAGAACCGATCGAAGGAACCAAGCCGGATGGGCAGATCATTGTCGATATTATGAACCGGATGGGCTATGCTCAGGCGGATTATGATCCGGATGTGATGCTGCAGGAGATATCCAGAATCGTTCCTTTCTTTGCCGGCGTCAAATGGGATGAGTTGGGAGGAAATGGAAAGCAATGGCCAGTCCTACCAGACGGAACGGATACAGAGATATTGCACATTGATATGTTTAAAAGGGGCAAGGGCAAGTTTCAGGTGGCCTCCTTTAAAGAGAGCGAGGAAATCGTGCATCATGGAAAGGAATTTCCTTATATACTGACGACCAACCGGGAGCTGGAACATTACAATTGTGGTACGATGACACGGCGTACCTCCAATGTGGAGATCTTGAAGGATGATGTATTGCTTATTCATCCAGACGATGCGGCCAATCATTTAATCCATGAAGGCGATATGGTATGCGTGATCAGTCCGAGAGGTAAGATCGATATCAAAGCCAGGTTGACCGATGAGGTACGACCGGGTGTGTTGTCCTCCACGTTTCATTTTCCTGAGGTCCGTATGAATGATCTCACGTCCAGCGTGAGTGATAGTGAAGCGATGTGTCCGGAATATAAAGTAGTGGCGGTCAACATCCGGAAAAGCAAAGGTCAATATAAACATAAGCCTTCAACAACGTTTGTGGAAGGATAGACGATAGAGTTTTTACGTGACAAGCACTGTTGATCTTTGACCTTGATCAGGCAGGGGGTGATTTTTTACGGGAAAAACCGAAAGCGGCCTGTCCGATAAAATTATCCGGCATTTCTTCATCCCCCTGATAACCGAGTTCTACAGTTTCACCGCTGTCGGGAAAATGTACCGTGCCAAAGAGATAGTCCCACAGGCTCAGGGAAATGCCAAAATTTATACCATAGGTGAAATGCGCCGGAAATTGTTTGGCATGGTGCCACGTATGCATTTGCGGATTATTGAAGATATACTTAAGCGGTCCCAGGGGTATTTTGATATTGGAGTGGTTGAAGTGACCGATACTGACGGCTACGATGTGGACGATAAAAAATTCCTGTATGCCAAATCCGATCATACCCAGCGGAATGTATTCTATGGCGCGGTAGACCACATTTTCCATCCAGTGGTAGCGAAGGTGGGTAGCAAACCCGAGCTGTTTGGCAGAGTGATGGACTTTGTGAAATTGCCACAAAAACGGGACGCGGTGCAACAACCGATGGATGTTCCATTGGATAAAATCCCGTACGACAAACATGGTCAGTAACTGAGCCCATACAGCCCAGGTCGCGATTTGGATGGCCACCAGATTGCGGACCCCAAATACATTGGCCAGAAATGAATTGAACGCCTCGACGAAAACACTGGACACAGCATTGTAGCCGATCAGGGAAAACAGGAAGAAATTGAAGAACATATAAAAGATGTCCAGCCAAAAATCCCGTTTGATCACGCCTTGTGCCTTATGCCATGGACGGCTATACTCCAGCAGGAAGAAAAACAGGGATATCCCGACCAGCCAGTAGACATAATTGGTCCAGGACGGGTGGGTGATCTCATACCATAAATATTGAGCATATCCCGTATAGCCATTGACAAAAATCTCCACAAACCGGGTCAAATCCATACAGGGTATATTCAGTTTAGTGGTTCAAAAGTAGCAGAAATCAAAGTGCCGGGTATGTCTCAAAAGTTACATAACGGGTCAGCTTCATTCCGGATTCGATTGACTCGTCATGGTACGGAAGATATGATTTAAAGCACATCCTGCCATTCCACCATTTTATCCAGCATACGTTTAGCGAATGGACAAAGAGGAAGCACTTTTATGTTGTGTTCACGGACGTAGAGGACGAGTTCGTGCAATAATTTTTTTCCGATTTGCTGGCCTTTCAGGGCTTCGTTCACCTCTGTATGATCGATAATCATCCGGTGGTCACCAGCCATGACGTAGGCCATTTCCGCCATTTGCCTTCCGGATTGCATATAGACGAAAGCGCCTTTCCCTCCAGTTTTTATATGTTCAATTGTACCCATTCAAAGTGCCTTTTAAGTATGACCGTAAAATCTAATCCACCGACAGAAACGAAATGATGATCTGAGCAAGGGTATCCTGATCTACCGACTCAAATGGATGTTTGAATCCTTCGATACACTCCAGATGTCCGGCTGGCAGCATGTTAGCCACCCATGCGGATTCTTCTTGTGAGACCATGTGATCCTGAGTTCCGATGCAGATCAATGCCGGGTGTGGAATGTATTTAAAATCATCCTCCGTCATCGCGGCTCCATTGCCCAATGCCGTCATCATGTTGGCTGTTTGCCGCATGACCTGTTTCCAGTCCTGCGGAGCATGGCGGTAGTGAAGGGTCGTAGCAAAGGCCGGTATTTTCTGCTCAATAATTTCAGGATCCATCATCCGGACATCCCGGGCAGCCGATTCAGGCGTCCAATCAAACCTGGTTCCCAGGGTGATGATTTTTTCTACCCGTTCCGGGTGCTCCAAAGCCAGTTGAAGAGCCACATATCCCCCCATGCTATATCCAAAAATATCCACTCGATCCAGTTCGTTCAGATCCATAAAGGTCAGCGTATCATGAACAAAAAGTTTGATGGAAAACTTTTCCGGAACAAGTTGTCCGCCATGTCCAGAAAAATTGAACATATAGAATATCGGCTGGCCGGCCATTTTCTCTTGCAGCGGGCCCCATTGATCCTTGCAGCCCAGGGCGCCATGTAAAAGCAGCAGCGGGTTTTTCATCATGATTGCCAATCATAATTATAAGATGTATGAGCCACATAACCTCCTATTCTCCCAGGCCCTGATCGATTGGGGGATAGTCTTTGAAAAGCCATGCTCAGGTAGAATAATCGTTTGGAATTCAAGAAGTAGAACGCGGGTTTGATCCATGCTTCAAGGGAATCCATCATCGTTACGATTAACGGGTGGAATGAATGGAATAGCGGGATCATACAGGAGGTCCGTTTTCTATTCCGCTGTGGGTTCTTTCCCATCGCGGGTGAACTCCGCATCGGCATAATGAATGACCCGTTGCGGAAAGGGGATATAGATTTCATTTTGGTTCAGCGCGGAAAAAATGGCGACACGCAGTTGGCTTTTGATATTTTCCACCCGGAATACTTCACTGCACCAAAACATAACCGTGATCTCAATGGAGGAATCCCCGAAAGCGGTCAGGCGAATGGAGGGTTCCGGTTTCCGGCTCACAGACGGATGAGCCAGTGTGACCTCTTTGAGTAGTTTCATCACTGTGGGAATATCCTCTTTATAAGCCAGAAAGATCTGGATATCAAATCTGGAGGTGAGATGGCTATAGGTCCAGTTGACCACATTCCTTTCTGTGATGACCGAATTGGGCAGAATGATAAATTTATCTTCCCGAGTGATGACTGTCGTTGTTCGGAGTTTGATCTCCCTGACCCGGCAAACAATCCCATCCACTTCGATGATATCATTGACTTTTATCGTGCCGTCAAAAAGGATGACAATGCCTGAAATAAAATCTTTGAAAAGGTGCTGCAAGCCAAAGCCGAGACCCACCAGGAGCGCGGCAGATCCCACAAAAAGAACGGCAAGGTTAAAGCCAAGCGCGGTGATGCCGAGCAGGATCACCAGGATGGTAATGGTGTATCGGATCAATTGCAGAATCGAATATTTAGCCCCTGCATCGATTCGTTTGTTATTGGTGATGCCTTTGCCCACCGCCATCAGGATAATTTTGGCAGCCACCACGAGGGCTATGACAGCCATTACATTATGCACGTGCAGCTCGTATTTGCCGATCTGAAGGAGTTGATATTCCAGTATTTCTTTCATGGCCAGGATGTCATTTCCGGTGTGTAAAATATCAGTTTATACTGACATCATGTTGCAGGGTGCCGATCAGAGCAATCCCTGTGTTATATTTTGGCTCCGGTTCAGGTATTGTAGCCGTAAAATAGGTTAGGTAAAGAGGTTGTTTTTTAATTGGGATTTGGCAATAGTTCGTACTTTTAAAATCGTAATGGATCATCACACCTCTTATGGATACGTGATATTAGCGTATTCAACCGGTTCGACTGACCGGGATTACTTTAATATAACAGGAGAATCCGGGTATATCACCCTTTTCTCCGGAAAAGAGGACCATGGAAAAATTACGTTATACCCGTTTTCTGCTCACCAAAGATGATTTTTACGACAATCCTTTACAAGTGCAGCAGGCAGCACTTCATGCCCAATACTATGAGCCGGAACACGTTACGGGACTCCGGAGTAACACGGTCTATCATGAGCCCGGGGTGAAATCCAAACTCGAAAAAATATTAGGCATCCGGATCAACCGATGGGATACAGACCCTCTGGAAGAGAATGGAGTGTTCTACCAGGGGCTTGCGTCCGGTAAAACAAAGGAGGTCCCCGGTGTTCATTCGGATGAACCCTACAATGATATCACGGTACTGATATATCTCACGCCGGATTTACCTGTTGATTGCGGTACCTCCCTTTGGATGCACCGGCAGACAGGGCTGTGTGACCCTCCGATGGCAGGAGATGCCCGCAGGTGTAGAATGAAGCTGGGTGTATTGAGAGCACAATTTGAACGGGAGTCAAAACAACGGGAGAAATGGATCGAAACGGACCGCGTGGGATACCGCTTCAACAGGATGGTGGCCTACCCGTCAGGCGTGCTTCATTCAGCGTCCCGGCATTATGGCGGGCAACTGTTGAATGGCAGATTGTATCAAACCTTTCGAATCGGGGTGGATTGGAGTACATTCCGTATGACCAAGGCCTGATCAGAATCTCCTATTTTGGGTAGGCCTCCCTACCGGAATAAAACCGGATGATCAGATCCTGATAATCATAGACGTTGACTGGTTTAGTTCGAATCATGTCCGCCATACATTGCAGCCTGAACGTATCCGTAATGTTCAGGGCGGATGCCCAAAGAGCGACCTCTGTCAACACCTGACGTTCGTATGAATCGGATGAAATGTTCTTGCCGGTTTGAGACAAAAAAAGTGCGCTGGAGGTTTCTTCTGCGACAGACCTGTTGCCTCCATAGGTTCGCTGGATCATTTGGGTGACTTTCTTTGTGATGCTTCCGGTATCTGGCGAAATCCGTTTTCCAAGTCTGAGGCCAAGGCTGCTTCCGGTAAACGCTGTCAGGGTTTTTCTGGTACTGCGGTAAGATGTATTGGCCGCGATTTTTTGTTCCTCCTTGCCTGCGAATTGACGCAAGACTTTGTCCAAAGGCCTGAATCCCATTCGGTAGAAAAACCAAAATGCACCGGATTCAATACCCTCAGGGTTGTCAAAACCAAACTGATAAGGTTCGATTTCAATATACTGTAAATGGAATACATGCCGGAAAACCCGTAGCAGCGAGGCGAGCATAAAAGAAGATTCACCGCTGCGAAAGGTTTCAAATATATTCAGGCCGAAATTGGCCCGGTCACCAAAAACCCATGCGCCACCATATGAAGCAGGTAATCCGTTTTTAAAAGCAGTAAACCCGACATAGGATTCTAATGGCAATTGCCGGGCCGGGATCATACTGTAAATGGCTATGGAGACGCCCCGGTCCAGGGAGTATAACCGTAAAGAATTTTCATCGAGAAAAGTGGTGGGATCCGTCTCTCTGGCGGTAAGGATCATGGCATTTTGGATGACCTGGATGATATCTTTTTTTTCACTTGCAGAACAGGTTGTGGAAGGGGGTAAAGGCATATCGAGTATGTTTTTTACCGATATTTTTTTCTGCAGATCAGCATGAAAGAAAGGCTGAATCCCGGGCAAGCGGTTATAAAATTTTGAAAATACTTTATCCTTGGGTTGGACCCTCACATAGACATCAAGGCGGTCAAACAGGTAGTCTTTGATATAGGGCGTGAGGTCCAGCCTGGATAGTTCATGGACCAGAAAAGGAAGGCATTGCGATTGAGGTACCTGTAATACCTTCAGGAGATCCTGATGATCCAGACCGGCCGTGGTTTCGCTTTTTTCCAGGGAGGTGAGTGTCAGACGGAGTATATCATTCACTTGCTGTGCGGGGGCTTCAATGGCTTCCAGGCTGATGGTGCAATGCGGATACGATAAAAGCCATCGTACTCCGTCATGAGAGAAACGGGTGACAATTGGGGTGAATGGAAGACCTGAGTTTTCAAGAGCTTTTCCTGTACCGGTCACGGAACGTTTTAGATGCCATGTGATCCGGTTCAGTTCCTTGTCTACCTTTTCCCATTGGTCCGAATCTGCCGGATAGCCCAGGATAAATAATAACGCTTCTGCATACAGCACGAGATCCTCCTTCTGGCTAAGTTTCATGGCAGAGAGGTGATGCAGAAGCTGGCGTTTGAGGTCAAGCCCTGTGTCATCAAACTGGCTAAGACAGGATTTCAGTTGCTGAGCCTTTTGCTGGAAGGTGGCCATCATGCGCATTTAAGGCTGATGAGGTAAGATATCGCTTTATTCCCCATCGGCCACCGTTTAATTGGGTACCTTTGGGCTTATCGTATCAAATGGATAATAAAAACGAAACGAAAGATAATAATGGAAATGTGCTCTCCGAAGGAGATGCTGTCCATGTTATCAAAGATCTTAAAGTCAAAGGTTTTGGCAAAGATTTGAAACGGGGAACAGTCGTAAAAAATATTCGGTTAACCTCAGATGTAAGTGAGATCGAAGGGAAAGTGGACAGCAGTATGCTGGTCCTGAAAACAATGTATGTTAAGAAAAAGTAGGTTCAGGAATCAATGGATGTCCTCGATGGTGTACCGGAGCTTGTTAAATTCAAATGAATCCCCTTTTTTCAATCCCCTCATCAATGCATATAGAGGAGCCTGCTCGGACATACCAAAAACTTTTTGTCCTTCCACCTCCACATCTTCACTGGAGACGCCAATAAAAAAGGTCCGTTGATCGGTCTTGACAATGGCCCCGCGCTCGACCAGAGCAGCCGGATTGGCGGGATCAATACCCCGAAGAATACTCATTTCGTATTGCGCGAAATCACGCTCTTTACTTAATACTTCCATAAGCGCCTGCGGTGAGTTGGAACTTTCATCCGTCTGGCTGGGGGAATCCTTTTGTCCGTAGGTATCCGCCTGACCGTCTTCGATGCGCTGGTCAAAATTGTCAATCAGATTCTGCTGTTTCTTAATGCATGCCGCCAAAACAGCGGCTTTGGAAATTCTATGGCCCATCGAGAAAGTATTGATTTAGCAGCTAAAGATACGAGACAATCTCATAAGGTTACGATAACAGGATTTAATGATCATCACTTGCTGATTTGAAGCCAAGAGAAAGGCTATTCAGTCCTTTTTGAAGAAAAATTCCTGTCCATTTCTTTGGCATTTTGGGAATTAAAACAGAAGTTTGTGCGCATAATTTATTTAGACTAATTACAAATAAAATGCAAACCACCTCCTGCCAAGCACAGTTAATATACCCAAAAAATTGGTATAAATATTTGATTATTAGTATATTGTGTTTTAATTTTTCACACCCTGTTCTCAGTCAGGAGACATTTCATATTTCCGATACTTCGCGCGTCTTTGAGATGCCACAGGTTGAGGTCATAGCCAACCGGGAAGATCGTCTCTTCAGGCACACACCCGGCGTCGCCGTTATCCTACGATCCGGGGATATCCGCGCCTTACAACCCCTCTCCGGCAATGACGCATTGCGCCGGGTACCCGGACTGCATATCGTTGATGAAGAAGGAGCCGGTCTCCGAATCAATATCGGTGTCAGAGGATTGGATCCGGATCGCAGCCGCAATGTCCTGATCCTCGAGGATGGCATCCCCGTCGCGCTCAATCCTTATGGCGAACCTGAAATGTATTTCACTCCCCTGATCGATAAAATGGAAGCGGTCGAAGTTCTCAAAGGAAGTGGCCAGTTGCTTTTTGGTCCGCAGACGGTCGGTGGCGTCATCAACTATATCACGCCGGATCCCCCTGAAGGTGTAACCCATAAGGTCAAGATCTCAGGTGGTCAAAATGGTTTTATGTCCACCCATCTTCGCCATGGCCGGAGTCGGGACAGATTTGGCTATCTCTTTTCTTTTACGCATAAAAGGGCTGATGCCATGGGTCCCACACGATTCAGCATTGTTGATCTGTCCATGAAAATGAAATGGCAGACCAGCGTCAACTCCAGTATTGGACTGAAAGTGGGTGTCTATGATGAGCAATCCAACTCAACCTACATCGGTATTACGCAGGCCATGTATGATCAGGGTGGACAGGATTTTGTCATACTTGCGCCCGATGATATACTCCCCGTGCGACGGTATCATGCCAGCCTGACGCACAAATGGGATGCATCACCCAGGCTTCAGGTACAGACCACTGCATTTGCTTACACCATTTCGCGTAACTGGCGGAGACAAGAGTTTGGTATGACCGCCTACACGCCCAATCAGACCGGTGTGATCTGGGGCGACACGACTATCACCGGAGGGGCGATCTACATGCGCAATCGAAGTTCCTGGCGAAACCGACAGTTTGAGGTTGCCGGACTTGAATCCAAAATGAACTGGACGCATACGCTCGTGGGGGCAAACCATAACTTGCAGGTGGGCGTACGCGCATTGGTGGAGAAGGCGGAGGAACAGTTTATCCAGGGCAATACGGCAGATGCCTTTGGAGGGAATATGCGGGACAATGAAGTGCGGAGAGGTTTTGCGGTCAGTCCGTATGTCGTCAATGAGGTCAGGATTTCAGACCGGCTATCTGCCAATCTGGGACTTCGTCTTGAATCGTTTGAGTACGAGCGTCATATTCGAAGAGGACGATTTACTGTCGGAGGAGTACCCAATACCGTCCGGGATACGAGTGTTCTGACTGAAAGTCACACCTTCGCCCTGATCCCTGGTGCGGGAATCAACTTCACGCTTTATGACAAGGTCTCCCTATTTGCCGGTGTCCACCGGGGTTTTGCACCGCCTCGCACCAAGGATGCGATCACGTCCGACGGCATAGCCCTGGATGTTGAGAAGGAGATCAGCACCAATTATGAGCTTGGCGCCCGGATCGCAATCGGGTCATTTTTTACCTTTCATCCTGCCATTTTCTTTCTTGATTTTCAAAATCAGATCATACCCTCATCTCAATCGTCCGGAAACCAGAATGCCACGGGTCTGACCAATGGAGGCCGAACCCAACATATAGGACTCGAGGCAGATCTACGTTACAATGTCTTAGGCGCATTGGGGACTGATCATGCATTGCTCCTCGGTACCACACTGACGCTGGTTCGTTCCAGATATGCGGCTGACCGTTTTCTTCGACTCGGTGAGATGCTTGTTAATATTCGAGACAATAAATTGCCATATGCTCCTGCAATGCTGATGAATCATCACATTGGATTTACACACCGGAATGGCCTGGGGATACATCTGTATGGGCACTATACGGCAAGTCAGTATTCCGACGAATTGAATACCGTCATCCCCTCCGCTGATGGTCTGACCGGACGTATTGATGCACGCTATGTAATGGATGCCACCTTGATCTACCAGCCAGTGAAGGGGGGATGGATCTTTTCGGCTGGATGTAAGAACTTAACTGGTGAGCGATACATCGTTTCCAGGCGACCCCAAGGCATCAAAGTCGGGTTGTCCCGCTTTATTACAGCAGGGGTAGAGCTTACATTTTGAGCCCACCTTTTTCATGCTCGCAGGTTAAAAGGCTCCGAATACTGTTCCGGGGCCTTTTTTATGTCCGGATTCTTCGCCGCTTTTTCGTCACTCGTCACCAGAAATGGGGATTGAGTTACCTTTTATTTGGAGGCCCCGCAGGTCTACCGGTACCTTTGAGATATCAAAACGAAAAATCATTTCACGGCCTGTTTTTGTGACGTTTTATTTTCAAAAGCAACATTAAGGTGGGCCGCAAAACTACTCTTCATCACATCTAATAACATTAAATCATGAGACATTTTTTATTTACATTTCTGGCCTTTATATTGGCCTTAGGCCAACTGGCCGCACAGAAGACACTGCCACCCAGTATCCAACCCTATGCCGTCCATTGGGGCTATAAGGTGAAGCAATTGCTTCAGGAGGTCGGCTTTGAGATTCCTGGCCCACACGCCGAGTTTGAGTTAAGGCCTCAACTTGAAAGCCGGTCACCAGGATTTCGGCTGGATTCTACTGTTTCCTTTTACGGATATAGTCCCTTTGGTAGCCCGGATTCCATCCCCTTGTTCCGGAATATTTATTCCTATCCTTCTCCGGACAAGGAGATCATCGAAGAATCCTACCTTAACAACGGTATTTGGATTCCACTGAGTCAATCTACGATCACAAAGGATAATTTGAATCGAATTACCGGAGCAGTTGCACTCCGATATGATGAGGAGGCAGGCCTATATATTCCGGATTCACGCATTCGGGTCTATCCTCATGGTGCATCACCCGAATTACTCGATTCAATTTGTGTTGAAATATGGGATCTCGATCTGAATCATTGGAGAAATCACCTGGCCATTTCCAATTCCTTTGATGATCAGGATCGCTTGTTAGAAAGTGAATCGGTCTTTGGTTTGTTTGAGTTTCCGGTCATCTTCCGGGAAAAATACCTCTATAACGAAGCGGGGTTGCTGGAGGTGATTGAGTCGTATACGGCCGACGGAGAGGAGGAGTGGCTTGATGGCCGGGAGGAATATACCTACGAAGATGGTCTTGCCACCGTTGTCACTGCGTTGAGTTCAGATGGATCTGGCGGATTCTTTCCGGTCAGGATGACGGACAATACGTACAATGAAAGACGGCTGCTGGAGAAACAAACCATGGCGGAGTGGGATTTTGAGAAGGAGGAATGGTCGCTTACAGTGACGGACACGTATATGTATGACGACGAGGAGCGTATGGTTGAACACGTCAACATCATCTTTGCCGCACCGGGTTTGATCGACCGGACCCGATATACATACGAGTATTTCCGGGATGAATATCGGGCCAATGAAACTTATTATGGATGGGATTCCGGATGGAAGATCCAGGATAGAAAATACTACTACTATAGTAGTCTCGTCGCGTATGAACCGGTAGATCCTGTAACAGCCGATGCCATGTTTTTATATCCCAATCCAACTTCGGGTATCGTCCACATCAAACTGGCTGGCAGTCCTACTGTATATGTTTATAGTTTGTCGGGCCAGTTGGTCCGGCGTGTCCAGATGGCACCGGGAGAGAAAGTCCTAAATCTGACAGGTCTTCAGGCGGGTGTGTACCAGGTGCGGGCGAAGAGTAATGAAGATTATTATTCCGGAAAACTAATCATCCAATAATACTATCACCATCCTTTTTATATCCGGGGCGGTGTCAACACGCCCCGGATTTTTTCGGAATTTTCCAATCGGAATTCATTTTCAGTCGAATCGAATCAAATACAAATTACATCCATCCGGATATTTCGTAAAGTGTAGATTTGGTCAGGCATACCATGAATCGTAGTCGGATAAACTCATGAGGATAACAAGTGTATATATCACCCTCCTGTTGCTGGGGTCTGTGACCCTGATGCTGCGGGGTCAATCCCCAAAGGATAGTCTCTGGAGGGTGTGGAACGATACCACGCAGCCGGACACCGTCAGGCTGAAAGCTATTCAGGCCCTGACCTGGCCCATGCTGAATGTCAGTCTTGATTCGGCTTATTTATTGGCCAGTATGCAATTGAAAATGGCGGAGGAAAAGAAATTGGACTATTGGATCGCCAGGGCCTACTACAATATTGCCACCCATTATTATTACCGGACCGACTACATACACGCTTTGGATTACTATACCCGGAGTCTGGAGATTCGTATAAGATTAGGCGATCTGAAGGGCGAAGCTGCCATATATGGAAATCTCGGACTCATCTTTGGTCAGCAGGGTAATACATTGAAAGAACTGGAATTACAACGTAAAGCCTTGGCCATAAATGAAAAGCTCCGGGATACATCCGGGATGACCAGTAATTATAGTAACCTGGGCATCATTTATCACCAGCTGGATGATACCATACAGGCTTTGGAATATTATCACCGGGCATTGGACATGTACCATCCGATAAAGGACCGGAAGCACATTGCCATCACCTATAATAATATAGGTAATCTGTACAGGCAAGCACTGAAGTATGACAAGGCCTTGTACTATTTGCTTGAGAGTCTGAAGATCCGGAATGAACTTGGTGATCGGCTCGGTTTGGCGATAACTCATGTCAATCTGGGTACGGCGTATGTTAAAATGCATCGCTATGCCGAAGCTCGTGCACATGTACTCGAGAGCATGGAGAACTTTCAAACCTACGGGGACAGCGGGAGTCTGGCCAATACCTATTTTACGATGGGTGATATAGCCTATGCTGAGGGAAAATTTCATGAAGCCATCGAGTGGTGCAAGCGCTCTGTCCGGATCGCTGAAACGCATTACCGTCCTGCTGTCATACAGGCCGGCTGTGGCTGTCTGTACAAGGCGTATAAGAGTTTGGGGCAAATGGGAGAGGCGCTGAACTATTTCGAACAGTATACCATGTGGGAGGATAGTCTGAAGAAGGACGAGTTGGAGATGGCCCTAAATCGGTTTGAGTTTGAAAAAGAGTTGCTTACCGACAGCCTTTCCCGTGCAGAAGAACAAACCCGGCTGCGGTTGACCCATCAGATCGAGATGACCCGCAAGAACCGAACCTCCACGTTCCTATTAGCCGGCGGATTGATTATTTTGCTACTGGCATTTCTATTACTCATCCGTTTGCTGGCTTATCAACGAAATGCCCAACGTCTGGAACAGCGTACGGAGCTTTTAGAAAAACAGCAATTGGTCAACGAGATTTCCCTTCTTAAAACCCAGGTGAATCCACATTTTTTATTCAATAGCCTGAGTATCCTTTCTTCTCTGGTACGGATCGATCCCGAATTGTCAGAGCGATTTATTGATCAACTGTCCAGGTCATACCGATATATATTAGAGCAAAAAGATCAGTCACTGGTCACATTGCGCACAGAGCTTGGCTTTATAGAATCGTATGCTTTTTTGCTCAAGATCAGATTTGAACATAAGTTCAACCTGGAGATTCAAATTCCAGATACTGTCCAGGATAATTACAAGATCGCTCCAATGACCTTGCAGTTGTTAGTGGAGAATGCTGTGAAGCACAATCGTATGTCTCTTGCAGAACCCCTAGTCGTGGAGGTCATAGCCGGGGATGAAGAGGTTCTGCTGATCCGAAATAAACTCCAGCCCCGGAGTACCGCCGTCAATTCTACAGGTATGGGATTGCATAATATCATCAACCGCTATGCCCTCCTGACAGACCGTCCGGTGCGTGCGGGAGAAGGCGACGGATACTTTGCTGTCAGCATTCCGCTACTCAACTAAAAGCCATTCCGTTCGACCGTATTCCAATACTCAAAAATCTACAACAACAACTGATCTGCCATGGAGGTGATTATTATCGAAGACGAAAACCTGACCGCCAGACGACTGGAGAGTTTATTGCACAAATATGAACCCACCATTCAGGTGTTGGGCATCATACCTTCGGTGCATGAAGCGGTGACCTGGTTCAAGGAGCATCGTGCACCGGATCTGGTGTTTATGGATATTCATCTCGAAGACGATTTAGCCTTCAGGATTTTTGAGCAGCATGAACTTCGGGTGCCGGTCATATTTACCACCGCCTATGATGAGTATATGATACAGGCGTTTAAAGTTAATAGCATTGATTATCTCCTCAAACCCATCAATGCTGAAGAGTTAGTTCAGGCTCTCGAAAAATTTCAGCAACTCAGAAATCAGTTTGCCCGTCCGAACATAGATACATTATTGCAGTTGATCGGGAACAAAGAGCCGGAGTATAAGCAGCGATTTATGATCACGGTCGGTACACGCATCAAAAGTATTGAGACCCGCGATGTAGCCTATTTCTATTCCGAAGACAAACTCACGTTTATGGTGACTCGGGACGGTCAGCATCTACCGGTCGATTTCAGTTTGGACAAGTTGTCGGGTCTTATGGATCCACACGCTTTCTTTCGCATCAGCCGACAGTTTCTAGTCAGTTTCACGTCTATTCAGAGCGTGCATGCGCATATCAAGGGTAAATTAAAACTGGAACTGGTGCCTAAAACCAAACTGGACGTCCTGGTCAGTGGTGACCGGATGACTGAATTCAAAACGTGGCTAGGACGATAGGCCTTTACGTTTCAAGGATATCGTCCTCGTCAATCTGTACCCTGCCTGAGAGGCCATAGAGCCTATATTTTCGATTGATTTATTCTGCCACTCGTGTGAGTTTGTATTGTAGTGGTCCGTAGTCCACATCTATGCAACGTTTTTCGGATTCATCATACGTTTTGCATTTCAGAGCATATAGTTCGAGTACATTCTTTTTAAACTTAAACCCAAAATACTCGCGTTGATCTCCGGTAGCGATAAGGGCTACCTGGTCGACCTGAAGGCCTGCGTCGAAATAATCAATCAGCGGAACATAGTGGTGAAAGGTTGATAATCCAGTGACCTGGCCATTGTTTTTAAACTCCACGTGTTTTCCATCCGGTGTTTTGTAAGTTCCTTTAAACAGGATTTCCTCCAGTATTCGGGAAGAGTGTGTGTCTCTGGCGAGGCGGATGCGGACGTATCTTTTGTGGCCGAGTTGAATGGTATCCGGTGCTATTTCCCGGATGGTGTAGACGAGTTGGGTAAGGCTATCCTGATGTTTTTCCCAAAGCTGAAATTGGTCGGTTGTTTTCACGGTCTCCAGTTCAGGGCCGGATTCATGAAAATTATAGATCATAGTTGTGGTCTGGCGGGTGTGAGTGGGGATGGTGATAAAGCATTCCTCGCTACCATCCTGGGCTTTTCGTGGGGACTTGTGTTTATGGAGTTGGATGAGGTAGTCTTCGCTGATCCAGTCTCCAGCAAATGGGATCGGCAGGGGTGGAGTTGTAATATCCGGTGTGGCAGTGGCGGTGTGTTGAGTGTTTTTAGAGTCTGGTCTGCAGGCGACGAGGGTGATCAATATGATGATAGAGAGAAGGAAGCGGGTCATGGTTTGTGGTGTTGTTTTGTATATGAATGATTTTGAATACTGTAATGGGAATAAAGGTACGGTTCGGGGAGGCAAAGGGGATAGGGTTGCGGAATGGGGTGGATGTAGCGGAAAGATATATAATAAAATTGCATTATATGTTGATATGAAAATGGCTACAGCCCAACCACCGCAGGCGCCCAGCGACGGATTTCGTCGAAATCAGTTGGAGAGAAGATATTTAATATTTCAATAATATGTTGTTTTGAAAAGGGCTACGGCCCAATAACTGCAGGCACCCAGCGACGGATTTCGTCGAAATCAGTCGGAGGGAACATATTTAATATTTCAATAATATGTTGTTTTGAAAAGGGCTACAGCCCAATAACCGCAGGCGCCCATCGACGTATTTCGACGAAATCAGTCCAGACTCAAACCCAAAGTTGTAACGGAAATTTTACCCAACTTCCCCCTCATGAATACTTCCCCCGTATCCGACTCAAACTCACCTGTGTTATACCGAGATACGATGCAATATATTTTAACGGCACCCGACGCAATATATCCGGGTGATCTCGCACCAGATTCCCATACCGCACATCCGCCGCATGAAATTGCAAATTCTCAATCCGGTTGAGCGTATGCACAAAAGCCTTTAACATAATGTTCTTGAACAGACGCTCCAAATCCAGAAACCGGTCATACAACACAAGCAACTGATTCGCATCAATCGCTATAAGTTCCGAATCTTCTAGAGCCTGTATCCCTTTCTTGGAGGGCGTTCCAGAGATCAAACTCTCAGCACGCGCTACAAAGGCTTGCTCAAACTCAAGACTTTCGGTTATATCCTTGTTTCCTTTATAATAGAATATACGTAAGGCCCCCTTTTTGATAAAGTAAATCGTCTTACACGTATGACCTATAGGCTGTAGTATAGCATTCTTTTTGATCGACATCAGCCTGCACGTCCCCAATAAAGCTTTTTCCGCTTCAGGAGATATTGGGTGTATGGTTTGTATATAGTCTGTAAAAGACTTCAAAACAAGCAAATTTAATGCACAGCCAATCGTCGTACCACCCGATCCGTCTCCGTGGAAATTTCCACCATATAGATTCCCGGTGTCTGAAATGCTGATTCAAGCGTTATCACATGTTTCCCCGGATGATAAATTGATACCGGACGAGCCAACACAACATGACCACTCATCGACAGAATTCTGACAGACGCCCGGACCCTATGCTCAGCCTCAAAACCAATCACCACTAACCCGTTTGTCGGATTGGGCCAAACCAAGAAGGAACTCACCGCCCCACCAGCCCCCATACCAGAAAAAGGCATCAACAATCCACTTCTCGGACCCTGCAGTATATTACGCATCAGATCCGATTGACCCCGTGTAAACATGTTCATACAATCTTCACTGGAATAGTCCATGAAATTCTCGACCAGATCCGGCATATCTTCATTATAGTGTTCTTCTACCCGTGTACAGGAATTCCTTGATGTGTTACAGTCAAAGGAGGACTGCGCATTGGCATACGGTGTATCATATATCCCATCGCTCTGATTGCAATCATTGGGCCCTAGCAATCCTCCGTCGCCCCAAATATGGCGGAGTCCCAAATAATGTCCCACCTCATGTACAGGGGTACGTCCTTTGATCTGCAGAGGCCCCCCTCCACCAGGGGTTTGAATGCTGTTCGGATTATTACTCCCTACTACTCTGAAATCCACAACCACACCGTCTTCTTCAGGAGATGGAGCTCCTACATCCGCCGGCCAGTGCGGCAGGTTGGTGGGGGGAAACGCAAACCCCAATACCTGCCCAAGCTCAATGCCAAATATCGTGATAGGCTGAATTTTACAGATCCAAAGATTCAGATACTGTTCCGGATCCCAGGCATCACTGCCTCCCTGATCACTATGCTTGACTTCCGACAACAAATTAGTTCCGAGCAAGCTGATTTGAAAAAGTCTATCTGTTTGCACACGTTGAATGGAAGCCAATTCAAAACGAATACCCGGAGATCCGGCTTCGGATTTAAAAATTTCCCGGAGTTGATTCGTATCAGCATTGAGCCTGTTAAAATCTTCATTGAGAACCCGGAGCTGATCCAGAATGATACTATCATGAAGATTTTCCTGAGCGTCACGCCACACCACATTTACCACGACCTGAATGGTCAATGGTTCAGCCTGTCTGTAAGGACGGCTTTTTAAAGCAGACTCAAAGGTGTGGTGAAAGTCACTTTGCAAGGCGGGATAATGCTGCCTTACCATGTCGCTAAAGAGATCATTGCCGCACAGTATTGGGGATATTTGCGCCAAAGTGCAAGTGGTACAAATACCCCAGCATGCAAGAAGAAGGAATCTATTTCGCATAGTGAATTTCATAGATGGACTTTTAAAAGTTGAATGTACCGAATTATTATGATTTGTCGTGCAAGTGACATTTTGGAGCCGAAATCCGGTTAAACGACCCCTCCATTCAGGTTCTTTTCATTTTAACTGAAGAGTCCTGTTACGAAGGGGCATGGCAGTTTTCGATCTGATCCGCACCTCGATCCATTTTTGGACTTACATAGGGAATGCCAAGGTTGAGACCTCGCAGGATAAGAATCAGTGCCATACAGGCGATCAGATAAGGAACTGCCCGATTAAGTTTGTGCCGTACGCCCGGGGATATGAACTGCCCGAATATCATCAAGGCTGCCATAACTGGCAGCGTACCCAGACCAAATGAAAACATCAACAAGGTTCCATGCCAGACATTCGATGTGGTAAGTGCCGCCGCTATTCCGACATATACAAGACCGCAGGGCAATAGTCCATTCCATATGCCAATCATGAAATAGGACGTAGTCCGTTTTGGCGCCGCAAGCCATCGGCTCACTTTTCCCTCGACCGTTTTTTGTAACGAAGCCAGCCACGGGATCCTGGACGAAAACGAATAGCGCGATATCAACAAAAACAGAATCAGCATCCCGGCACCAACCGATAGAATTTGTTGTAATCCCCATATCCGAAACTGACTTCCCACAAAACCAAAGATCAAACCCAGCATCGCATAGGTTGCCGCTCTGCCCATATTATACAAGCCTATCCTGATCCATCTGGTGCTTCGAGGTCCGCCATGCACCGGCAAAGCAAGTGCTATAGGCCCACACATGCCAATACAATGCATACTTCCCATCAGCCCGATGGTGAAACCGGCAAGACTAATGGTTAGAATATCAGGCATGCAAGCAACATGAAGGGTGAATATGGAATGGAGCAGGAGGTATCAAAGATGCTGATTTTATATAGGTTGACGCAGGACCTGAAAGGTGTTATTCCACATACAGTGTTTCCTCGGCATAAAACGGCGTTCCGCCACTGGTCCAATGGATTCGCGTACGGTAAACCCCTTTTGAAAGGGTGCTTTTTGTGATTATCCGTCGATCATATCCGGTAGGGATGACCTCGAGAATGACATCCCGCTGCTGATCATCTGCACGTAGGAGTTCTATGGTACCACGTTCCAATTTTTCAAAAGTGCCCACTGGAAAGATGATGATCACTTCATCCAGATTTTGGTGTACAATCTTGTGATCGGATATCCGGGACAAATTCTGTCGTGCATCGATGACAGACTGGTATTCCAGTTCTTTTTGGTAATAATCGGCATCAAACATTTCATTGGTTTGCTGCATGGCGAAAAAGACAGCGCCCAGTACCAGGCAGATAAATAAAAGAATGAAAATCATTATGCCGTGGCCCCAGTTCATGATCCAGTGTTTTTGTTATAAGAGGATGAAAGTTGGTATTATTTAAAGGGTCCCAGAAATTTAGTCCTGATCGTCTGCAGCTTTTGGCCCTGACTGTATACCCCAATGGTGATCGGGTTGCTTCGCTCATGGATCTCAGTCTTCGGAATAATCAGAAAGAAGGTAAAATCACTGATAGCTTCCTTCTTCAATACCAATTCCTGAGCGCCTATCATTTGCACCTCCCCCGGCAATCCTTCCAGCTTAAGCTCCACTGGAAGCGCACGGTTGGTTTTATTGATGATCTTAGCCTCAAACAAATTACTTATTTTTTCGCCTTCCACTTCCTGATACAGTTGTCCCTTAATGCGGGAGATGAAAGTGTCGACGGACTTTCGGGTGAGAATCATAGCCGTCATTAAACCCAGCAATAGCATCAACACACAGGTATAAGCTTTCATCCGGGAGGTCAACTGGAACGACGCGCCATGTGCAATCTGATTTTCAGAAGCATACCGGATCAATCCTTTTTCAAAACCGACCTTCTCCATCACCTCATCACAGGCATCGATGCACGCTGTACATCCCACGCAATCCATTTGTACACCATCCCGGATGTCGATGCCGGTAGGACATACCATCACACATTTCTTACAGTCTACGCAATCGCCCAGGGTACGTGTTTCACTTTTTTTAAGCCGGCCCCGATCCTCTCCCCGCTTGTAATCATACGATATTTGCATCGTATCTTTATCAAACATGACGCCTTGCAGGCGGCCGTATGGGCAGATGGTCGTACACACGATCTCACGCACAAAGGCAAATACCGCATAAAAAAGAAGGGTAAACACGACCAGACCCGCCAATAGTCCCAGGTGTCGAGTCACAGGTTGCCCAATGATTTTCACCAATTCATCCATTCCGATGATATAGGCCAGAAAGGTGTGGGCAATGAGAAAAGAAAACAGGAGGAAGAGCGTATGCTTCAGACTTTTCTTCCAGATCTTCTCCCAGGTCCATCTACCTCCCTCCAGAGCACGCTGTCGTACCGGAGATCCTTCAATCCACCAGTCAATTTTCCGGAATACAAATTCAAGAAACACGGTTTGTGGACAGACCCAGCCACAAAACAGCCGCCCATAAATCACGGTGAACAGCACAATAAAGACAATGAGTGCGATCATCCCCACCGCGAAGATGAAAAAGTCCTGCGGCCAGAAGATTTTACCAAACAGAATGAATTTACTGTCGACGATATTGATCAAAAACAAAAGGGAACCATTGATCTTGATCAGCGGCAGGATAAAAAAAAGAATCAGGTAAATAGAGGAGACGATGTTCCTGTGTGTATAATAGCGGCCCGCAGGCTTGAGGGCATAGATCCAATTCCGCTTTCCAGCAGCCGTGACACTGCTGACCCTGTCCCGAAAGGTTTCGCTATGTAATAAATCCTCTTCGTTCATCTGCGACTCATCTAGACCTCAGGGATATGAATTATTGAATGGGTATCGTGTCGGGTACAATCGATTGGGGCACATACAATTCACCCTGCTTTTCTTTGGCATCCGGTGGATTGGTTCCTTTAAGCGTCAGGATATAGTTGGATACCTGAGCCATTTGCAGCGGGGATAATTGTTCTTTCCAGGAGATCATACCCTTGTCCGGAACCCCGTATTTAACAACTTTAAAAATATCCTGCAGGGAGCCTCCGTGGATCCAATACTCATCTGTGAGATTCGGACCTACTGAACCGCCACCGTCTGTTTTGTGGCATGCGGCACACAAGGTGACAAAGATTTTTGTACCGGCCTCCAGATCCGCACCTTCCATCAGACTAATATTGGATTCATCGATACTGCTGGCCTGACGCTTCAAGTACTCATCGTGTTGCAGTTCGGCCAGGGCTACGGATCGTTCATATTCTTCTATTTGCATCGGAGCTGATTTGGCAATATGATACCTGTAGAGATATCCGATCGCAAAGAGTATGGTGATGATAAAAGCGGTAGTAAACCAAGGAGGAATGACATTGTCCAGTTCTCGGATGCCATCATAATCGTGTCCGGTATCCAATGCGGCTTCTTCTTCTATGGGTTTGAAATTCATGTCTGCCCATTTGGCTTTGAGCCAGGTTTTGAAATCATAAGCAGGCTTTGGACGAACCCCTTTCGATTCGATCTTTAAAATAAAATCATTGGTCTTGTGGGCGAAAAACAAAATCAGCAGGAGTTCGGCGCCGATCACACACAACAGCAGGATAGTCATGGCATTGGCAGACAGTCCTGGGGTGGTGTCAGCTCCTGCCCCCTGAGCCAGGGCCGTGTAACTCATGCCAGTCAGCAGTATAGGCAGCAGCATCCGGGCACTACCGGACTTTATTTTATCCATGTAGTAGCGACGTGCAGCCGCTACAAACGTTTTGGACAATATCCAGATCGGGAAGAGGAGGAAAACAGCAAAGACAATCAGCAATGTGTTGGTGTCGAACACCCATCGAGACGCAGGCGCCTGTGCCGCCTGTCCGTAAACGGTTAGCCCCATCAACAGCAGCGCCAGGGAAAGAATCGTTTTCATATGTTTTGATCTATGATTCATGATGTTGGATTAATCATTGAGCGGAAGCTGTTCCATGTGCTCAATCTCTTTTTTATCAATGCGGAAGATCCATACCAGCACACCAGTAAAGAAGACTACAAACAGCACCAAAGAGATAACCGGGTAAATGCTGACCCCCATGATTTGTTCGAGATAGTTTGAAAATTTCATCGCTGTTTATTTTATTTTGTGGTTACACCCGTGCTTTTGATATCCGTGCCCAGACGCTGCATGTAAGCAATGAGGGCAATAATCTCCCGGGTCGCGGGTATTTCAATCTTATCATTCTTGAGATTGGCCACGATGGTTTCTGCCTGCGCTTTCAGGTCGTCGTTGGCAATAGCTTCGTAGCCTTTTGGATAGGGTACGCCCATTTTGCGCATGGCATGGATCTTGGAGGCCGTAGTACCCAGATCGATTTCCTTTTCAAACATAAAAGGATAGGCCGGCATGATAGATCCCGGTGCCATGGAGGTCGGGTCATACATGTGATTGAAATGCCAACTGTCCGGATATTTGCCGCCGACACGCGCGAGATCCGGCCCGGTCCGTTTGCTGCCCCATTGAAAAGGATGATCATACACAAATTCCCCGGCCTTCGAGTATTCCCCATACCGTGCCACTTCATAGCGGAAAGGTCGGATCATCTGGGAATGACAATTGTAACAACCTTCCCGTATGTAGAGATCACGTCCCTGCAGTTCCAGCGGTGTATAGGGTTTCACGGCTGAGATCGTCGGAATATTGGATTTGACCAGGTAGGTGGGCACCAATTCAAACAACCCACCAAGACTCACCACCACGAGACTCAGAACCAAAAGCAGGATCGGTTTTCGTTCGATCACACTATGCCAGAAACTGCCTTTCTGTACAGTATATTTTTTGGGCAACGGTGGCGCCTCGTTGCTTTCTGATTCAATAAAGCGGCCGGCTTTGGCGGTCTTCCACAAATTGTAGATCATGAGGAATACCCCAACAAGGAAAATCGTACCCCCTAACGCGCGGAGGACGTAAAACGGAATGATGGTCTGCACCACATCCATAAACTGGTACTGTAACTGCCCCTCCGGGGTAAACGCTTTCATCATAAAGTAGGATCTGAATGCACTCCAGTACATGGGGATGGCATACAGAATGATGCCTAACGTCCCAATCCAGAAATGCGTCCCGGCCAGCTTTTTGGAATAGAGGGGAGCATTAAATATTTTGGGAAACAACCAATACAACATCCCAAATGTCAGAAAACCATTCCACCCTAACGCCCCGATATGCACGTGTGCCACGGTCCAGTCACTGTAGTGGGAGATCGCGTTGACATTCTTCAGCGAAAGGATCGGCCCTTCCAGTGTGCTCATCCCGTAAGCGGTAACGGCCACCACGAAAAATTTGAGGACAGGATCTTCCCTGACTTTATCCCATGCACCACGAAGCGTGAAGAGACCATTGAGCATGCCACCCCAACTGGGCAATATGAGCATAATAGAAAAAACAGTCCCCAGGGATTGGGCCCATTCGGGCAGCGCGGTGTACAGCAAATGGTGCGGACCTGCCCAGATATAAAGAAAGATGAGACTCCAAAAGTGCACAATACTCAACCGGTATGAATAGATTGGTCGATCGGCTGCTTTCGGAAGGAAATAGTACATGAGGCCGAGGTACGGGGTTGTCAAAAAGAAAGCAACCGCATTATGCCCATACCACCACTGGACCAAAGCATCCTGTACACCCGCATACCAGGAATAACTTTTAAATAAAGAGACCGGCAACTCTACAGAATTGACAATATGCAGCATGGCCACCGTCACCCAGGAGGCTATGAAAAACCAGATAGCGACATACAGATGCCGTTCGCGACGCGTCAGGATTGTGCCAAACATATTGATGCCAAACACCACCCAAATCAGCGTGATCAGGATGTCGATCGGCCACTCGAGTTCCGCATATTCCTTTCCGGTGGTAAATCCCATCAGCAAGGTTATGGCCGCCAGAACGATGATCAACTGCCAGCCCCAGAAATGAATCAGCCCCAGTTTTCGGCTCCACATACCCGTTTTGAGCAAACGCGGCAGCGAATAGTAGACTGCCGTAAATATCCCATTACCTACAAAGGCGAAAATCACGGCATTGGTATGTACAGGCCTCAACCGTCCAAAAGCGAGATGCGGAAAATATTCACTGAAATTGAGCACCGGAAAAGCCAGTTGAAACGCCGCGATGACACCCAGCAACATCCCCACCGCTCCCCAGGTAATGGTCGCAATGGCAAACAACCTGGGAATTCTGTTGTCGTAGTAAAATCTCTCTAATTCCATTTTGTATTCCGTGTTTGTGTTGATTGTGTTATTTCTTGTCTTTACCTTTTACCTTTTACCTTTTACCCTTTACCCTTTACCCTTTACCCTTTACTTTACCTTCCCCCTCATCTTTAAACAGCATCCGTCTCGGCGGAGAATAATCATCATCAAACTGCCCATCTCGAACACTCCAGAAAAAAGCCACCAGAAATCCGCCGGCAATGCAGATGCTCACGAGAAGCAGGATCACGAGAGCACTCATAGGATACGATTTGGAAGGTGTGGAAAGCCAGGCAATGCCCTTTGACGCTGATGTCGACATCTGAAAAATACCTGCATCATGTCACAGCACCCATGTACATCCGTACCGGTGTGAAGCCCCTTCAGAGATGATGGAGCGATGAGCATTGTTTTTCGTTTTATTTCTGTTATCATTTTATGGTTCATGTTTTGGCGGCCACATGCAATCGGTACTTCCGAGCCATAGCCTCGCTCAGACCGAAGGTGATCAGGATGATGGTGATAGAACTGCTGGGCATCAGGATCGCTGCAATGACAGGGGACAGAATCCCTTGTACGGCAAAATATAAACCGATGATATTATATAGAATGGAGACAGCAAAACTGACCAGAATGATTTTTCTGCCAGCTTTCACATAGGTCAGCATCCGGTCCAGAACAGGAAGTTTAGATGCATGAAGTATACCATCCGCAGCTGGTGTAAAATTATTATCATCATCACAGACGGCAATCCCGACATGACTTTCTTTCAGGGCTCCCGCATCATTGAGCCCGTCCCCCATCATCAATACCCGGGCACCCTGGCGATCCTGCAGATATTGTACATAGTTAAGTTTGTCTTGCGGAGATTGGTCAAATAACAACGTGCTGCCGTCCGTCATTCTTTCCTCCAGGGTCTTCTGTTCGGCTGCATTGTCACCGGAGATCAGACTCATTCGATACCGTGACCCGAGCGTACGTAGCAAGTCAAATACACCCAGTCGGTAGGCGTTGGCTACATAAAATACTCCGAGTGTGACGTGATCAATCCGGACGACAACAGCGCTGTCTTTTTTTCGAACATCAGGATCTCCCGTAAAAGCCGGAGACCCAATCTTGAAATACTGGTTGTCTGTCCATCCTTCGACACCTTTATTTTCGATAATCTTGAAACTCTCTGGTGATTCGGTGACATCCACCTGCAGATAGTGCAATACAGCCCGGCTGAGGGGGTGAGAGGAATGCACCAGAAAGCTAGCAATTTGCGACTTCATTTGCGTTGAGAGGGGATTTCCATCATACCGGACATTCATCTTTTGGGGTTCGGTCAGCGTACCCGTCTTGTCAAAAACAATAGTATCTATTCCCGACAGTTTTTCAATGATCTCTGCGTTTTTGAGATAGAGTTTATTGCGGGATAATACTCGCAGGATATTACCTCGCGTAAAATTGGCGGTAAGCAACAGTGCACAGGGACAAGCAACAATCAGTATCGTTGTGAGGGCATTCCACATAAGGTGGGGTTGTCCCTGATACCACCAATATGTGCCAGCGATCACGGCTATAGCCAAAACGATATAAGTAAAATATTTTGACAGGAGATCAATATAGGTATAACGGGTTCTCGTATCACGGGACTGTAGGTCTTTATTCCATAAGTTGGTGAGATACGATTGTGAAACCTCACGGACCACAAGCAGTTCGATGACACCACCGGTTTGTTTGCCGCCTGCATAGATGACCTCTCCTTTTTGTACAGGGACAGGGACGCTTTCACCCGTGACAAAACTATAATCGATCTCGGCGGTCCCTTTGGAAAGGAGGGCATCAGCGGGGATGAGTTCCTGATGATGAATCTGCATCAGATCATTGACCCGCACCTGGTCTACCGGAACCGGGCTGAAACTGTCCTTCCGACGAACATGGATGGCAATCGGGAAAAAGGATTTAAAGTCCCGGTCAAACGAAATGGTCTGGTACGTCCGGTCCTGTAACCAACGGCCGATCAGCATAAAAAAGACGATGCCACTCATGCTGTCCAGATATCCCGTGCCGGTACCACTGAAGATCTCATACATGCTTCTGCCAAATGTGATCAGCAATGCCAGTGCTACCGGAGCATCAATGTTGAGGTATTGATTTTTCAATCCACTCCAAGCCGTGCTGAAAAACTCACTGGCACAATACACAATCACGGGCAGGGACAAAAGGACAATCAACACCGTCAGCACTTTGCGGATTACCGGTTCCAGCATGGTGCCTCCGGACAGATATTCCGGAAAACTCATCATCATGATGTTGGCAAAACAAAAGCCGGCAACTCCGATCTTGTACCAGCGAGTCCGGTCGATGCTGCGAAGCTGGTCATTGGAAATTTCTTCGAGACTCAGATGCGGTTCGTACCCGATTTGAGTAAGGGTTTCAACCACCTTTCTGAGACTAACCTGAGCCGGATTATAAATGATAAAGACTTCTTTTTTCGTGAAATTGACCCGGGAAGAAAGGATGCCTGGCTCTATTTTTCGTAGGTTTTCCAAGAGCCATAGACAACTACTGCAATGGATCTGTGGCAGGTAGAATGTAATATGGGTCTGAAGGCCGTCTGAAAATTGGATCAATTTTGATGCAATCTCTCCCTGGTCCAGGAAAGCAAATTTGTTTTTCCGAACCACAAGTTTCTGAGTGATTCCCGGATGCGGATTGAGATTGTAATATTCGCAAAGCTGGTGGTCGTGGAGGATGCGGTAGACACTTTTGCAGCCTTCGCAACAAAAAACTTTTTCCTCGAGGCGGATTAGAGTGGTGAAGCAAGCATCGCCACAATGTTCACAAGAAACGCGTATATCAGTTTTCTCTGGATGCATTCTAAATAAGAACAAAATACCTTAATATCTTTTACTTAGAGTTTAAAAAAATCAGTTTACGAGAAAGAATTGACCGGAATCAAGCTTTTCATTGAAGTCCCCAAGGGTATTTTCCTCAATCATGCGGATAAATTTTTTCTTGATGTCGCGGTACTCATCATGAACAGGACATGGTTTCTTTTCATTACATACTTTAAGGCCCAGCACACAATCAGTATAGACCCCGTTCCCATCAAGGGCTTTTACGATGTCGGCAAGTGAAGTGCGCAGGTCAAACGCTTCCAGATAAAAGCCACCATTGGGGCCCTTAATAGAATGGACTAGTTTTTTTCGACCGAGTTCCTGCATAATCTTGGCGATAAAATGTTCAGGTGCTCCAGTACCTTTCGCGATTTCCTTGAGGGCAATGCGCTTGCCCTGCTTTGATTTCTGAGCTACAAAAATCATGGCTTTGATTCCGTATTCGCAAGTTTTGGAAAACATAGGCTCAAATCATATTCCCGTGGAGGGTGGATTTCAGTGCAAATATAAATAAGGAAACAGGAATAAAAAGAGTTTTTTATCTTTTTATGTAAAAAAAAATACAGATCCCGGGATATTACAGATTCAGATGCTGCTGAAAAAGGGTTACAAATTGCCCCACATGCCATCCGTCCATCAATCCATGGTGGACGTGTACCGCCACCGGCATGAACTTCCTGCCGCTACGATCAATCATTTTTCCAAAGGTGATCTTTGGGATGCTGTCCTTGCGGGCCATATTTCGGGCATGCGACACGCTGGAAAAGTGGATCCAGGGGAGGGAGGAATAATGAATAACATTTTCACCCGAAAGGGCAGGTTCCAATCCGGTACTGTTTTGCACACGCGTGATTTCGATCCCGGCATTGATCCGGAACACCTCAAAGTCTTCTTCATAATCCAAATAGCCAAAGCCAAATGTCCCGTCAGGACGGTTGATCGTCGGGGACGCATGGATCTGATCATAGACCCAGACGTCTTCGTTAATTATGCGGTACCGGAAGGGTTCGACCAGATTGGCTGCCACCAAGGACGCATGGAGATACAACAGAAAAAACGAAACATCCCGCTCTTTGGATTTTGCATAGACGGAGGTACAGTCGACCTCCGTGCATATACCGAAAAAAGGCTCGTCAAATGTTCCGAAGAACTGGTAATGATCTTTCCGGGCCCAGGTCGTGATATCCAACAGTTGTCTCATAGGTCCAGGTAGGAGCAAATTTCGGTTATGTTCGTCGATGTATAAAACCGGACATGCTCAAGAGCGTGTTCAATTTTCTTTTCTTTAACTTCCTGAAAATAAGGCTCATTCACCCAGAGCGTATCATCAGCGTTAAATGCGATGGTCGTAATGCCTTTCATCCGGAAGGCAAAGTAAGTTATAATTCTACTTTTTCTTGGAGGGGAAAGAGAAACAGAAGCGCACTGAACAGCATCAGGTTCTTGATGATATACTGTCCCACCAGGGTCAGTTCATACACATGATCACGGAATGAAACGGAGGGTAAGAGCACAAGTGGAACAAACGTCAACAGGAGATGAACCAGAGCAAGCCCTATAGCCAACTGTCGAAATCGACCGAAAAGAATCAGCGCACCAATCAATACCTCCCATAGGGCCAGTAAAAAATAGCTGAGGTGGACCGGGATAAGTCCCCAGGTCAGTCGATCCAGTGTTTCCTTCGCCAGGGCTTCCGCAGGGCTCGCCCCCGGGAAAAATTTTAAAGCCCCAAACCACATATACACAATGGCGATGCTGATCATTAAAATCTGGTCCCGGTGCCGTATCAGAATCTGAATCATGCGGTACTGTTCGTTTATTGTATACCTCGATGGGGTTTCGTTGGATAGTATAAGGCAAAACGTATTCCAAACTTTTTTCGCCAAATACCTTATAGAAAGGGACCCTGATAGAAAGGGACTTCAAAATCACATAAGGGCTTGATAACAGTTGATGGCCAATTGTTCAAACTGACGTGTCTTTATTCACATCCCATATCGATCCTGGACTGTGGATCATTATTCGGAAAGCAATTTCCGGACATGGTCCGTTCTGGTTTGTAGCGGATCATATTAGGATCATAAAGACCATTTTCGAGAAATTCTGTCAGATCCTCCATTTCTTCTGTGGTCATGTGTAAGGGTCTGAAGAGCGGGGTGATTTGAGTAATGGGGATATCACGATTTTCTGGTATAGCGTCATTGAAATATTCGACCACGTCCCGGATACTGGTCTTGCTGGCACCATGGAAATAAAATTCAAAGTCCTTGAGGTTGTAAAGTTGAGGGACTTTAAAATGATTCATGTCCTCGGGCCGACCTGTAAAACCACCTCGACCCAAATTTCTTTTGTCAAACCGATCAGTGCGGAACACACTATACCCGGACTGGAAGTGATTTTTCACCCCCAGTGCAAAGAAGAGATGTGGCTCACTGTTGAGCGATGGGCTGTTGTGACAACTTACACACCCGGCCTTTCCAAAGAAAAGCAATGCCCCTCTTTTTTGCTGATCGGTCATGGCCGAGACATTACCTTTAATATAATGTTGAAAAGGAGCTTCATTGGTGAGGATCGTTCTGAAATAAGCCGCAATAGCAAAGGCTGCGGTGAGGCGCGTATATCGTTCACCAACAGGAATGTCGGGAAAGGCTTCATCAAAAAGGGCCGTGTAGCCGAGTGAATCCAGAACATCCTTATTGACAACTTGCCGATGCACAATGAGCGCACGTTCATTATTGGCCTCCAAACCCATCAGCCCTTTGTAGTTGATTTCAATGAGGGTATCCTGACTCCACACGTTTTCAGTACCTTCATTCACTCCAAAGGAACCAAATGTACCCGCCCATAAGGCATTGGTGATATAAGCCGTGTTGATCACTGGCAACGGACGGGCACCTTGCGCATCCACATCGGCACCAGTATACAATGAGTTTTTCTTTCTTCCTTCCCCACTCAGGCCAAATCCAACCGCTCCATCCGCGATCCCCTGAAATCGTCCTGCCGTAAAACTCCGCTCCGGAATATGGCAACTGGAGCAGGAATAGGTCGATTTTGAAACGTTGTAAGTTGGCTCAAGTCCCAGGCCGGTTTCGAAAAACAACATCTTGCCCAATTCAACTTTTGCAGGCGTAACCGGATTTTTCGGGTCCTGATTGGGCAAAGAGGCATAGTCGGTACTGGAAGGTAAGATATATCCGGTGTAGGAGCCAGTACGTGAGTTTTGATTGAGTGACTCCAGCAGCAATTTGTCCAGATCCGCTACATATTCATGCGTGCATCCCTGGTACATCACAAAACCAGCCACTAGTAATAAGGGAATGAGATAGGGTTTAAGGCTTGACATGTTACAGGATTCTTGAAATTGAAAGCAGTCGGTTTTGAAAATCTAGCGTCAACATTTCAGCCAATCATGCAGGCAATTCCGCTATTTTCCTAAGGCGACACGCAAAATTAATACCAATGTTGGAGAAAAAAAGGCTAAATTCTATCTATTTCATTAGAATCCGCTAATAAGTAGGTTTCAAATTTCCTCAAAACCAGATCATTCACATTTTCTAAACTGAGATAAAAGCAGGCGAAAATACAAAAATGGGAGAAATGAAAGGAACCGGGGCTTGAGGGGCAGCAATCGGAGTTGATTTTTCACCTTATAAACACCCCGCGATTGCTGAGAGTAGCAAAATTACCGATTGATATGTTCTGGAACGAAGGGTAGAATTAGATTCCTAACCAACGTTCATAATCTTCCCTGGAGACCGGGCTGGCAAGCACAGGCTTCGAAGCCTTACGGCCACGGAAGAAATTAAGGATTCGATTTACGAAACGCATCATGGGACTATTTGTTAATGTAACGTCCGGGAAATCAGTATTGTTGATATAAACAACTCCTTTTTTCAATTTCGTTACACAGCAAATATAAAGAAAAAGTATAATATATATCTAAGTTTTAATTTCCACCCCCAATTTTAGGGTCGAGTTGCCGGGCCCGGGCGCGAAGTTCGTTGGCCCGGCTCATGTCACCTTTGAGTTGGTAGGCGTTGGCGGCATTCCATACCACAGCTGCATTTTGAGAGAAACGCTGAAGCGCCTGCTCAGCTATCCGGACATTTTTATCGTATGCTTCCATGGACCGGTAGACCGACATCAGATTGACGTAGGTCGCGAGCGTATTGGGATCTACGGTCAATGCACGTTCCAACGTGGCCGCTGCCTCCGGCAATCGTCCGATATGACGAAATTCCGTCCCCAGATTGACCAGGGCCGGAACATGATTGGGATTAGACTGCACGGCTTTTTGAAAATAGGCAAGGGCCTCCTGGTTTTTCTTCTGCGCTCTCAATTCCAGACCCATCATGTTATTAAACCGTGGACTTTTGGGTGATGTCTTAAGTGTGGCTACTGCCAGCGTAAAATTATTTTGCCAATCGCCGGCCCGTATCCAGGTGCGTCCTGCAAAGAACAAAAGCCCCGCACAGACTACCAAGTATCCTGCTTTTTGTAAGCCCGGACGGCGAAACATCAGTACCAGAAGTGCTGACAGTGCGGTGATCAATCCAATGGACGGAATATAGAGGATCCGTTCTGCTTTCAAAAAGCCGGCGGCAAATAAAAAGTTAGACACCGGTAATAAGGTCAGCAGAAAAAACAGGATTCCCCAGGACATGGCGGGTATGCCGGATCGCCATTTTATGGATACCCATACCAGTGCAGCAAGAAACAATATACAGCCCAGGGCTATGAGATGACCAAATCCAATCACAGGGACTTCATCCGTCCAGTAATCAGCGGAAAGTGGAAAAGGCCAGAGGTGAAGATTGATGTATTCCACTGTAGTCCGAAGTGCAGTAGCCATACGCTCAGGGGGAGCAATAGCTCTCCAGGCCTCATGCGCTACGGAAGGGCTGGTAATGGTACTCCGGAAAATCCAGAGACTTGAAGCAAGCAGGATCAGAGCTGACAGGCCTATCCATTTATGTCTGTCTTTCCAAACATATTTGGTGGTCGTGACATAATAATAGGCTTCCTGCAATAACAGAATAGCCGGTAACATGAAGCCATGCTCTTTGGAGCTGATCGCACCAAAAGCTGAAAATAAGAGCCCGGCCAACATGAGCGGTTTGCCCTCTTTCCGATAGTGGTGGTAACAAATCATGGTGAGTACAATGAAGATAGCGGCCAGAATCTCCGCCCGTCCCACAATACCGGCCACAGCCTCCGTATGCACAGGATGCAGAGCGAAGATCAGGCCCGTAATGACCGCCATCCTGAGGTCGGAAAACAAAAGTTGAACGAGTTGCATGACCAGCAGGCATGCCAGTGCATGCAGCAGGATGTTGATCAGATGAAAGGGTATAGGGTTGTTGCCGTGAAGGACATATTGCAGATTATAGGTCGTCAGGGTCAATGGACGATACAATCCCTTGTCAGTAGCATCTACTTTTCCGGCCCAGTAATGTGAGGTCCAGATATCCGGTATTTTGTCCAGCGAACGGAGATATGTGTTTTCCTCCACGATCAGAACATCGTCCAGCGTAAAATCTGCATCTATCACAGGTATATACACGAAGATGGCCAATAACGGGACTGCCCACCAGATATAACCGTACCATGCCGGAACTAAGGGCCGCGCTGTTTTCGTTTTTCTTGCCATTCCTAAAGAGGTGGCTACGAAAGTAGTGAATTAGCAGTATAGTGGATGGCCCGACGGTTATATTATCACACTCACCACTCACCACTCACCACTCACCACTCCCCACTACCCACTCCCCACTCCCCACTCCCCAATAACTACTCACTACACACTACTCACTACGCACTACTCACTAATTAGCATCGATCAGTTTTCCCGATCCGGTGATCGTGGCGTGAATGTGAGGATGTCCTTTGTAGTAAACATTTCCGTTACCCGAAATGATGACATCCAGATCCGCGTCTACCGTCACTTCCGCGCTGCCACTGCCGATAATCCGGACATCCGAAAAATCTGAATTAAGGCTAAAAGAACGAATCCATCCACTTCCGGTGATCGTGGCATCAACATTATCGGCCAGTCCTTCCAGGTAAATCATGCCGGCTCCGGTGAGTTCAATATCGAGGTTGTCGGTGTCCACATACAGATCCATCTCGCCGGAACCAGTCTGGATAAGATCCATATTGATGGTTTGTCTAAACTGGCTTTCTCCATAGACCTGACTGCTACCTGAATTTTCAAGTTGTCGGATTTCGGGAACGAAAATTTTGATGAGCTGCTCTTCATCCATCCGGCCTCGTTCTTTGATGGTCAGCCTGCCATTGATGACCCGGACATCGGTATCATCTACATCCCTTCGCTGACCGCTGACGATGACGCGGAAATGATGGGATTGGACAATGCGGATATTGGAAGTGGTCTCCAACCGGATACGGTCAAAGGGAACTGTTTCATAAGAGACTTCGATCTCTTCAATCCCAAAATCATCGTTACAAGAGACCTGAACCAACACAGTTATCGACAGGAGAAAGAAATAGAAATATTTCATCACGTTATAGTTTGGTTTCTGCGGTCAAAAATAAAGTGAGCTTTAAAGACTGGCCCTTTTCGATGTGTTAAACGTGAGCACATGGACGTTAAACTGTGTTAATAGAGCCTGACTACGTACCTTTGCACCCCTAAAATGGTATTCGATGGGTAGGATTTTTGAAGTGCGCAAGGCCAGTATGTTTGCCCGCTATGACCGAATGGCCAAACAGTTTACGCGGATCGGTAAGGAGATCGCTATTGCTGTCAAAGCCGCCGGTCCCGATCCGAACTACAACCCTTCGTTGCGTCGCGCCATGCAGAATGCCAAGAGCGTTAATATGCCCAAGGATAAGGTCGAGGCTGCGATCAAGCGCGCCCTGGGCAAAGACATGGCCAATTACGAAGAGGTCATGTACGAAGGCTATGGTCCGTATGGAGTTCCGATCATCATCGAAGCCGCGACCGATAATATCGTCCGTACTGTTGCCAATATCCGGGCTGTGTTTAATAAAGGCAATGGAGCCTTGGGTACAAATGGCAGCGTTAGTTTTCAGTTTAATAAAATGGGTGTTTTTCATCTGCCTCCAGAAGATATTGACCCTGAGTCACTCGAACTGGAGTTGATCGATTTTGGTCTTCAGGAGATGGGGGAAGGGGTGGCTGAGGATGGCAAGGATGTTCTGGTGGTTCGGTGCGCATTTGCGGATTTTGGCCTCATGCAGAAAGCCCTCGAAGAGCGCAGCATAAACGTCCTCAGTTCTCAACTCGAGTGGATTCCAGCTACGGTGACTGAGTTATCCGAGGACCAGGCAGAGGAGGTGCTCAAGCTTGTCGCCAAACTGGAACAGGATGAAGATGTCCAGCGGGTTTTTCATAACCTGGCATGATCCATCAGCAACGCAAGGTAAAGATTGGTGAGAAAACGCCGGTTGGAATGGTAAATTTCGACAGTGTTTTTATTGGAAAATTGTTGATAAATTATGTGTAAATAATTGGTATTTAGCGATTTAGATTGGGCATTTCAATGAGAATATTTGGGGGTCTCCCACCTCAAAAAACCCAAAAAACGTGTGGCACACCTAGGTGTGCCACACGTTTTTTGAAGTTCGAGGCCGATTAATGGAGAATTATTTTTCTTGCATGTGTATGGCTATCTATTTGTATTTCAATATAATACACACCAAGGCCTAGTCCGGTAACATCAATTTTGGATGTAAAAATACCCGCTTCTATTCGAAGCATTCCATTTAGGTCATATACTCGAATCTTGCCTGGTTGTGGGCGTGTGATACTTGCAGGCATCTCAATGTAAAGCATATCACTTGTCGGGTTTGGATAAAGTTTTATCCCGGATACTATTGCATCAAACACTGAAACAAGTACAACCTGAATTGCATTGGACCGGGCCTCGCAGCCTGACATAAGTGAAGTCACGACAACCTCATACAAACCTCCCGCGACAGGGACGTAGGTCTGCCCGGTGGCCCCGGAAACCGGCACGCCATTCAGCAACCACTGGTAGAACCCCACGTCAACTTCACATGTGAGCACATCGTTTTCGTAGTTGATCTGTACTGCATCAACAGGAAGGGGTGAAACGGTCAGACTGACTTCACCTGTCATGGTGCCACAAGCATCTCGGCCCATGACACTCACCGTTCCCGAACTCGCACCCGCTATAACCTGAATCGAAGACGTGTTGGGATTTCCAAATATAAGCCAACCGGCTGGAAAGGTCCATTCAAAAATGTCAACATCTGATGAAACGATCGTATAGGTGACCGTATCTGTCTGGCATGGTGTCAGATCACCCGAAAGCAGGCCCAGCACAGGGGTAAACGCACAAGGAGAATATTTAACAATATTTCCTCCTATCCCGACACTCCAGACAGTCTCTTTTCCGGGAACGGCGAAAATGTCAAATAGTGACTCAGGAGATTGATGATCCAGTAACCAGGTCTGACCCCCATCATTTGTCCGAAGTATCACACCAGCACCTGAGCTGCCCCCGGAGATCCAGCCAGTATCTGCAGAATGAAAGGAAACTCCAGCCCAAAATGTCCGGTAGGGAAGCACGGACGTTTCCCAGGACTGCCCGCCATTGAAAGTATGCCACAGGGTATCTGTAAAGCCTGATGAAACCGCCCATCCCTGCATTGTATTGATGAAACTGATGTCGGTAAATTGCGTCCGCCCATCTGCATACTGCAACGACCAGTTTTCACCTCCGTTATCTGTATACAGGATAGTGCCAAACCAACCGCAAGCCCACCCATGTTGATCATCTACAAATTCAAGACCTAACAGAATACTCCCGGGATCTGTAAATACTTCGTCCCAATGTGTACCACCATTTGTTGTCTTATAAATTCGCCCAAATTCACTGACTGCAACATGTGTTTGCCTTGAAAAAGAATAAAGCCCGGATATCTGACCCAGGTCTTCCCCAATTGTATTCCAACTGGTTCCTGCATTTTCTGACAGAAATACATTGCCGTTGGAAGATCCGGCTACCAATATATCACTGCCCGCCATGCCCACACTATAGATATGGTCATTCGATCCGAAGGAATGCTTTTCCCAGGATGCTCCACCATTCGTGCTTGTCAGCACGGTTCCTCCTGCACCACCGACGATCCCCGTTTCTTCATCCACAAAAAAGGCATCAAACAGGATCTCTTTCGAATTGGGTATTTGATCTGTCCAGGTGTTGGCATAGTTGGCTGAATAGAGAATGGAAACAAATTTACTGCCGGCCCACACGCCGCCGGCATCGTTGGCGTAAATTCCGTTGGTTTTATTGCTATTGATGATATTGGGATTGACATTCGTCCAGAACGCCCCACCACTGAGCGTATAAAAGATAAAGCCATTAATCTGACAAGTCCAGATCTCATTTTCATTGACTACATGCATATCCTGGATAGAATTGACGGCATTGTCATGCAGCCGGTCCCAGGTATGACCACCGTCAGTGGTTTTATATACATAGTCTCTTGCGGATAAAAATCCAATATCGTCTGTCAACATATGGATACCCGAAATGACAGGGTGACGAAGTGTGTCGCGGACATTCCAATTGGCGCCGCCATCCGTGGTCACCCAAACCTGATTATTGTTAAATCCGCCATGCTGCACCCAGCCCTTCAGCGGGCTGGTAAAATATCCCGCTTCTGTATTGAAGCCCGGCAATGAAATTACCTCCCAAGTCATTCCCAAGTCGGTACTGATCACACTATAGTCCGCTCCGTGGGCCATCAGCTCGCCCCCTGGCAGTATTTGTACTTTGTATACACGGCCCAGACTGTTGTGTGCAATATCCCAGGTATGACCCCCGTCCCGGGTCACGATGAGTTGAAATCCTCCGGCAAACATGATCTGCCCTGCCGTCCCGGGAACGACTATAGGCGCATCATATGCGACACCAATATGCGGGGGTCTTTGGGGTGTCCAGGTAATACCACCATTGGATGTTGTGAAAATAGTACTCTCCTGCCCAACAGCAAGACCATGGAGTCCATCAAAATCAATATCCATGATCTGGGCAAGAAAGGGGTACGGGTTCTGGCGGATCCAGGTTTGGGCAGCACAGGTTTGCGTTATCAATACGATAGTAAAGAGGATAACCAGGTTTCTCATTTGAAAGCAGCATTTAGACAGAAAAACTTTTTCCTTGCGCAAATTTCGAACTATATGGAAGGCTGTTTATCACCCGAATGGGTGAACTGTTTGCAGGCCACGCGGAGGTGAATTTCTACCTCAGGACTCCGTCAATACTACAGATTTAAGGGAGTATGGGCGTGGTCTATAGGATCGTCACCAACCGAAGGAATGAAAAAAGGCCACCGATAAGGTGACCTTTCTGCGGACCGGACGGGACTCGAACCCGCGACCTCCGCCGTGACAGGGCGGCATTCTAACCAACTGAACTACCGATCCGGGTAATCTTTAAAAAGAGAGTGCAAAGCTAAAAAACTTTTAGACGTACAACCCTCAATTTTCTTTTCTCTTTTTCCCGAGATGGATGGTAGGTACCTTTTTATCTTGTGCTTTGATCCACCGATATGAAGTATCTCCTATTTCTCATGATCCTGGCTACCTTCGCCTGCTCGTCAACCAAAAAAACCATGCAGCAAGCCGATCAAAATTTATATCAGTACGCTGTTGAACTCTCAAGACGGTTTATCATCACCGATGGCCATATCGATCTTCCCTATCGTCTGCAGGTAAAAAACTTCAGACTGGAACGGGAATTTTTGCAAATTCCTATTGCCACTTCGGATGGAGACTTTGACTACGAACGTGCCAAACAAGGAGGGTTGGATGCACCCTTTATGTCCATTTTCATTCCCGCATCCTATCAAAGTGAACCGCCCGAGGCGAAGGCACTGGCCGAATCGCTAATTCAGATGGTACTCGGTATCATTGAGGCTCATCCGGATAAGTTCGCACGGGGTGATTCACCTGCCATGATTGAGCAAAATTTTGAACTGGGCCTCATCTCCCTTCCGATGGGTCTTGAAAATGGGGCGCCGTTACAGTCCCTGGAGGATGTCCGATATTATTATAACCAGGGCATTCGCTATGTGACACTCACCCACGGAAAGGACAATCACATCTGTGACAGTTCGTATGATACGACCGCCACTTGGGGTGGGCTCAGCCCGTATGGCTATCAGGTCATTGAAGAGATGAATCGCACCGGTATGATGATCGATGTTTCACATATATCTGATCAGACCTTTTTCCAGGTCATGGAGCATTCGAGGGCACCGGTACTGGCCACACATTCGTCCTGCAGAGCATTTACACCGGGCTGGCAACGAAACATGAGTGATGAAATGATCTTAGAGTTGGGCCGAAAGGGGGGAGTGATTCAGATCAACTTCGGCTCTGATTTTCTTGATGCCGAAGTTACCAAAGCCAGGGCGGATAGTCGACGCGATTTGGAAAGCAGACTTGCCAAAGCCGGCATGAAAGCTGATGATCCTTCAGCAAAGCCAATCCTGGAGGCTATTAGAAAAAAGTATCCGTCCCTGTATGCTGACGTTGTCCGGGTCGCCGATCATATCGATCATGTCCGGAAACTGGCCGGGATTGACCATATTGGTATTGGATCTGATTTTGATGGTGTAGGAGACAGTCTGCCCACAGGCCTCAAGGATGTCAGTCAGTATCCCAACCTCATCTACGAACTTCTCAGACGGGATTATACGGAGGAAGACATCGAGAAGATCTGTTTTAAGAATGTCTGGCGTGTCTGGCATGCTGTCAATGCTGTTGCTGCTTCCGAATGAGCATCCCAAGTATAAACACGGGTGCAACCCGGGATTGGAAGGGATGGATCGTCTTTATTCTATTGGCGTTTATCTGGGGAGGTTCTTTTATTCTGATAAAAAAAGGGTTGATTCATTTTACGTCGACGGAAGTAGGAGCCTTGCGTATCGCCATCAGCGCGATGGCCTTTGTTCCTTTGTATTTCCTTCTTCGGGTACCTTTTCCCAATGGTAAAGTGGGTATAGTGACGCTCATAGTCCTGTTGGGGAATGGATTTCCTGCATTTCTTTATGCTATAGCTCAAACCCGACTCGGGAGTGCCGTGACCGGCGTACTCAATAGTCTGACCCCCATTTTTGCGCTCCTGATCGGCGTGATATTTTTCAATACACCTTTCCGGCGAAATTATCTTGTGGGACTCTTACTGGGGTGTGCAGGAATCGCTGTGCTTATGGTGGGCGAGAAGGACTGGAGGATCAGTGCCTATGTAGGGTTTGTTATTATAGCGACGATATGCTATGGTTGGAGTGCTAACCTGATCAAGCGATACGGACAGGATATTCATCCTGTGGCCATCACAGCTATTGGTTTTTCTATTATAGGCGTGTTGGCGCTGGGGCTCTTGGGTTCAGAAGGCACGTATACCAGAATAGCAGACCCTGAAGTATGGAATGTATCGATGCCCGCGATGCTGGCGCTGGCGCTAGTCTGTACGGTGCTGGCCAATATCATGTTTTATTGGCTGATCCAGCGGACCACAGCTGTATTCGGATCAGCCATTGCCTATGCTATTCCCTGTATGGCACTGGTATGGGGGAGTCTGGATGGGGAACGGATATCCTGGCTTCAAATCTCCGGGTTTGGATTTATTATAGCAGCAGTGTATAGTCTTCGTCGATAAACCGTTTTCACCTTTAACCTACGTTTGCCTTTATGTTGCAACAACATCCCGGTTTGTATTTTGCACCAAGTGGCAAACATCGTTACGGTATGTTTTGCACACAAGACATCCTGGCGGATAGTGTCATCGAGATATGCCCAATCATTGTGATCCCGGGAGAGCAGGCCCGTCAAATTGTGAAGGGTTATATTTTATATGAATATTATTTTGAGTGGAAAAAGGACAGCATTGCGCTGGCATTGGGATACGGATCATTGTACAATCATTCCCATCAGCCCAATGCACTATTTGAAGCTGACTATAATGGCCAATACATCATTTTTAAAGCATCAAAAGATATTCCTGTGGGGACTGAGATTTTGGTCGATTATCATGCTGGCACTCCGGGTGAAGAGGTGTGGTTTGAGATCAAGTAGGGGTATGCCTGCGGCATTTGCTACTTGTTGGGTAAAGGGTAAAGGGTAAAAGGTAAAGGGAATCTGCTTGCACTGGTGTGCAAGATGGGTAAAAGGTGAAGGGAAGTATGCGTTTTTTAAAAGGATTAGCTTTTAGATCGGGTTCGGGAGGTGTAAAGGGATGTAAAATCTACGGCAAAGAGGAGGCGTTTTTTCCAATAGGAACTGGATAGGACATTTTCATGCAGGACACCTCTTTGGGTCGTGCTATGGATAATCCAGAGTTCATTGGATGAGTTCTTTTTGACGATACCGACATGATTAATACGTCCGCGGTCGCCAAAAAATACAAGGTCTCCGGGGCGGGCTTTCTTCCAGGGGATATGTGGCGCGGCTGCAGCGAGGGTTGATGAAGATCGGGGTAGTTCGATCTGATGTTTTTTGGCAACGTGATACACGAGACCGGAGCAGTCGAATCCCTGACGAGGATCGGTACTGCCATATTTGTAGCGGGTGCCCAGAAATTGTTCGGCCGTCGTGATAATGGAGTTTTTGAGGGCCATTTCCTTGCCCGCTTCTGAATTGGAGAATGCATTCCGGGTCTCGCGGGCATATACCTGCCGCTTTTGCTGGTCATAGACGGCTACGCGGACCTTAGAGCATCCGGTGGCGAGTAGGACCGTAAAAATCATAAGTAGAACCCTGTATATCTGCATTATTATATATTAAAAAAATATTTAATACAAAAATCATTCCAAACTAGAACTCAAATACATCTTGGTCCTGCAGGAACTTGTACGTGTTTCTATATTCGTTAAGTTCTTCTTTATTCAGTACGGCAGGTATAACGCCTTCCTGCTCCTTCAGGGTGTGGAGTAGGTCGCCATTCATATTATATACGGAGCTGTGTCCGGTGTACTGTAAGCCATTGCCATCTGATCCAACGCGGTTGACGGCGGTCACGTAGCACTGGTTTTCAATGGCCCGGGCTCGCACTAGGGCATCCCAGTGATGAATTCGCGGGACCGGCCAGTTGGCCACTACGACGAGCAGATCGTAATCATTTCTGTTGCGACACCATGCCGGAAAGCGAAGGTCATAGCAGACAATGGGCATAATGTTCCAGCCTTTGATTTCGATAGAGACTTGTGTTGTGCCTGCTGTATACGGTTTGTCTTCGCCCCCATACGAAAAAAGATGTTTTTTATCATACCATTCCAGGTGTCCATCCGGAAAGGCCCAGTAGAATCTGTTATAGAACCGGCCATGATGCCGGGTGGCCATACTGCCGGCGATCACGGCATTGGAAGTCCGGGCATATTCCATCATCCAGGACAAGGCATGGCCAGTAGCATCTTCTGCGGCGTTTTCAGGATGCATGGTAAAACCGGTGGACCACATTTCAGGCAGCAAGATGATGTCCGCATGTGGTGCATGAGTTAGCAGGGATTCAGTCCGTGCGATATTGGCTGGAGGATTTTCCCAGATGATGTCTGATTGTACGAGATTGAGTCGGAGGGTAGACATAGATCAAAATTAAAAAAGCATCCCAAAGGATGCTTTTTATTCTGTGTTCGACAGATCCTGCGGGGACCTGAAATGGAAACTTATTTTTTAGCTGCGGGTGCTTTAGCAGGTGCTGCTTTGGCGGCAGGTGCTGCTTTGGCGGGTGTAGCTGCAACTTCTTCTGCTGCGGTCGCACCTCGGAGGGCTCTGGGAATCTCGATGGTTGCGATCGGAATATTTTCGTTGTTGAGCACTTCAACACCTTCGTATGAAGCGAGATCCTTGATTCGCTGAGATTGGCCGAGGCCCATTTCCGTGGTATCGAGGATGACTTTATCTATGAGATGGTCGGGAGTGGCTTTGATCTTGACCTTGCGCATTCTACGGATCATCTTGCCACCGGATTTGAGACCCTGTGCGATGCCTTCAAAACTGATAGGAACATCTATTTTGATTGGGTGATCTTCGATCAGGCGTAGAAAATCGATATGGAGGATACGTTCAGTGACTGGGTGAAACTGTACATGTTTCAGGATGCAGCGGTGGGTCTGGCCTTCCAGTTCGATCTCTACGATTTTAAATTCGGGTGAATACACCAGTTCCCTCAGGTCCAGTGGTGCGAGGCTGAAATGCTGGATTTCATTACCGCCATAGAGTACACAAGGAATACGATCCTGCTTGCGCAAGGCTTTGGTGGCAGATTTGCCGAGATCGGTTCTGGGTGTTGCGGTTATTGAAAAGACTTCCATAAACGTTTGATTTGCTCCCCGATTATTTTAGGGCACGCAAAGGTATGATTTTTAGGAGGAAAAGTAAAAAGGATTTTGAAAATATTCCGGGATGTAAAAAGGGGTGAGACTAACCGGCAGTGAACGTTGTATTGACCTGAAGGTCCGGATTGGGGAAGGGTGTATTTGTAGATGTGTATTATGTTGTATATAGGGTATTTAAATATTGATAAAAAAGTTATATTTTATAAAAAAGAGTATGTGTGCTGGGTTTTGGACCTGATTCGAAGGTCGTGCTCAGAATTTGTTCAGGTATTCCTGCAATACGTGCCTGAGTTGGGAAAAATTCTTCCAGTCTAGCGAATAGAGGTTGTAAGGGTACTTTTCATGAAAACGGACGAGTCCGGATTCCCGGAGGATTTTGAGGTGGTCGGAGATCGTGGATTTGGCAAGGGGATATTTCCGGTAGAGGACTTCGACACGGGTTTCGGGATGATTGGCGAGGTAAAAGAGTATATCTACTCTTACCGGATATGCTATGGCGCTGCAGAAGCGGCTGATGTTTTGATCTTTGGGATCAAAGAGATGGGACTTTTTAAAAGCCATGATGTAAGATTCAACTGGTTAAGGTGAGGTGAAAAATAGGGATTGGATGAATACGGGTCAAGGGGTAAGGAAAAAAAAGAAGGGAATGGATCAGAAAATATAAAAATTGATTTCGACGAAATCCGTCGCAGGGAGCCTGCGGTTGTTGGGCTGTAGCCATTTTTTAAATAACGTATTATGAAAATATTAAATATGTTCTCTCTGAATGATTTCGACGAAATCCGTCGCAGGGAGCCTGCGGTTGTTGGGCTGTAGCCATTTTTTAAACAACGTATTATGTAAATATTAAATATGTTCTCTCCGACTGATTTCGACGAAATCCGTCGCAGGGAGCCTGCGGCTGTAGGGTCGTAGCCATTTTTTAAACAACGTATTATGGAAATATTAAATATGTTCTCTCTGACTGATTTCGACGAAATCCGTCGCAGGGAGCCTGCGGTTGTTGGGCTGTAGCCATTTTTTAAACAACGTATTATGGAAATATTAAATATGTTCTCTCCGACTGATTTCGACGAAATCCGTCGCAGGGAGCCTGCAGTTATTGGGCTGTAGCCATTTTTAAAACAATGTATTATGGAAATATTAAATATGTTCTCTCCAACGAATCTCGTCAATATCCATTGACAACACCCCTCTCCACCCCTCAATCCCCAATAAACAACGCCGATATCGACCGGTGCTCATGCGTATTCCGAATCGCATGCGCAAACAACTTCGCCGATGACAATACCTTGATCTTCGGCGAACTCCGACGCAACGGCAAAGTATCCGTCACAATCATCTCCGTCAATTGTGATCCCTCTATATTTTCATACGCCTTGCCCGATAAAACCGGATGCGTACAAATCGCCCGAACACTCCGCGCCCCCTTCTGTACCAACGCCTCCGCCGCCTTGCATAGCGTCCCGGCCGTATCCACCAAATCATCCACCAGTATCACATCCCTATCCGCCACATCCCCGATCACCGTCATCCCCGAAACTTCATTCGCCCGCCGCCGATACTTGTCACAAATCACCAGATCACACTGAAAATAATTGGCATAATTCCGGGCCCGCTTCACGCCCCCTACATCCGGCGCCGCAAAGGTCACCGAATCCCGATCCAACCCCTCCAGATAAGGCACAAATATGGCGTTGCTCCGCAGGTGATCCACCGGGATATCAAAAAATCCCTGGATCTGATCAGCATGTAAATCCATCGTCATGACCCTGTTAGCGCCGGCAGCCTGAATCAGATTGGCAATCAACTTGGCCGAAATCGGTACCCGGGGCTTGTCCTTACGATCCTGACGCGCATACCCAAAGTATGGAATCACCGCGGTAATATAATCGGCCGAAGCACGCTTGGCCGTATCAATCAGGAGCAACAACTCCAGCAGATTGTCCGCAGGCGCCGGAGTAGATTGTATGAAAAATACATACGAACCCCGCACTGATTCCTCAATTACAGGCTGCATCTCACCGTCGCTAAACCGCAGTATATTCAATTTACCCAAGGAATAGCCATAGTAATCGGCAATCCGCTCGGCCAGATAGCCCGAGTATTTTCCACTAAAGAGTTTGACGTCCACGATCCTTGATTGTGATGAAGACACAAAATTACTTTTATTTTCCACCCATACTGTTTATAGCGTCAGCAACCTTTTAATGTAGATACCCGAACCGCTTTGGTCTATTTTTGTTAACCTTGTCCCCGTCAGACCTGTTATCTTGACAACAACCGGAGAAACATAAATGAAGGTAATCCTCCTAAGTACCCTGAATGATTGGTGGGAAGCTATGGCTGCCGCCCATCAGGTCTTTTGGTTTATTGCCATTATATTCAGTGTGCTCTTCTTTATCCAGTTTGTCCTCTCCCTCGTCGGTCCGGATACAGATACCGATTTGCCGGATGCCGGTGACAGCCCCAATTTTGATACCGGCTTTTCCGCCCTCTCCGTCAGAAGTATCATCGCCTTTTTTACCTTTTTTGGATGGACCGGTGTCCTGGCGATGAACAACCAGCTCACGGCCATTATAGCCGTGTTGCTCGCCGTGGTTGCCGGATTAGCAGCAATGTTTATTGTCGCATACCTGATGGTTAAGTTCGCCCAACTCGAACAATCCGGCACCCTCAATCTCTATAACGCCCTTGATCAATCCGGAGAAGTCTACCTGACCATCCCTGCCAATGGCGAAGGTCGAGGCAAGATCCATCTCAATGTCGACGGCCGCATACGCGAACTCGACGCCATCACTGACGGCGACATCCTGGCCACAGGCACTCCCGTCAAAGTCATCGAAATCCTGGAAGACAACCTGCTCAAAGTACAAGCCACCCCCACCCTCGAAGATCGAAAACCCACCCAACTCCTCTAATTCCACCCAACCATGCAAGATTCCCACCACTCACCACTCACCACTCACTCCTCACCATTCACCAAACAAACTAACTAAAACATGGATCCTTCAAGTTCTTTCATCGTCATCATCGCCGGCCTCCTTGGTCTCACCTTCATCATGCTCCTGTGGTTTATCTCCAGATATAAGCGGTGTCCGTCCGACAAAATTCTGGTCATTTATGGAAAAACCGGTACCGGCAAATCCTCCAAATGTCTGGCCGGTGGTGCCGCATTTGTTTGGCCTGTCATCCAGGATTATGAATATCTAGACCTGACACCAATCAGTATCGATGTCGATCTGCGGGGAGCTTTGTCAAGACAAAATATCAGGGTCAGTGTGCCCTCTCGTTTTACCGTGGCAGTCAGTAACGAGCCCGGGGTTATGGAGGTCGCCTCCGAACGTCTGCTCGGTAAATCCAATGACGAGATCCGCGAAACCGCCAAAGACATCATTTTCGGCCAACTGCGTCTTGTCGTGGCGACAATGGATATTGAGGAAATCAATTCGGACCGCGATAAGTTTCTGACCAATGTCAGCCATAATGTAGGCAGCGAACTGAAAAAAATTGGTCTGATGCTGATCAACGTCAACGTGACCGACATCCAGGATGAAAGCGGATATATCGAGGCGTTGGGAAAAGAAGCAGCCGCCAAAGCCATCAACGATGCCAAGCAAAGCGTAGCGGAAAAAGACCGGGATGGTAGTATCGGGGAAGCCAATGCTAATAAGGAAAAACGAGTCTCCGTCAGTGCCGCCGAAGCCATCGCCAAGGTAGGAGAAGCTACTGCCGAAGCCAATGCTATCGACGGTCAGAATGAAGCAAAGGTGCGTATGGCCGCTTCCCATGCTGAGCGACGCACCAAAGAAGCCGAAGCACTTCGTAAAGCCACGGCCTCCGAGAAAATCCAGGCCGCCAACTCCCTCCAGGAATCCTATCTCGCAGAAAAGGAAGCCGAACTCGCCCGCGCCGATCGCGAACGCGCCTCCCGCGAAGCGGATATCATCGTGCAGGCTGAAATCGCCAAGCGCCAGATTGAGATCGATGCCGAAGCCGAAGCCGAACGCACCCGCCTCATCGCCCGCGGACAAGCCGATGCCGTGTTTATGCAAAAAGAAGCCGAAGCCCGCGGTCTGTACGAAGTACTCCGCAAACAGGCAGAGGGCTTCGATGAAATCGTCAAAGCCGTCGGTGGTAATCCCCGCGAAGCGGTACTCATGCTGATCGCCGACAAACTACCCGAACTAGTCAAAACCCAGGTCGACGCCATCAAGAATATCAAGATCGATAAGGTCACCGTCTGGGAAGGCGGCAATCAGGAAGGCTCCGGAAATAACACCTCCAAGTTTATCTCCAGCCTCTACAAATCCGTCCCTCCCCTCGGCGAACTCTTCAATATGGCCGGCATGGAACTCCCGAGCTATCTCGGCAAAGAAAAACCCGAAGAAGCCGAAGAAGCCAAAACGGAGTAGTTGCTTACGCGTTCTGCGCGCAAGCGGGATAAAGGGTGAAAGGTAAAAGGTAAAGCCGACGTCGAAGGGAAGTATATGTACTGTCGTGTCGTGGTCAATGTGTAGGGGCGGGTCGCGACCCGCCCCT
>JBGTGP010000041.1:0-64567 GCA_041746735.1 Saprospiraceae bacterium
ATGGGGTTCAAAATTTTGAACCCCATCTGTTACGGATCACCCAATCACCTCCTATCATCCTTCGCTACAGCTTCGGCGGTTAAAATAGATGTTGGACAAAGCCATTGGTGGTTGGAACGAAATCCTACAAGAGCAGGAGAATATCCAGGTAATTGGAGCAAACTCCAACTCCAGCAAGGCAATTACCTGTGCGGTGAGGGACCCCGGTCGTTTCGGTTCCCCTTAGACTTGTACTCGCGCTCAAAGACCTTGGATTTCTCTGTGACATCGGCCGTTTCGACTCCCTCAACGACCTTGGACTTCTCTGTAAGTCTAGGATTGTGCTGGTCTGTGGAAAAGTAGAATCATACTTATGCGAAGTTTGCAACTTCGCATAGAAATGTTTCTTTTGAAGTCGCCGCATCCTGGAAAGCCATCACCCGGCTTTCCGAAGCATCAATTGCATCGGGCAATACGCCTCAAACGTTTCCATATTTTACTAGTGGAAATGGGGTGAGATAACTGATATTCAGATGATTATGCCTTACAATCAGTCTCCTGTAAGGCCAGTGAACGAAGCAATCCTTACCTTTGTTCTCAACTAACACCAATGCAACTGCCTGATGGCCATTTATATTACGGATGATTGTATCAATTGCGGTGCCTGTGAGCCTGAGTGTCCCAACAATGCTATCTATGAAGGTGGTATACAATGGGCCATGAAAGACGGCACCACCCTGACCGGACCATATACGCTTGAAGATGGTACGGTCGTGGATACCGCAGATCTGAATACACCAGTCTCGATGGACTACTACTATATCGTGCCCGATAAGTGTACCGAGTGCAAGGGGTTTCATGATGAACCCCAATGCGCTGCCGTTTGTCCGGTGGATTGCTGCCTGCCCGATCCTGATCGACCTGAATCGGATGATATTCTTTTGGGCCGAAAAGCCCGTCTGCATTTGTGATAGTCGTCTAAGCTATCGCGTAGCCGACTTACTCTTCATGAGTTGGATACTAGTATCCAAACTGGTGTGTTTCCGCTGAAAGAGTATGATCTGACTTCGTCAGGGGATTTTTGTTCTTTTTTTCCGCAAAAAAGAACCAAAAAGCTCGTGACGCCAAAAACTCGCTTTGGTGTCTGTGCTAATGTTTGGCTTTCTGGTCTGCTGTCACGCCTGGTGGTGTTTCACGTGACTGTTTCTTTCAATTGATTTCTACCAGAAGAGTCTTGTTGTGCCATGAAACATTCCACCGGGGTGCTCGAACAGTTTGGCGTCACAGAGTTTGTAACTCATCGAAATGATTTTTATTTCTGCTTGCGCGCAGGTGCGGGTCAGGTTGCGTTGAGGACGCCCCGGCGTTCACTTGTTTAGCCTGGCGCGGAGGGTGACGCAGGGGTTGGGGGCAGAAGAGGAAAGGGGTTCTTGTGCGACCCATTCAGGGTCGGGGCTCAGGGGTGGTGCATATACCCCGGGTGCGACCCGGGGTTAGAGGAGTGTAAGCCCTTCAGGCTTATGTAACGGACTGACTCACTTTATGAAATACTTTCTTCTTGCGCGTACTGCGCGCAAGTTGGGTAAAAGGTGAAGGGTAAAAGGTAAAGAGTCTACTCACCACTCACCACGGTTGCTGAGCTGTAGCACGAGGATGTGTCAAGCAGGTCGAAGCACACCACTCACCACTCACTTACAACATATACTTCACGCCCAATTGCAGGCCCCGCAGAAAATCCGTCCGTCGGGCTGTGGACACCAATGGAAATGCGAAAGTCTGCTCATTGATAAGATAGCTTTCGGCAGTATGCTGCCAGTGGAGATACAGATCCAGATGCCGTCCGATGTGAATACCTGCCCCAAGACGCCAGGAGGCCATCGAGGTGCGGATCACATCATAGGAGGACATATTGCGATTGATGTGGGCATCTGCTGTAGGAAATGAAGTACTCTGGCTCAGTATAGGATAGGTACTATATCCTCTCGTGCCAAAGGCAAGACCCACACCTGCTTCTGCAAACCAACGACGGGATACATTGTACGTGACACCGCAACTCACCTGCCACTGACGTAGTACATCCACCAGGGGCTGTATCGATTCGTAGGCGGCAGCCTTGTTGACTGACTGGCCTAATACGTAGGTACCCCATTCCGGATTCATCGGATCATTGGAGAGGATAGGATCCAATGCGTTGTGATGCTCTGTGTCCTGAGATCTTGTGGAAAAAAGTGTCGCACCAGGACTAAAAGACCTGTAGCCCAGCCCGGCCTGAACAGACCAGTTACGTACAGGTGAGATGTTTATTCCACCTCCTACGTAGTGCCCTACTCCACCATGTTGTCCGGCAAATCCGGCGACATCCACAAATGGCGATATCCGCATTCGGTTTTTCGCAACGACAGATGCAGGATGTATCTGGTCTGACTGTACCATCTCAGGCAACCCAAACCGATTAGCGACAATATATAGCGGATCTGTAATCCAACGTGAAGAGTTGCTTCTATGCTGCTGTAATAGATGGTCTCCTGCCACTGCTTCAGATGCGCCTGCTTCCACAGGTGCCTCATCCTGAATAAAAGCAGCAGGTATCACATTGGCCATCTCTATTTCTTTGCTGTCTTCAGTTACACCTTGCTGATGAGTCTGGTTAGCAAATTGGCGGTTGGTGTCCGTCGAATTCTTTGTATCAACCTTTGCGACATAGGCATTACCGGAACTGGCGGATTGGCTTCCCTTAGCAGTTGCATGGTCATTGGTATATATTTTCTCCTGAACATTTGTCAGTGGAGTTGAGGGATCTGTTGTTGATGTTGTTTCATCTTTGTCTGTCATTGATGCAAAGGCTTCGGAGGGAATATGCTGAGGAGCAGGAACAGTCGCCGGAGCTTTCAGATGTAATGGTGAAGGTGCGGGTATAGCAGGAGCGGATTGACGCCATACAAACAGACTTCCGCCCGTGATCAGGACAGTGGCCATGGACCACCACAGGATTGTTAGACGACGTTTGTGAGGTGCCGGCGGCATAGCAGCATCAAGGGCAGGCTTTAAGCGAGCCCAACCTTGTCCTGGCGTTACATTATAGGGTAGTTGTTCGTGCATGTTGTTCGTGCGATAAAATGGTTCGTAAACGTTCACGGGCATGGGACAAATGCCATTTGGAGGTCCCGGTACTGATACTCATTTTCTGACTGATCTCTTCATGTGAGTATCCTTCTATAGCGAAGAGGCGGAAAACCTCTGCTGATCTTTGCGGCAGATGATCCAGCAGCCGGATGAGATCTTCAAACTCGAGTGCGTCACTTTGTGTAGCTGCTGTCGTCCTGTTGTCCTGCAGATCAAACTCGATAAACCGGATGTAACTGTTTTCTTTTTTGAAAAAATCCGCCAGCGTATGATAGATCAACCGTCGGATCCATCCTTCCAGCGAGCCTTCACTTCTGAAAGTGCCGATCTTCTGAAATACTTTTAAAAACCCATCATTGAGAATCAGCAGTGCTTTGTCTTCATCCCGGGTATAGCGCATACACATCGACATCATCGTATGAAAGTGCCGGGTATAGAGCAATTTCTGACTTTTCCGGTCATTACGTATGCATCCCTGTATGATTTCGTGTTCCGACAATCTTCCTCTGATATGATATGATCTCTGCTTGTACTTCGTTTGTATTTCGAATAGTGGAAAGCTATGGTTGCAGTAATAGTATTCTGGCCTTGATCTCGTCCACAAAGCTGTGGTATTGTTCCGGCAGATAAAATTCACTTTGATCCAATATCCAGAATCCGGACTTGCTTGCATCATCTTTGTATTGCACTTCTATATAAAACCCGCCCCCATCGGTTGCATCCGGCAAGCCCAAAACTATTTCTGTTTCAAGAAACAACTCGGCCGGAATCAAATCCGGAAGATCCTTGACCAGATTATAATGCGTCTGTGAGAGCGGCACATAGTTTCCTTCGTAAGGTTTGTCGAAGCGAGGATAGATATCCAGTGTATCCTCATACACGCGGCCATTTTCCAATTTGAAGATCTCGATACAGGCCTCACCTACGCAGAAACCATAGAAATGTCCGAAGATGATGTACTCCAACTGACCGGCACCAATGTCCTCTAACTTGTCATTTGTGCACGACGTAGCAAAGGATATGAGGAGGAGGATGGTAAGAAAATGAATATACTGTTTCATAAATTTTTTCTTTAAAAGGTTAATCCGGTTCTGAGTTCTAATCGTCTGAAACTCACCTTATCCGTCACAGTGCCAGACATGCTGTCCCAGGGCCATCGGTTGTTGACATAGGTAGCATTCTGCAGTTTGTATTCCAATCCGGTATAGAAACTCACGTCACCTGCGCCAAAACGGACGCCGAGTTCCGGGCTGAAATGAAATCCACCGGTGGCATCAATGATGCCGCTATCCGGCTTGCGCACGGCGATTCCATAACCGATTTTGACAGCATAATACGGTGTGATTTTCTGAGCTAAAAAGTAGCCCCGGGCTTCGGCGTATATAGGTATGATATCACGATCATTCCAAAAGTCAAGGGTTTCCATTCCCGAGCCCAAACCGATACCCAGGAGCCGGTTGAAGCGATGGCCGATGGAATAATGCAAGCCTGCACCGCCTTGCTCTGATACATTCAGAAAAGCTGAGAAGGTATGATACATACCTTTTTCCCTGAAATTATATGGCCGCTCCGCCCGAACCCATCGGGTACGTTGCTCCTCCGGAGCTGCAGCAAAAGACACTCGCTGTGACACCTTTCGTATATCCGATTTATTGATCATAATCTCTGCTCCGGTCAATAATCGAAACTCCATGCCCCGGCCGAGTTCCCATCTCAGGATAGTACCACTTAATACGCTGCCATTCCGCAGATGGACTTCATCTACGATGATGTTTGAGAGATCAGGACGCGAAAGGCTGTCTGATTGCGCATATATTTTTCCGGTCAGCATCATGCCCGTCAACAGGATGGCCATTAAAGTGATTAAAGTTTTGCTCTTCATTTTCTGATTTTTATTTGTCCGCTGACTATGGATGAATTTCTCTCAGCGTCATAACAGCATCTGCTGGAGTCAGGATATCGAGGTAACGTTGAACAGCGATGCCAGCGGAGTCCAGAGACAGGATCACATGGCTTTGCAAAGGGTGCGTTTCTATACATCCGTAACATTCCACATCAACCTCCCACTGACAATGTGTCCTGAGTCTATCAGCAAACTGTTGCAGATTGGCTTCATGGCCCAATGGATCAGAAACCGATGGCTGAGGCATCAGGTCGATCAGCCAATTGTTGATGGCCGATGACGCCTGCTCTGTCTCAAAATTTATGATCCGGGTTGCCAAATCTTCACATGGCTCCGCAGAATCACCCTGGTTGCATGCACTTGCACACCATACGCACATGGCCAGTACGACGACTGTATACTTCATAGCAGGAGATTGAGAAAAAAATAAACAGGGTCTTTCTGCAATAACCTGAAAGACCCTGTCATCATCAACCATTATTTTCCAATCGGGATGACGCTGAGAGACTTGAGGTCACTCCGATCTGTGGCATCAAACTGATAGAGTCCATCGTTGCCTATGACCATCACATGGTCTCCCGGGGGCAGTACGATCACATCGTAGGCTCCGAATCCACGTGCGTGGTCCAGCAAGCGGTCACCGATCTTTTTAGGATCCGATACATCAAATGTTTTTAGTCCAAAGAGGCCTTCACACAGATACAGGGTTTCACCGACGACGGAGAGGCCGTGCGGGTTATTCATGGGATAGGTGCGGATGAGTTTGGGATTCCAGAGATTGGAGACATCGATCACATCCAGTTGATTGATAAACCCAAAGCATTGATTACCATCCCGAAGTGTGACATAGGCTGTATTGCCGGACACGACGACCGGATCACATGCGGTGGCATGTGAAAATGTTGATCTGTAGGCTGGCGAAGCGGGGTCAGAAATATCGTAGATCAGGAGACCTGAATTGGATCCTACAAAGAGAGTGCCGGCCATGGGGAAAAGGGTTTCAATGCCCCACTCCATCACAATTTTATTTCGCAAGACCGGTAGTGCCTGGGTCACATCAAACACCTTGACTTCGCCGCCATCGATGGTGTACAAATGATCTGATGCCACGGTAAACCGAGCCATGGAACCGCCCGTCACTATCGTGCTGCTGACTGAACCAGAACTCCCGAACTGGGCACCTCCTGCTGCATCTGAAGAAAGTAAAATCATATCTCCTTCTCTCCAGAAGATATTTCCCCAGTTGCGATTATTACAGTCTATCGTCCTTCGTGTTTCGGTCGGAATGTATTCAACCAGATAACCCAACTCCTCTGAGTAAGAATAGAAACTCTGGAATACATCCTGTATCCTGTTGACTTCAGCGGGAGATGTAGGATTGAGGATATTGATGCCGACCAGATCGAGATAACTGTCTACGTAGAGAATATCCTGATGGACGGCCATGTCGATACAGCCCAGCACTTCGAGAAAACCAACTTTGGTGGGATTGGCTGGATCGCTGTTATTGATCACATGGATCCCTTCATGTCTCTCGTTGATGAGGAGATAGCCTTTGTAGTAAAAGATTTTGCCCGGAGATATCAGATCACGAGCTGGTCCAAAGCTTGCGGGCTTACGCATCTCATCGATGCGTTTATAGACGGGTTCAAAGGCTATGTAATCTTCAGTACGTATACAGCGGTCGTTTTCGCAACCGGTTATCAAAAGGGATGCTGTGATCAGCATCATGACGGAAAACTGCACAATTGATTTCATATCGGATGATTTGTTTCCCTTGTAGACCAGCATGACTGTCTAAAAGGTTGGGTGATATAGGTAAATATACAAATTAAAACACCTGAATCTCATCTAAGAACGTCCAGCCGGGCTGTCCCGCTCCAGGTTTTCCGGGTAAAATGGTCCGGACCGGCAGGATCAGGAGTCTGATAAAGCGGACTTCCGAGCCTGGAAATCGGAACGTGATATCCTGTCGTCCGTTTTTCATTTCGCCTTGCCACATTGCAATGGTCTGATAGTTAAGGCCATCCGAAGAGCCTTTGACCTCCACGGACTCCGGAGGATAGATCCAGGAGCCAGGTGATGACAAGACACCGAGGATGATGGAATCTACTGATGTCAGCTCTCCAAAATCCAGATCTAATATAAAGGGGGCTCCCCTCCATGCACACCAATCCCGTCCGTTGAAATGCGGTTTTCCGGTCAGACCATCTTTAAGTGTTTTAAGACCCTGTCCTCCAGGATACCGTTGGTGAGGCACTGGTATGGCTGTGATCACCGCATGACGGCTTTTGGAGGGTACATATTTGATTTCCCGAACCGAAGAATAATCGGTCTTGTAGTACATAGAGCCTGATTCGGAGACCAGCACCGTATCACCGGTCATGACCGAACTCCATGCTTTTGTCTGCGTATCGCGTGCAAAGAATACAGTCTGTCGGGGCAATGGCGTCTGCCAGACTATTTCCAATCCCTTGTCTACAGAGCGGGTCTCTGCCAATGGAACACGGAGATGCTGTGCATACCTTACTCCCATCCCATCGAGCCGTTCGAGATGTGACGCCAGTCGCAGGACAAATGAGGCGTAATCTTTTTTTGATGGAGGAGTCCAAAGTGCTTCCGCCAGCGCAATAGCGCGGGGATACGCCATATACTCTGCCTTGTCCGGAGTCGGAATATATTCGGTCCAGAGATTGGCCTGAGCACCTAATATCAGCTTGGCTTCCTGCTGATTCAAACTTTCGGGTATTGGATTGAAGCTATATACTTTTTCCAGGGTGGTGAGTCCTCCGATGGCCAGAGGTTCATAATCGGGTTCAGCCTGGTAATGATCAAAATAACAGTGTGACCCCGGCGACATGATCACCTGGTGACCGGCCTTTGCTGCTTCAATCCCGCCTTCCATACCCCGCCAGGACATGACGGTGGCATGGGGCGCCAGTCCACCTTCCAGAATCTCATCCCATCCGATGATGTTTCTTCCTTTGCTGTTCAGGTACTTTTCGATGCGCCGGATGAAATAACTCTGCAGTTCTTCCTCACTGCGGAGATTTTCCTTTCGCATCAGTTCCTGACAGAAAGCGCTTTCTTTCCACCGAACTTTGGGGCATTCATCTCCTCCGATATGAATGTAGGGTGACGGAAAAAGATCCATGACTTCATCCAGCACGTCTTGCAGAAATGTAAAGGTGGACTCATACGGACAGAAGACATCCTCGAAAACACCCCAGGTGGTGGCGACCTCAAAAGGACCGGGTGTACAGGCCAATGACGGGTATGCGGCCAAGGCTGCCAGACAATGCCCCGGCATTTCGATTTCCGGAATGATCACGACGCCTCTTTGTGCGGCATACCGGACTACCTCTCTGATCTCCTCCTGGGTATAATAACCTCCATGTCGGGTGCCATCATACTCTACAGGTTCATCTGTATAATGTCCGACCCGTGTTTCTTTGCGCCATGCTGCAACCTCTTGCAGAAGTGGATATTTTTTTATTTCGATTCGCCAGCCCTGATCTTCGGTCAGGTGCCAATGAAAACGATTCATCTTGTAATACGCCAACAGGTCGATGTATTTTTTTACAAAATCTACTGGCATAAAATGGCGGCACACATCCAGATGCATACCGCGATACGCAAACTCCGGTTGATCCCGGATCTCCACAGCGGGTACTACCCATGAGCGATCATGCTGCTCACGGTCCGGTAGCGCATCGATCCGCATGATCTGCCGCAAGGTTTGCATCGCATAGAAGACACCTTGTGTTGTGGGTGCGGTGATGATGATGCCATACGGTTTTATACTGAGTCGATATGTTTCCGGATCATCCTGCACCGGAGATTTGACGATCAGGATGAGGTGCTTCGCATCAGACTGCTCTTGCCCTTTGGGTACAAGCGGAATCTGATAGCCGCTTTTGCGTAAAAAAACTTCATGAAATACAGCAAGCGGATCAAACGTCGTGCCTGGAAACGAATCCATCTGCATCCATGTATCGCGGTTGATATGAAAGAAACCTTTCTCCGGTGTCATATTGGCGGGCATAGGGGCGATGGCCAAATCACCGCGGACAAGATCGACCGGATTTTGCACACACGCTGTCAACAATCCGAAAAGGAATGTAAGTACCACGGTATTTCGAATGTATTGCATCATGTCCTAAAAATAATCAACCCCACTTTCAAAAGATGGGTGATGCCTGGTCAGCGAGTAATGTCCATAGTTTATCTTTCAGGCGATCGATACCATATCCGGTCACCGCAGAGATAAAGACGGTATCAATATCCTGTGGCAATGTAGGCCGAAGGAGTTCCTGCACCTCCTCATCGATGAGATCGGCTTTGGTGATAGCGCACAATCTGGGTTTGTCCAGCAACTCGGGGTTATACATTTCGAGTTCGTGCACGAGGATTTGAAAGTCATGTGCTATATCATCGACATCGCAGGGGATCATAAAGAGGAGGACGGCATTGCGTTCGATATGGCGCAGGAACCGGTGGCCCAGGCCTTTGCCGAGGTGGGCGTCTTCGATAATACCTGGGATATCGGCGATCACAAAGGATTTATTGTCACGGTATTGGACAAATCCCAGGTTGGGGGTGAGGGTGGTAAACGGGTAGGAGGCGATTTTGGGTTTGGCGGCGGAGACGGCGGCGAGGAGGGTTGATTTGCCTGCATTTGGAAAACCGACCAGCCCTACGTCGGCCAGGATTTTAAGCTCGAGAATGCGCCATCCCTCCTGGAAAGGTTCACCTGGCTGTGCATACCGGGGTGTTTGATTGGTGGGGGATTTAAAATGATTATTGCCTTGTCCGCCGCGACCGCCGGGCATCAGGACATACTCCTCACCATCCTGGGTGATCTCAAAGAGGACTTCGTAGGTCTCGGCATCTTTAGCGACAGTGCCTAAGGGGACTTCCAGGATGATGTCTTTACCATCGGAACCGGTACAGAGGTTTCCGGTACCTGGCATACCAGAGTCGGCTATGACGTGTTTGCGGTACTTGAGATGAAGGAGGGTCCACAACTGGGCGTTACCTCTACAGATGATGTCTCCTCCTTGTCCACCGTCGCCGCCGTCCGGACCCCCTTTAGAGCTGATCTTATCGCGGTGAAAATGAACGGAGCCTGCACCACCTGCACCGGATTTGCAATGAATCTTGACGTAATCAACAAAATTTTGCTCAGTTGACATCAGGCGTGAATCGAATCCACCAAGGCGCACAGGTTGTCAAAGATTTCGTCGATTGTACCGACACCATTGACTTTAAACGCAGTATTCCTCAGTGCATAGTAATCATAGATGGGGGCGGTTTTAGCCTGGTAGACCTGAAACCGGTTGCGGATGACGGCTTCATCATTGTCATCCGGACGATTGGAGTCCTGGCCGCGCAGGCGGATGCGATGGACGATTTCATCTTCGGGAACATCCAGCATGATCAGGGCATCGATTTTTTGATCCACCATCGATAGCAGGTGATCCAGGGCTTCGGCTTGTGGGGCTGTGCGGGGGAACCCATCAAAAATAAATCCTTCGGCATCCCGGTGGGCAGCCATTTTATTGCGTAGCATGCCTATGGTCACTTCATCCGGCACCAATTCACCTCTTGACATAAAGGCATTAGCGGCCTGACCCAATTCTGTACCGGCTTCCATTTCGGAACGAAACAATTCACCGGTGGAGATATGGACGAGATTGTACATCTCCTCCAATTTTTCTGCCTGAGTACCTTTTCCGCTACCGGGAGGCCCGAAAAGAATGAGATTAAGCATATACCTGATCTGTTGTTGTGCGAGCCAACAAAGGAAAGAAAAATAGCTCACATGAGCCTGTGTATAGGCCTGAGGTGTCGGTGGTGACTAACTACCTGACGAATACAGTTTATAGGATTTAAGTTCTCCATTCCCTATTTGCACGCTGAGTACATACACCCCCGCCGGCAGCCGCAGGCGATCCATACGATAAAACGCTGCATGTGGTGTGGTGATGTCTTCGCGGACCAATTTGCCAGAGATATCAAAAAGCCGAAGATGAATGGGTTGCTGAATGATGCTGCTAAAGCTGATGCCGATCTGATCTGTAAATGGGTTCGGCAATACCTGATGCACAATATCCGCTTCCGTATCACGTCGTACGACAATCGTATCGGAATAAAATTCGAAGAAGTAATCAATTTCCGGATTCTCGTTAATCACTTTAAGTCTGTAATAGATCACATTCCGGAGACTTTGATCTTTACGGATATAATTATTGGCAAAGGAACTTACTATCCCTACCGCCGGGATCAGGGCCACTTGTTCAAATCCGAAGCCGGTATAGGAGCGTTCCAAAAGAAAACGCTGACATTGATACTCGATACCTGTGGTCCAGTTGACCGTCACCTCCTGTTCGCCGGTATAATTAGCATTGAACACCGTGATCCGGGTTTTCAATTCACCTTCATATCGGGATATCTCAAAATCATCGATCGCAAGGCCCTGAGCGCGTTCCTCCCCATCGGAGCGGAAGACAAACCTGAAACTCACGGTGGATTCTCCACCCAGAAAACTGATATCCTTGATGTATTGTGTCCAGTTGAGTTGGGCATTGGTGAAATAAGCTTTCCCAATCGGGAATGCTCCGTCTGCAATGTTCAGGTTGAGGTAGTTGTACCAGTTGGGATTGTCGCGTGATCCCAATTGAACCCATACATTGCCGCCATCGACGGAATACTCTACCTGAAAGCCATCATTCCGGTTCTGCACGGCATACTTGGAAAAAAACTTCAATTCATAGAGTCCTGGTTCGCTGAGATCGTACATGGGTGTGTACAGTTCTGCGCGGGAGTTATTCTGGTATAGCGGATCGTTGAGTCCCAGCACCCAGGCGGCAGTGCCACTATTGGTTCCATCTTTACCGGGATGTACAGAAGAGCCTCTTTGAAATCCTGTGCCCTGATGCGTAAAGGCGGCAAAGTGGGTTGGATTAACATCAAAATCGCCGGCATAATCTGCCACACCTGGAACATACGGTGCTGGCAGGTAGGGTAAAACATGAATGGTTTTGGTGTCGGTGATATTCCCATTGATGGTCAGCGAGATGGTGTAGGTTCCGGGCTCGTCATACACGTGTGTAATGATGGTCGCATCGGACATTGTATTGTCTCCCAGATTCCATTCAAAGTCCTGCGCGTTGACGGACTGGGAGCCATCAATCATGACAGGCTGTCCGACATAAGCGATAGGCTGGCTGATGATGACTGGGGCAGGGGCAGAAAAAACGTCTGTCGTAAACATCCCGCGACCATGGGTGGCCGCAAGGACCACTTTGTCGCTATCCCGGATAAGGAGCATATCGACTTTGACAAACGGCATTCCGTTTGATGGCGGTATGGGCTCCCAATGGGTCTGGCTGCCGTTAATTTCATCGGTGACCCATACACCGGCTTCTGTGGCGATCATGGCGCGGTCGTGATTGGCTGGATCAAAAAGCGCCCAACGCACCGGCATATCGGGTAGATCGCCCTCGATTGAAATCCACTCATTGCCACCGTCATAGCTGATCCAGATATTTTGGAGTCCGGCACCAAAATTATAGAGGCTTACCAGAATGTGGTCCGGGTTAAACTTATCAATATGGATAGATGAGATGGCGGCATTGGTGGGAAAATCACGTAGCATGGTGCCCTGCACGATATCACCTGTGTGTGCATTATCAACGCGAATGATTTGTCCGGTACCTGTGCCGAAGTATACCCTGTTGGGTGTATTTGGATCAATGCGTACGGCTGAAACATTGAAATTGCGGGCGGCAACATCAACGAAATCCACGGTGCCTGTATTGACATTCCAGCGGAAATAATCCTTCGCATTTTCATTCGTCTGACCGTAGAGAATATTGGCGTCATCGTCATAGCCGGATACGTTGATGAAACCACCATTGACCGAAGCTCCGAATCCAAAATTTTGTCCGCCATTAGTCGATAGACCATAATTTCCAAACTGGGAGGAAACCATTTGAATGTTGGGTTCATTTTGGTCAATGTGGCAGAACATACCATCCCCGCCCCAGACAGAACGGGCGGGGGCCAGGCCCGTCGCAGATATCTGTAGTGAATTATTGTCCTGCGTCCCTCCAAGAATATATGGTGATCCTTTATCCGGATGAATGGCGCCGGCATAGAACTGGGTTGTCACATAGCCGAAATTCTTGTCGAAAATACTGGAGCCGCCGTTGTCGGTCATCCATATCCCCCCATCATTACCGAAGAGGATACGGCCTTGTTTTTTCGGATCAAACGTGATATTGTGTTGGTCAACGTGAATACCGCCTGCATCTACCGGAGACCAGCTAAGTCCCTGGAAGCTTTCATACAGTGGCACTCCGCCAGCGATGATGCGGCCGCAATTGAAAGGATCGACGGCTATATCAAGATCATACCATGCCTGTCCATTTGTAAAGTCCTGTCCTGGAAAGATGCCGGGAGCTGGTCGGGAAATCCAGGATTCTCCACCGTTGTTGGAGACAAATGTGTTGGATGCCGAACCGTTGACCGATCCGAGGACATACATGACATTTGGATTGGTTGGACATACGGCAAATTCAACGCGGACGAGGTTAGTAGGAAACCCGGGATTTGTCGTGCCTATATTAACCCAATCTCCGCGATTGCCTGTAGGGGATTTGAAAAGAGAACTGGCATTGGACGCGAAGAAGGTGCCCGTGGATTCCACATATTGGAAATCGAAAAAATTATCGTTTGTAGCCCCGGAGAGACCGTTGCCTAATACGCGTTCCCAGGAGCCACCTCCATCCTTACTTCTCCACACACCTGAATTTTGCGTGCCCGCATAGACATCTCCGGAAGGATGTACGAAAACTTCGTGGACATTCTGGAAACTTCCATTACGTGTGGACGCGAGCCACTCCCAGGTCTGGCCATCATCTGTGGACTTAAAAATACCTGCTCCGGTGACGGCATCGATGTTGGGGAACCCTTCGCCAGTACCGACATAGATGACTTGATGATTGTTGGGATCCTGGGCGATAGACCCGATGGCCAGATTATCGATCTGCAAGGTCAACTTTTCCCACTTTGGGTCACTCAGCGAAATATTTTCCGTACGCCATATGCCTCCGGACACGCTTCCCACCCAGATCCGGTTGCGGGTCGGGTCAGATTCATCGATCATAATCGCACGGGTACGGCCTCCGACGTTGTTGGGCCCCCGTGTGCGCCAGATGGCTTGTGTCAGGCTTCCATTCCTATTTCGGCTGTGCTGAGATAAGGCAATTTGTTTCTCACCATGCTCTATGGCTTTGAACAACTTATCATACGGGATATATCCTTTGTCGATATCCCGGGAAGTAAAGAGCATGTGTTCGATAGCACCATCAATACGCTGTTCTTTGGACACCCTTGGCAGTTTTGGGGTAGATGGTTCCGGAGTGAAAACTGTCGTGAGTAGGACTGCAACAGCAAGAAGAGGAAGTAACAAATAAAGCTTACGCATTCTCAGGTATTTTATAAAGTAAGGATCCACTTTCATGAGAAAGTTTTGGATCAGGATAGGTATCCGGGAGCGTTTATTCCCGGAATGAAGCAGTTGAGTTTAAAATCGATTGACTGCATCTACTGTTTGAAATCCATTACCAAAAACTTTTTGTGTGGGTAAACATTCAAAATAAAACCGCGTATGAAAGAGGTTAGTTCCTTTACATACGTCCTGCCTGGCACTTCCAGTCAGATTTTTCTGTTGCCTGCTGCTTTTCATTTTAAAGAAATGATAAGCAACCAAGTCTGATAGAACCGGTGACCGGAAATTGAAGTTGGTCCTTTGTCAATTGATTGTAAAGGTAAAGAATTGGCTAAAACCCTCAGCATCCATATTCGAGATTGTCAGCTAAACGGCATCCGGGTAATAAAACAAGCGGTCCTGAACCCAAAACAGCGGGATGTATTATGGCCGAAAAGCCTTTAAGGAACTGACAAACATCCAATTGCCCTGCACATCGAGGTAGCCGCCCTCCGGAAAAACCGGAAGAAAGGCTTCATCTCTGAATCGGATATTCTTTTTTATATCTGAGGGATGGCGGCTCAATCTGTTGAATAAGAGGACACCCTGCGGGTGTAGCATGTCGCGCATAGCTTCGAGAGCTTCGGAGGTTTCCATTTCAGGGGGGATATGATCGCCGGCAAAGACATCCGAACAAATCAAATCATATTGGCCTTCGTGCCATTCGAGGAAAGAGGCTGCATCGGAGGTGAAGACCTGCACTCTAATGTTCCGGGGAGAAAGCACATATTCAAATGCCAGGTGCGTCACGACCTCATCAATCTCAACGGCGGTAAACTCCAAGTCCTTATGGAAGGTATGGACCAGCATTTCCGGGATACTGCCCAGGCCAAGGCCCAAGACCAGGCAGGAATGGAAATCATGGGCGGCCCAATTCAGGCGTTCGAAGCATTTGGTATAATTGGAATACAGGTCCCCGAAGCTATAGATCGCGCCATCGGTCAGTAGTTTGTATCGGCCGCGGTGGAGGACGACCTGAAGATGTTCGTTGTGGGGGCTTGAGTATTCGGCTACGGGCCATTCGAGGAGATGGCTCAGGAGGCGGGGGACAATACCAGGTTTGGTGAGCGTCTTCATCGGTATTGACCAGAGAGGTCATAGATTTTCCGGAAGATTTTTTCATCGACAGGGGTAAAGTCGATATTTCGGCGGGCCATGACTTTTTTGGCGGTATCGGCGGCCTCATTGAGTCGGTGTGAATTGAGTCCTGCAGCCCCACCCCAGGAGAAGGAGGGGATAAACTTGGGTGGGAAGCCATCACCAAAGATATTGCAGGCGACACCGACGATGGTGCCGGTATTGAACATGGTCTGAATGCCGGCTTTACTGTGGTCGCCCATGACGAGGCCGAGATGGATATGGTCCGTATCCCGCATGCCGCGGGTGGCGTAATCCCACATGCGGACCTTCGAATAGTTATTCTTGAGATTGGATACATTGGTTCCGGCACCGAGATTGCACCATTCTCCTATGATGGAGTTGCCGAGGTAACCGTCGTGGGCTTTATTGGAATTGCCCATGATGACGGAATCTTTGACTTCGCCCCCGACTTTACATCCCGGTCCGATGGTGGTGGGTCCGTAAATCTTAGCGCCCATTTTGACGATAGTGCCTTCGCCGATGGTTACGGGGCCGCGGAGGACGGCTCCTTCCATGATCTGGGCATTTTTGCCGATATAGATGGGGCCGGACTGGGCATTGAGGATGGCACAGGTCAGTTGGGCCCCTTCTTCGACAAAGATATTATCGGATGCGATGACCTGGTTATGGGTGGGTATGGTTTGGCTGGTGCGACCTTTTGTAATGAGGTTGAAGTCATATTCGATGGTCGCGCGCAGGTAGAGGAAAAGATCCCAGGGGTACGAGAGGTGGATAAAGGGTGTGTCGGCGAGTTCGATGCCGGTGATTTCTTCGATGGCTTCGTCGCGGAGAAGGTACTCGAACTGGTGGTGGTTGAGTCGGGCGGCGATGAGGCTGCCGTCGTCCATGAGGGCTTCATTAGGTTCGAGGAGTTCGATCAGTCGGACGAGGCGGTCATTAGGCATGATGGCGCCATTGATGACGATATTGTCATCTTCGAAATGCATGGGGAACTTGGGGGTGAGGTAATCGGATGTGATATAGGATGCTTTGCCTTTGAGGAGTTTTTCCCAGCGTTCGCGTATGGTGAAGATTCCGGTTCGGAGTTCGGCTACAGGGCGGGTATAGCTAAGGGGGAGCATTTGCTCCCGGGATTCGTCATCGAAGAGAATGATATTGCGCATGGGATGGTATGGGGACCATGAAAAAAGCCCCGGAAGGCGGGGCTTGATTCTTATTCGGTTTCTTTCTTAGCGAATTTGGTATTGGCAAATTTCTTGTTGAATTTATCGATTCGGCCCGCGGTATCGATGAACTTCATTTTGCCAGTAAAGAAGGGGTGAGACTGGCTGGAGATTTCGAGTTTGACCAGGGGGTATTCCTTGCCGTCTTCCCAGACGATGGTATCTCTTGTTTGGGCGCAGGATTTGGTGAGGAATGCGAAATCGCAGGAGAAATCCTTAAAGACAACGTGTCTGTAATTGGATGGATGGGTATCTTTTTTCATGGTATTTTCCTAAATGGACGGCAAAGGTACGGGTATTGGATTTATTGTGCAAGGGGAAGGGGGAAAAAATGTATGGGGGTGGGGGTGATGGGGGTGATGGGGGTTAAACGAGGGATAGACTGATTTCGTCGAAATCCGTCGACAGATGCCTATGGTTATTGGGCTATAGGCATAATTGAAACATCGTATTATAAAAATAATGCATATGTTTTTAACAACTGATTTCGTCGAAATCCGTCGCCGGATACCTGTGGGTATTGGGCTGTACCCAGTTTCAAATCAACATATTATTAAAATATTAAATATGTTCCCCTCAACTGATTTCGTCGAAATCCGTCGCTGAGTACCTGTAGCTATTGAGCTGTAGCCATTTTCCAAACAACATATTATTAAAACATTAAATATGTTCCCCTCAACTGATTTCGTCGAAATCCGTCGCTGAGTACCTGTAGCTATTGAGCTGTCGCCATTTTCCAAACAACGTATTTTAATTTATTTTAATGTGTTTATCCAAACCGCGTTAATTGCACCCACTCACTCCCCACTCTCACTACTCACCACGGTTGCTGAGCTGTAGCACGAGGATATGTCACGCAGGTCGAAGCACCCCACTCACTACGGTTGCTGAGCTGTAGCACGAGGATGTGTCAAGCGGGTCGAAGCACCCAACCACCACTCACTCACTCACCACTCACTCCCTAATCCCGGAAAAAATGCATCCCGAAAATGTAAAATCTCCGCTCCCCGCTCCGGAACCCCTACTACACTCACAATATCAAAACGAATCTCCCCCTCATGTCCCGTCGCCCGCATATAGGCCATCGCCGCATCCGTCATCATCTGCCGCTTGTGCCGGCCAACGTTCTCCTCCGGTCGCCCAAAAGACGTATATGCCCTCGTTTTAACCTCCACAAAAACCAACACCTTCCCCTCTTTCCCGATCACATCCACCTCCGCCCGCTTGTATCTCCAATTACGCTCCAATACTTCCATACCCTGCTCCATCAAGTACGCACAGGCCTGTTCTTCCCCCCATTGACCATGTTCATGCTGTTTCGACATCCGACCCTAAATATAATTCCCATACCCCGCTAGATCGCATTCTTCCTTCACCATCTCCTTCCATCACTCTCTTTTTGAAAAAAATACTTTGCTTTACAGGCGTAATGTCAACGTTCAGCGTATAGACCTCCATTTTACACCATGATGAATCAACTAATAGAGCGGTTTATGGACCAGCTCGACGAAGCTATTGAAATTGGCCGCAAGGCCACTATCCGCCCGCTCCATCCGGATACAACCCACATCTATGTCTCCGGCCTCGGTGGCTCCGGTATTGGAGCTGACTTTGTCGCCTCTTTTATTCGCGACGAATGCCCTCTCCCATTCATTGTCCGCAAAGGCTATCACGTGCCAGCATTTGTCGGCCCCCGTACCCTGGCCATCGCCAGCTCTTATAGCGGCAATACCGAAGAAACTTTGATCTCTGTCGAACATATCCTGCAAAAGAAAGCTCGTCTCATCTGTATTGCCTCCGGAGGCAAACTTATCGCCCGCGCCCAAAGCGAAGGTCTCGATTATGTCCAGGTACCCTCCGACTGGCCTTCTCCCAGAGCATGTCTCGGCTATTCCATAGCAGCTCAGCTTTGGACGCTCCATCACCTGGGTCTGATTTCCGACCGCGCAATCCGTGATCTGGAATCTGCCACTATACTGTTGCGTGCCGAATCAACAGATATAAAAGCTCAGGCCCAAGACATCGCCCGGCGACTTCATCAACGTCTCCCGATCATTTATATAGAAGACCGCATGGAGCCCGTTGCAGTTCGCCTTCGTCAGCAAATCAATGAAAACAGCAAGGCGCTCTGCTGGCATCATGTCATACCTGAAATGAATCATAACGAACTGGTCGGCTGGCGCGAAAAAAATGAAAACCTATGTGTCCTCTACTTACAGAATGATGATGATTACACCCGCAATACCTTAAGAATGGATATCAATAAAACTATCATCCGCCCGTATGTCCATGAAATTATTGATGTGCGCTCCAAAGGGCAATCGATGATAGAACGCTCGATGTACCTGGTACATCTGGGTGATTGGATTTCGTGGTATCTCTCGGAATTACGGGGCGTCGATGCATTGGAAGTGAACGTGATTGATTATCTGAAAGGAGAATTGGCCAAGGTTTGATTCGAAATGATCCTTACCTTTACCGTCGATAAAATTTACCCAGCATGTCAGTCTTAGAAGGAAAAGTAGCTATTGTGACCGGAGGCTCCCGAGGCATCGGAAAAGCGATTGTCGACGCCTATGCAGCCGCAGGCGCTACTGTCGCCTTCACCTATCTGTCATCCCGTGAACGTGCTGAAGCCATTGCCGCTGAATGGAAAGAAAAAGGCCGTAACGTGATCGCCTGCTATTCAGATGCCAGTTCGTATGTACATGCCGAATCTCTGGTACCATCTGTACTGGAACAATTTGGCCGAATCGATATCCTGGTCAATAATGCCGGCATCACTAATGATACCCTGCTGCTCAGGATGGATGAAGAACAATGGGATAGTGTCATCGATACTAACCTCAAATCGGTTTTCAATATGACCAAACAATGCATCAAGGTCATGTTGCGCCAAAAATCAGGTTCCCTGATTCATCTCAGCTCCGTTGTAGGTGTTTTTGGCAATGCAGGTCAGGCCAATTATGCCGCATCCAAAGCCGGCATCATCGGCTTTAGCAAAGCCGTTGCCAAGGAAATTGGTTCGAGGAATATCAGAAGCAATGTCATCGCGCCCGGATTTATAGAATCCGATATGACAGGCGAACTGGATGACAATACCCGAAAAGCCTTTCTGTTCAATGTCCCCTTAAACCGGTTTGGCCAGGCAGATGATGTCGCCAAATTGGCTGTATTCCTCGCCTCCGACCAGTCAACCTATATCACAGGACAGACGATCAGTATCTGCGGTGGTCTCAATATGTAAGTATGAACCGGCTTTTGTTTTTCATACCGGTCCTGCTGACACTGGCTGCCTGTAGTCCTACAGTACAAATCCGCACTGCCTTGGCAGAGGATATCATCCTCGCTCCCCGGTCCGCTCGAGCCACAGAGAAAATGAGTACGTGCTACAACCCACTTTCCTACGTAGCCCATCCGGAACTCCTGCGAATGAAGTACATCCGGGTCAACGTCCACTTTATGAATTCTACAGATGGTCGCTACAACATGCCGGAAGAAGAAGCACGTATCTACGCGTACGATTATATCAAAGTCGTCAACAGCAACCTGGATAAAAACATGAAAATGTTTTTACCCCCGGGCAATGACACCCCCGTACTGCCTATACCCTATCGATATGTCATCACACCTGACCCCAATATTTCGGGAGACATTGGCGTATACTATCATGTGGATGACGAGCTGTGCTTTGCGGTCAAAACCGGACGCGACCGCAACATCAGCGACAAACGCATGATCCAGAAGTACGCCGTTCGCGATGATTCTGTTCTGAACATTTTCCTCCAAACCCATCATCTGGACAGTATCCCCTCCAAAACCTATAAACCAGATGGATCAGGCATTTCACTGGGCAGCTCGGTCAAGATCTTCGGGCGATGGCATGAAAAACCAAGCGTCTGGAATGTACGCGGCATCACTAATCATGAAATTGGCCACTCCCTCGGCCTCGCACACACCTGGGGCGGCTATGACGGCTGCGATGATACACCCGCCCATCCCAATTGTTGGAATAAAACCAATACCCCTCCTTGTGACACCATGTACTCGAACAACATGATGGATTATAATGCGCATATGGCCGCACTGACGCCTTGCCAGATCGGAAAGATCCTGATGAATATGAACCGGATTGGTGCCATGCAACGCAATATCCTCGAGCCTCGCTGGTGCCGGTTAGATACCTCCGCCACAATTACGATCCGCGACAGCGTACGCTGGGATGGAAGCGCCGATTTGGAAGGAAATATCATTATTGAAAAAGGTGCAACACTGGAAATCAGCTGCAGGGTTTCTTTACCCAGAAACGCTACCATTACTATATACCCGGGCGGGAACCTCACAGTGTTGTCCAATGGTCAATTGCATAATGCCTGCAATACTACATGGGGGGGAATTAAGCTGATCCATGAAGGGAAAACCAGTGGCAAGATCACGGTGATGGAAGGCGGAATCATTGAAAATACACCAATGCCGCTAATGCCACCCCAATCATGAAAAAGGAAAGTCTTCCTTTTCTTTTATTTCTGATCCTGGCACTGATCACATATTCTCCGAGTATAGGGGCAGGCTTTGTATATGACTTCCTTGGGTGGCAGCGGGTATATAATGAAGGCTCATTTGCCGATATCCTGCATTGCTTTGGATACAACGGAAATCATCAGTTGCTCCACTTTTTCTTCTACAGCATTTACGCATTGTTTCATATTCAGGGGCTTCCATGGTTTCTGATTTTTTGCACACTCCATGCCTTCAATGCCTGGTTATTGTTCACCTGGCTCAGACAGCTCGCGGGCAGATGGCAGATTCGGATGAGCCTGACCGTCATCTATCTGGTCTCCATACTTTATCTGCTGCATCCGTATTGTGTGGAGCCCGTGGTGTGGAAGGTGTGTTTGCATTATCTGTTGTCATTCTCTGCTGTGATGGGTTTGATGATCCTGGCTCCTAAATTTGTGTCGGGTAGAGGAAGATCTTTTGGTATAGGGTGCCTTGTGATTTACGCGGCCTCCCTTTTCCTGCTGGAGATTTCTTACATCACCCCGTTAGTCCTGAGTGGCTTTCTGTTAGTGGATTACTTTGCCAGCAAAAATGAAGCGTCACTTGGCCGGCGGGGCCTAATGCTTGCAGGTTCAGTATGGGGGATTCTTATGTTGGGTTTATTGCTCAACCGCATCACACTGGGCAGTTGGGTTGGACATTATGGTGCAGAAGCGCATTTACATTTCGATTTGTTGGGTATGATGTCAACGGAGATGAAGTATTTCCTTAAACATCTTGTGAACGCACGCTTTTTCTCCTACACACAAAAAGGGTTACTGTTTGACACCATTTTGAGTTCGACTGAAGTTATATTCGCCTGTCTGACGCTCTTGATGAGCCTGACTATTTTGTATGTGATAAAGATCAGGTCACTTTCCGGCACATGGCATTTGGTATGCTTTGGCGTTGTGGGATCTATGTTGTATGTGGCCCCTGTGTCCAATCTGTTTTTTTATCATTTGCATATCGGGATGAATGACCGGTTCAGTTATATCCCAATCGCTTTTCTTTGGGCAGGGCTCGCGGCAATAGCAGGCCGGTTACCGAAAGGAGTAAGTGTGACATTACTCACTCTGATCATCCTGATGCAGTTGTATTTCCAACAAAAAACTATCCACTACTGGAATTTGTCTACCAAGGTCATTCAGGGGTTGAAAGCGAGCTATCAGTGGCATGACTATAGTCCGGTATTCGTACTCAACAGTCCGGACAATTATCATGGTATTGTCATGGCGTCTATTTATGGCGAACCCTCCGGCATCGATGAGATCATCGATCATCAAACCCCGAAATCCCATCCGGGAGAGATGTATGATATATTCCAGTTTAATATGGCGACTCCCGGTGATGGTGTCATTGTAGAACAAACGGGACCATTACAACTAAAGGTTACTTTCAATCAGTGGGGTAATTGGTGGCATCGCAATGGGATCGGGGCCAGCAGTTATGAGAATGACTACTATACTGCGGATATGCAGGGCCACCATTATATCCTCACCTTCAAAAAATTTCCGGAACAAAGCGCCATCATTTATCAGGATGGTGACATCTGGAAAGAATTTAAAATGGAGGTTGAATAAAGCGGAGAGCGTCCGTTATTTACTTTTATCCTGTTGCGCAAAAACCTTTTTCAACAGATCGGTCTTACGTTCTGACTGATCGCCACGAATTTTGGATTCCTTGACTTCGATGAGGTTAAAAAGTCCGTCCAGTGCTTTTTGATTGACATGATCATCCAGTGCGGGATTCGCTTTTTTGACAAAAGGGATATTGTTGTACGCGTGGATGACGGTACGCCAGTATTCGCGGGCATTGACTTCATCCAGAGCGGATTGGATCACAGGTAAAAAGGTCGTATAAAGCGAGCCGCGGGTTTCGGTTTCCAGGTATCGAGTGGCTGCATCCTTATTGCCCAATAGAATATTCATCGCATCCCGAATCGTCAGGGACTTGATGGCATCTACAAAGATGGGGGTAGCTTTTTTCGCGGCCAATTCAGCGGCTTTATTCATCTTGTCGATCAATTGTTTCTCGACATCCTGAAAACCGGGCACTGACTTGACTTTTGTCACGATATACTGAGCTTCCTCCGGAATCAAAATCTTGTACGGACTCTCCAGATAGCCTTTCTCGGCTGATAATTTTTCCACTGCTTCATTGACGCCAAATTCGAGAGCCTGCTTCAGCCCGAGTCCAACCTCGCTGTTGTCGCCAGGAGAAACGGTTTGCTTGGCCTTATTCAGCATATCCTTGAGCTGAGCATTGGCGCCTACTGGAACCAAAATCAGCAGGATAAAGGCCATACCCAGATGCCAAATTGTTTTCTGATATCGTGTTGTCATGCGGGTAGTAACGTTTAAATGGTGCTTGACGGTAGGAAAAACCAGGATATTAACGAGATCTTAACCCTTATTCTGGAAAAACGCAGCTGCATTATAATCCCTAAAAGTTGATCAGGTGGATATCAAAGACCAGGACGGAGTTAGGTGGGATACCCGGTAAAGCGCGATTTCCATATCCCAGATGGGAAGGAAGAATCAATTTCCCTTTACCCCCTCGTCCAAAAAGTGGGATACCTTGTTTCCAACCTTCGATCAGATTGGCTAATGGGAAGGTAGCAGAAAGTGAGGAATCAAAAACCTGTCCGTTGAGCAGATATCCTGTATACGCGATGGTGATCTGGTCCTGGAGTGTTGGACGATCGGAGGTACCTGGGTCGTCAATAACATAGAAAAGCCCCGTCTGTGTCGATTGTGCGATGAGATTATTGTCAGCCAGATAGGCTTCAATAAGGTCGCGGTCAGTCTGCATTTGGTCATCCTCCTTACTACAGGAAGAGATCAGGATCGTCATGGCCATAAAGGAGAGGCCGGTAACTATACGAATGCGATTCATGTGCGTAGTTATGAATAAGGGGGCAAAGATGCATTCATTTTTAAATATTGAAAATATAGTTCCGGACAAACTGCATTTACAATACATGTTTAAGGGACAGGTTCAAATAGACTGCGCGGGGCTTGCCGGGATAAAAATACCGGGGTGATGTCCCCGGAGCATTGACCTGATACATAGGGGAATACTCCGTATCAGTCACATTGTGAAGATGACCCGCGATCACGCCCTCCCATGTTTCGGACATCGTCAGCGTATAACGGATACCGGCGTTAAAAAGGTTGTATCCACGATCCGACACACTATTGGCATCATTGAGATATACCTTCGACACCCAATGATGATCGAGCAACAAGGAAAGATTCCTCCATGGCCACCACTCCATGCGGTGAAACGTCCTGAATGCCGAGGTACCCGGCAATCGGTTGCCACTTCGCTCAATGCCCCCATCATTAAATCGATCAAAGACGTAATTATTGACAGATACAGCACCCGATCCCGCCAGCTTCGAATTGGCCGGACGCCACTTGTATTCAAGCTCGATGCCGCGATGTTTCGTACTTCCACCATTGATTTTTTCAAAAACATCATCTCGGATCCTGCGGGTAATAATCGTATTGGCAACACGCATGTCGTAGGCCGTCAGTTGAAAAAATGATATAATTCCATCACCTCCCTTAAGACTCATTTCCTTGCTCCACCCGGATTCGGGGATGATCGCCGGATCGATGGTGCCATCGGAATTCAGAATATCCTCCAGAGATAAAGATGAATATCCGCGGCTTATCGAAGCCGATATAGCCAACTGATTTTGCAACCTATAACTAATGCCCGCTGTCGGATAAATAGATACGGGTAAATCCGACTTTCCTATCGCACCTTTTAGTGTACTCTGAGCTGTACCCATTCCGCCCAACATGATCCATTTTTCTCCCAGATTCCATTCCGACTGGAGGAATCCATGAATATAATTTCGTCGTTCCTGCTGGTTGCTGAGTAATACGCCTGCCTGACCACCATCGAGTGTTTCAAATGTGGAAAAGTCATACCAATCCTTATAATACTCCATGCCTACGGTGATATGTCCCAATCGTCCTACTGGTGCTGAGACACGGTGGCGCATGCCGGCCGATGTATTATCTTCTTTCAATACATTAAATGGACGAACTTCATCCGAATCAAAAAACGTCCCGAATACACTACCCCTGTAGATCCATCCCGAAGCTGGCATATACATAATATGAACACCGGAGATCCATTTGGTATAAGCCTCGTGTCCGTTCACGGCCGCCCAGGTCGGGGCTGCTATAGTCGGGCGATTCCGAAAATCCTCCAGCGTAATGGAACTAGGTATAAAGGCCCTCAGATCTATTCGATGCAATAGAGTTTTTATCGTCCATGCATCCTGCTTCCAATGTTGCATCCAGGTAAACGAATGCTTGCGATATGCATTATTGTCCCGATACCCGGCATCATGCACATATTGATACTGCAGGGTGGTGCCCCACTGATCCGATGCTCCTGATCGGAAGGACAAGTGTTGGTCCAGTCTCCATCGATCGAATGAGCCCGCCTGTATACTACTGATCCATTGATCTTCAACGGGCATACTGGTCCGCAAATGAATCATCCCACCCAGTCCGGAACCCCAAAGCGCTGATGACGGTCCACGCCACACCTCAATGCCAGACAAAATCCAGGGATGAATATCCTCAATACTGGCTTCGCCCACTCCATTGGTCAGCGGGATCTCATCCAGGTATACTTTTATCCCCGTTGTCGCAAAGGGCTCGCGATACCCTACCCCGCGAATACTGATGCGGTTGGTATTGAGCGTACCGGTTTGCATCCAAAGACCTGCTGTACTATTGAGAAGTGGCTCCATGGTGGGTTCGGCCAACTGCTGTATCGCTAGGGGGTCAATCACAGAAACAGCAAAAGGGCGCTGAAAGACCGGCGCATAGACGGACACAGGTGAAATGATATAGGACAAGGAATCCAACTTCATCGAATCCTGGGCTTGTATGAATGGAAGGCGGCTATAGAGTTGTGTAGCACATAACACAAGAATCATGACAACACTAATGCTCCTGAAAGCCCGTTGGAATTTGTAAGGACGGATGCGGCCCATCATCTCATTGGGTGTATGACCGCTGGAAGAATCACATCCTTGGTAAGTACATCCCTGACCATCCTGCCGGTGGATGGCGCCAGACTGAGACCCATCATGGCATGTCCGGTGGCCATGACAATCGCTGAATCACTTTTCACGCGGCCGATATACGGCATACCATCCGGCGTGCACGGTCTGTATCCATACCATACAGAACCCGGATTTTCGATCCGAATCTCAGGATAGTAAGACGGTATAGCCTCCAGAATGCCCTTGATTTTAGAAGATCGAATAGCATCATCCATTCCGCTAATCTCAAACGTACCGGAAATACGCAGGTCTTCATGCATAGGTGTGACCGCCACCCTGGCCTCATGTAATAGAGCGGGTATGGACGGCATTTTGTCCGGACGATGTAGCGTCATCGAGTATCCTTTTCCATCCATCATGAGCATCTTAGTCCCCGATCGCTTCATAAGTTGTCCGGACCAACTACCCGCAGCAACCACGATATACCTGGCCTTTAATTTCTGGTTGTCTTCCAACACAATCTCTCCGCCGTTGGTCTGATGGTCCACAAGACGGATCGACTTTGCATTTCCCTTAAAATGTACCCCACAGGATACGAGCTCATTTCTCAATTGATCCATCAGTATACCCGGATTCAAATGTGCATCTCCGGGATAGTAAACACCTCCAGCAACATCCATTTTTAAACCCGGTTCAATATAGGATACTTCAGATGAGCTACAGACTATTGCCTCGACACCTAATGTATGGGCGTGCTCCGCCATCAATACTTCCTCCTGCTCTGCCCTCGATGTCCGGTACAGCATCAGTATACCTTTGCGTTGAAAGTCAAAAGCATAACCATCCAGTCCGGTCAATTCTTCATACGCAAGTCGACTCTCTTCATGCATATCCCTCAACAGCGGCGCAGCAGCAGCCACATGGGCAGCAGAGGCTGAACGATAAAAACGCCACAACCAATGCAGCAGATCTGCACTGATCCGGGGTCGTATATAGAATGGACTTTCAGCTCTAAACATCCATTGGATCCCCTTTGCCATCATGCCGGGTGAAGCCAACGGTGTAAAATGACTGGGGACGATCATGCCCGCATTGCCATAAGAACAGCCACCTGTGAAATCACCCTGATCGAGGATCGTGACGTCCATCCCGGCATAGCGAAGGTACCTTGCACACCAGAGGCCCACTATACCTCCTCCGATAATCACAATGTCCTTCATAGTACCTGAAACCCGTGTGCATATGGATCATCTTCATCATCTACAATTATCGTATTATACCCTGTAATACGAGCCCATCCTTCGATCGAGGGTATGATGGCTGGAAAATCTCCAACCTGGGTTTCGCCTTTTATGTATCCGGAAAACCGGCTACCGATAATACTTTCATGAATAAAAGGATCACCTGGCTTCAATAATCCTAAGGCATGCCATTGCGCCATACGGGCAGATGTACCTGTACCACAGGGAGACCGGTCTATCGCTTTCTCTCCATAGATGACGGCTCCTCTGGCAGTCGATGACGAATCCAGCACTATACCAGTCCAAAGAACATGCGAGCAACCACGTATGGTTTCATTCTCCGGGTGAATGAACGTATATCGGTTATTGATATCGGCTCTGAGCGACCTGCCCCAACTCACAAGCTGGTCAGCAGAATAGCCCTGAAATCCGGGAAAATTTTCTTGCGCATCCACAATTGCATAAAAATTGCCGCCGTATGCGACATCCACAATAAGCTCGCCTAAATCCGGACAATGCGCTATTAATTGCCTTGCGGCAAGAAATGAAGGCACGTTGGTGAGTTGGACGGATCTGACCTTATTCTTCTCCTCGTGATACTCCACGCTGACCAAGCCTGCTGGTGTCTCGAGCAATAGATGACCTGGTATCCTGGGGATGATCAGGCGCTCTTCAATAGCGATCGTCACAGTACCAATCATACCATGTCCACACATCGGGAGGCATCCACTGGTTTCGATGAAAAGGATCGCTGCGTCATGTGCCGGGTCATGTGGCGGATAAATCATACTTCCGCTCATCATGTCGTGACCGCGGGGTTCAAACATGAGGCCCCTTCGGATCCAGTCAAACTCGCGCATGAAGTGCAGACGCTTTTCATTCATGGTTTGGCCATGAAGCACGGGTTTGGAATTTTTTACGACCCGAACGGGATTGCCACAGGTATGGCCATCAATACATTCAAAGACAGTACGCATCGGGCATAAATGTATCGATCTGCCTGCGGTTGGACAAATATTAGGTCAGAACTTCACCCCAAGCGACAGCACAATGCTTCTGCCGTCGGAGCTCCAGACACCCGGGCCCGGATAGAACAATGGTCGCTTGGTGAAATATTGTTTGTCCAGCAGGTTGTTGACGCCTGCTCGAAACAGGAAATGATTTTCAAACCGAAAGGAAAGGTTGAGATCAATAATTCCGTACGCTGGCACGATACCCCGGGCACCATTAGGCGTGGGTTGCTCCACATTAGTGGGGTCCGAAAAACTTTCTGCGACATAACTGTAGAGCAGTGAAGCTCTAAGCGCTTTATACCCAAAATTAATTCCACTACGGCAAATCCATCGGGGAACACTTTCCACTTCATTTCCACTGATATCTACGTTGTCACCTCCAAATGCAATCAATGCATTTTTATAGACCGCCTTCATGAGGGTGGCAGCAGAATACATCGACAGGTAGGTCGTATTGGATTGAACTGGCACCCATTCGATCAGACTTTCGATCCCATATGTCTCGCTGTCGCCGATGTTGGTTTTGTAGATGTAGGATACGTTTTCCTCGGTCAGAAGAATATTTCCGAGTTTGTGTTGATACAATATAGAAAAAAATGTAACATCATATTTCAGCCATGATGCCACCTTCCCATTAATACCGAGTTCTGCATTATATCCAAATGCATTCTCCAGATTTTTATTGGCCCTCTCGAGTGTGGACGCCGGAATAATGTCCTTAAACAATACCGGGCGATAGGCTTGTGAAATACCACCGTACAGTCGGGTGCCCTCACGCAAAGTATATTGTGTATGGATTCCTATGGCCGGTATACGATGTCGAATCTGGTTTGGCACATCCGCAGGATCAAGATATGCAATATGTCCTGTCATGTCCGTTTGTCCAAGTTCATACCGGACTCCCGGAGATACGCTCCATTGGGGTGTGATGTAGATTTGATTTTCGAGGTTCAGGGCTATACTTTGGCTTTGGTAATACATATCCCTTCCCCAGTCTCCTGAAATACTGAGGTCATAATCCGTTCCTGTGGTGCCTTTACCTTGCTGTTGACGGTGCATATTATTGTTGAAATACCGAATTCCTGCCGAAACGACACTTTTCATGCGCCCCAACTGATACTGGTGTAACAGGCGGATCTCTGACGTTCTGGACCGAAATCTATCGATGTTGACTGATCTTGGAGCATATGCTAATGTCTCTGGATGGATCACATCCTGCCTGTCTGCAAAGCCTTCAAATTCTACGCTGTTGCGCGTACCAAATGCCCCGGAGACGATCCATTCGAGCGTTGTCTGCTCACTTTTCTTCCACGTAAGGGTTAAAGAAGGTATATACATATCAGGACTGTAATAATTTCTAAACCGGGTAGATTGCCTCGGGTTGTCATGGAACATACTATCCGTAAGTGGGCCAGGGATCTGGTAGAGGTATTTGCTCCGACCCAGTTCCGCACGCAAGCTAAGTGATGGTGAAAATTCATAGCTTAAACTTCCAAACTGAGCTTGTGCATTGGAGGAAGCGTTGTCTCTGTATCCATCTGAAATCCTGCGGTGGAAATAGCCATAGTAGGTCAGTTTTCCGATTTTACCTCCAACCGCATTGTACGAACTAAATAAGCCAAATGAGCCAGCAGTATTAATGCTTTCAAATGAAATGGATCTGGAAGTATCTGGGCTTTTGATCACATAATTGATCATGCCTCCGAATTCAGCCCCATATTGGAGTGATGCGGTACCGCGGACGATCTCGATTTGCCGTATAGCTTCCATAGGCATACTGTAATGGGATGCTGGATAGCCGTATATATCGGAGTTGATCAGGATACCATTCTGCCTCACATTATACTCCCAACTACGGTGTGGGTCAAGGCCGCGCGTGGCAATATTAATCTGATTGCCCGACCCATCCATATCGTAGATAAAGGCACCAGGAATTTTGGCAAAAATTTGTCTTCCTGTTTTCTCTGCCAGGTTGGCCGGCAGGTCCTGAATGTGTAGCACTTCACTTTTGCGTCCCCCCATAATAAAGGTGCCATGGACATCCGGCAGGCGGAGAGTGACTTCATTGTGACGATATCCTTTCACCACCACATTATCCAGCACCTTGGGCATTATAGTATCCACCTGAGCAATAGAGTGGGATAAGACGTAAAAGATGAGGAATAACTGGGTGAAAACGCTTTTAAACATGGACAAAGGAATATTATGATGCAAAGTTACTTTGCTCCAAAAGAGATATTGTGGATTCTTAGCTTAGAATTCCCTAATCACTGAAAAGGAGGGGATAAATTTCTTTTTTAGCGCACGATAGGAATGGCCATCATTCTCTAATGACGGTTAGCATCAGGATTTAGCTATAAATGACAGGTTATCAGGGAATTAAAGCTATCACAAGCTTGAGTTATATAACCTGAAAATGTCTACATGTGAGAAAAAAAATATGGGTAATATTATATATGTTTTGAGCAAAAAGTTAATATATAATACTGAAATACAAGGTTATAACGAAAAACTATCGCGATAAAAACGACCTCATCTTTAGCTAAAAATTCTTAATAAACGTGTGGCACACCTAGGTGTGCCACACGTTTATTACGGTTTTGAGGGGGAAAGGCAGGGTACACTTTAATGTCTATCAGAACATAATAAAATACTATTAACTAATTAGTTATATATATGAACTCATAAAAACAAAGTGAATATCGCTTGTAAAAAAACCCCAACCGATGTGTGGCCTCAAGCTATATCAATTCTATTACGTTTCTGCCTATTGAGGTAGGGCTTATAATTTGAATCGGTAGGAGATACCAAAGGCTACATACCGCTCAGGGGCATCTTCGGTGATTCCTTGGCCGGCGGAAAGGTCAAGCATAAAGTCATTTCCAATCAGATATGTAATTCCAGCATCCGCTCTTAGTTCAATAGGACCAGCCTCTCGCTGTGGCGTGCTGCCATAAATCTCGGCATACAGTCCAAGATTGTTGCTGATAGCGATTCCTGGGGCAAGGCTGTAAGTGAAATGTGGCTCCGCATTCTCCCCATCCCAGCGGATTCCAGCATTGTATCCTATGGAAAAGAAGTCTGAAACTCTGTTGAGAAAAACCAACGTTAAATTTGGTGCAAAATATGTCGTCTCAAAATCTTCCGCCACTACACCGGGAAATATCAAATGGCCGATAAACGACATCTTGGGGATAACTCCTTTCTGTTCTCCAAGACGTGATTTAAAACCAACCTCTATAGGTAAAAACCCATTCTGGTCAGGACTCGGAGCCCGCTGAATGGTCGTATAGTGAGTCACTAAACGCAATTCAAAATTTTCGGTCAATCCAAACTTCCACAAGGATGAAGGATAAGAATATACAAATCCGGGCTTTGTCTCCTCAATAGAAAAACCATGCTCCATCTGAAAATAACCTCGTGGGACAAGATGTGCTGTCTCTGTCTGATCAGGACGGTCAGCTTGTATGGGATCCATGACCATCATCGTATCCTTTTGAGCGTACAGGCTGCACGATACCATCAATACTCCCAGGGTCCAAATAAACTGTTTCAACTTCATAGCTGGTGGTTTGATCGATAAATTCAAAGGCACACTGACCGCCAGTGGCGATGCATAGATACCGCCTTGTTTCGATCCAGGCAAGTCACTGGCTCTCGAGTCCAGACATCTTAGAGCATTTTAAGTAATTCAGGCAACAGCACTGATGGAACATTCTGGTAGGTTACCGGTCTCACCCATCTGCGCACAGATCGAGCACCCACCGCCGTAAACCGGCTATCTGTACTCGCGGGATAGGGTCCTCCATGCGTCATGGCTCCACAAACCTCTACCCCAGTCGGCACCCCTTTGATGACGATACGGCCAGCCTTCTCTGACAAAACTTCCATCAAGTCTGAGGTACGATTATGTTCCGTTTCAGCGGCATGTATTGTGGCCGTGAGCTGTCCGTCAAGACTCGATGCCACCATTTCCATCTGATCAGGATCTGAACACAACACACAAAGTGAGAATGGACCAAAAACCTCCAGATGCAATTGAGGTTGGTTCAGAAAGTTTGTCGCATCGACAGTTGCCAGGACTGGAGACGTATGGAGGCCTGGGGCCGGCATTACATCGCAAATCATGTTGAGGCCATCATGGTTGCGAATGGATTCAATTCCGTTATGAAAACTTCGATATATCTCTGTATGCAACATCGGGGCAGTGGTCATCTTCTCCAGTTCGATCTTGAGCATGTCCAGGAGATGGACTGTATCTGAATTCCGGAGAGCTACAAGTATACCGGGCTGTGTACAAAACTGACCAACACTGAGCGCTATTGACCCTGCCAATGTTTTGGCCAATGCTTCCACGTCTGCAGCTACGGCACCTGGCAGCAAGAATACAGGGTTGACACTTCCCATCTCAGCAAAAACAGGAATAGGTTTTTCCCGTTGATGGCCCAGATCGAACAATGCTCTGCCCCCTTGTTGTGAACCCGTAAAGCCAACTGCAGCTGTATCCGGATGCAATACCAGTTGTCTGCCGGTTTCATATCCGTCCCCGACCAATGCGGAAAAAACACCTTCCGGCATATCCGTTTGCCTGGCTGCATTCATTATGACTTCAGCTACCAGGGCGTGTGTTCCCAAATGGGCATCATGTGCTTTGACAATCACAGGGCAACCAACGGCCAAAGCAGAAGCAACGTCGCCCCCCGCCGTGGAATAGGCCAGTGGGAAATTGGCCGCGCCAAAAACAACTATCGGGCCGAGGGGCACCATCATGCTTCGGAGGTCAGGTCTCGGAGTTGGTGTCCGGTCAGGCAATGCAGGGTCGACGACAATTTCACGCCATTGTTCTGAAGCGGCGATTTCCGCAAACATCCTCAATTGACTGCATGTGCGGTTTCGTTCGACTATGACCCGTGGTTGAGGATAACCCGTCTCCTCCATCATCCGTTGGACCAGTGTTTCTCCGATATGCTCAATGCCATCCGCGATGGCTGTCAGAAAAGCTGCCCTTAAGGTGCCAGCGAGATTGCGGTAGGTGCGAAAAGCTGCCGCCGCCAGTCTGACCGCTCTGTCTGTCTCTGCGGTTGTAGCCGGCACAAATGTTTCCGGCAGCATTTCTACTGTAGAAGGGTTGGAGGCATATAAACGTTTTTCCGACAGGGCGGATATCTGGTACCCGAGTATATTTCCGGTAATCATACGATAGTAACTTATTGTGGCTAATAATCTGGTAAAACAGGACGATTGACAAGTCCTTCTTCAATAATCCGAATGACGCGTTCGCGTTCAGGTCCACTCAGCACAGTTCGGGGCAGCCTAACGTACTCGGTGCCCAATCCGGTGAAATGCTCCGCCAGTTTGATATTCTGCACTAATTGAGCATTAATATCCAATTCGAGCAGGGGTAAAAACCATCTGTGTATATTGAGTGCTTCGTTGATGCGTCCTGCCTTAACCAGTCGGTATATAGCCACAGTCTCGGCCGGGAAGGCATTGACAAGGCCGGCTACCCAACCATGGGCCCCCATCACCAATGCCTCCATGGCGATGGTATCAACGCCAGTCATGACCTTCAGCCGATCCCCAAAACGATTGATCAGTCGTGTTACATTGGCCAGATCCCGGGTACTTTCCTTGACCGCCTGAATATTTTTGTGCTTCAGTAATGCTTCAAACATAGCAAGGGTGACTTCAATCTTATAGTCGACAGGATTATTGTAGACCAGGATGGGAAGACTTGTATTGGCAGCAATGTCAGAAAAAAAACCGATCACCTCTTCGTCAGTAGGCTTATACATCATAGGCGGCAGTACCATCAGTCCATCTGCATCGGCAGACTCAGCTAGTTGGGCCAATTGTATCGCCTGGCGGGTTGACCCTTCAGCAATATTGAGTATCACAGGCACCGTACTACGGGTGTCTTCCAATACAGCGGTCAGCATCTCAAGGCGTTCTACATGGTTGATTGTACTGCTTTCGCCGAGGGATCCTCCCAGAATAATCCCGTTCACGCCAGCCTGTACCTGAAATTTAATACCGGATAAAAGCGCAGGTATATCGATTTCACCCTGCATATTAAACTTGGTGGTCACGGCCGGATATACGCCATCCCATGTGGGACTTTTCATATGAATATGATTTATCGTACCAAGATATTTATGATTTCGGATTGGTATATGGACTATCTATGCGAATCTATGACACGGGACAACTATAGCCATCAACCTGTATTATATTTACCTTCTAAAGCCTCCTTCTGTACCGTTGTTCTATGGAATTTACTTCACGTCTTGAAAACTTTAATACCCGATTGTGGTCATATCATATTAAGGTACCCCGATCGGTAGCTTTAGCTTTTCAGGAAAAAGGGATAAAACGAGTCGTTTGTACGTTAAATCACCAGCAGGCTTTTCAATGTGCGATCATGCCAGCAGGTGACGGTGTCTACTTCATCAATGTCAACAAAAAAATACGTGATACGCTGAAACTGAAAGAAGGACATGAGGTGGCCGTATCGCTTGAGGAGGATTCCAGTGAATTCGGCCTTCCATTTCCGGAAGAACTGGAAGCCGCTTTACAGGAAGACCAGGAAGGTAAAGCTCTTTTCGATGCGCTTACCCCCGGTAAAAAGCGTAATCTCCTCTATGGTGTAAGCCAGGTCAAATCCTCGGATCTGCGAATCCAGCGGGCATGGGTCATGATTCGACATTTGAAAAATAACCAGGGAAAAATAAATTTTAAGCAATTATACCAGGAGCTCCGCCTTAAAGACTAGGTCCATCCATGCAGTTTGCTGGTGTGAACTGTTTGTGGGAAGTGCTTACTTGCCTTTCTTGCGATTCTTCTTGTCTTTCTTTTTTCCCGACTCCTTCTTCCCGTTTTTTCTGGATGTATCCTCCTTTACGACAAGTACAGATTTCCCTTTCCTTTTCTCTAACTTTTCAGTTGCTTTTTTCTCGGTCTTTTTCTTCTCCTTCTTTGCTTCTTTGGCTGCCTTTTGCTCCTCCTTTTTCTTCTGTTTCAACACAGCTGCTGCTGCCTTCTCCTCTTTGGCTTTTCGCTTCTTCTCGTCTTTCTTCGCTTGCTTTTCAAGGATTTCGGGTGCAATCTGGGTGCCTCTGCAGTTAGAGGCTCCGCAAAAACAAGCATACTCCTTTCTTACCGCATCCGTGATTTTTCCCTGGACCTGGAGATGATAATCATACAAGAGTTCTTCGCCGGTTTTGATGCTTTTGAGTGCTTCTATAAATATCTTATCCTCGTATTGCACGGCTTCACAGTTTGGATCGCAACTATGATTGATATACCGGGCATCTCCGCCTTCCAGTCCATTGATCACTCTATGTTCATCTACTTGAAAGAGCATGGTATGGGTATGGCCATTTTCACTCTGAGCACCTATTTTGTCCGCTTGTTTCTGCGTGATGATGGGACCGGTATACTCGAGGATCTTTGTCCCCTTCCGCATGGGTCGCCGGGCAAAGACACCGCGGCCATGAATCTTGGACGTACGCACACTATGGTAGGGTTGTGTTTTCATTTTTAAAAATTGAGCGTTAAAGATCGTGTTTAATCTCATGGAAAGCTTACAATTTCTTAACAATTGAGTCTGAAACGATGAAAATTTTACATTGGAGAGAACTTATATTGTTAATTCATCATGTGATCATTCGATATAAGAATCGTGTACAACATGTCCTTCTATTCATGCTGTTGATCTACGAATATGTTGCGTACAGCGAAAATCTGATACCAAATCATATATAAGAGGAACTTGCAACCGCTACCCTATTCCGGTTGTCTTTGCACTATGTCCACACCACGCTTGCGCATCCGAATTCATGTCCGGTTTACCCTGATGATATGCTCTATGATGATGGGCCTGAACAGTGGATGGGCGCAGGATAAATCTACCGATCCACCTGCTCTCATGACGTCTGCCGGCAAGTTGCGGCGTCAGTATCATACCACAAGGATGCAAGACCATTCGATTCGACTGGATGGTGTACACGATGAGCCTGCGTGGCTCAGTGTAGAATGGTCCGGTGATTTTATACAATATCAGCCGGAAGATGGGGCTTTACCTGCGCATCAGACTCAATTTAAGATTTTATATGATTCCAGATTCCTCTATCTGGCTTATCGGGCTTTTGATTCGACGCCAGATAGTATAGAGCAGCGGCTAAGCCGAAGGGATGAATTTGCGGGGGATTGGGTGGAGATCAATATTGACAGTTATCATGACCTTCGTACAGCATTCTCTTTTACTTTGTCTGTCAGTGGAGTTCGGGGAGATGAATTTGTCACAGATGATGGCAACTCGTGGGACACCAACTGGAATCCGGTTTGGGAAGGGGTGACGCAGGTGGACAGTTTGGGCTGGACCGGCGAAGTCCGGATTCCTTTTAGTCAGCTTCGCTATGGCAATCAGGATCAGCCAGTATGGGGCATCCAGATCATGCGACGTCTTTTCAGAAAGGAAGAACGATCGACCTGGCAGCATATTCCGCAGAACGCTGGCGGTTGGATCAGTCAGTTTGGTGAGTTGCATGGCCTTGCGGATTTGCCTACGAGCCGGCAGATTGAACTGGCACCCTATGTCGTCGCTCAGACGGAGCGGTTCAAGCCCCAACCTGGCAATCCGTATGCGGATGGTTTCGGGAGTCAGATCAGTGCCGGGATAGATGGGAAGGTTTCCGTGACGCGGGATATGATATTAGATTTTACCATCAATCCGGATTTCGGTCAGGTAGAAGCTGACCCCGGGGCGGTACGGCTGGATGGCTATGAAATATTTTTTGAAGAGCAGCGGCCCTTTTTCATGGAAAGCCGAAACCTGTTTAACTATCGGCTGACCGGATCACAGGCTGGAGGGAGTTATGATTCAGACCTGCTTTTCTACTCGCGGAGAATTGGCGGGGCGCCACATGCCTTTCCATCTGTGCAGGAGGGCGAGTATGCAGATATTCCATCCTTTACTTCCATCCTCGGTGCTGCCAAATTTAGTGGCAAAACCAAGAAAGGATTGTCGATCGGGATATTGGAGAGTGTCACCCAGCGGGAAATGGCCAGTATTACAGACGGAGATCAGACCCGGCGTGAGTTAGTCGAACCCTGGTCTAACTATTTTGTAGGTCGTGTCATCAAGGATTATAACCAGGGAAATACCATATTGGGTGGAATCCTGAGCGCTGTAAACCGGGCTACGGGACTTGACTTGTTTCATAAGAATGCCTGGAGTGGTGGTATAGATTTTCAGCATTTCTGGAAGAACAGGTGGTGGTCCCTTAAAGTGAATGCGATGATGAGTCACGTTGACGGTTCGCCAGAAGCTATCGCCAGAACGCAACGCAGTTTTGTGCATTTATTCCAGCGAACAGATGCACGCCATCTTGAGGTGGATCCGGGTCGGACATCCCTGACGGGTACAGGAGGCACGATCCGGGTGGCCAAATTTGGCGGAAAACCTGACCGATTAGGTGGTGTTGTAAAATTTGAATCCGGTATCACCTGGCGAAGTCCGGAGTTGGAGTTGAATGACATAGGGTTTCTGTCGGCAGCGGATGAGATCAATCATTATACCTGGGGTGCATATCAGATGTTGCAGCCCTTTTCCATTTTTCGCAACATTAGATTTAACTACAACCACTGGGGTCGGTGGGATTTCAGCGGTAAAATGTTATATGTTGCTTTTAATTCGAATGTCAATATTTGGTTGGCCAACAATGCCCGGATTGGAGGTGGTATCCATTACAATCCGTATGACGTGTCCAATAATGCCTTGCGGGGTACTACGGCCTTGCGAAAACCACCTGGCTATGGAATCAATGGTTTTTTTGATACGGATAGTCGTAAGAAGATTGTAGTGTATGGTAATATTTCAGGAGGCCATGCCTATCAACGAACGGTCGCGCATTTCAATGTGGGAGGTGGGGTGACTTATCAGCCTTTCAATGCTGTCCGGCTCTCTATTTCTCCGGGCTATGGACGAAGCACGAGGAAGCAGGATCAATTTGTGGCACTTGTTGAAACCGGGGATCAGATCCGATCCATTGTCAGCTATGTACAGCAGCGTAATATATCGATCTCCATGCGACTGAATTTTTACCTTACGCCCAACCTGTCAGTTCAGTACTATGGTCAGCCCTTCATTTTCAGAGCGCAATACAAGGATTATGGATATGTTCGTGACCCGATGCATCGAGTGTATGATCAAAGGTTTCATCGGTTTAGTCCGGATGAAATTCACTTTGAAAATGGACAAGCCATTGTAGATGAAGATCGGGATGGTAATGCGGACTATTCCTTTCGTTTGCCGGACTTCAATTTTGTTCAGTTCAGGTCCAATCTGGTCATACGTTGGGAATATGTGGCGGGTTCAGAATTTTTTCTGGTGTGGTCTCAGGGTGTGACACCTGATGCCCAATACGATGTGGACCGTCCGTTAGCCACAAGTTTATTTGATCACATATTTGATCAGCGCCCGCACAATATCTTTCTGTTGAAGTGGTCATACCGATTTCTGAATTAGAAAAGGATGGTCAGGGAAACCAGGCAGTAAAAATGGCCAGGACGTCAGCACCTGGAAATTCTAATAAAAGTAAGCAGACTTTCATTGTGGTTTTGGAGATACCCGGGGCTCTTTTTCTCGTGGGCTAGGGCGGCGATATCCTGCATCTGTAGTATGATGCCGATGGTATATGATGAGAAAAGTGTTTGTGCAAAAGGGTGAGTAGGTACGTTTTCCTTAGTTTTACGGGTACAATCGTATAAAACTCAAATTGAATGAGAAAGACAACCGTCTGTTTGTTGTTCGTGGCACTTTGCCATATGGGGATATATGGTCAGACACCTGAGGAGATGGCGCAATTGCGAGAACAGAAGTCTATTGAACTGGCAACACTTGAAAGTGAATTGAAGGATCTAAGTGGTCGTGTGAACACGTTGAAGGGCGAGGTGGCGGATCTGACGGAGAAGATGACTCCATATCCTCGGTGGGATGTAGGTACATTGGGAAATCTGGGAGTTAATTTTACCTCTTTTACCGAATGGATGCCCAAATCGTCGCCTAATACAACAGCTATTACGATAGGGTTTACGGGGAATGGTTATGCGAATTTGCAGCAGAAGAAATATTTCTGGCGCAATGGAGCTAATCTTACATTGGGATGGCTCAAGTTTGATGACCGTGATGATTCGGAGGATGCGCGGGATTTCAGAGTTGCTGCAGATGCCCTGAATATTACCTCGCTTTTTGGATATAAGTTAAGTGAAAAATTAGCCTTATCGGCTTTAGGGGAATACCGGACATCAGTATTGGAGAAAAAGTTTAACGATCCGGGCTATCTGGATATAGGGGCTGGGGCCACATGGACACCAGTGAAGGATCTTGTCGTCGTATTTCATGCATTGAATTATAACTATATATTTTCCGGAGATGATTTTGACTACCAATCCAGTCTGGGGTGCAAAATAGTTGCAGATTTTACCCGCAAGATTACAGATGGACTTGCCTGGAAATCCAATTTGTCAGCGTTTATGAGTTATGAAGGTTCAGATTTATCCAATTGGACCTGGATCAATAGTTTTTCTACTGCGGTGAAAGGAATTGGACTTGGGCTGGATATAGGATTGCGGGGTAACAAGCAGGAAGCTTTAGCGGCTGGTCGGTTAGACAATCCGCTCCAGAGTTACTGGATATTGGGTCTGGCTTATGCGTTATAGAGACTTTTATATGCCCAAGTATGACTGCATTTGTTTTGTAGCCCTATGGATGCTGGGCATGCTTCTTCCTGCTGCTATCAGATGTCAGCCCTTTTACTTTGGAGCTGATTTGTCGTATGTGAATGAGATGGAAGAGTGTGGGGCGATATATACGGTTGAAGGAGAAAGCAGAGATGTGTTTTCCATCTTCAATGAATATGGTTGCAATCTGGTCCGGCTACGTTTATGGCATACACCATCCTGGTATGACGGATTAAATGCGGGGCAGCGTTATAGTGACTTTGCTGATATACGTACATCTATTGGACGTGCCCGATCTGAGGGAATGCAGGTTTTGCTGGCTTTTCATCTCTCGGATACCTGGGCTGATCCGGGTCATCAGGTTGCACCAGCGGCCTGGTCCGGGATACTTCATGATCTCCCTGTACTTGAGGATTCATTGTATCAGTACATATACACGACGCTTGAAAAACTGGCAGAGGATCAGCTTTTCCCTGAAATAGTGCAGATAGGCAATGAGACCAATAAAGGTATTCTTCAATCTCAGCAGGACAATGATGCAGGCTGGTCGCTCAACTGGCCCAGAAATCGGGCTCTTTTTAATACTGCCATTCGTGCAGTCCGGGATATTGAGACAGCTCATGGAATTGAAATCAAGGTAGCGCTTCATGTCGCGGATCCGGATGATGCCAGTTGGTTGCTCGCCCAATTCTGGAGCAATGGTGTCCGGGATTTTGATATTATCGGGCTGTCCTATTATTATAGTTTTCATCAGGTCCTCATTCCTTTTGTGGGTGAGAGGATTGCCTATCTCAAAGATTTGTACCCTGGCAAAGAAGTGATGCTTCTGGAGACCGCATATCCGTGGACGAATAACAATGCAGATGGGGCCAATAATGTACTGGGCTCAGGTTATCCAGGATATACGCCGCCATCCCCTGCGAGGCAATTAGACTGGATGATCGCTCTGACGCAGGAGGTTATGGATCATGGTGGAAAAGGCGTTGTCTATTGGGAACCCGCCTGGGTGAGTACCGACTGTTTTACCCAATGGGCAATGGGATCACATTGGGATAATGCTACTTTTTTTAATGCAAGTCACGAACTGATTGAAAGTGGGGGCATAGGATGGATGACGCACATGTATGACCCGGTTTCGGTAAGAGGGGACAATAGTTTTATGAAGAGAAACTTTTCTATTTACCATGACGGGAAAGGACTCTGGCTTTCCCGGGAAGAGGGGAATATGTATATGGGAGAAATGGGTGTTCAATTGTATGCGATGGATGGGAGGAGGATTATGGGGAGAAGGATGGTTTCTGGAAGTGAGAATGGCATCATTTTTTTGGGTGTGCCGGAAGTTGTATCAGGGGTGTATATGGTTATTATAGAAAGTGGGGATGTTGTTGAGGGGGTGAGGGTAGTGATTTGGAAATAAGATTATTGGTATGCATATGGGTTGGGGAGAGGTGTGTCAAAGGCGGGAGTTTGAGTTTGAGGTTGGTATTGATATAATTTAGCATAATTAATTGACAGTAAATTTATTATACATTATTAATAATGATATTGTTACGTATATTTTGAATTTATTACAGTAAGGTAATTCTTACATTTGCGAACGGATTTATTTTGTAACTCAGGCTTTTTTCCGTATTTTACATTTAACAAAATAAAATATTGTTCCGTATATTCTGAATTTATGTAACCTCATCATTCCACCCCCTAATTTTACACCATCACTTATTACGATTTTTCAACTTCACTTGCCCACCAGGCGAAAAACATTTATTCATGGCATTCTCAAAAGCTAAACTTTTCGAAACCACAACCTTCGAACAAACCCTCTGGTCCAAATCCCTCGGCCACCCCGCCAGAATCAAAATCCTGGACCACCTCCTCGAGCATGGAACTACCCCCTTTTATGAATTACGAAAATTGATCCCCCTCTCTTCCACAACCCTTTCCCAACACCTCCGCGCTCTCCGCGAAAATAATCTCATCGAAGTAGAAGAAATATGCCCCCATACCTACTACACACTTCATAACGAAAATTGCAAATATCTCGCCTCCAGACTTAAAGGCCTGAATTCGAAATTCGTGGTGATAAATGAATAATGTCAACAATACATCATCCTTACCCACACCCCTGGTATCTCTTAAAATGTGAAGCAACTCACCTCACCACCCCGTGAAAAGATTTAGTATCCGGTGTTTTGCTCCAACCTCGGATTTGCACCCAGATCAGAGGATGGTATAGGAAAAACATCCCGGTAGGCTTCAACGGATCTGCCTTCGGGTACATCCCCTTTCCATGCCCAATGGTAACTCGTCTCACTAAATTGTCCAAAACGAATCAGATCGGTCCGCCGATGACACTCCCAGTATAATTCCCGGCCACGCTCATCAATCAACATTTGCAGGTTGAGTTCCGCATCCGTAATACCTCCTCCTGATCCGCCGTATGCCCGATTGCGTACCTGATTGAAATACTGAAGAGCCTGGGCACGATTACCACCGCTACGCAATAATGCTTCACTGGCCATCAGCAAAACATCCGCCAGTCGAAACATCGGGAAATCAGTATCCACGAAGTCATTATCTGATCCGCGCACACCCTCCGATGTCAGGTTAATAAACTTCCGTATCGCATATCCCTGAGTGAATAAAGTGATATCGGTGATATCCAAACTCTGTCCATCCGTATGAAAAAGTCCGCGGGTATCAAAACTGGTCGATAGTATTTCGTAGGTATAATCCGGTTTGTCAATATACAGCCGAATAATGTAGGACCCATTGGCGATAATAATGTTGGAACCACCAGGGGTCAGGATCGCATTCCCCAGATTATCTCCCAGATTGACTGTCCACTCATGATTCGCGCGGAACTTGAATTCTCCATCTGTCAGATCCGTAACCACCTCCATGGCTTCCTTGTCCGCATTCCAGGTCATCTCTGTATCGACATCCCATCCACCAGGTGTAGCATCTCCGATGATCCCCCAGGTGCGACGCTCCATCGTATACGTATTGTTGCTCAGGTTGACCTGAATAAAATAGAGTCCGGCCTCCCCGTTGCGGATCGTATCGCCGTTCATTTCGAGGGTACCATCACCTCCATTGTCTCCCAACCGAAGAGAAAAAGTGGAGGAAGGAACGCGGGTAAAAAAGAACGGACTATTCGCTTCGGGAAAATAAACGTGACCTTCAAACATATTAGGTGACTGCGCGGCAAGGGACGTCTTTGTATTTGTACCTACCCATCCCTGATAGGCACCTGGCACATAGAGCTTAGGATATGTAGCGGTATTCCCTTCATTGGGGGACTTGACGATCCCACCAAAATCGGAAGGAAACTTCTCCACAAATTGCCTTGTAGTACGCATACCACCCCATCCGGTGGATACACCCGATGCTGCAGGATTCATGCTGCCCCCGATCCCTCCGAAGACCAGGAAGGTCGTGCCTCCATATGTCCGGGTCCGGATCCCATCAAACGTAATCGGAAATATGATCTCCCCCGAGCGATGATTATCGGCCCGGAATAAATTGTCGTATTTGGGTTCCAGGATATATCCGGCATCAATGACTTTATTGCAAAAAGTCACACAGTCCGTAAACCGTGGGGTATTGATATACACCTCTGCGTTTAGATAAAGCTTGGCCAACAAGGTCCACACCGCTGCTCGGTCAGCACGACCATAAGGATTTGAACGTGGTGCGGCGATCTCATTTTCAATGGCCAGCAGTTCAGATTCGATATAGGCAAACAATTCCGGAGCCAATATCTGACGTGGAAAAAAGGAACCGACCTTATCCTCCTCTGTCACAAACGGGACATTTCTGAATAAATCCAGAGCATGCCAGTAACTCAACGCACGCAAAAACCTGGCCTCCGCACGATATCCTTTGATCTGGGCCGCAAGATTGGCATCAACACCCCGACTGGAAAGTTTTTCGTCCGTGGTTTCACGTAAATACTCATTGCAGATCACGATCTGATAGAATATACGACTGTAAAAAGCAAATATAAATCCATCGTCAGCCGTCCAGTCCTGATCATGAAAATTCTTGATCGTCTGATCATTCCAGCCTATAATAGCTTCATCCGTCGTCAATTCCTGATGATAATAATATCCCCGGAGGTACTGACCAAATCCTTCATCAATTCCTTCGATATCCGGTTGACCAGCAGGGCCCTGCTGGCCAGTCAGGGCATGTCCGGAATAGAGTTTGGCTAACACCTGCAAATAGGCATCCGGATCGTTAAAGACCACAGCAGCGGTCACCACATCCGGATCAATGGGAATAGTATCCAGATCCTTAAAGCAACCGATGTTCATGAATCCCAAAAGGACCAGACCCCAAAATGATTTTTTTATAGAATACATTTTCATGTCGTGTATGCTTCGGATTAAAATTCAATATTGACGCCAAGAACAAATGTCCGTGGACGAGGATATATGTTGTTGTCAATGCCATTAAACATCTCCGGATCAAGGCCATCATAGCCGGTGATCACAAACGGATTCTGCGCGGTCACATACACACGCATAAACTCGCCCACCACCTTGTCGAAATTATATCCCATGGTGATGTGATCCATGCGGAAAAAATCAGCCTTCTGGACGAAATGATCGCTGAAAGTCAGACTCGCCTGATTCACCACATCCAAATCTATTGCGGACTGATGCACATTCCAGAGCGACTGCCCCCCCGTAGACAAAAACAAGCGGTTCAGATATCCCATGTCCGTTTTGAGATTGTTGTACACATAGTTGCCCACGCTTGCACGACCTGCAAAACTTAAATCGAATTTTCCAATCTCAAGCCGACTCGTAAGCCCGAACGTATAATCGGCTGCCGGCTTTTCATACCTGTATCTGTCCAACCCGTTGATGATGCCATCATTGTTGCGATCAGCAAACATATTCTCCAGCAAATTTCCGTTCTCATCATACAACTGCTCATAGACAAAAAAGGATCTGGGAGCATATCCAACGGTATGGATCTGGATATTACTCCCCACTCCGCCTGAAATTCCACCTGTCAATACACCTTCATAAGCAGGATCATCAGTGGCGGTGAGTTTCGTGATCTCATTCACATTATAAGCCATATTCAAACCAACATCCCAGGATACATTTCGTGTCAGTACCGGCTTGATAAAGAGACCGAGTTCAATACCCTGATTTTCCATGTTACCCACATTGGTCGTCACAAAGTTGGTCAGGTTGGTTCCCGCCGGAACCGGGATCCGGTTGAGCAGGTCTTTCGTATTTCGCTGGTAGACATCCAACGTACCGGAAAGTCTGTTCCTGATGATGGAATAATCCACCCCCAGGTTGGCGGTAGTCGTTTCTTCCCAACGGATATTGGCGTCATATCCATTAGGTCTCAGGGTCGTTATAAAATCATCTCCAAACTGATACTGGGCACTTTCATTGCCCAGCTGGTACCGGGCCAGATAGGCATAGTAATCACCAATATCCTGCTGGCCTGTTACGCCCCATCCAAGTCTCACCTTCAAACTATTGAAGTGACTTCTTTCACTCTCAACTACTTTAATTGCCACGGCTGCGGCAGGAAACAAACCCCATCTGTTTTCAGGTGAAAATCGGGAAGTCCCATCCCTTCTCAAGGTCATCGTGAGCAGATAGCGGCTGTTGAAACTGTAATTGACGCGTCCAAAAAGAGAAAGAAGATAGTACTCCGCGGGATCCGATCCGGTAGTCGTTCTTGCCGGGGAACCAGCAGCATCAGAGTTGCGGAAGAAATTATCAATTTCAAAGTGCTGCCAGGAATATCCAGCCATCACATCCAGGTTGCTGAGTCCTATATCCGTTTTATAGTTCAGATAGAATTCCAGGAGGCTGTTCTTTTTGGTTTGATTGTAGATATTGTTAACACCCCCGCCATTTATAGCATCGAAAGCAAAAGCGGCTATGGGATCTACGAGGACGACCCCTTCTCCTCTGCCATAATCATAGGCGAGGTTGAGATTGGCCCGCAGCGCAGGAAGGAAGGAAAAGCGATAATCTGCATTGAGATTGGTTAAAATGCGCTTCTCATCTGACTGATCATTCCTCAGCTCCAACAGGGCTACAGGATTGGTAGGAGAAATTGTATTCGGATTTCCATTCGCAGTGGTCCAGGTTGTAAATCCGCCATAAGGACTATCAGGATCACGAATCGCTTGGGTAGGATCAAAGTTCAATGCATTACCAATAGCCCCGCGGTCTGCAAACTGGTTATTGGTAAACATGCTTTTGAAATGCAGGTTGAGCTGTAAGGTATTGTTAAACAAACCGGGATTCAGATTCACTCCGGCGGTGATTCGGTCAAATCTGTCCGTTTTGAGTATCCCCATTTTGTCCGTATACCCCAGGGAGACACGAAAAGGAATTTCTTTTATCCCCCCGGACAGGTAGAGATTGTGATCATGACCTATGGCCGACTGATAGATTTCATCCTGCCAATAGGTATCGGCATCGCCAACGAGTGCTCGGGCCGGGTGAGAAGCATCATACCGCTCCTCAATCAGGGCCCGGTATGCATCTGCATGAAGGACATCCACTAGCGATGTGGCATTGCCGATAGATACATTTCCTCCATATCCGAGTCTCAGCTTGTCACCAACCTTGCCTTTTTTGGTGGTGATCAGAATGACTCCTCCTGCTGCCCGGTTTCCGTATATGGCTGCGGCAGATGCATCCTTGAGTACCGTCATGCTCTCAATGTCATTCGGATTGATGACATTTAAGGGATTCCGGCCCCCCGAGATACCCCCGTTGTCAATAGGGACACCATCGATGACGATCAGAGGATCATTGGTCGCACTGAGGGAGGACTCGCCCCGTATCCGGATCGTCGCCCCTCCACCCGGAGCACCATCATCAGTGGTGATGACCACTCCGGCGACCTTGCCTGCCAGCAGCTCCTGGGCACCCGTGATAGCACCCCGGTTAAAACTTTCAGACGACACGGTATGCACTGATCCGGTGGCATCTTCCCGCTTGACCGTTCCATACCCTATCAGCACCACCTCACTCAGGGCCTGACCGGCATTGAGCGCAACATTTACAACAGCGGAGTTCCCAAGTTTGATCTCAACTGCCTGATACCCGGTATAGCTAAAGATCAGAATATCAAAGCCTTCCGGAACCACCAGCGAATAGGAGCCATCAAAATCTGAAACAGTTCCAATTCCACCGCCTTTGACCACGATGTTGGCGCCTATCAACCCCTCCTTACTCACTTCATCAGTGACTGTCCCCCGAATCGTACGTTGGGCTGAGATATCCAGAGAAAAGCTGACAGCCAGAAACAGAGAAAGCAAAAGCTTTAAAGGGAATGATACATGATTGGACATAAAATCTGATATTTAAAGGTAAATATAGCCTACCTAAGATTTTTTGTCAGTTTTCTTTTGATTGTGTATGTTTACAGTCCATCAAAGATACATTCACCTAAAATTTACAAACGATGAAAATACGCTTACATTTTTTACTTTTTGCTCTCTTTTGCCTTTCAGCAGCCAATGCCCAGATTGCCTCTGTAGGTATCATCGGCTCCGCAACTCCAGGTGGCTGGGATGAAGACACAGACATGGAGCAGGATCCTGATAATTCTGACCTCTGGACCATTGATATTTTCCTGATAGACGGAGAAGCAAAATTCAGAGCTGACAATGACTGGGCGATCAACTGGGGGAATACCGATTTCCCACTTGGAACAGGCGTGGCCAACGGTCCAAATATTCCCGTTACAGCCGGTATGCACCACGTTACATTCAACTCAGCCACAGGAGAATACTATTTCTCCGTTAGTTCTGATATCGGTATCATTGGTTCCGCCACGCCTTTTGGCTGGGATGCAGATGTCAATTTGTACCAGGATTCGGACAATCCTGATCTCTATACCATAACCCTAGCCCTAGGCGCAGGAGAAGCTAAGTTCCGCCAGGATGATGACTGGGCTGTAAACTGGGGAAACACCGATTTTCCTTCCGGAATTGGCGAACAAAACGGACCAAATATTCCGATTGCCACAGGCGGCGATTACAACATATCATTTAATAAAGCTACCGGCGAATACAACTTTGTCCTGACCAGCTTCTCTACTGTGGGACTCATCGGAGATGCTACAGCAGGCGGGTGGGATAGCCCGACACCTATGACATCCGGCTCCGGACCAGGAGAATGGACTTTATCCGTCGTACTCACTGACGGTGGAGTGCAATTTTCGGGCGACAACGGAGTAGCGGTTTGGGGAGGCTCTGATTTTCCGGCTGGCACAGCCACGCTTGACGGAGACACCATATCAGTCCCTAGCGGCAGGTATTTAGTTAATTTCAACAGCAGAACGCTTGCATATGAGTTTGTACCCGTAGTTTATTATCAGACCATCGGTATTATTGGTGATGCCACCCCGGGTGGCTGGGATGAGGATACTGACATGGAACTCAATGATGCACCCGGATCTGATTCGACAGACTGGAAATTAAGAGTTATCCTGACAGATGGAGAACTGAAATTTAGAGCCGATAATGACTGGGATGTCAACTGGGGATCAGGTACTTTCCCCACTGGAGTGGCAGAGAGAGACGGAGCCAATATCCCTGTCACCGCAGGTGAATATATTATCTTTTTCAGCTCGTTTTTAGGTAATTACGGATTTGTTGAGTTAAGGGTGTTCAACAGCATGGGCCTCATAGGTCCGGCTACTCCATTTGGAGATTGGGCTACTGATGCCCAGATGGTAAAGGACGCCAACGACGAAAATCTATGGACCATCCAATCCATCGATCTGTCTACGGGTGAGGCTAAATTCAGAGCGGAAGGAGAATGGGCTACAAACTGGGGATCAACCTCCTGGCCTTCCGGAACCGGCACACAGGACGGACCGAATATTCCCATTACTGGTGGAACATACGGTGTAACCTTAAATTCAGAAACAGGTGAATATGCCTTCGGCGATCCAATCACCTCGACAAAAGATATCCTCAATCCTTCCATCATAAATGTGTATCCAAATCCGGCATCTGAGGTTATTCATATTGACCTCAGCCAATTGGATCTGAGAGGAAATGTCAATCTGAACGTATTCGATATCACAGGCAAACTCGTCATGACGCAGACCCAGCAAGGGCAAGCTCAGATGAAACTAGGTGTAGCTACTTTACAACCCGGTCACTATACCCTGCATATCTCCAATGACAAATACATCATCGGAAAGAAATTTACGATCATGAGGTAAGATGAGTCATCTCATTTCTACAATAAAGAGGTGGTCTTCTGCTGTCAGATGACCACCTCTTTTCGTTGTTGCCATCGGACATGGATGGTCAGGTACTCGTAATCCACTGAAAACCCTATCTTTATTTCTTAGCACATCAACCTTTCCATTTTATGCATTGGCTCAATAATAAGTCATTTTATTTGGCGCTTACCCTATTCACCAGCACCATCGCAAATGGCCAGATTTTTACAGATATGTCGGTCCAAACAGGATTCAATACAACCGGTAAAAATCATGGTGTCGCTATTGGGGACTTCAATCAGGATGGCTTGGATGACATCTATGTAAGCCGTGCCGAGGCACCCAATCTGTTATATATCAACCTGGGCAACTTCCAGTTTCAGGAGGCGGGTGCCACCTATGGGGTGGATTATGCCGGACGTACAAATTGCAGTATATGGTTTGATCTCGACAACGATGGAGACCTGGACCTGTTTCTCGGAAATGGATTTGAACCGAATGTGCTATATCGAAATGATGGCAACCATTTTACAGATGTGAGTGCAGGGTATGGTATCCAAACCATTGGAAATGTCCGTTCGGTCAATGCTGTAGACTTTGACAACGACGGCGATCTGGATGTCTATGTGGCCATGGCCTTGTCTCCAAACTTATTGTGGCGTAATGATGGTCATGTATTTACCAATGTAGCGGCGGAGGCCGGCATTGATCTGGCGGGACGCTCTCTGGGTGCTGTGTTTTTTGATTATGACCATGATGGCTTTCAAGATCTGTATCAAGGCCAGGATGGATTTGATCAAAACTATATCTACCGGAACAATGGAGATGGCACTTTTAGTGACGTTTCAGAAGAGACCGGACTCCTCTTTTCAGGATTTTGTATGGGGGCGACGGTGGGCGACCTCAATGGGGATGGATATGCAGATGTATATGTTGAAAACCTGGACTCCAATAAACTCTACGTGAGTGATGGCCCCGGGAAATACCAGGAGATCTCTACTCAAGCCGGTGTAGCCGACATCGGCATGGGCTGGAGCGCGTTCTTTTTTGATTATGACAACAACGGCTTGCAGGATATCTATCTTTCCAACGACAGTTATTTTGGTATACCGGGCCATGGCAAACTGCGAAACAGGTTGTATACAAATCAGGGCAACTTGCTCTTTCATTCGGAAGATATCATTGGCAATGTTCAAAACGAGTTTGGCTCTTATGGAGCCGCATATGCTGATTTTGACCAGGATGGCAAACTCGATATCGTCGTGATCAATGAAGGCCCACTCGACGGAAACCAAATCTTCAGAAATCAATCGCAGACAGGAAATTATATTGCCTTAAAACTGGAGGGTATTGCCTCCAATACACAGGCTATTGGAAGTCGGGTGGTCTTGTATAGTAGTGGAAAATCCCAGACCGCCTTTCTGACAGGTGGCTCAGGCTATGCATCCCAAAACTCATCTATTATCCATTTTGGGCTGGGTGATGCTGTCAACATTGATAGTTTGGTGATTTACTGGCCGTCAGGTCTTCGGCAAAAGACTGGCAGGTTGCAGATCAACAAACGCCATCATGTACGCGAAGGCAAAAGTGTTCTAGCGACCGGACTGGTCGTCTGGACGGTTCCTTCATTCCCGACAAAAGAGGATAACGTCACCGTCTACTTTGATGCATCAGAAGGGAATGGCGCCCTCAATGGATTTCAGGACAATGTCTATGCGCATACCGGTGTCATCACCAGTGAAAGCGCAAACGGAAATGACTGGAGACATGTCATTGGCAACTGGGGCACGCCTGACCCGCGTGTACTGATGACCCGTGAAGAGGAAAATATTTATTCCATCAGCTATAACATCAGCGATTTCTACAACATACCCGCACCTGTAGAGGTGTTCCAGATGGCATTTGTCTTTCGTAATGTCAACGGCTCTATTGTCGGACGAAATACAGACGGTACTGATATCTTTACCGATGTATATCCTTCTGATATGGGTCTGTTTATGGTGTTACGATCACCATCCGCCTCAGATGTACTCCTGTATGACGATGATAGTTTGTTTATTGACATCGTGGTCAGTGACACGGTGACCCTTTTGATCTATGACAATGATGTTTTGATTTTTGCGGATATGACCGATCAAACCCAATTCTACCTTCACCCGGTAGATCCCGGAAATCACCTCCTGCGATTCGTGGCCATAAAGGATACTGTAGTAGTGGTGCTGGAAAAAAAGTATTTCGTACTCGACCGCAATCCTGTCAGGATCGATCCCCCGGCCGGTGTTCAAAACGGTCTTAATTACTTCAGTGATTCCACCTATCTGTTTCAACTACACGCTCCCCTCAAGGAGTTTGTGTTTTTGCTTTGCCCCGAAAACACCTATAGCCCGGACGCGGCATTCAAGATGCATCAATCCGAAGATGAAAATACATTCTGGATCGAGTTGCCAAGAACGGATTTTGCTTCGGGAAATAATACCTATCAGTATCTGTTGAACGGAGGTATCCGAATCGCGGATCCTTTTTCCGAAGTCGTCCTTGATCCCTCGAATGACTTCTGGATCGATGCGAATGTCATGTCGACTCTCCCTCCCTACCCCACTGGAATGACGAGCGGCATTGTGACTGCCTTTGATGAAACCTATCTAGCCTATGATTTTGAAATAACAGATTTCGAAAAACCAGAGAAGAAGAAACTGGTGATCTATGAACTACTTCTACGGGACTTTCTGGCGGATCATAGTTTTACATCGCTTACGGATACCCTCGATTACTTCCAACGGCTTGGTGTCAATGCGATAGAACTCATGCCCATCAACGAATATGAGGGTAATGTGAGCTGGGGATACAACCCTTCCTTTCACATGGCCGTCGATAAGTATTATGGCACACGGGAGCAGCTCAAAGCCTTTATCGACGCTGCGCATCAACGGGGCATCGCTGTCATCCTCGATGTGGTATTCAATCATACGTTTTCACAGGGGCCGTTGGCCCAGATGTATTGGGATGCAACCAATTTTAGGCCTTCTCCCGAGAGTCCGTATCTGAATGTAACCCCCAGGCATCCATTCAATGTCGGATATGATTTCAATCATGAAAGTCAAGCCACGAAAACCTGGGTAAAACAAATCCTGACGTATTGGATCACGGAATTCAAATTTGATGGATTCCGGTTTGATCTATCCAAAGGGCTCACCCAGTTTAATTCCGGTAATGATGCCGGTCTGATGTCCCGTTATGATGCAAGTCGTATCGCGATACTCAAAGATTATGCAGACCATATCTGGAGTCTGGACCCGACCTCCTATGTAATCATGGAGCATTTTGCAGACAATGATGAAGAAATCGTGCTATCAGACTATGGGATGATGATGTGGGGTAATATTAATCATCATTTCGGTCAGGCGGCCAAGGGCTTTGCCTCCGATCTGGAAGGCGTTGATTACACGTTCCGGGGATGGAATGACCCGCATCTGATTGGCTATATGGAAAGCCACGATGAAGAACGTCTCATGTTCCGGGTACTGAATGAAGGAGCCAGCCAGGGCGGCTACAATACACGACTTTTGCCGACCTCGCTGGAACGGATAGCGGCAGCGAGTGCCATCTTCTATTCTATTCCCGGGCCGAAAATGCTTTGGCAGTTTGGAGAAATGGGATATGACTTCTCGATCAACCGATGCGTAAATGGCAGTATAGCCAATGAATGCCGGCTTGACCCGAAACCGATCCGATGGGATTATCTTCAAAATGAAAACAGAGAAAGGTTGCGTCAGATAACAGCAGATCTGATCCATCTCAAACTCAACTATCCTACTTTTTCAACGGAGAATTTTGTCTTCAGTGATGGAAACTTCTTTTTGAAAACAGTACATCTCCATCACCCGGATATGGATGCCGTCACCCTCGCCAATTTTCGGGTGATACCCTCAGATATCAATCCGAAATTTCAATATCCTGGCATCTGGTATGAATTCTTTACAGGCGATAGTATTATCGTGACGGATACAGAAAGACGGATTTCATTCAGGCCAGGCGAGTATAGAATCTACACCTCAAAAAGGATCATGCCTCCAGGTGGGTTTGTTACCCATACAGGAGATGTCCGGAGAAATGAAATTATCCTGTTTCCAAACCTCATTTCCGATCAAACTTTGATACAGGGTAATTTACCGGTAGGTGAAGTCGTTTTAGCGATTACACTTCAGGATATGACAGGAAAAACCTTTACGGCATCATTTGATCAGGATCATGTCGGTGGATTACGTCTGAAACTGCCGGATGCATTGCCAAGTGGCGTATATAGCCTCAGCCTGCGGACTACACGTGAATATTATACAGGAAAGCTAGTCAAACAATAAAGGTCTTGGTGGAAGAAATTGGTTGGACCCCGGCGAGGTTCTTAAAACATAGCTTTGGCCTCTACGCGGTAAAACCGAAAGTCAGTATACTGTGGTGGGTTTTTATGAGTGCATTGTGCTTTGGACCACAGCCCATCCTTGTTGCCCAAGTAGCGGGAGACCCTATTGTGAAAGGTGGAGATGGTATCATGCGTTGGCAAGCGGATGGTCGTGAAGTGACCGGATTTGGCATCAATTATACAGTACCTTTCGCCCATGCCTACAGGTCAGGGAAAATAATGGGTGTCGATTTGCGGCTAGCGATGGAACAGGATGTGTACCATTTTCAACGCCTTGGCCTCGATCTGTTTCGTGTCCATGTCTGGGACTGCGAGATCAGTGATACGCTGGGCAATCTGATCGATAATGAACATCTCGAATTGTTCGATTACTTCCTCTATCTGCTGAAAAAACATAACATCAATTCCATCATTACGCCAATTGCTTTTTGGGGAAACGGATGGCCAGACCCGGATGAACCCACACCTGGCTTCTCCTCTAAATATGGAAAGGACAGTTGCCTGACAAACCCACTCGCCATCGCCGCCCAGGAACGTTATCTGTATCAGTTTGCCAACCATGTCAATCGCTATACCGGGATAGCTTATAAAGACGAGCCTGATATTCTGGCATTCGAAGTGTCAAACGAACCTCATCATAGAGGGACACCAGAAGAGGTGACCGCTTTTATCATTCGGATGAAAGAGGCAATTCGCGCTACCGGTTGCACTAAACCAATATTCTATAATGTCAGCCATAGTGTGCATTTAGCAGAAGCGTATTTTGATGCCGGTATTGATGGCGGCACGTTTCAATGGTATCCTACCGGACTGGGATTTCAAAAAGAACTGGGAGGAAACATGTTGCCCAATGTGGACCGGTACGCCATTCCTTTTGATGAGGTGATGAAAAAACATGCGGCTGCCCGAATTGTCTATGAATTTGATGCGGCCGATATGGCCTCCACGTATATGTACCCCGCGATGGCCCGGAGTTTCCGAACCGCAGGGATACAACTGGCTACTCACTTTTCCTATGATCCTACCTTTCTGGCACCTTTCAATACCGAGTATAATACCCATTATATGAATCTTCTCTATGCGCCAGGTAAAGCACTCAGTCTCATGCTCTGCGCGGAGGTCTTCCGACAGATTCCACTCTATGCATCGTATGGTGTATATCCGTCCAATACCACCTTTGGGCCTTTCCGGGTGAGTTATGAGCAGGACCTCGCGGAGATGATGACAAGCGAAAAATTTATTCATACGAATCATACTGTGAGTCTTCCGCCAGAGCCGGATCAATTGAGGTTTATTGCAGGTTGCGGCAACTCACCTCTGGTCAAATACGAGGGTACCGGAGCCTATTTCCTGGATCGCATAGGCCCCGGACTCTGGACCCTGGAGGTCTTGCCCGATGTCCTTTTGATTGACAACCTTTTTGGCCAAAATAATCTGGAGACCCCAAGAGCAATTCTCCAATCCAATTCCAGACGGATCACACTTGATATCCCCGATCTGCAAAAAGGTATAGTAGTAGCTCATGTCAACAATGATGAATTTATCGACGTCACAGATAATTCCTTTATGGCCATTCCGGGAAAATACCTGATCATGGCGATCGATTTCAGTGAGCGTGAGCTTGAGATGTTTTATTTCCCTAATACCGAAGACGTCTACAGGAGCGCAGCTGACTTTCTGATTCCGGCCCTGGAGGAAAAACATATGTTACATCAGCCGGTAGCAGAGGCGACAGTGAACCATCCTATGACAATAAGCGCCCAGATCGCATCTTCGACTATACCTGATTCGGTCGACCTTTGGTTTGAATCGCACACCGATCTGAGGAGTATAGGAATGCAGAATGGAAGTGGATTTAAATTTACTGCCGAGATACCCGCTGAATGGATGCAGGAAGGGCGTCGCCGGTATTGGATAACCACATATTTTGGCCAAACGCCACAAACATATCCATCCGGATCACTGGCCCAACCAGATGACTGGAATTTCGAGCCGGACACCGCTTTTTACACACAAGTAGTACCCGGTAAATCGCCGATCGTTCTTTTCGATGCGGGGACAGACATCCATCGTCTCAACCGGATATGGTTACGAGAATCAAGAGCCATAGCCGCAGATGGTAATGAACCAGACTGGCTGTATATCAAGATCACACAACTCATCCGTTCTGACCCAGAGAACCTCTATGGTCTGAAAATCGCAGATTACAGCATCCGGCATTTCGTCGGGGACAAAATTGCTGGCAGGCGATCTGACCTTCGCACAAAAAAACACCTTGTCCTTCACGCCAAAGCCATGCGCGGACAAAAACTACCAGTTCAACTCAAGGTGGTGCTGCAGGATGGGACCGCTGCAGGCGCAATGGTACAGCTCAACTCCCGAAAAACCCACTATCGAATTCCGCTAAAAAAACTTAAGCCGGTAAGGGCCGTCCTGCTCCCAAGACCTTACCCCACCTTCCTGCCCTACTACAGTGCCGTTTGGTCTGGCGTGAAAGGTGATGTACAGAATATCGAAAGTATTCAGGTTTCTGTTGGACCGGGCCTGAAGGACGCTATGCTTTCCGGTCCATTTGAATTTCTCCTGGGTGGTGTATGGCTTGAATAACCCGGGCCGGATGGGGGTTGGACTCTTCCATTAAAAAGAGGAGGCCATACTCTCCAATATTCTTCCTACATTTCAAGCCGTTCTGCTTTGAACCAAAACATAAACCAACATCATGGGATTATCCACTATTGATCTGATCATCTTTGGCCTGTCCGTTCTAGCCCTTATGGCCTTTGGGGTATGGATTTCCTATCGGGAGAAGCAAGCGACAGCCCGTGACTATTTTCTGGCCTCCAAATCACTGCCCTGGTGGGTGGTCGGTGGATCACTGATCGCGTCCAATATCAGCGCGGAGCAATTCATAGGCATGTCGGGCTCTGGGTTCGTCGTGGGACTTGCGATTGCATCTTACGAGCTTATGGCGGCACTTACGCTGATTATTGTCGCCAAATTTTTCCTGCCGGTATTTCTGCAAAAAGGCATTTACACGATGCCTCAATTTCTTGAAGAGCGGTATGACAAACGTGTGCGCACCGGCATGGCCTTTTTCTGGGTGATTTTGTTTGTTTTTGTCAACATCACTACCGTCTTGTATCTCGGAGGATTGGCCCTTCAAAACACCATGGGCATTCCGATGTGGATTTGTATCATAGGCCTGGCCGTATACTCCGCTTCCTTTTCGATCTTTGGCGGCTTAAAGGCCGTGGTATGGACCGAGGTGATCCAGGTCGTCCTGTTGATTTCGGGTGGCCTCCTGGTCACCTTTCTGGTCCTCAATGCTGTGGGAGGCGGCTTTATAGAGGGATTGCAGACGCTGATGCGCCAAGCCCCTGAAAAATTTGATATGATCCTCGATAAATCCCATCCGGAATATCTCAACCTGCCGGGCATCAGTGTATTGATCGGTGGGATGTGGATCGCCAATCTATACTATTGGGGCAACAATCAATATATCATTCAGCGGGCATTGGCTTCACGCAATCTTAAAGAAGCACAAAACGGTGCCGCATTTGCTGCATTCCTCAAAGTCCTTCTTCCCATGATCGTTGTCATTCCGGGGATCGCCGCTTTTGTATTAGGTGCGGATATCGCCAAACCGGATGAAGCATATCCGTGGGTCATGAAGACCTACATCTATACAGGTGTAAAGGGACTGGTGTTTGCAGGACTGATCGCCGCGATCGGATCATCTGTAAGTTCGATGGTCAACAGTGCCAGCACCATCTTCACCCTGGATATCTACAGGCCGCTTATCCTGGGAGACAAAACCGATATCAGTAATCCGGAAGCTATAAAAGCGCGGACACCTGAGCAGGAAAAAAGACTGGTGCGGGTCGGGAAAATAGCAGCCACCGCCGCCTTGGTTACGGGTGTAATATTAGCGCCCATGTTGGCCAATCTCGATCAGGCCTTCCAATATATCCAGGAATATACCGGATTCATCAGCCCCGGTGTCGTGGCCATCTTCCTGTTGGGCATGTTCTGGAAACGTACTTCTGCCAATGCCGCCCTGACCTCGGTCGTCCTGTCTATCCCGCTGTCAACGGCCTTTAAATTCCTTTGGCCTTCTTTGCCATTTCTGGACCGCATGGGGTTGAGTTTTGTCATTCTAGCCGCACTCATGATCCTCATCTCGGTGCTGGAGAATAAAGGGAATGATCCAAAAGCTATCACGCTGGAGAAAGGACTATTCAAAACGGGTAAGGCTTTTAATCTCTCAGCGATCCTCATTATTATCATCCTCACCATTATTTATTCTGTTTTCTGGTAAGGCGTGGGGAGGTTGAGGAGTTGAGGAGTTGAGGAGTCGAGAGGTTGAGAAGTTGAGAAGTTGAGAAGTTGAGGAGTTTAGTGGTGAATGGTGAGTGTGTCGGAATCTCCGCTGTGTATCCTGCTCTGGGAATCTGTGCCATCGGGAAGCAACCAATCTGGCATCTGGCATCTCCTGCTCTGGCATCTCCATTGCGGTCGGAATCTCCGCTGCGCTTCGACTGGCTTTTAAAAAAAGCATCTCCTACTCTGGAATCTGTGCCATCCGGCAGCATCCAATCTGGTATCTGGCATCTGCTGCTCTGGCATCTCCCTTGCGGTCGGAATCTTCGCTGCGCTTCGACTGGCATCCCCACTAGTCCCCTCCCTCATTCTTCTCCGCTGCGATCTGAGCCTGGTTGATGGCTTCGAGCTCTTTGTCGATAAAATAAAGGCTTTGCGGACCATCTCCGATCAAATTGATCTTGTCAAGAATGGAGCGCATCAGGCTCTCCTCTTCCCGCTGCTCGGTGACATACCACTGCATAAAGGCATACGTGGAATGGTCGCCTTCCTGGATCGCCAATTCAATAATATCATTAATCGACTGCGTGACTTTTTTCTCGTGGGCCAGGGTTTCAGTAAATACAGACTTGGCATCCTTAAAAGTCGCAGGTGGCTGACTGACGGCCGGACTCACCGCCTGGGCATCCATCTCCAGCAAATAATGGAAGATCTTCATCATGTGCACATGCTCCTCTTGAGCCTGCCGATACATAAAAGACGCACAGCCCTGCATGGAATTGTAATCAAACCAGCCGGCCATGGACAGATACAGAAAAGAGGCGTAGCCTTCCATTGCTATTTGCTCATTGAGCGTCGTAACCATTTTTTCACTTAACATCGTATGGTGTCTTTAGCCATGCAAGGTAACAAGAAAGGCCGGCCAATTTTACATAGACAGGGACTAAAGTCATCACACCCAATGTATTGGTCGGTGAATTCTGGTCATAGACCTTTCTGACCGTTTGGCACCAAAAATGATCACGATCAGGTTCAATATCAGAACACTATCAACCTTTTTACCCCCGGATCGTTTGAGATATTCTTACTTTTGACCTTGTGGGACAGGAAATGCAAAAAAGCACCAGAGAATCTGATCAAGGCCTTCAAATCCCGGGTTTTGGGCATATTCAGGAATATAACTTCCATGAATCAGGGTCTCTTGAATTAAATTCCGGACCCCGGGATATCTTCTTGTTTTGCATGAGGGAAGGTACTGCACAATTGCAGGTCTCGTTTATCCCCCACCCGCTCGAACTGCATGGGGAGGAGGCCATCTTTCTGGCATTTCCCCGCGACAATTGGCATATTCGGATCGTCCATGAGCCGTCAGCCGTAGTCTATGTCGTCCGGATGAATATCAACCAGCTTCACAAACTGATCAATCCCGCTTTTGATACCACTCAGCTGGAAACTACTCCCCGGGTCAATATGAAAGACCTGATGAAGCTCATTCCGGTCAATCCTTCCCTCCTGATATGCTTTGATCAGTTACTGCATCACAAAATGCAGCCTCCTTACCACGCAATGTTCGAACAGGCAAAATCTATGGAGATTTTCAGTCTCCTGATGGAAACGGCTTTCAGCAGACAGACCGATGTATGTCCGGTGATACTCAGTCCAGTTATTGAAAGTAAAATCCACCAGGTACGTCGCCATATCATCAGTCGTCTGGATGAAGTACCGGACCCGGATAAACTGGCCGTTACGTATTCTTTACCGCGCACCACGCTTCGGGAAGGCTATAAGTTTGTCTATGGCAAAACGATTCACCAGTATCATGCAGACCACAAACTGGAGTCCGCGATGCAAATGCTAAACTCCGGAGAATGGCTGGTCAAAGAGATCGCCTTCCGGATCGGCTACCAGAATCCAAGTCATTTCATTTCGGCTTTCAAAAAGAAATACGGATTTACACCCAAACAATACCTCAAGCGGGAGCAGGTTCAGATTTAGCCCGCCCTTGCACCCCTCTTCCGGCTCTGGAGTAGTTGTCTCGTACTACAATATAAAAAAACCGTTTTATTCCGGTTAATCCCTCCGGAATCTACCTGTATCCCTGTTGGACAAAACGCATGACCCGCATCCCGAATCCGGCCTTCTGGTTAGCTTTGCCGGACACATGCGACCTTCACATCTTACAGATACTATCGCCGCTGTTTCTACGGGACAGGGGCAGGCGGCGATTGCTATGATACGACTTTCCGGGTCGAAATCTATTGCGATAACGGATCAGGTTTTTAAGGGAGCAGATTTGCAGAAGGCTCACACTCACACCCTTCACTATGGCCGCATCGTGGATGAGGAAGGCCGGCATCTCGATGATGTGGTCGTGGGATTGTATCGCTCACCTCAATCCTATACTTCGGAAGATGTCGTGGAGATCAGTTGCCATGGTTCGCCATATATCATCAATGCTCTCCTGTCGCTTCTGATCCGTCAGGGGGCGCGGCCGGCAGAGGCAGGGGAATTTACAATGCGGGCATTCCTGCACGGCCGGATGGACCTGTCGCAGGCAGAAGCCGTGGCTGATCTGATATCTTCCGGTACAGAAGCAGCTCACCGTCTTGCCGTCCAACAAATGCGCGGAGGTGTTTCTTCCGAAATACAGGACTTGAGGCAAAAACTGCTCGATTTTGTCAGCCTTATCGAACTGGAACTTGACTTTGGTGAAGAGGATGTGGAGTTTGCTAACCGGGAAGAGTTGATGGCGCTGGTGCATGAAGTGTTGGACATGACGCGCCGTCTGAAAGAGACTTTTCATATCGGTCATGCGATCAAAGAAGGCATTCCGACGGTCATCGCCGGCAGACCCAATGCCGGCAAGTCGACCCTGCTCAACAAGTTGCTTCAGGAGGAACGGGCTATCGTATCGGCTATTCCTGGCACGACCCGGGATACGATTGAAGAGATCCTGGTGATCTCCGGCATTCAGTTCAGACTGGTGGATACGGCCGGTATCCGCGAAGCCCATGATGAAATCGAGCAGATCGGAATCAGCCGGACCCTTGAAAAAATCGAACAGGCGTCGATCCTGATCTATGTATTTGACGTCACGACAACTTCCCCTTCTGATGTATTGCGGGATCTCGGGGTGATCCAGCCCCGTGATGCCCGACTGATTCTGGTGGCCAATAAAATGGATCTGTACCCGTCTGCAAATCCGGAAGAATGGAAGATCGGCGACTTCCCCGTCATCCCGCTATCCGCCGCACACAATATGAATATCGCGTATCTGATCGAGGTGCTGGGTGAGACAGTGACCCGGGATATCCCGGCGGATCTGCCGATGATCAGTAGTGCACGGCACTACCATGCACTGGACCGTACGGAGACACGACTGCTTGATGTTCTGGCTGGTTTGGAATCGGGTGTCACACATGACCTTCTTGCCCAGGATATCCGGCAGGCGCTGTATCATCTGGGCGAGATCACCGGGGAGATCAGTACGGAGGATATATTGGGGAATATATTTGGGAGGTTTTGTATTGGAAAGTAAGTATGGTTCTCTTTTTTAGCTAAACCACTACACCTTACGTGCAAGATGAAGTATCACCCTGAATGTTTTAATACGGGTAAGGGCCTGATAAAGATTTCTCTTAGGTAGGTGGTGCCGACCCTTCGGAACCGTCCGGCTTTTGTTTTAAATCGTAGCCCTTTTGGTACTACGATTCTCTTTTGCTATGAAGAAGCACAGGTTTGTTATTATCAATTCAACTTAATTTTCCCGGCACCCGGAGTTGAATATCTGGCTGATAATCAATATAGTAGAATGATTTCATTGTGTTATTCTACAAATTACATATTATTATATAATAATATATGATTATAATATCAGTCATTTTTACGTATTTTTGATTTATATTTCATTCAAATGAGTAAAAAGAAAATATATATACTCCCAACAGCAGAGAAAGTGCTAAAGGATATAGGAGAAAATATTAAGCTGGCCAGGAAGCGCAGGAAGCTATCTGAGAGCCAAATGGCGGAACGCGCCGGCATCTCCCGTTCGACGGTCCAGTTGCTGGAAAAGGGCGAACCTGGCGTATCCATGAGTGCTTACGTGCAGGTCCTCTTTGTTCTGGGTTTAGAAAATGATTTGAAGTCCATTGCCTTTGATGACCCCTTGGGAAGGAAGCTACAGGATGCCGAAATCGCAAATCCTAAGAGATAATGGCAAAGGATCAAAACCGAAAGGAAATCTATGTGTATGCGGATTGGAAGGAGTTAAAAACTCCTACCCCGATAGGCATCCTTAGTGCCCAGGTCACCAGAGGGCATGAAATCTTCTCCTTTGCCTATGAGAAGGATTGGATCAATTCAAAGTTTGCCATTCTTTTAGATCCGGAGCTAAAGCTGTTCACCGGTCCTCAATTTCCAAGCCAGGGCAAGACGAATTTCGGTGTCTTTACAGACTCATCCCCTGACCGATGGGGAAGAGTGCTGATGCAGCGTTGGGAAGCCATGGCAGCAAGGCAGGAGGATCGAAAGGTAAAACCGCTCTTCGACAGCGATTTCCTGCTTGGGGTTTTTGATCAGTTCCGCATGGGAGGATTGCGATTCAAACTGGATCCGGACGGTCCTTACCTGGATAGCCAAAAGGATTACAGTGCGCCACCATTCATCAGGTTGAGGGAACTGGAAGCAGCAAGCCTCAGATTGGAGGACGATGTCAACTTTGATGACGCAGCCTTGCACGAAAGCATTATGCTGCTCCTTGCCCCAGGCGCATCACTTGGAGGCGCCAGACCTAAAGCCAGCATCATAGATCCGGAAGGCAATTTGTGGATCGCAAAATTCCCAAGCCGACAGGATGATATTGATATTGGCGCATGGCAAGCCGTGGTCAACCAACTTGCCAGGCATGCAGGCATTCAGACCGCGGAAGGATATGCCCGGAAATTTACCAACAAGTATCACTCTTTCCTGACGAAACGCTTTGACAGGATACAGGATCAGCGCATCCATTTCGCCTCCGCCATGACGTTAATGGGGCTTCATGATGGTGTGAGTGCTAAAGAGGGCATCAGTTACCTGCATCTGGCAGAATGTATCGTGAAGTACAGTGCCCAGCCGAATAGAGATCTCAAAGAACTATGGACGCGGATCGTCTTTAACATCTGTGTAAGCAATACCGATGACCATCTGCGGAACCATGGCTTTCTTTTAACCCCTAAGGGCTGGATACTTTCCCCGGCATATGATATGAATCCTGTGGTTCACAGCACCGGATTGCATCTGAATATCACCGAATATGACAATGCTCTGGAACTGGATCTTGCGCGGGAAGTGGCCAGTAGATTTCGTATTTTACCTGCGGAAACGGAAAAAATAATTGCCAAAGTTTTGCAATCCGTCAAGCAATGGAGTGAAGCGGCTAAGGAATTGGGAATCAGCCGGGCTGAAATGATGAGGATGGAATCGGCATTCAAAGTGGAGTGACCAAATCGATTTCAACTTTTCACGTTCCGGAAAAATGCGGCAGTTTAAGTGGAAAATCTTATTTGCAAGGACCGTTAGCATGATACTTGTAGACTTGCAATTTGCAATTTGCATAATCTCTAATCACTTACTTGATTCTTTTAGCTGGCCTATGGTTGAACTGATAAAATCAAGCTCTAGGGTTTCGTATAACACTCAGGTTGAATTTCATTAGGTTCGGGCAATTCAATAGTAGCAAATGCCCTAATAATGGATATTGTTTCATGCGCCAGTTTCTTATTCCATCCTGCTTTTCACTCAGCTGGATCCAGGTCATGCCAATATTTTTCCTTCTTTTCCAAGAACCATCTGATAGAAAAATGCCAAAAATTCCATAGTATGGGTGTATGGCGAACGTGACAGACTGCCTCAAAAGTTTCTTCTTTGATTTGGTAAGTTGCCTTCACATCATGAACTTTTAAGATCTGCACAAGTCATACTTCAGGCAGGCAGTTCGGATCCCAAGGACTCCAAACTGTACCTCTGAGGCAATCTTTGCCATTTCCTGGTCCGATCTTCTGGTATATGGGGTTCGACTTAGTGGGTCCTTCTTCTTGACTTTTTTCTTCGTATTTTCCATCCTGATAGCTTTTAAAGTGACAAGCTATTTCAGGA
>JBGTGP010000042.1:0-35047 GCA_041746735.1 Saprospiraceae bacterium
AGGGACAATTGGCAGGATCCATTTGATCCTTTCCAATATTTGATTATCATTGTAAAGTAAAATCCGGACTACAAAATGCCCGGTGTAAAGAAAAAACAGGATTACTCACAAAATGTGTAAGGTTTTTTCAGGACAAGACAATGACTGGATAATCCGCTGATATTGACCCCTGCTCTCCGCTCCAAATTGACCCCGCGACCGTTCCCTCATTTTTCATACCTGTTTGTGGCTTGATTTAGCGGTTTCAAGATAATCATTCCAGTTCACTTTCTTTGGCGATTCGTTCCTTTGTTTTCCGAAGCGATTCTCCCTTCAGTTCTACCCGGTGGGCGTCATGGACGATCCTGTCCAGGATAGCATCCGCCACGGTCTTTTCACCTATCACTTCGTACCATTGTCTGACGGGCAGTTGCGAAGCAAAGATGGTAGATCGCTTACCGTGCCGGTCTTCAATGATCTCGAGCAAGGTCATGCGGGTATGGGTATCAAACGGCTGGATGCCAAAGTCATCGAGGATGAGAAGGTCCTGCTTTTCGATTTTAGCAAGTTCACGGATCGAAGATCCATCGGCCTTGGCCATCTTGATCTGATTAAAGAGCCTAAGCGTATTGGTATAAAGCACCTTAAAGCCAAGTTGACAAGCCTGATGCCCCAAAGCAGATGCCAAATAGCTTTTGCCGGTACCCGTAGGACCTGTCACAATCAGGTTCTCCTTTCGTGTAATAAAAGTACCTTCTGCCAATCGATGGATCTGGTTTTTGTCTATTCCGCGATGTTCGCTGTAGTCAATGCTTTCGATCAAAGCACTGTATCGGAAGCGGGCATTCTTCAGACTTCGCTCAATGCTTCGATTGTGACGGTCATCCCACTCATGATCCACCAGGAAGGTCGTCAGTTCATCCGGTGTAAAATGTTCGGTACGGCCTTTTTCAAGGCAGCCGGCAAAAGCATTGTGCATGCCCAGCAGGCGCATGGCTTTCATTTTTGTTAATGTTTGTTGATTACTCATGTTGATAATGGTTAAGTGTTGAAAGATGATTATTGGTAATACTCATGACCCCTGATATTATCATGCTCCGGCATTTCCTCTATGATTTCAGGTGCCGGTGATACATGCCGATCCAATTGCTTATCGAGGATGCTCAGGATGATCGGATAGGTGTAGATCTGGTGTTCCAGTGCCCTTACGCACGCCTGGCTCAATCGTTCTTTGCCCACCTTGCGCTGCAAGCTCAAGATGCCTGAGCAGGATTTGTATGCCTGCTCAGGGTGTGCTTTGTTTTCCAATACCGCTTCAATAAATTTTTTAACGGGCTCTGCGATAGCCTCCGCTTCGCGGATAAACTTCTCTGGTGACCATTCGGACAAATAGCGGTGAGAACTGGCCAGAAGCTCTGGATAGGTGGTGTACTGATAGCGTCGTTGATCCCTGGCATGGGAGGCGATCCGCTCATAGTGACTGAAGATGTCCACGCGTTCGGAGTTAAAGTAGAGCTTGACTTTTCGCCCGATGAACGTATACGGCACACTGTAATAGTGCTTGTCTATACTCAGGTTGACGTGGCCGTTTTTCATGACGGTCACTGATTTTGATTCCAGGATCTCAAACCGGTATGTGGGTAAAGGCTGAAGCGTCTCTCGCTCTACCTCTTCAAAAAGCTGTCTTCGACTATAATCGCGATGGCTGAAAGCTTTGTTATTGTAGCGCTCCAAGAGTTGTAAGATGGCTTCATTCAGCTCGTCCAGGCCAGCGGGTAGCCTGAAACGTCAGACTGTGCAATAACCCCTGATTTTTAACATATTTTATTCCATTGCCCCTTTTAATTCCAAATCACTTTCTGTATATTTCGGAAAATCCACCATCATGAAGTATGTACCGGGTTTCACCCGACATCAAGCCGGAGTCGGATCAGTTCAAATCCAGATTCCCACATCAACCGGTCAATACTGCATGTTCCGGATTCCTTTACGATCTGGTGGTTAGCGTTCATGAACCAATCATACCGTGATTTGTTTTGTTAAAAACGACGACCCCTTCTCCCCCTTTCACCGCACTCCCTTGCATGCTTTAAGTTTTGTAAATCCAGCATCATGTTCGGAAATAAAAGTTGGTATCTCATCATGTTGGTCATCATGGCCATGGTGCTAAGCGCATGTCAGTCGGATAACCTGATCCTGACGAAGAAAGATATGCAATTTGTCGGACAGTTCAACAAGGGCTTCAGTTATGAGGTGCTAGGCTTCGGACCACTGCTCCGGAAGTTGACCTTTAGTCATGATGATCTTGTCGCGCTGGTCAGGGAGAAAATACCTCAGGCCGCAGCTCTTGAGGATATTTTTGTCATCGATGTTGGCTTTAAAGTAAACCCCAGGGATGATCATCAGGCGCAGTATCTGGATATTAAACTCTCAGCGGATAGCAGCCAGACCACTACCGTATTCTCCATCGATGATCTTTTCATAGATGGTAACCTGATCATTGACCCGGCACAATTGAATTTAGGTGATGACTATGAGGAAATGCTCCGGCAACTGAACCAGATGATCCAATCCGGGAGTCTCAATGAATATATACTGGATCTGATTCTCAATCCCCGGGGTACAGATGAGATGACGCATCTTGATCTCGACATTATTTTTTCCTTCAAGTTCAGTTTTCGGGCCTGTGTGGACGTGCCGGCCGGAACTCATGCAAAAGATTGTGAATAATGAAGATCCGGGCAACCATAGTATCTGTGTTGATTCTTTCCATGGACATCTCCCCTGGTTTAGCACAGGAGATCATATCGGTCTTCGGTCGAGTTTATGCCCACCCTCAAAACGGACCCGGCTATTTTCAACCCATATCCAATGTGCTGAATAACGCATTGTCAATGCACTGGCAAAGTCAAAGACCTCAGACTCGTCTGAGAGTCGGTCTCAGTCTGGTGGCCACGCAGTCTTTTATACCGGACCGATACCACACTTTCGACGCCTCCTATATGTCTACCGTCGATGGCCAGCGGCATGTGGTTGAAGCACCTACAGTATTGGGCCAGAATGAAGCATTGGTGGTGACCGAATCAAATGGGTACAGCCATGTCTTTCCTGGCGGTTTTGAGTATAGGTTTATTTCGACAGCGGTTCCTCAACTCAGTGTGGAAGGTATATGGAATAGTGCCGCGAGTCTGCGCTTCATCACATTCACCATTGACGAGCAGGTGGGACGTTTCTCCACGTTCGGTTTGTCGGTATGGCATCACTTTGCCCCCTATTTTGAACTTGAATCAACTATTCTCGCAGTTTCCGCTGGCTATGAAGACATCAAAGCCGGCGATATTTGGGATGCAAGTCACCACTTCTTTCAGCTCACCGGTGGCCGCTATGGATCATCCTTGCATTTCTATGGCAGCCTGGGATTCCAATGGTTCACTCAATCGATACGTTACGAAGAACCCTTTGAAAACTTTGCCGTACAGCGGATCGACATCCCGGCAAACAATCGTTTACTTCTGAAACTGGGCGCCGGCTATCAATGGTCGATCCTTTCCACAGGCCTGGAGGTGTCACCTCTTGCTCCCTTCACAGTTGGCTTACAACTGGGAGTTAAATTGTAAAAATTTTTAGTGATTCAGTCTATTCCAGCGGAGCTGACCCCTCATCCGGGATACTATCTCATGGATTCACAAGTGGACCAATAGCAGACCGATCATTTTTGGCGTATCAAAATTGGTCCCAATGGCCATAAAATGGACACTTCCCCGGGGCAGGCATCACCTTTCCATGCTACCTTTGAATATTCCGGTCATATCCAGTCGATTTTTTGAACATTACAGTTGAAAAAATCGGCCAAAAGCCTCTAACATAGACTTTTCCTCAGCAGGGATATGACTATTGAGAATGCCTCTTTCGCTAGCATTCGCTCAATGCCCAACACAAGCTACGGTGGCCAAAGGAAAAAACGTAAATTTGACAGGAAAGTACTTGGCCACAGATCGGTAGATATGAATCCTGCCGACGTAGGGCCCCGGGCGTTAGTGGTCATGCTATTAAGACACTACAGCCACTGACATAGAGCATGAATGAACCTTGTTGAAATTCAACGTTTACATACCAACCAAACTGAGAGGAATTGTTGATCTGATTTGGGAAGATGAAATCCCAAATCCGGGAAGCTTCAACATATTGCCGTCAGGTAGGGTTCAACTTATTTTTCCGATTTTTCCGATTAGCTCCCTTGAAGCAGTGAAAATGTCAGCATATGACAATCCGGTAAACAATTACACTTGTTTTCTTTCAGGCTTACATACCAAACCCTTGAAAATGAATTTTGAAAAGTTTCACACTTTTGGTATTCAGATGAAACCGGTTGCCGTGAAAGCTCTTTTTGGAATGCCCCTTTCTGAAATCAGGGATTATTATGTTGAAGGCGCGATTGTATTTGATTCTGTGCGCTTCATGGAAGCACAGCTACATGCAAAGCGAAGTTTTACGAAAAGAGCGCAATGGTTCGAAAATTTTCTCCTTCACAAAATCAATGAAACGGCTGACCTCCATATTGCTATCAACCTTGACAGGGCCATAAAAAATCATTTTATTCAAAAGCAGCATGGTTCATCCAAAACCATTCAGGACATCATGGGATATTCCCGAACGCAAACCTTTCGCTTGTTCAATGAATGGATTGGAATTTCAGCACACTCCTATCAGAAATTATTACAGTTTATCCGATCTGTTGAGACGCTTCACGACAGTAATCTAAAGCTGAGCGACGCCGGTATTGAAAATGGTTTTTACGACCAATCACATTTCATCCGCACTTTTCAAGAGTTCGCAGAAATGACGCCGGGAGAATATCGAAAACAAATGAGTGCACTCCCCGGTCAGATTATCAGATGACACCTGTTTTGATCAACGGAACATTCATACAATTTTTTCTGGTCGTCCCTTTTTAATTTTGTGCACTTCAATAAATCGAAATGGTGATGGCAAATAAACAAACATTGGCTTTTGCGGGTTGTATGTCCATTGCAGGAGCGGTATCCATGCTTATTGGGGCAGCTTGTTGGGGTGCTACGGGAACAGACTTGTGGCAAGCACTCGCAGATGGTGAAATGGGAAACTATATGTCACAACTTCCGGCAGCAAAACAGCTACTGGTTGTTAATACCTCTTTTTGGGTGTTGGGCGTTCTGCTCATGGCTACTGCCGCTTCGATGATGGCAGATTTAATTACTTCAAGCCAGGGCTTGTCACAAATGGCAAAAGTTCTTTCAAGCACCGGGGCTTCTACAGCTATTGTGTCATTTATCATCATGCTTTCGCTTGCAACCATTAATCCTTCGACTGATGTTGCCACCGTTATCGGATGGATAGGAGCACGCATTGATGACATTGCCACTGCGTTGATTGTCGGGTTTACCCCACTTTGCCTTTCTATTGCGGGAAAGTCTGATTGGGTTCCGGGTTGGCTTTCTGTTTGGGGCTATCTGGCTGGTATATGTGGACTGCTTGTGATCCTCAGTTTGTTCACGGGAATGGTGGCACTCGGATATATCATTATCCCTTTTGGTATCGGGTGGATGATTGCAGCAGGAGTTGTATTGACCAAAAAAAGTAAAAGTGTAGTTGAGTGAAAATAAGGTATAAAATACGGTATGGTATTTTAGGCTACATTTTGCTCTTCTTTGCCTTTATTCAAATTGCAGGCACCAAAAAATTTATGAGCACTCCCTGTTATTTCGGCAGATAGGACTGTCTACCCTGGCGACTCAGTTACAGTACTTCAAATTCAGACAGAATCGGGTCAATTTGGGACTGGCTGGGTAAATAAGAAATACAAAGACTATCCGTTTAAAGAGTTCTGTCCTTATTTAATTGTAAGGAAGATGGACTTGTCAAATTTTGATGACGAGCAAAGAGAACAACTGGACTGACGATTACATTAACGCCAATTACGGCACGGGCACCTACAGCGATTGGTACTTGCCCGGCAGTGGGGAATTAAATGACTTATGGAATAACATCAAAGCTGTAAATAAAGCCTTAGACAGTGACGGAGACGAAACCACCACAGCCGTTGCTAAAACTTCCTATTGGAGTAGTTCAGAGTGGCATGATACACCTGGTGTGCAGTTCTACTTTCAAGCCGGTTGGGCGAACCCGGGCAGTAAGAGCTCCAGCTACTATGTGCGTGCGGTTAGGGCTTTGTAAGACATTTAAGCCATTTTAAATAGTTTCAGAGAATCACCTCACGATCGTCACATCACCCCGAAAATGTTTTACTCCTCCGTTATTGAGCCTGAAGTGTAGTGCATAGGTGTATACACCCGGAGGTAATGGCTCATTCCTGAACATACCATCCCAGCTTTCGCCATACGTATCGCTCTCATATACCCAATCTCCCCATCGGTCAAAAATCACAAACTGATAGTCCGTGAATACCGCCTCAATAAAAGGCCTGAATACGTCATTGATGCCATCAGCATTAGGGCTGAAGACATTGGGGATATATATACTATTGAAACATGGGAGATCCGTTTCAAGGATTTCCAGCCATACAAATGCGTCACTGCTGTTGCCGCATGCATCTGTTGCCGTCCAGATCAATTGATATTTCTTTGTAAACCCATCCACCAGGCAATTACCTTCTGCTAGAAGAACGACGTTGAAATCAATCGCCGGAGTAGCATCACAATTATCTGCAGCGCTGATGCTGTTTTCATCCCATCTAGTGAGGTCGCAGGTCGGATCCTGTCCGGTGCAATCCAGGTGAAGCGTTCCACCGTGCGGAGTAAATACGATCAATGGATCCGTAAAATGAATAACAGGTGGGACGTTGTCAAAAACCGTAATAACCTGGGTGCATGTCGCCGTATTTCCACACAGGTCCGTCGATTGGTAAGTCCGCGTTAAAGTAAACCTGTTCGTACATGTTTGATTGCTGATGACATCCTGTACGAATGAAACCGCGGGAGCTGCATCACAATTATCAATACCAACAATACCTGCACTGTTCTCCGGAGGTACCAGTGCGGCACAAGGAACCATACTATCTGGCGGGCACATGATTGAGGGTGCTACAATATCAGCAACCGTGATGGTCTGTGTGCACGAAGCTGTATTGCCACATGAATCGGTGGCCTGATAGGTGCGCAGGATGGTAAACTGATTGATGCATATATGATTTACAATAATATCGTTTAGGAAAAATACTGACGGTGAACCTCCGGAATTGTCTGATGCAGTGACCAACTGTACATCAGGTGGGGGAACATCTTCTGTGCATGATACCATTATATCTGGTGGGCACTGTATGGAGGGTGCCAGGTGGTCAACCTGTACAGTACCACATACTCTTGGTGAAATGCAAGGTTCCAGATAAGAAATAATCACTTTTCCATCTTTCCCATGACCAGGCTGGCCCCCAATAGCTGTTGTGCCAGCTAGGACACCACCAATGTAGGAGGAACCACCGCCACCACCGCCACCACCCGTGCTGAGATAAGCACCACCACCCCCACCACCATAATAGCCACCGCCACCACCACCACCAGAGGGTTGCGTAAGCCCGGTAACCCCTCCATTTCCCCCCAATCCAAATAATCCTGGATAACCTGCAGCCCCTAAACTGCCAAAACCGGGTAATCCTCCGGCAATCTGTGTACCTCCTGTCCCAAATCCGCCACTATAGGGACCAGAGCCTCCATCTCCTCCCACCAAACCTCCACCATATCCACCTCCATTTACAGGTTGCGAACCACCGGTGCTACCAAATCCGCCCCCGCCACCAGCCACTAATACCCGATCTGATATAGTACCTGCACCGATTCGTACATCCGATGCACCACCACCACCGCCACCAGGGTTAAAATTATTCAAACTACCAGCTGCATCTCCACCATCACCTCCACCATTGTAGCCACCTGTTATTATATTTCCATTTCCACCTACTATGATGTGCAAAATCTGGCCTGGAGACACCGCCATGGTTCCGGTTGACACACCTCCTTTTCCTCCTATATTGATGTTTGAAAACTGATCAGCACCCTCCGCTCCACCAGCCCAAATATCAATCGAAGTAATATCTGCCGGCACAGTAAAAGTCTGCGGTCCTCCGGTAAATGCAAACGTAGTATCCCGCTGAATGAGGTACTGCTGTTCCACACAAAATGTTGTAGAAGTGGAAAGTGACACACTCGTAAATGGATTACCCGTACCAACTTGTGTTCCTCCGACAAGAGCATCATACCAATATAATGTAGCACCAGGTACTGGACCTATTGCTGTAAAGGTTGATGTACTTCCAGGGCAAACCGGATCGGGTGATACGGAGACTGTGGTTACGGGAACACATCCAGAACGGTTACAGGATTCTATCTCAATTGGTCTTGCATGTAAATCCCTGGTCTGAAAATCAAACCGGAGGAAGGTACTGTACTTTATATCGTTTGTTGATTCAACGTATTCCAAAACATACACAACAAGAAAAACAGGTACGAGAAGAGTTAATTTCAAAGCTTGGAAGATTAAGACATGATCTTCAAATATACAATTTCGTTGGCTGACGCTGTAATCGGGCGATCTGCATTTCTCACGCATCCTGCCGTCGGGTAGCCCTGACCGTTCTACCTGATGGGTCCACATCTGTTTTTTCTACCAGGCCTATTGTCACCCCTTTTCCCTATTTTTCCGTAAATTAGTATGGTAAAACAGAGAAAGGAAAGCGGATTAGACTTTTTTATTGACCAGGTGTTACAGCGCATCGTGGAGCACTATGGTGGGATTTTTTCATTTTGACATTTTTCAATAACAGGGCGAGGTATGGAGGGGTAGAGGTTCGTGGGAGTGGGGTATTGCACGAACTGACGTTATGACTCACCCTAAAAGACGACACCGAAAAATAAAACCGACATGTAAAAATGGAAATATTTGATCGTAAAAAACATTGGGAGAATATCTATCAGACAAAAGAACTGAAAGATGTTAGCTGGTTTCAACCGACACCAGAAACTTCATTGAACTTCTTTAAACAATTCAACGTACCGACCACTGCAAGAATAATTGACATTGGCGGTGGCGACAGTTTTTTGGTTGACCATTTACTTGAATTGGGATATCAAGACATTTCAGTTCTCGACATTTCAGCAACTGCCATTGACAGAGCCAAACAGCGTCTGGGTGACAGAGCACAAAAAGTAAAATGGATAGTTTCAGATGCAGCGACGTTTAAGCCGACCGGGAAATATGATTTTTGGCACGACCGGGCAGCATTTCACTTTTTGACAGACGAGCAAGAAATTTCAAACTATTTGGAAACCGCTGAGCAAAATATAAGCGCGAAAGGTGTTTTGGTTATTGGGACGTTTTCAGAGCAAGGGCCAAAAGAATGTAGTGGAATTGAAATCAAACAATATTCGGAAAAGACAATGACAGACCGACTGAAGAAGTTTTTTGAGAAAATCAAGTGCATAACGGTTGACCACAAGACACCGTTCGACACAATTCAGACTTTTGTTTTTTGCAGTTTTAAAAAATTACAGATGGTTTGACACGACACGAGATAACAGAAGGGCGAAGACATAACAGCACCTACGCGCATGTGGGGGTTTCGAATATGATTGTTTAATTCCGTAGATTTGATGTACGAATATGGGCTTATCGACATACGATCACCTAGAGAAGTCATCGGATAATGAAAGCCAAGACACAAAAATTTGAAGCTGTCAAATTCATGCATGCCAAGCGTGAAGGACGGAGTCGTTTACACAGTGAGAACCCAGCCGAATACAAGAGGCAGCTGGAAGAAAACTGCCATATTCCCCGGGTGCAACCCGGGGTTAGAGGAGTGTATGCCCTTCATGCTTATGTAACGGACTGACATACTATATGAAATACTTTCTTCTTGCGCGTTCTGCGCGCAAGTTGGGTAAAAGGTGAAGGGTAAAAGGTAAAGAGACCACTCCCCACGGTTGCTGAGCTGTAGCACGAGGATGTGTCAAGCGGGTCCAAGCACCCCACTCACTATACTAAACTCCAAATTCTAAGTAAAGCGGCCAAATACTCAGTAGCACTCTCCCCCAGCCCGGATATGTAGTTCTTTTGGATCAGTCAAATTCAAAAGCTATGAGACATTTTCTGCTCCGCAAGCTCATGAAACTTATCGGAATCGGACTTTTGATCCTGTTGGTCCCGGCCATATTAAGCGGTCAGAGATGGCGGGGAGAGGCAGGGGGAAATGAAAACTATCATGACCTGGTCGCCCGGATAGAAGCCTACTATGCGACACATGACAAGGGCCGGGGTTCCGGTTATAAGCAATTCATGCGATGGCGCGGCATGATGGAACCCAGAGTCGGGCCATCCGGTGAGATGAAGAACTACGACGCACTCAACTATCAGGCGTATCGTAAAATCATGCGGGAACGTTCGAGCTCGCGAGCAGTCCATGGTACATGGCAAGACCTGGGACCGACCGACTACTACACCAGTGACTCATATTCTGGCGGTGGCGTGGGGCGTGTCAACTGTATGGCATTTCATCCTTCCGACCCGGATATCTTCTGGATCGGGACTCCTGTGGGCGGACTATGGAAAACAACTGATGATGGTGAGACCTGGAATCCCATGACAGATCATTTTGCTTCCATTGGGATCTCCGGGATTGTCGTTGATCAGACGAATCCTGATGTGATCTACGTCCTCACCGGCGACGGGGCAGCGAGCAATAGTCCATCTATTGGTGTTATGAAGACGACGAATGGCGGCATCACCTGGCAACCCACCGGTCTGCAGTTCGGGCCTGAACAACGCCGCTTTGGGTACAAGCTGTTAGGTCACCCTGTAAATCCGGATATTTTATTTGCAACGTTCCGGGGAGATGCAATTGCGCCTGGGACCGGGATTTACAGGACACTGAATGGAGGTCAGACCTGGACTCAGGTACTTTCCTTAAATACAGTATGGGATATTGAGTTTAGACCCGGCAGTCCGGACACCATGTATGCGGCAGCCTCTAACAACACCTCTGCAACGCTGATGCGCTCTACAGATGCAGGATTAACGTGGATGATGGATGATGACAGTGATTTCCCTGATACATGCGACAGGATGGCCATCGCCATCTGCCCCAGTGTTCCGGACAAGATCTACGCCGTCTTTGGTGGTGATTTTATGGACGGTGCATTCAGAGGATTTTATATGTCAACCGACAACGGGCAGGAATTTGTCATGCAGTCCAACACGCCAAATATCCTTGGATCTGCAATGAGTGGCGACGATGGTACGGATCAGGCGTGGCGCGATCTGGCGATTATTGTGGATCCCGATGATGACACTAAAGTATTCGTAGCTGCAGTATGTGCGTGGAAGTCAGAGAACAGTGGTGCTTCCTGGCAGCGCGAAACATGGTGGCGCAGAGATGATCCGCTCAATCCGTATGTGCATGCCGATTTTCAGAATCTGTATTTTCAGAATGGATGGCTGTATGCCAATAATGATGGAGGAATCTATCGCTCTGACAATTTCGGGCACAGTTGGCAAGAGTTGACAAATGGGTTATCGATCATGCAATTCTATGAAATTGACATTCTCAATGATGAGTATATCGGTGGTACGCAGGACAATGGTACAAACGGAAGCAATGTATCAAACCCTCAGGCACACAATCTTTGGGGCGGCGACGGATTCGGCTGTACATGGCATACCGGTGACAACTCCATTCAATACATCAGTACGCAGAATGCAGTGTATCGCAGGCAGTTCGGTACGTCAATCCCTATCTCGCCGATTGATCTGGGCGATAATGACTTCTGGTTTACCCAAATCGAAATGCATACCACTAATCCTGACTATGTCTTTGTATCCACCTTCAACGAGATCTACCGTGGAAATGGTGACGCATTTGGATTCAGTTGGGACAGTCTGCGTCTTTCCGATTTTATGGGTGGAGGTGTAACCAATTTTGTCCAGGGTGTTTCAAATCCGGATGTCATGTATGCCTGCAATGGCACCAATGTGTACCGGTGTAATGACATTTCAGCTACCTCACCTACGTGGTCATTGCTCAGTACGCCATTTAACGGGATTGCGGGGGCAAGGGATGTGGAGACAGATCCGGCTGCGGCAGAGAAACTGTGGGTTTGTCTCGGAGGATACGTCGATACCATGAAAGTGTTTTTCTCTCCTGATAGTGGCCTGACGTGGGTGAACATCTCCGATGGCTTGCCGAATGTTCCGATGATCTGTCTTGTCTATGAACCCGGAAGTAATGATGGGATCTATGTTGGTACAGAGATCGGCGTGTTTTATCGTAATGCGGCCATGTCCAGCTGGATTTACTTTGGAAATCTACTCCCCAATACACGGATTGAAGATCTCGAGATCTTTGGGAATTATATCTATGCCGGTACATTTGGTCGCGGCATCTGGCGATCGGAAACGTATACATCTTGTCCATATAATCTGGTCCTCACACCGGGCAATGATCTCAGCAACCCGCTTTCCATAGGCACACAACATTATCATGCCGAAAACAATATTACATCGACAAGACTGATGGGTGGAAATATGGCAGAGATCTTTTATTCCGCCGGAAACTATATCGATATGCTCGAGGGATTCTGGTCGAAACAAGGCAATTTCCTGGAAGTGCAGGTGGACGGTTGTCCCGATTAATGAATATGTAGGTGCGGTTCGCGATATTTAGATGCCAGTCGAAGCGCAGCGGAGATTCCGACCGCAAGGCGGAAAGCAGATGCTGCCGGATGGCACAGATTCCATGCAATCGAAGCGCAGCAGAGTCGGTGCCTTCGACTCCGCTCAGTCACCTTTTGTTCCGTGTGGATATCAGAGGATTTTCCTAATCCGGAGAACAGCTCAATCTTAGACACAAAGTAAAATCCAAGCTCGTTGAGCGGAGTCGAAACGAGCGGAGTGGAAACAACTTCACGAGCCCCTCCTTTGCATAAGGGGGGTAAATGAAGTTGCAAACTTTATAAAGAAACATTTCTATGCGAAGTTGCAAACTTCGCATAAGCAGGATTTTCCAATTCCGAGGATCAGCACAATCTTAGACGCACAGCAAAATCCAAGCTCAGTGAGCTCAGTCGAAACGAGCGAAGATTCCGACACCCCTCACCCCTCACCCCTCACTCCCCACCCCTCACTACTCACCCCTCACTACTCACTACTCACTACTCACTACTCACTACTCACTACTCACTACTCACTACTCACCATTGCAACTATCCGGATGCAATTGGGAGGATTTGCGTAAATTTAGCGTCTGCAGGTACAGGGATAAAGAAGTTATGCTTCTCGAAAATTTTAAAAACAACAAAACACAATGAAGGTGGAAAATCTATTCCGCACCAGTATAGTATGTGGGCACTATAATTATTGATAAGTTTATGAGAAAACTGCTTTTTTATTGGAAAGAATTAGGGGCAACCTTTTGGTTTCTGCCGGTACTCATTATAGGCTTTTCTATACTATTGTCCATATCCCTGGTATATTTAGATAGTTTAGTAACTATTTCAAAAGAAGGCTGGGTTCGATTTTTTTTAGTAAGCAGCTCTAATTCTGCACGCAGCATATTATCGACTATATCCAGTGCAATGATGGGTGTGGCAGGAACTGTTTTTTCCATCACACTAGTAGCTTTGACGCTTGCATCATCACAATTTGGTTCGAGGCTCATCAAAAATTTTATGTATGTCCGGCTCAATCAGGTTGTGTTGGGGCTATACATTTCAACATATCTCTATTGCCTGCTGGTTTTAAATTCCATAACCGACAGCGACGATTATACCTTCATACCTTCCATATCTATACTTGTGGCCATTATAGCCGCCATAACAAATATTATTTTATTAATCATTTTTATCTATCAAATCGCCATAAGCCTTCAGGCTGATAAAGTGGTCTCTGATATTTCCAAATTGATCTATAAACAAGTAAAAGAATTGTTCCCTGAAAAAATGGGAGAAGAAAAAGAAAATGAAGAAAATGTTAAGGTTTCTAATGCTGTTTCAGGTTATCAAAAACAGGTTTCTATAATATCGCCTAAAAGCGGCTATCTTCAATATTTAGATAGTGAGACTTTGATGAAAATCATTGCCAGGAATGATGCACTACTGGAGTTGTATTACAGACCCGGAGAACACTTAGTTGAAGGTGTGGAGTTAGGATTGCTCTTTTCAAATGGCGATTGGGAAAAAAATGAATTTGATAAAATCGTAAACCAATTTGTCATTGGGAAAACCAAAACATCTCAACAAGACCTTGAATTCTCCATTCACCAGATGGTCGAAATCGCTGTACGGGCACTCTCTCCCGGAATAAATGACCCATACACAGCAATAGCATGTATTGATAATCTTTCTGCAATTATGTGCTATTTAGCTCAAGTTAAATTGCCTTCAAAATATCGATTTGATGAAGAGAAAAATCTTAGAATTATTGCGAATACTTTGGACTTCGAGGGTATTTTAGATTCTGCTTTTAATCAAATTCGACAGTTCTCAGGAGGAAGTCCTGCTATAATTATTCGGTTGATGGAAGCATTGACAACCATATATGCATTTACAAATAGTGAAAGTCATAAAAATGCAGTGATCAAACATGCTGAGATGGTTTTCAACACCGGCAAGAAAAACATTGATGAAAAAAATGACATTGATGATCTCACTAAAAGAGCAATAAAGATTTTGAACAAACAAGAAAACACCGGCTATAATTGACATTTATTATACATGAATATATTCTGCGAGGCCAATAGGACTGATGTGGTTCGAGGTAAATATATGTTGTATGTCTAAAGCTCAGTTCCTCGTAGCAAGTAAATTGAATTACCTACCTGCGTGTAGGAGCCAAACCGATTAACGGACGTTCTAAATGAAATATCTAATATGCATGATTACCTCGCTTGGGATCACCTTTACTTCTTGTGATCGGGGACCCACAGGTCCTGAAACAGATTGTGAGTTGCTTGCCACATATAAACTCGATTATCACGCTATTGAGGCATCAAAGGTATTTGACCTCCGTATGGATCCACCACTGGAAATCAGGAATGGTACCATTGAGTATGATCTTAGTCATCAGAGTTTCTACATCCTGAATCATAAGCCATCTACGTACCCTTGTTCAGAGTACTTTATCGACACCATTGAATTTTTCAATGAGACTACTGCGATTGTGAAGATTCTTGAAAGTCATTTACAGCGGTCTTACACAGTTGAAAGAGATGATTGCCAGTTGGCCCTTCATTCTCCCGATGGGGATCTGAGTTTTCAACTTACCTCTGGTGGTGATGAAATTTCAGAGCAGCGATTTGCCATTTATGATCACAAAATGGCTGCCACCGGGTTGGATACATTCCTCTTTATCGAATTCAGGACCGGATCCTTTATGTCATATGAAGAGATCATCAGACAGTTTTCAAAGGATAACCCCGGTGTGTATGATACCGTGGCAGTCGAGCAAGTCGTGAATCGAACAAAATGAAGCCTTATCTGACTTCCAGCTGACATAGATTGTCTACTCTTTGCAAACAAAGGAGTGGTTCGTGCTTCACTTGAAAACGTGAATTATGTAAAGCCACTCCAGAATTATGTAACGCTTTCCAATTATATTAACAGAGAAATGGTTTCACTTCATAGAGGGGGCGGGCTTTCATTGTCATTGAACTGAGAGAATCGGAATCAAATTCAATTGGAACAACTATCAGAGCAAATTGTTAAAGCAATACATGTTAAGAAGAGGGTGCCGTGAGGACAAGACGTAAGATAAAATAAAATTGGAAATTCTATTTAGGAGAAATGAAAATATTTGCCATAGTATTATGCATTCTTGCTCTAATAGCTACCGGCTTGCCCTTGATTAATTCACCGGCATGGTGGATTAGAATATTTGATTTTCCAAGAGTTCAAATTTCATTTTTAACTTTAGTCGCCATCATCCTGGCGTTCGTTTATATAGATTTCAGATGGGAGTTTAAATTGGCCTTGTTGTTAATTCTGACAGCCTCTCTGGTATATCAGGTCCGGTTTGTGATGGTCTATACGACCTTATGGAAAACCCAGGCAAAAAGTAGCAATGCGCCAGTGGGAGATAACAGCCTTACACTCTTGGTCTCGAATGTACGGATGGATAATGAGGATAAAGAACGTTTTCTCTCGCTTGTCAATAGCATTAAACCCGATATTCTGCTGATCAATGAACCCAATCAAGAGTGGGCAGCCTCTATCAGCAGGCTGGACAAGGATTTTCCTTATGCGGTAAAATATCCGATGGAGAATACCTTTGGAATGATATTACTCTCCAAATTCCTTTTAACGGAAAGCAAGGTAAATTTTTTGGTCAAGGATGATATCCCCTCTATTTTTACCAAGATTACTCTGCCATCCGGAAGTAAGATTGATTTCTATGGAGTTCACCCGGAGCCGCCAGTACCAGGGTCTGATACGTATGAAAGAGATACAGAATTGCTGATTATCGGAAATAAAATCCAGGAAACCAAAAATCCATCCATCGTGGCAGGCGATATGAATGATGTGGGCTGGTCGGTTACGTCAAAACTTTTCAGGAAATATAGTGGGCTGGTCGATCCTCGTGAGGGCAGGGGACTCTACAATACCTATAGCGTTTTTGTGCCGTTGCTTCGGTATCCGCTGGATCATATTTTCTATACGCGTGATTTTGGACTACTCTCCCTGGAGAAACTTAAGGATATAGGATCGGACCATTATCCACTACTGATCAGGTTGAATTACGAACCAGATGATGATAACACAGAAGGGTTGGGTGATACAGGTGTAAGTGAGGAGGCGAAAGTGGAAGAAAGGATAGAAGAAGGTATTATGGATAGCTCCTCGAAATGAAGTTAGAATAGGGGACCCGTGCGGGTACGTGCAATGGTATTTCACAAATCCTGTTGCTTTCAGGACCTTGCCATATCGAATCGCAGCGGAGACGGACCGCAAGGCGGAAAATAGCAGATACTCCATTTTCATGCAAAAAATGTAATTGCACTATAGAGCTACAGTATAAAATTACGACAGCGTTCGAAGTAGAAAGCAAGTCTCCTATATCAAGGCGTTTGTCCCGGCATCCTGACTACGCCCCGGATGGTGATCACCAGAAAACCCATCAACATCCGATTGGCAAGATTTGGGCTCAAGTATATAGAGCTGACCCTTTACAAACTCAACTCAATTTGTGCGTAGAGAGATCCCGAAGCCTGCATGATAGTTATACATAGCCAGATGAGCCAACTTAGTTTTCATTATGTTTGATGCAATCTTTACAGTATAACCACACCTCATATGCATCGCCTTCTATTGATTTTGGGATTTGGTCTGTTCTCTCCCTGCTCCTTGCTTTTGTCTCAGGATATAAACGCTATCCTGGCGGTACAACAGATCGATACAATGCTGTATAGTGGCCCCAAAGACAATCGAATCAATTGGGTCATTCAAAATCGCGGGTCTGAGTTTATCGATAGAGCTGAGTTTGTAGATCTGTATCGCCATGACCTGCTGTTAGCGTTTGAACCCGGACACATCCTGGAGCAGATACCGTTTGCGCAATACCGCCATTTCTTTAATTTATATGCGTACTGGTGGCCTGATGCCCTTGACGATGGCACCGGCTGGCATTTTGGTATAATAAAAGGTTTACGCGATGCTATTTTTCTTCCGTGGGCGAATGACGAGACCGGATGGGCCACTTTCTTTTCCACGACCCGACATGGAGGCGGTGGCGGGGCCGGCCTCGACCGCAATGCAAGAGTCGGTGATGGAAAAATGTACGGAATGGGATGGGAAACTTTTCTCCATGAGTTTAACCATACGATGCCCGGCTTACTGGATGAGTATTCATCAGATGGAAGCTGGTCCAATGGCCAATGCTGGGAGACTCCCAATACCACCGGTCAACTGGTGATCGATGACATTCCCTGGCGGAGATGGATAAATGAAGGAACTCCCCTTCCTACACCCTATACAGAAGAATATGTGGATCAGTATGGCGCCTTTGAAGGAGCCATGACCAATTATTTTGGATGCCATAGACCTACAGCCAGAGGATGTTATATGGGTGCCGGAGGTTTTGGCGAGGAATTCGGCCAGGAACTATGCTCACCCTGTGTACAGCGCGTGATTTGCTTTTTATATCAGTATGTACATGTTATTGAAAATCCGCTGCCCGCTGCCCATGAGATCGATATTTCCGGTGAAGAAACCATCACGTTTTCTGTTGATGTCGTCAAGCCGGAACCCAATACACATCAGTACCGATGGATACTCAACGGTAAGGTCATAGCCACCCAGACAGAATCTGTAGATGTCACATTTGATGTTTGTGAAGCGTACGAGTTGGTGTTTGAAGTGCACGATACCAATACACTGGTCCGATATGATCCCAAGTTTGAGCATATCTATCCAAACCCTATACAACGACGGACCTGGACGATTCATCAGAATGATATCAACACATATTCATTGGAGAGTCTGGCGCAGACGCATGATGTGGATTGTCGTGGCTTGCCTGATGGGATAGTTGATTTTACTATCACAGGCGGCCAGCCCCCTTATACTATATATCACCATGGCAACGCAGTTTCAAATCCTGCTTCCAATCTGTCGGTTGGACAATATTTGTTTGACATTGTCGATGCAAATGGCTGTCGGGTCACCAACGACATCTCTATTGGTTCAGATCCCACTCTGGATCCGCAACTATGTACTTCGTTCCATGCTGATCAATGGACGTTGTCTGTCGAGGATAATAATTACAGCACCGACGAACTTTCCTATGCATGGTCTACCGGATCGACGGCTCTGTCTATCACGGTCGCAGGGGAGGGGACCTACTTCGTCGATATCACCACGGCAGATGGTTGTACTGTAAGAAGGACGATTAGCCTGAGTCAGGCAGCGATGGCACTTGATGTTCATGAGACACATTTTCCTACCTCGGTCGATGCGCCAACCGGAAAAATTTATCTGGATATCCGGGGAGGAAGGCTTCCATATACGATAATGTGGGAAGACAAGATCAATCATGACCTGACAGATACAAATACCAACCAGATTATCAGCAGTGGGTCCACATGGGGTCACGACCCCCGGTTTGCATTTGATAATTCACGCTCTACAAAATGGCTCCATGCTGTCGCCCAGGGAGCATTTATTGGCTACCGGTTACCTGCCGGAGAGATTGTGAACTATTACGCCATTACATCAGCAGATGATGTGCCTGAGCGCGATCCGAGACACTGGGAGTTTCAGGGCTCCTTGAATGGCATCGACTGGGTGAGTCTCGATCAGCAAATGGATCATGTCTTTGACAAACGATATGAACGCCGGGGGTTCTTGTTTGCTAACACGACACCGTATGTTTATTACCGTCTGTATGTGCATCAGAATTATGGCGACATCGCTACACAGATCCAGGAATTGGAAATCGTGGGCGTGCGTTCCGGAGATGACTTTATATCCAATAGCGTTTTTTTGAATAAAGACTACCGGAGCCATCTGGAAGCAGGCCTTTATCGATATATCGTGAAGGATGCCAACGCTGTTGTTTATTCGGACAGCGTGACAATAGGATATGTGGATTCATCTCCTCTTGTAGATTTGAAGGTGGTTCAAGATGGTGAATGTCAGGTGGCTATTGAAACGCCAGATGCTGATGTAGAGTATTACTGGTTTCCCGATCAGGAAGGGTCCATCATTTTGCATATAGGAGGGTGGTTCAGGCCGTTGCATACCGGCAATTATTATGTAGGCGCCATGGATCGCACCACACATGCGTTGAGCACCCCGCTTAAAGGTTTTGCGGTCACGGTAGTAGCCACACCGGAAGTTTATGAGGTGGTCGCGGATACTACATTAGCCATTGTCAATCCGGATCCGGCGTTGACCTACCTATGGTATGATCAGGATCAATGTGGGGGACCGGTACATATCGGGTCGACTTTTTCGCCTTCTGAAGCAGGTACCTATTATGTGTCTGCACAATGGTCGGCAGTATCTCCTGATCCTGTTGATCCTGCATCACTCAGTGGAGTGATCGTTCGCATGGATGCGGCGGATCTCGATGGAGATCAGATCATCGACAGCCCATCACCTCCAACAAGCTCCATGCATGACTGGATTTTTTCCAATGGAAACGCGTGGGCAGATCATAATTGGTTTGCCTTCCGATCCAATTTTCAGAATGGATTGGGGATTGTCGACTTTGCTACGATCTGGCTGCAACGCCTGCAGCATAGCGAGACAGGGTATCAGACGATTTTGATGGCCTATCAGGAGAATCCACTTTCCTTTCCGGAGACAGCTCCATTTGAAGGGCTGTCAAGAAACATACCGAGACATTCGGATGCTTCACAGATCTACGGGAATACAGCGCCGGGTCGCACAGTCGAGGGCAGTACGTATTTAAATGGTGAGTGGGTGGATCCATTCACTACACCGCATCCCATGGAGTTTTGCATATTGGGAACGGTGATGACGGAAGTTTCGAATGATGCGTTGTTCTACACCGATACCCATTGGGAAGGGAAGATCGGGGAGATCATCTTGTACGACCGGGCATTGACACAGGAAGAAATGGAAGGGGCATCTGCGTATCTGCGTCAGAAGTGGATGAGTGTAGCTGATTTACAAAGTCCCGTAAGAGTGCTACAGTGGGACGGTATCCTGCTACAAGAAGCGACTATAATAAGGGATCTGAAAGAGGTGCTCATCTATCCGAACCCTACGACGGGTGAGTTTAGGATTGAGGGGATGGGCGAAAGATATACGGTCCAACTTATTGATAGCAAGGGTAATCGCGTAAAGCAATATGCGGCGGGATCACAAGTATTTGATATGGCAGGCTTGCCTGTCGGTTCGTATTTCGTTAAGATTAATAATGCTTCCGGAGAGAAGACCTGGGTACAACAGGTGATTAAAATAGAATAATTTAAGACGGGAATCCAAAATAGGTTAAGGCTCGTATGCTTGTCGCTTTTTTACGGATATCAGAGCATGAGACTTGTAGAGAGCGGAGAGATTCCGACCGCCAGGCGGAAAGCAGGAGAATTGATGAAAGGGAGTCGAAACGAGCGGAGCCGAAACGACCATCACGGGCCCTCCATTGCATACGTGGTTAAAGTGAAGTTGCAAACGTCAAAAAGAACATCTCTATGCGAAGTTGCAAACTTCGCATAAGTAGGAGAAATGCCAGTCGAAGCGCAGCAGAGTCGGTGCCTTCGACTCCGCTCAGTCACCTTTTGTTCCGTGTGGATATCAGAGTATTTTCCTATTCCGAAGATCAGCTCAACTCACTACTCACCACGGTTGCTGAGCTGTAGCACAAGGATGTGTCAAGCAGGTCGAAGCACCCCACTCACCACTCAACATCCCACATTCCCCACACTAAATTGGAATTCCTGCCCAACCCTCTTCCCTTCCGCATTCACGGCAGGTTTCCAATCGGGCATTTTGCGGATGGCGTTGAGCAATAACAGGTCAATATCCGGGTCTGCAGAAGACTCCGATACCCTGGCATCAGATATTTTCCCTTCCTCACTGACGGTGAAGAGGATGATGACCGGATTCATTTCCTTTGACATCTCCGCGGGGATTTTTTCTATGGCATTGACCTGGAGATACAGGCTCAGCTCCTCATAGCCTCCCGGGTATGATGCTTCGACTTCAGGTACCACCGTGATGACAAAATGCATCTTGCGAACATCCGGAAACAGGGTGACCGGATTTTGATGAATATACCCGATATTCACTTCGATATCACTGCCGATGTCAGCCGTACGTAAAAGGTTTTGTTGCGCTTCGCTCAGCCTTTCATTGCGGCCTGAGGCTTTACGGATCTGGCCATCTGACATCACGGATATTTCTGTAGACGTATACTCTTCGATCATGGATGATGGGTACCCGGGACGAATATCCATCATCGTCTTTGGCGCCTGGAGCTTTTCTAACGAGACACCCCGGGTATATTTACCCCGGACTTCATATCGGAGATCCTGAGCCGTGCAAAAGCTAATCAAGAGAAGGAAAAGTAAGGAAGAAATGGTTGTTTTCATTTTGAAAAAGTATTGAAAGTTGAATGTCGGGTTGTGAGCGTAATACGACAGCGTTCTCACCATCAGAAGCAAAGAAAGGGTTATCCGGGCTGCCAAGTTGTTACACAGGTGTTATGGGTAAAAGCCACTACTCAAACCATTCAATGAGTTCTACAAATTCTCCCATTATGGTAAATTTTGCTGATGCTGACTTGGTCACAACGCCTCCAAAAACGTTCTTACCCCTAAATGTGGTATAAACAGATATAGTCCCATCGGTATTTTCCACATAGCCCGATTTCACATGGTCGAAGCTTTTAGGGTCATTCATCGTTGCCTTTATCAATTCCTTTAGTTTTCGATGTGATCCATCCCATGCACTGAACTGTTCCTGAATTAGATCATTTGTCGTTTTGGGTATTTCCGGTTTTGTTTGGCTCACACTTTGACTAGAATCAGACTCGCAACTTTTACACCCAAAGTATCCGATTATTAATATTACCAAGAGAAAAATACATCCTTTGGCTTGATCTTCAGTAGATGTTTTTGGCTTTATATAGCCGCATTTCGGGCAAGAAATGGCTTGGTCGCTCATTTCTTGTCCGCATTCTTTGCATTTGATAAGAGCCATAACAATCTTTATTCAGGGTTAAATATGTTTTAAATTTTATCTAAATGCCAGAGTAAGTTCTCAATTTATAAATGTCACCCAACTCACCCATCACTATATTTTGTTCAACAACACCCCGGATGAAATGCCGGATACACATATACAATGTTCCAAACTCATTAAAGGAGAAGGAGAATACGAAGTCATGTTGTCATTCCTTTACTTTCCACTCCCTCCTGCTGCCGGGAAATGGATTCCAAACCGCATCATTCGCCCCATCTAATCCTGCTCGCCCTTTTTGAGTTTTGCTTTTTCTTTTTTAATGCTGTCTATTTTCATCTGATCCGGTGCATCATGTTTTGGGGCTTCTTTGATCGCACCTGAGGCTCCACCAGGTCTTATGTGCTTTGGAATACTGTCCGGCTGCCGTACCGCACGAGAAAGCGAATCCGGATGCTGCCCTATACCAAGTGAATCCGGAAGCACACTATCCTTCACCATCATCAGAACGGTGTCAGGTGAAACAACCTTTTGTGAGGCTCCCGATCCCGGTGATGTACACCCGGACAGCGTCAACAAACCCATAAACAGCACTTTAATCTGCCACAACGATTTTTTCATTTCGGAGTATTTGATGATGAGATCGCAGGACCACAGCATACGTTCCTGCAGGCAATGCATCCCGGTTGAACGACAACTGATACGTCCCGGCACGCGGTGTATCCCGGTACAATTCACGTATGGCCTTTCCCTGCATATCATATACGGTGATGGTCAGCGGCATTTGCTGATCAAGAGAAAACCGGATCTGCACCAGGTCATAGACCGGATTTGGAAATACCAAATATGATTCCAGTGGATCTGCTTCTTCGAGGCTGACAGTCGAGTTACCATAGATTTCGGCGATCCAGGTTTTATAGGTGTTGGTAACAAACTGGCTGGGAATATTGGCCCCATAACTGCCGGCCATCCAGATACGGCCCGAGGCACTGTTGTGACGACGCGCTATACCTGTATAGTCGCCCCAGCGTTCGGTATTGCCTCCGATATCGACATAGGTTTCACCGGATTTGACCAAAATGGAATTCGACCATTCCATACTCTGATCACAATGCACGACACGGATTTGCGGATAGATCTCAGAGGAAGTGCGCAGAAAACCAATCATGACCGACGGACTGGTGACCGTAGTCGAAAAGGGCACCACCGCCGGATAGGAATAATCAAAGCTGCCTTGTAAACCAAACGTCGACGATTGGTTGGTCGATGTACCGACATGAAGTCGATTGTAATGGATCCCGTTCCAGCCGTTTCCGATGTCGGTATGCAGCACAAAATGAAGTATTCCATTGAGATAAAAAGCACTCTGCGTTCGGCAGTCACCATTGTCCAGCGCATCTTCGCTGCCCAACTGGTATGCATCCGCCGGCAGGCTGTAGGCGGTCGTGGAGATGGTATGGCTATTGAGCTGTGGAGCACCGGACATATCATCTGTAATGTCCCATAGACGGACGACAGCGTTGCCCGAAGATTCGCTGCTGATCAGATAGATGCCGGGGCCGTAATTTCCCTGATGGCCATACGAAGCCGGCACGAGAGAGAAAGCCCTGAAGGGTGACGAGCTGAGACCGGACCAGTATTGCCAGTCCAGACTACCACCGGCATATCCGGCAGCTTTAGGTATCTGGTAGATCACAGCCTGGTTGAACGAGCCCCCGGTCACAAAAAGATTTCCGGTGATGTAGATTTCATGATTCGATACGCCGAGAGAAGGATAATCAAACCAACAATTATTGCCGAGCGGATTGCCGGTGAGCGTATAGATCCACCATCCGTTTTGCGGATTATTAGTCTTTGAAAAACAAACCAACACCTTCGACGTCGACGCACTCGAACCATGGAGGACCACCATCACAAAGCGATCTGCTCCACTGTCATAAATGACTCGGGGATCGTAGATGGAGCTAGTCAGTGTATTGTCATGGAAAAAATCAGACCAGAAATCAAAATAGAGAAATGTTCCGGCCGACGTATAATACTCAATCCCATCATTATTGGCCGTGACGATCATACCACTGTTGGAGATCGCCATGGTATTATCCGGAGGTGTGCTCTCGGTGAGCCAGTTGGCTTCGAAATTGGTGCCCAGTACCGGTGTAAGTCCTGCAGAACGGGATCCCGATTCTTCCACGGGGTCGTAGGATCGTAATTTGGTTTCCTGTTTGGAGGCTTTGATGACGGCGATGTCATCTTCATAATGTTTTCGGGAAGAAACAGAGCGCATAGCGACGGCCCATTTTTTGCCGGAAAGCTGAGGGTGGATTTCGGCATGCAGCGCAGTGGTTTGCAGGGAGGATACCTGTCCTGCATTATACTCTACGGATGATACCAAAGGTAAAGGCGTCACCTTGGTCGCCTGAGCTACAAGCAGTACCTGTCCCGGCAGACTCCAAAAGAAAAAAATCAATAAAGAATTACGCATAGCAAAGAAGGGTTAGAGAGAAAATAGCCCGGCGCGTGTTGCTGCTTTCTGATTGGCGTATCCAAGATAAAAAGAATGCCCGGAATGATGTTCCGGATGGTCCATTTGGAAAAGTCGGATTTTTTTTATATTAGAGCAACTGTTAGTAGCCGAAAGGGTAAAAACGGGTCGACAAGGAGGTCCTATTTTTCATTTTTTATTACAATTTCTGAACCCGACCTGAGCTCCATGAACGGCATGCAACAGGCCGTTCTGCCATTTAAATTTCAATGCCATGCCTCTTCCTCGGTTTACACGGTATCTGCTCTGTCTTTTGATTTTCCAGATCCATCAACAGTATTCACAGGCTCAAAGCCGGACACCCGACCCGGCCCCGGCTTCGGAAATCAAATTAAACGTATCGGCAAAAGGGACCGGACGCACCACCGGACATATCGCGGATATCGTAGTGTCGCATAAAAATGATTTTTCGCTCAATATCCTGCCACAGATATTTTTTATACCATCGGAAGGTTCTTACCAGTCTTATGTAGGGCGTATTCCGGATGGTATCACCATTCCGCCCCGCGGCACCGCCGTCATCCCGGTCAATGGAGTTTGTGCCGACATCCGCACACCGCCAGTACCTGACGGAGGGAATATGCCACCGGTCAGTACGTGGGTGCCGGTAGGGATTCCTTCAGGTCCTACCACCTCACCGGACACCTCTCCCATGCCAGATCCCACACAGCCGCCGGGAGAGCTTGCTCCACCCACTGGGGATGTACCGGTGTATATTATACCCGGCGATCCTGTACCTGATTTTACCCCCTCACATATTCCGGATATCGTGGCGCATCCGGATTTCAGAACCACACCGAGGGATGATGATCCAGGTACCATCATCATCACCTGGCCGGGAACAAACGTCCCCATAGACGGAATCTTCCGCACCAATACCGACCCCAATATTCTGGCTCCGGTTCTCGTCCGCGCGCTGGAGGTGCTGGAAGAATCGTATGAAGTACTCGTGGAGGATGGCCGGATCCATACACCCTTTTCAGGGCACGGGAGTCTGCAACAGGAATCCGTGATCCAGCAGACCTTTTGGATTTTTACGTCCGGACTCACCGGCCACCGGTATACCCGGGATGATTTTGAAGATAAGGTGTATGAACAATATACTTCCAGTACAGGCACTACTATCAAATCCATACCCGCTGATGAAAAGAGACAACTGGATGACGGGATCGGAGACTTCTGGAATACGTTTACCGCTGTCGGCGTAGAGGCGAAAATATTGGGTGATCCTGCCCGAGGAATTCCTGCCGATGATGGTTCAGGTCCGGTGCTGATCCAGGACGGTGGCGGAAAAATTACCATTCACGACAATTTATCCCGTACAGAGCGATTCAATAAACCATTGAAGGAATGTTTTCTCGATAAATTCAGCTACCGGGTGATGATCGAACATGTCAATACCCGTGGTTCCGGCCGGCAAAAGACAACAAAACGGGATATGCCGGTAGTGAATGATAAGAATGAAGCGGTCATCAATGTACAGAAAGGGGATTCCATTCTGATCAATATCATGGACCTGACTGCCCAGTGCCAGTGCTGGGACGAACAAAAACCAAGTGGTGAAAAATCAGGTCCCCACTGCCCGTCCGAGATCACTGCGATCTCACTTCAGTCCTTTCCAAAAGCATTGACCGACCATTTTGAGTCTATTATAGAAAAGGCTGTACTGGACAGTTTGCGAAAAGAGATTCAAAAGAAGATCGAGGAAATGGAAGCACAGGGAGCAACTGAAAGGGAAAAAAAGAAACTCAAAGATCAACTGGATGATGAAAAGAAACTCAAAAAAGAAAACAAAACCCGAATCACAGCACTCACAGATGCCATGAGTGGCCGGATTCGCCTCAATCATCCACATTCCCATGCCACATTTGTAGCCGGAAGCAGCATGAAAGGTATTCTGACTTTTGTCTTTCAGGTCAAAGGCGTTTGTAAAGGAGATGATCCTTGTAAATCATCTGTATTTGTCAAAACCATCACCATCACCATCCAATCCAAATAGACATGATCCATCGTTATATGTCTCTCGTCATGCTCAGCCTCCTGGTGATAGTACTGAGCCCCGGCGCCATCGCCCAGGAAATCAGTATTCATCCTGCCAATCCGGGATGGGTCTGGTTTGAAGATGTCGAACCAGGAAAGCCGCTGGTCCCTATATCCTGTGAAACAGGAGGCAGCCGGTACTACAGGCTTCATGTGGAGTCCTCAAGTCTCAACCGCGGATTTTTGACAGATACGATCAGTACAAATAAAAAAGAGCTGACGGCAGAAGATATTTCCGCACTCGAAGCTGATGCCAATGCTGCGCATCAATCGATGCTGAATGATCTGTTAGAGGAACAGGCTCAGGAGTTCTTTAATGACCACGAATATTCCCTGATGGATGATCTCGCGGACCTTTGTGAAAATGAGTTTGATGCCTTGCTGGAAAGCTGGGCTGAAGAAGATTACCCTCTGTGCCTGGACGATTGTAAGTCCGAGGTGGATGATTGCAACTTCTACTACATGAATCAATCTATCCGGAATGCCTCAATCGGTTATCGCCTCAAATACAATTATCATTTCCATCCCGCTGCAAGAGATGACGAGGCAGAACCCCCTTATGAAGTCGAAATCTATTATGACCTGGAGTTGTACAAAGAAGCATGGGTATATTTTGAAGCCGGATGTGAATGCCTGTCTGACGGCACAGTCTCCATCAGGCCCGATCCGGATTCGCCCTGGAATGATCTCACCCTCACCGGTGGATCAATGAAGCCTTTTATTACCCCGGTGAACCAGACAGGTTCTTCTTTTCCACTGCTTCCGGTTCTCGGAGGCGTGGTCGGTGTTGGAGGACTCACGTACATTCTTTTGCGGGATGATGGTGACCCGATAGAGTGTTCCTTTTCGGTGTTTAGCCATGTCACACCTGCTGTATGCGCCTTACCCAATGGAACAGCTACGCTGACGACCTCTCCTCCAGGGGACTATCAGTTTCTGTGGTTTAACGGCGCTACCGGGAGTATGATCCAAAATCTTCTGCCTGGAACCTATACCGTGACCGTCAGCCTTCCCGGAACGACGTGCTCTACGACCCTGTCTATCAACATAGCCAATACCAATACCCTCATCGATGCGACCATTACCACACAGCAGGCTGATTGTGGTGAAACCAATGGATCGGCAACAGTTATCGTATCGCCTATCGGTAATTATACGTTTCAATGGTCCAATGGTTCCACCCAACAAAATCAAACCGGGCTCCCTCCTGGAACCTACACCCTCAACATTCAAGGCGCGGGAGAATGTATGCAAACGTATCAGGTGACTATTGGAGAACTTCCATTTGATCCTGATATTGAAATTACAGCAACCTCCTCCGGTTGTGGTCTTTCAGATGGAACGGCTACAGCCTTTGTCCAACCACCGGGAGAATATATCTATACATGGTCCAATGGCCAGACCGGCCCGGAAGCCACAGGTCTCGGCGCTGGAAACTATACAGTCAGTGTTTCAGTCCAGGGCAGCTCATGTCTGAAGACCGCAAATGTAGACGTGGATGAGAATCCGGCGAATCATGTGGTTACTGTCTCGACTACGCCTTCAGGTTGTGGATTGTCCGACGGCACCGCCACCGCCACAGTAGATCCATCAGGGGATTATACCTACGTTTGGTCCAATGGCCAGACCGGTCCCGAAGCGACCGGTCTTGGAAGCGGACAATACAGCCTAAGTGTGACCCTGGCCGGAAGCAATTGTGAACAGGAGGTTACTTTTACAGTAGACGAATTGCCGCCCTCACATATCGTGACCGTGTCTACTACGCCTTCAGGTTGTGGTCTGACAGATGGCACCGCCACTGCAATCGTGGATCCGCCTGGCGAGTATACCTATATCTGGTCCAATGGACAGACCGGCCCGGACGCTACCGAACTTGAGGCCGGACAATACAGTGTCAGCGTGTCTGTTGCCGAAAGCACTTGCGAGCAGGTGGTTTCATTTACGGTAGATGAATTGCCGGCTACACATACGATTACAGTATCTACGACGCCGACGGATTGTGGCCTGGCAGATGGCACTGCGACGGCGACTGTAGATCCGCCCGGCGAGTACACCTATCTGTGGTCCAATGGACAGACTGGCCCGGAAGCGACGGGTCTGGTTGCCGGAGAGCATAGTGTGAGTGTTTCCGTACCTGGCAGCACATGCTTACAGTCCGTTGTGTTTGTGGTAGATGAAACGGCTTCGGGACATAGTGTCACGGTCTCCACGACGCCGACGGATTGTGGTCTGGCAGAAGGAACCGCCACCGCCACTGTAGATCCACCCGGTGAATACACGTACAACTGGTCGAACGGTCAGTCAGGTCCGGAAGCCACTGGCCTCGCTGGTGGTGAACATAGCGTGAGTGTCTCGGTACCCGGCAGTACCTGTGTGGAAACCGTTACATTCATCATAGACGAAATTCCAGCAAGTCATGTCGTCACCGTTTCGACGACACCTGCCGGCTGCGGACTGACTAACGGGACAGCGACAGCCACTGTAGACCCACCTGGTGATTATGATTACAGTTGGTCCAATGGCCAGACCGGCCCGGAAGCCACAGAACTGGGTGCCGGAGAATATCAGGTCACCGTATCACCTGCCGGCACGACATGCGAAGTGGTCGTGACGTTAATGGTCGATCAAACCGGTGGCGGATTTACAGCCAGTTTTGTCACCACCAACTCAGACTGCGGTCAATCCAATGGCACCGCCATCGTGACGATAGATCCTGCCGGTGACTATACCTATGCCTGGTCCAATGATCAAAGCGGATCAACTTTGCAGGACGTGATGTCCGGCAGCTATATGCTGACAGTCGCGGATGCCAACAATTGCACAGAGACATTTTCCGTGGAGGTCGGGGAAAATCCCGCATCGTTTATATCGATTGGTACCATCATCCCGGGCAACTGCCTTTTTGGAGGAAATATATCCTTTACCTTAAGCACACCGGGTGCGGGGCCATTACAGGTCGATGTCTCCGGTCCGACCGGGAACGTGTCCGTGTCCCTGGCCCCCGGCAGCTACAACTTATCTTCGTTCACCGTCGTGACAAGCGGTTCCTATACCTTCTCCGTCTTTGATCAATCCACAGGACCGGATTGCACGGAGATCACAAACGTTACCGTACCTGACAATACCCCTCCGTTTCAGCTTATGGACGACATCTACTTTACGACCAGCGACAATCCCGTTGCAGAAAACGCCCTGGTCAATGACTCCGGTTTTAATATTACCATGACAGCCGTATCGGACATATTCGGAGGGACTGTTTCCTTTAACGCTATTGGAGATTTTATCTACACCCCCAACCCCGGATTCAGTGGCGACGGTTCGTTTGTATATACCGTGACGGATGCATGTGGCACCACAGGCACAGCACTGGTGACGATCATTGTCGAGCCAGTGGCATGTGATTTTACAGTGACGTTTGAAACCACTCCTGCCTCATGTGGTCTTGCGGATGGGGCAATTACCGTTTTTGTGAATGAACCCGGCACCTACAGTTATAGCTGGAGTAATGGGAGCTCGGGTTCAACGATCACCAATGTTCCGGCCGGTACGTACACCGTGACCATTATGGACCTCAACCTGGGGTGTGATTTAAATTTTGTAGTTCAGTTGCAAGAGAATCCCGCAGATCATATCAGCGATATTATCATCACACAACCTACATGCGGTTCCAGTGCGGAAATCCAGTTTACCGCCAGCACGACCAGCGGCAATCCCCTGCTCATGCAGATCTTTCATCCCAATGGATCGAATCTCTTTTTCATACAGCCCGGGATGGTTTTTCTTTCTGACTATGTTTCCATTACGCCGGGGGGATATACCATCGAGATCCGGGATGCGGGTGCCGGACCGGATTGTACGGATAGCTTTTCAGCCACCATCAATCCACCATCCGGTGCGATAGAGATCTTCGCAGAAGCGATTCTGCCGCCAAGCGAACCATCTGCTATGGACGGAGTGGCGCTGATCGGGACGATCGTACAAGGTGAACTACCGTACGAGATACTGCTGAACGGATCCGTTATAGGGCTGGCTCTCGATCACTTCTTTGAAGTAGGCGGCCTTGGTGTAGGACCACATACCATACAGGTCATCGATGCACTGGGATGTGCTTCCAATGTGCTCAATATTTTCGTTCCGTTCCCGGACATCATTCTGTCTTTTGGCACGGGTGTACAGCCGACATTCTTACCTGCACATGCCGAACCCACAGCACCGGGGGCACGACAGGAGTGGAGAAATACGCTTCTGGTGACGATTCAATATCCGGCACAAAAATTTGGCTATGAAACACGTCTCACGATGGCTTCACCTTTTGCCGGGCGCGATAAAGCTGATCAGGGTTGGGTAGAAGCGGAACAGTTGGCCAGCCTGAAACCAATCCGGTATAAAGGCTTTAGTCTTCAGAGCCAGGTTGGGTTAGGTGCCCGGCATCTATGGGGTACGGATTCCGGTACATCTTCCAATCCGTTTCAAACCTTCTGGACGGCCGGAGCCACAGCACAATATAACTGGGATCGGATCGGCCGGATAGAAGGCCGGTTGATGATGAGGGGATGGTATAAAGTTCAGCCTCCTGTCCTGACACTCCATTTTATTCATTCACTATCCGGGAATCCCACAATAAGACAAGGGCTTGTGAGCAAAGTATTCAGTCCGTAACAGGGTATCACATTTCTCCCCATTTGAGGCGTATACCGGTATGAGGAATAGAAAAACAGTGATAAAAATCAAGATGTAGTAGTACAGTAAAAAATGTGCTGGTGCCACTCATCCCTTGATTCCAATCCTGCCCGTGTAATCAATGCGATGCAACAACATCTGAATACGTTCTTTTGAGAAATACTCATCCACCGCCTTGCGACAGCCCTCCCAGTGTCCGTAGTCATCTATGATCAATACACCCTGTCGAACCAACAAGGGATATAAATGCTCGAGTTCGTGTCGTGTGGATTCATACCAGTCTGTATCAAGTCGCAGCAGGGCAAGTGGTCCGGGTGGTGATTGAACGGGTATAGTGTCCTCAACCTTACCTTGTATAAAGTGAATATGTTCCATGGGGTACTCAGTGAGTGTCATATTGTGCCGCACCTCTTCGAGACTGGCCAGACACCAGACAGATGTTTCTTTGTCATCTTCACTTTTCTCCAGGAGTGTAGCGGCATCCTTTCCTCTGAAATCACGGTCATCCTCTGTAGGTGCTGACATCCCTTCATACGTATCATACATATACAGCTTCCGGTCATGTACCCCGCGACGGGCCAGCATGCCGGCGATCAGCATCGCACTCCCTCCCCGCCACACACCACACTCCGCAAAATCACCGGGTATATCATGATCCAGGATATACTTCACTGCTGTATACAATGCATAGAGTCGCTCCACCGATGTCATGGTGAAAGGCTTGCACAGGGTCGCCAATTGCAGAAATTCAGGTTCCCGTTCAAATTCACCACCGGGCGTAGCATTGTACTTTACAATTTCGTAACCCGCTTTACGGAGCCAATTCAGGATCAGTTTCTTCATTTTGCGTCAGTTAGCATTATCGGCGTAAAAGTAGCCTTTCTGCAAACCAACCGCAGGCTGACTGAAAAAAGGAATTTGTCTACATTTACACCGAACAAACACATACGGTTACCAATCACAACAAATTATGGTCCTTCTCGCTGAAGTTCAGGGATTTCTTACCTCCCTTGATATTTGGGACATCTGTTTTATCCTGTTGCTGGCCATTTTCCTCGGTATAGAGGTCATCAGCAATGTACCGGCCATCCTGCATACTCCCTTGATGAGTGGTGCCAATGCCATACACGGCGTGGTGATCATCGGCAGTATCATCGTGATGGGCCATGCCGCTCCGGACAACTATCCGGCGCTCATCCTCGGCTTCCTGGCGGTGGTCCTGGGTACCCTCAATGTGGTCGGTGGTTTTGTGGTCACCAACCGCATGCTCCAGATGTTTAAAAAGAAGAAGTAATCACCTCTCCTTTACTCATTACTCTTACCCTTTACCCAAGACAAAAATGGCAATAAGCGATATTCTCAAGATTTGTTACCTCCTGGGCAGTTTGTCCTTCATTGTGGGCCTCAAGATGCTTTCACGACCTGATTCGGCCAAGAAAGGAAATCTGTATGCCGCTCTCGGCATGACCATCGCGATCATCGGTACCATCCTTTTTCATGAGGATATGAATCATGAATCCGGTGCTACATCCCGCATTGGCAATCTGCCATTCATCTTTGCTGCCATCGCGCTGGGTACAGTGGTCGGCTATCTCGCGGCGATGCGGGTCAAGATGACAGCCATGCCGCAGATGGTATCACTTTTCAATGGTATGGGTGGTGCTTGTGCCGCGCTGATCGGTATCGTGGAAATAGATACACATCATCCCGAAGCATTCGGTCTCCGGTTTATCATCTTCCTCACGGTGATGATCGGCTCGGTGTCATTTGCCGGCAGTATGATCGCCTACGGAAAACTCGAAGGTAAAATCCGGGACTATGGCAGTAAGATCATACAGGTGACCAACAATACCATTGTCTTTGCTATCCTCGCCCTCATCATCTTTGTCTCTATGAGCGGTGGCTGGAGTGATCCGTTGGTCTGGCTGATCTTCGCTGCTTCATTGGTTTACGGCGTATTGTTTGTCATGCCTATTGGCGGTGCCGATATGCCGGTTGTTATTTCCCTGCTCAATTCCTTTACCGGTGTGGCCGCCGCGCTCGGTGGTTTCATGTATGACAATCAGGTCATGCTCACGGGAGGGATCCTGGTGGGCAGTGCCGGAACGATCCTGACCGTCCTGATGTGCAAGGCGATGAACCGCAGCCTTTGGAATGTGATCAGTGGTGCCTTCAGCGCCAGTGGTCCCGGCGCAAAAAATACAGAAGGACTCTCCATCAGTGAAATCAGTGTCACCGATACCGCGATCATGTGTGCGTATGCCCAACGTGTGGTGATTGTACCCGGCTACGGCCTTGCGGTAGCGCAGGCCCAGCATACCTGCCACGAATTTGAAAAAGCGCTCGAACAAAAAGGCGTTGACGTCGGCTATGCCATCCATCCTGTAGCCGGTCGTATGCCGGGACACATGAATGTATTGCTGGCCGAAGCCGATGTCTCGTATGATAAACTCAAGGAAATGGACGATGTCAATCCACAACTGCCCAATACCGATGTCGTGATCGTCATTGGTGCCAACGACGTCGTCAATCCCGCAGCAGAAACGGATCCGTCCTCCCCGATCTATGGCATGCCGATCATCAAAGCCAATACCGCCAAAAACATCATCGTGATGAAACGGTCCATGGCAAAAGGCTATGCCGGTATTGAAAACGAACTCTTCTATGACAAAAAAACCCGTATGCTGTTTGGTGATGCGAAAGCTTCTTTGGAAAAGCTCATCGCAGAATTGAAAAATGCCTGATTTTTATAATCGCGTTGACTGAGTCGCTATTTCTTTAGCGAAGGTATTTCATGTGCTGCAGCGCAGGAACCAGGCTGAGCTTCTGCTGGAAGGAGTATGATCTGACTTCGTCAGGGGATTTGTCACTTTTTGCATCGCCCAAAAAGTAACCATACTTCGACTTGCTCTCGCGCATCCATGTGCTACAGCTCAGTAACCAAACGCTAGTCGCCCTCAAAACTCACTTTGGCAATGGTGCGATTGTTTGGCTTTCTGGTTTGCTTGCACGCCTGGTAGTATTTCATGTGCTGTTTCTTGATACAGATTTTTCTATACGAGTCTCGTTGTGCCATGAAACAGGACATGTGGGTGTTCGAACAGTTGAGAGCGACAAAGTCTTT
>JBGTGP010000043.1:0-44035 GCA_041746735.1 Saprospiraceae bacterium
CGATGTGACCGGTAAGGTGGCATTGGTCAGAGACCAGTCAGGTGTTAAGGGTTACAACACGATCACGGTGAGTAGCAAAGAACTACCAGCAACGGGCGTTCTGTACTACAGACTTGATGCTAATGAGTATTCTGCGACGAAAAAGATGATCATCATCGAGTAATCGTAGTGATAGCATAGGTTTATAGCGATATAAATCGGTTTTTGGGATGGCCTCTCTCCAGTTCGCTGGAGGGAGGCCTTTCTTCTTTGGGGGTTGCCGTATGCATAGCCTTGAGTATATTTGTTTTATTCTCATAACGTCATCACATCTGGTAAATGAAAAATGTATTGTGGATAGCGACATTCATCGTTGTGCTTTTTACTCAGGTAGGTCTGGCACAAACACCTGAAGAACGACTGACTCAGATGGGGATAACGTTGCCTTCAACAACCCATCCGGCTGCCAATTATGTCAATGCGGTACGAACGGGCAACCTTCTTTTTCTGGCTGGTAAAGGACCCCTTGACGAAGAGGGTCGCTATATCACCGGCACTCTGGGGGAGGACCTCTCCGTAGCCGAAGGGTATGAAGCCGCAAAGCGTGTGGCGATAGCCCATATCGCAGTACTCAAAGCTGAACTGGGAGATCTCAGTAAAGTCAAACGAATTGTAAAGGCACTATGTATGGTCAATGCTTCACCGGACTTTACAGATCACCCCAAGGTTACAAACGGGTTTTCGGACATGATGGTGGCGGTTTTTGGCGATAAGGGCAAACATGCCCGGTCATCCGTAGGAATGTGCTCACTCCCGTTCGATATAGCCGTAGAGATCGAGATCATCGTGGAGGTGGAAGATTAGGTACTTTCAGATTTTATATTATCTTCGGTTAACTTTTTTTTACCGTAATAATGCCCCATGTTATGAATACACGGCGCTCCCATTTGTTTTTTGCTTTCCTCTTCGGGTTCAGTTTTCTTACGGGTTTGTCTCCCATGTACGCACAGCCTTCCTGTGATGTCAATGAGGCCTGCATCAGTGCTGAACCATTACCCTTTCTGGAATCGGATTTCGGATTTGTCTGCATGGAAGGATGTAATATCAACACCTCCCCGGATATCATTGATTCCTATTGTGTCGGAGGTGAAGTACCGACGGTATGGTATTCGGTCCTGACGGACGCAAAAGCAAATGTCCTGAATGTCTTTGTAGATGCTCATGATGATCAGTTGCTGGTGTTTATGGTATTTAAGGAACTGGCTGGTTGTGGCCAACTCGTACCGGTTCCGATCACGCCTTCCGGATTGTATTGTGCTTTCGGAATCAATGGCTCAGCAGAAGGGATGGGTACAGATATAGTCCCCTTGAGCCGATATTATATTGTGGTAGGTTCAGTATTCGGCACTACAGGTCATTTCAGGCTTTGTGTTAGTATGTCCTCCAGCGCCAAAAACTGTGTGACAGAAAGCGAAGTGGTCATCACCCACCGGTCTAAAGGCGGTCCACTCGAAGGGCCTTTCTATGTCGATGAGACCATCGGTGTTTGTTTCAATGTATACAACTTTACAGGATCGGGTAATAATTGCCAGTGGTTTCAAGGTTTGGTGCCTGTGTTCGGTGATGGCTGGGATCCTTCTTCCTTTGATGGATTCGGACAACCTGTAATTGCAACATTGAATGGAAGGCCCATTGGCGAAATAGGAAACGGTTTGTATGGGGCTTCGACCTGGGACTGGTTTAATGATGTAGGATATCACCATGATCATCCCTTCTTTCAGGTATCGGATTTGGATAATAACGGCACCCTGGACATGTGTCATTCCCAGTATGATATGCATTGTCCTCATATCGGAGGACTGGAAGGGGGTTGCTGCCCACCATGTTGGGATGACTCAGGCGATTTGTTGCCACCGGGCTGGTTTGCCTATGGTATCAACGGCACATGCGGTTTACCCGGACCTCCGATTGCGGTTGACTGGGGTGATGGAAATAGCTGCGGACCGAATATGGGGCCATGGAGTTTCTGTTTTGAGTTGAAAACCCGAAGCCTCCTGGATTGTCAGTCGGATCCCGATATGAAAAATCTATCTCTTGGATTTATCACCTTTGCCGACGGAGAAGTTGGTGCCTGGGTGGGAGGTCCCTCCGTTTGCGGATTGGATCAGCCCCTACGCTTAAGCCTACCGTTTGTCTGCGCAGAACCCATCGCTCTTCCACTGGTCCAGATAGATGATCTCTGTGGTGCTGACTCGCTGATCTTCCTGATTGAAGAGCCGGGTGTGGATTTCTGGACCTGGACGATCACACGTCCCGATGGCTCCCGTTCTTTGCCAGTGATGGTCAACAACGGAGACACTATCCGCCAAAAACTGGAGCCGGTAAATGCCCCTTCAGAAGTGGCCCTTGAGTTCATTGGTCGCCTGTCCCTATCCTTCAATACCGTTGTAAAAAATGTTCACCTCACCGTCTGGCCTGAGATCGAAATCAATATGGTAGAAACCATTGAGGTGTGCCGCAATTCAACCGAGCAATTGCTCCTTGGTCCTGGTAGTGTAGATGGTGGTCACCCACCGTATGCCTACTATTGGCTGCCCGGAGGTGAAACGACGGATCATCTGATCCTGGACCCCCCCACCACCGGGACTCAGTTTGAACTTCAGATTTCAGACCAGAACGGTTGCACTTCCGTTGCCCAAACGGAAATAAAGGTAGTGGGTTGTATCGGACAGGTGCCTGAATCTGAAGGAAAGCCATTGCCTACCCCTACACATGGACCTGCACCTACAGAGGATGGTGACCCGGGTGGGCATGGATTTAGAGCCAACCCTGTTGCATACAAACCATCCGGATCCTTTATGAAAATCTTCCCGATACCCGCCAGTGAAACGATCTATGTCGAATGGCCCAACCGTCTCGGGACAGCCCGTCAGCTCGTGGTGACCAATCTGGATGGTGCTGTCATGGCAGAGACAGTCATTCGACCGGGCGATAATCCCCGTCGTGAAATGTATGTGGCAAACTGGCCGGCCGGTGTTTATATTATGGCGTTGTATACAGAGGATGGAGTACATACGACTCGTGTCATCAAGCAATAATGCGGTATTGACGGGGGAATGGTATCATTTTTGATCTTTACCCCCTGCACTTTGTTCCTACCGTATGCGCATACTCATCTATGGCCAGGTCTTCAGGCCCCACCACCGCGAATGTCTGCTGGAGGCGCTGGGCGCTTTGGGACGTGAAGGATTCGAAGTCTTTATAGATGAAGATTACCGGATCCAGACCGATTCGGATATCAACCAGTATCGCGGGCTGACCTCCTTTAAGAATTTCCTTCTCACTCCGGTAGACGTCGTGATGGCTTTTGGTGGCGATGGTACCGTACTGGGTGCTGTAGCCATGGTCAACGAAAGTGAAATACCCATCATGGGGATCAATCTTGGCCGACTTGGATTTCTGTCCAGCATTGAAGGCCGGCATGTGACACAGGCCATTTCCGAACTAAAAAAGAACAGATTCCATTATGATGAGCGCACCATGATACAACTGGAGTCCGATCATCCTGACATTTTTCCGGACACCCGCTTAGCCCTCAACGACTTTACGCTGCACAAACGGGACACCTCCAGTATGATCATTATTCATACGTATATCAATGGTGAACTCCTCAATTCTTTCTGGGCCGATGGCCTGATCGTAGCTACACCCACAGGTTCGACCGGATATTCGCTGAGTTGCGGAGGCCCCATCATATTTCCCAATGCCAGCAATTTCGTAATTACACCGGTAGCCCCCCACAACCTCACCGTGAGACCTATCATTGTTCCGGATACCAGTGAGATCTCTTTTGAAATTGAAGGACGATCAGACAATTTTCTCTGCACCCTCGACTCGCGTTTTGAATCCGTCACCGCCGGTTATAAGCTGTTGGTTCGAAAAGCCGCTGTCAAGGCACGATTTATCCAGCTTTATAATTATTCCTTCCTCCGGACCCTGCATGACAAGCTGATCTGGGGCAAAGATTCACGCAACTGATGGCAAAACTGAGCGCCACGGTCATGGTCAACGGGAAGGTCTTGCAAGCCGACCTCAGTCAAGGCCACTGCCTTGCTATCCCTCTGGATCATACCCGGCCCCAGCCCAACGCATATCATGCCCCGCTTTATGAAGCATCACCGGTCAAGGTTGGCCATTGGACAGGCGACACCCGACACGGCGCTCCGGTCAACTTCTACAACCTTCGGCTAAATCCGCATGGAAATGGCACACATACAGAGTGTGTAGGCCACATCAGTACCGAGCGATATGCTATCCATGAATCTCTTGGAGATGGGTTTTGGATCGCACAGGTGATCACGGTGTATCCCGAAACACAGGAGAATGGGGATCGTATCATCCGGCAACTCGAGTGGGAGGCTGGAATAGAAGCACTGATAATCCGAACGATGCCGAATCATGAGGATAAAATGACGCGTCTGTATGGGGGCACGAATCCACCCTATCTAAATCCAACGCTATTGGAGCGGATGGCCAACGAAGGTATACTTCACCTCTTACTGGATCTACCTTCCGTCGACCGTGAGGAAGATGGAGGTGTATTGGCAGCGCACAAAGCCTTCTGGAGATATCCGGAGGACATCAGGCTGTCAGCCACCATCACCGAGATGGTCTATGTGGCGGATCATATACAGGATGGTGTATATTTACTACAGATACAACTGCCGGCCCTGATGCTGGATGCGAGTCCTTCCCGGCCGTATATCTATCCATTGGTATGAGACCATTATATCCACTTCGATCCGATACCTATGAGGCGTTTCTCGCCATCGATGCGGGGGCGTATAAAGAAAAAATCCAGTACATCGAGGAAAATTTCTTCAAGTTGCGGGAGCTTGACGCGGATGAATATTTTGATATCATGGTGCTCTACGGTGAGGCCTTGTTTGAGTCTGGTGAATATACACGACAGGCTCGTCTGGCCGATCACATCCTGGAGATGAGTATCGGCCGCAATATTGTAATCCACCGGGATCAGGATGTGTATTTTGAAACACTCTTTAAGAAAGCTGCCTCACTCCACAATCTGGATCGTATCGATGAAGCGATACACATCCTCAAAGAACTCATCAAGATCAACCCGGATCATGAAAGCAGCAAATTGTTTCTGGTCAATTGCCTCATTCATCAACAGAAGCCGGTGGTACGGCCTTATCGCAATATCAGCCTCGTCCTTCTGTTGACAAGTGCCGTCATTATCGCGGCAGAACTTATCCTGGTACGCCGCGTCTGGCCTTCCTGGACCGGTATCGTGGAGTTGTTTCGAAATGGACTCTTTATCGGCGGAGTCGTCCTGCTGATCACAGGTGAGGTGATCCTGCGGTATAGGGCGGTGGAAGATGTGTATACGTTCTCCCGCGAGACCAAACGGAAGAAGGAGTCGGTGTAATCGATAGAACGATATACACATTCCCACATTTGAATTTTTTTTCTGACAGGCAACAACGACCCGCTGATGTTAGATCTTTTTTACGTGAAGGTTTTTGAATAGAGAATGGGCTGGCATTCTTATTAGGTGTTTACCCTGAATTTCTAAATGGCAATGAAAATATAACAATTGGAATTTGCTTTTCCGCATCTAAGGGAGTATACTTGCAGTGGTATACGATGAATGAAGAATTTTGAAGCATCGTTGATAGTTGTTTTACACCCGTATTGCATTTACCCGAAAAAGTAACATTGTGTATTTGATCTCCATCAGCGTATGTTGATGGATCAGGTTTGTATTGTATTTTTCACATTTAAATGTTGTACTATGAAACAGCTATTTTTTTTATTGTTATTTTTGGGTGTAACCCAGTTCTGTACCGGCCAAACGGTGGTGACCAACATCTCAGAACTTTCCCGGGCCGGCATTACTCTTTCCAATTCAGTTCAGCTTTCCGAAACGGAGTATGTGGCGGACTTTCAATGCTACTACAAGAAGAGAGCCCGCAAATGCAGAGGTAATGGGGGGATGTGTATGAAAGGCCGGATTTCGTATGATGAGGACGGTGAAATTCTTCAGGTGAGTGGCATGGACGGCGAGGATGTATACATTTCAAACGGGGAGATTAGCTATCAACCGACAGAAAGTGAGATTGAAGTATCGCTGGACGAGAAGAACTAAGTACACACTTTGAGAATTACCGAATGACGCGGGGGGTGGTATAGGCTGCCTCCCTGCGTCATTATGCTCAATCTGGCAACACCTATTATTTGTCATATGCGTCTATTACTTTCGATTTTACCCCTACTCTGTGCTTTGCCCTTCGTACAGGGTCAGGATAGTGTCCATCACCGTATGCAAAAATTGTTTCCGGATGTACCGGATACCTATTTTATCATATTAGCCAACACGTCCATCAGTATCAATACAGCAGCTCCGGCTATCATTATGAAAATCAATCAAATTCTGGAAAGCCAGCATTGTCAACATATTTATTTGGTGTACGGGGATGATGTAGGCGTTGGTGAAAAATATTTTACCACCTATTTAGCGGAAAACATATTTAAGTACCTGAAGGACCACCGCTCCCTTCCCTTTATCGTGGATCACGAGGCGTATGGTGCGATGGGCCCACGTCCCAATCCAAGCCTTCTTTTTGTAAATCAACAACAACTAGCCCTACGACTGGATGCTAAATATGATGATCTTCCTGCTTATTTACCCTGTCAGAAGATGAAATTGATGCCCCGGGAAGAAGTCGTTTATATAGATAAGGATAGTTTTCAGGTCAATTTATTATCATATTACTATCGCTTAGACGATTTCAGATTTATTGAATTGTCAGACTTTAACAACCGAATGGGCATCCTTCACGTCGAAACGGGAAAATTTGAACGCGTTTTTGATCACCAGTCATTGCAGGGTGTTGATCTTTATTCCCGCTATATATCCAGGGATACCGCGGATGTCACCGTGGCTGGTTTTTTTGATCAGTACCTGCATTCGGTCAATCGGCTCAGTCTTAATTTTGAACATGTATCTGTGGATGCGCGTAAACAACTCCTCGTCTCGGGCTCTACGAGTATTGGGGTTAAGGCTCCAAAGAACCTCAGTTATCGGGATGACGTCACTGGGAAAAAACAGGTCATTCGAAAAGGGGAATTGGTAGGTATGTATTTTCCCTTTCTTCTGCGAATGGATTCGGCTTTTACGTTTAATGTGGAGGAGATTTACTTTTACAATCCACTCGAGGATAATCCCAAATTGGAGAAAAAACACTCGTTCCTTCCAAATTTTTTTGTTGCGGATTTGGGGAATAATGAGATCGTATCCTACTGTGAGCCTAAGCGCCCTGGGAAATTCAAAGGATCGTCTCCCTCTTTTATGACAGCTCAGTTATACAAGAATAAAATTGTACCACAGAAGTGGTTGCCTGCCCGAATGCCACTGGACGTACTGGAGAAGGATTATTATCTGGAGTATGTACGCGTCTTTCAGCGGCCTGACCGGCATTCTTTTGTGCTCTATCAACCTGACGGCAGATTTTTTTCCCTGACAGAGAATAGTGTCCTGGGACAACTATATGATTGCTGCCCGGCATCCGTGGAAACCTTTCCATCCTATGTATACGAAGACCGGCCCACGCAGCTGCGCCACTATATTTTTGACGCCAACTTTATCTATAATGGACAGTATTTCGCTGTAGCGTTTCAAAATTTCGACCGGACATTTCTACAACTATTCTCTCCTGATTTAAAATCCATTCAGGTTTTGGATCTGACCGACTTGCCATGGAAGCTTCATGACCCACTTATGAAATCTATTATCCTGCTGGAAACCAAGGTTATTTGTCTGTTGAAAGAAGGGGATGAGATTCGGATCCGTCAATTTGATTTGCAAACACAATAAAGTGGCCATGCTATTGCGCCAAAAAGAAATGATATTTCTCCATTGGCTAATTGCATTTTGACCTCAACCCGGAAAATGGACAGTAGTCAGCATCACCGGATCAGCGTTACATCCCCTTTTACCCGCATCCGTCGCCCATCTCCCAGTGTCAAATCAGCTACATAAACAAACACACCCGGATTGTACGCATGTCCGTTCAATGTGCCATCCCAACCCTCAAACGTATGGAGTATAAATGCTGTTTTTTGAAAAATCATCGTGCCCCATCGATCAAAGAGCATCAGATCATGTACATAGGCTTCCGGCATTCGGCTGTACATGGTCCATCGGTCATTGATGCCGTCACCATTAGGAGAGAAAACATTAGGGATGTACAGCATATCCACCACTGTACTATCGTGAAAGACCATGATCCGGGTCAGGAGATCATACAGGCAACTATCTGCGTCCAGGATGCGAATGGTGATCGTCGTATCCTGTTCCGAATAGGCTCTGGTAGCGGGACAAGTAGGACAACTCAATATACCCTGAGGGTCCCACTCAAAGATCAGTCCGGGAATACCGATATCACCTGTGATGGTGATCCACACACTATCGCCCAACTCTACGGTATACACAGCCGGTACAGCGAACACCAGTGGCTGCGATGAAGCGATGTCAAACGTATCGGCATAGGTGCAGCCATAGCCGTCCGTCACCAGCACGCTATACGCACCATCACTTAAGCCAGAGAGTACGGTACCTGCATTCGGATCATGATTCCACAGGAAAGTAAAAGGAGGCTCACCCGACACCGACAAGGTGATCATCCCCAGAGAAGTACAGGTCCATTCCATGTCGGCCTGAAGACCTGGATCAGGATGTAAACTGACATATAGATCGATCAGGGTATCACAAAAGGTCACCGGGTCACTGAGGAGAAAGGAATACTGGCCCGGATCGGTAATCCATTGTCCTTCCATCCACAACGAGTCCCCGGGACAAATGACTTCCTGTTGAATCAGAACTACAGCAGGACATGCCGGTGCGATTAGAAAATCCACAACTACAGTTCCACATTCCAGCGTACTGATCACACTTTCAAAAATAATCGGATGAAAATTGATAGGGAAAAAAGCCGTGTCAATTTTGATCTCATAAGCCTGCGATGGACTATGCCACTGAACAATACCATCGATATTCGTAAATTGACTTTCAACCATTCCGGAGAGTGTATGGATGAGTACAATAACGATGCCGGCAATCAGTGTATCTGCAGCTGAAATCATTCCGTCCTGATCTACATCCACCCATACCCGGCCGATGATATCCAGGCTATCCGGTGATGTGATCACCACCTGAAACACGGAGTCACAGCCTCCGGAGCTCAGTACATGCATCGTGTAGGTACCGGTATCGTACCAGATACTATCTCCAATCACGATGATTTCACCGGGGCACAATCCGAACTGTTGGTCCGGACCATTGACGGTACAATTGGGCCCCAAAAGCAAAGACACGACCACCGAGTCACCACAAGTGGAAATCAATGTCTGTAGGCTATCGATGATCACTCTGTACTGTGGCGACAACAACAGTCGGTCTATGCGTGCCAGATACCCACCTGCAGGATAATCCGTAAAAACAAACTGTCCGCCGGGTACTGTCTCTGTCGCCCCGATATACACACCGCTACCAGATTGTATTTCCACCGGAATACCGGGGAGCAATACATCCCCCGCACTGATCATTTCATCTCCATCCAGGTCAAGCCAGGTCTCTACAGTAATACTTCCAACACCTGTATACAGCATCACATCCAGTGGCGAAGAAGTAGCTACACACCCATTGACTGATGTGACTTCAATCGTATAACTTCCGTCCATGGTGATCTGATATCCGGATGGCCATCCGGTACCGCTTAGATAGGGTATGCCATTTTGATAGATCACATAGGAAGACACTTGAGACAATGGAGGAAGACATACCTCGAGCGGATCACATTTGATAAAACAACCTCCGGGAATCTGGTCCACCTGCGCAGAAGGCAATATAACTATCGCACTGCTGCGAAGGATACAACCATGTTCATTGATGGCATCTACATGGTACAAACCTTGCTGGGTGACTTTTATAGAAGGCCCGGCCTGACCATCCGACCAGAGGTAAGTTATACCGGTCTGTGGATTTGTGACAGTGAGCATATTATCATTGAAACTGCATCCTGAACCACCTGTCAGCGCGATGACCGGCATATTCGGGAGGTCAAATATTTCTACGACAAACAGGGATGTATCGGATATACAACCGGTAGACAGATCGGTCATATATAAAGTAAAGCTATGAATACCCGGACCTGGCAGGTTTGCACCTTCCAGTGTAAACTGAATCACTTGAGTAATGGCGCCATTGGACCAATGCCAGGTACCATTCCCTGTAGAGAAACCGGAGATTTCAAATTCAGATCCGGCACATAACTGCAGCGATGAAGTCCAGGGACCATACGAATCCGGGCCCAGTATCTCACGAGCCCGAATGATGAGTTCCGGTTTTGGAAAAACCTGCACAAAAACAGCAGGAGGCGAGTAGGTACAGGCATACTGATCCCGGAGCAGCACGTTATACTGATTGCTTTCATACACCTCTATAGCAGGTGTCGATTCGCCTGTACTCCAGATCCAGGATACGCCTCCGGAGGGAGCAGTCAGTATGGCGGTGTCGCCTGCACACAAGGGTGTCAGGGGCACGATCCCGATAGAACCCGAAAGAAGATTGGGTACTATTTCGACCTGTAGTACTGCCTGACTTCGGCAGGTATGTATGTCGGATGCCGAGACCATCACATTGTAGATACCCGGATTTTCAAAGGTGTGAAATACCGAATCCGACATTGCCGTGTTTTCCGCCCCGCTGGTGGGATCTCCAAAGTCCCAAAGAATCTCAAAGAGGTTTCCGGTCAATAGAAATGCCTGAGCCTCATTTACGCAATAGAGCGGATCAAACACGGGGGATAGGGAAGGGCCTTCTGAAATGGTGATCGTTGTTTTTTTTACGGTAGTACATCCGCTGACCAGAGTGATCGTCAGAGTCACCTCATACATCCCGGCAACAGCATAAACATGATCCGGATGTTGTGCCGGTGAAAAATTCGCCGCCCCACTGGTGGGATCACCGAAATCCCATTGCCAGGTGGAGATGGTTTCACCGGGAAGAAACGTCGTCAGGTCTTCAAACAAGACGGATGCCCCGGCACATAGACCTTCGTATTTGAAGTCCGCTACGGCCGGGATGGTATCGATGATTTTTTGATAATGTCCGCATTGGCCGGCACCGTATGGATAACCTGTGACCGAACTCAGCATGAGCAGGTGGTAATAGCCTGGTTTTGTAAAGGTATAGTCCAGAATATCCGTGTGAAGAATATCCAGAATGGATTCACTGACGCTGTAAATTACCCAGTCAGTCTGACCGGGCGTAATTCCAGGAAAGAGAGATTGATATTGATGTTGATTACAATGAAGTGCTGTGACGTCTATCAGAAAATCCTCAAGAAGAAATGTACATCCCGGAAAAGATCCCATGCCCGGCGGGCCACAATTATCAGGCGGACAGCAATTGACATACGTAATCCGCTCGGAGAGGGTGTTACAACCATATTGATTTGTCACCGCCACATGATAGGTGCCGAAATCTGTTACCGTCAACACCGGTCCTCCTATCCCAAGAGAGATATCATCCTGAAACCATTCATATACATATCCGGCACCATCCGTGTTGGCTGTGATCGCTACACCCAAAGGGATAAGATTGCAATAGAAAATATCAAACGGGCTGGACAAATGGACCACCGGAGCCGGAAAGGCATTGACTTGAAACGGATGGGCTGAAACACATCCAAGGAGATCTGTCACCCGTACAGCATACGATCCTGGATAGAGAGCAACACTATTCATCTGGCCTACTACACCATCACTCGCATCGGTCCAAAGATGGTCCATGCCGGACTGTGAGGTGCTCAGAGTCACGGATTCATTGATACAGGCCGCAGTGGGTCCCAAGATGGAAATGGGGGGCAAATCATGCACCACAATATTTTTATCAACGGTGACTCCGCAGGCTTGCAGGCGCAAAGTGACGGGACCGGATTGTGTCCAGAAGACATCGACACGATGCACATCGGAACGGCGTATTTCACCCCGGTCTGCAGGGATCACTTGCCAGGTGTATTCTGCGCCGCTGATGTAGGAAGCGGAAAATGTATCAATCGAATTGAAGCATACGTCCTCCGGACCCGAGATCATCAGGGCTGAAGCATTTGTCAGCGAGATGGAAATTGGATCCGAAGTGCAGGCTGTATATTGAATATCGCTATGACGGGCTTCCACCACATACGGCGGTACCGGACCGAAAGTATGCTGAAAGGTTTGTCCAGCATACATGAAAGTATTGCTGCCATCGGTCACAGTCCAAGCGGTGGCATAGCTACCTGCAGATTCGATAGTATATCCGTAAAGCTGACCGGGGCATATTTCAGTTTCTCCCGAGATGGAAAGGGGTATCATAGGCGTCGCGGTGACTTCGATATCCATCCGGATGACATCATTACAATAGAGCGGAGATGAATTGGTAGCGACCCAGGTGTAAAGGCCCGGAGGAACAACAAATTGAAAACTCCACCCGGACACCGTCCCGGGGGAAGACGCCATGATCTCACCGGATGCGTTTTCAATATGCCATTGTACATTGACCGGCATCGGCATGCTGAATCCGGCCATGGCCTGGATCGTGGCGATTTCATCCTGACAAACCTGCACGTCGCCCTGTATCGTGATGGCGGGAGTGATCATCACAGGCAGTGTGGCCATCCCTTCGCATTCCAGAAAACAGTTTTCATACCGCACGGAAACGAAAGAGGAGGACGGTGCATTGACATCACTCCATTTGACTGTCATGGTGTTGGTCAGGGTCGTGCTGACGTTTGAACCATGAGGCCCAACCTGCCAGTTATATTGGGTACCCGGAAAATAGGGAGCCGTATACGTCACGACCTCGCCCGGACACACACTGGAGTCGCCTGTCACCGGACCATCCGGGGAGAGAATGGGTATCCTAAATCGATTGACAAAGGAGCAGTATTGGGTCATACAACCGGATAAGGCGAGATCGATATATCCATCCGGGCCCTCATGCCATATCACTTCTATAAAATCATCTGCTGGTTCACCACCATAGACGATCGTACCATTGACGGAAACAGACCAAATATATTGCGCACACCCGGATGGACTGACTGTATAGCGCTGACGGGTTTCCGGGCAGACACTATTGACACAATCCAATGTAGGTGCAGGTGCGGGCAGGACCTCAACGACGATCTGCTTCTCGTCCGCACAGTCACATATCCCCGAAGCGATCAGAGAAACTGTATAAAATCCTTCTTGGGTATAGGCATGGTTGGCATGATATCCCTGCATTTGGGAGCCATCTCCAAAACTCCAGGTAAACGTGAGACCATTGACCGATTCGTTCTCAAAGTAGATCTCCTGATTTTTACAGACGGTGATGGTGTCAAGGAGGGATGGAGGGGTGGTGGTAAAGTCAGCCAAAGGGGATGGGAAAATTTCAAAACACAGCGTCAGCGGGCAATGGAGATCGTAAATATATACCGAACCTGAACCACCTGCGCCCCACATGATCTCGACGCCGGAAGGTGGGAAAAAGGTATAACTTTCAGCGCCGGTCACGTTGATTTGTCCGTTACTGCCTGGCAGAGAAATGATCGTGTTCGAAAAAGCACAGACCTGATAACATCGATTGATGGCATCATAGGTATAGCATCCCAGGATCTGCGGTTGGATGGTGGGCCCTGTGACCGTAATATAGATCGTATCGGTTAGGAGTAATTGATTGACAGTAGTGGAAAAGGCAATAAGCGTATAGAACCCCGGGGCATAGAAGACAACCTCTGTACTGTATTCATCAGAGGCCACCAGATCTGCCGTCTGATCCGGTAGGATGGTCCACACCGTCCGGGTTATTTGGGCACTCGTTTCAATCGCATAGAAGTGGAACGAATCCGTACACATATTCACAAGCTCCGGACCAAAAATCTCATAAAACTGGCCTGATACTGATTTTGACCCAAACAGCAGGCAGATACCTATAGAAAGGGCATACAATCCCCGGATGGGTTTTCGGTTCATCATACTAAGCTAATATAATCCCCTTGATACACCACAGCCGGTTTTGGCTGCTTATCTTTAGAAAATTGAATACGCCCTTTTTTATGAAAGAGCTACATGCAACAACTGAAGGGTCTTGTCTGGTGCGTGTACTACAAAGCAATTACGCTGTTACCCGAACTGTACCCATTTGAGGAAGGGTGAAAATGAAGTAGAATGATTTGATTTGAAAATATCATTCCGGTAATGCAATTTTGAGATATGAAAACATTTCCGAAAACATGGCTTGTTGGTCTGGCCACATTGTTTGTTTCCTTTTTCGCATGTAAACCCGGTGTCGAACCTGATGATGATCCGTCGATGCGCCTGCTCATCTTTAGTAAGACCAGCGGCTTTCGACATGAATGCATTGAGCCGGGTAGTACGGCTATGCAAGCATACTTTGAGCCACATACCATTACCTCTACCCGGACCGAAGATGCGGCAGTATTTACCACTGCCGGTCTGGAACAATATGACGTTGTGATGTTCTTTCAGACAACGGGCAATGTCTTGGATTCGCTGCAGAAACAAGCGTTTGAAAACTATATCCGCTCTGGCAAAGGGTTTGTTGGGGTACACGCCGCTTCTGATACAGAGCATGACTGGCCCTGGTATGGCCGTCTGGTCGGAGCCTATTTTTCAAGTCATCCTAACATTCAGTCAGCTGCCATAGTTAAGGAAGATACATCCCATATTACCTGCCGACATCTGCCCGATCGATGGACCCGAACAGATGAGTGGTACAATTTCAAAGAACTTCCCACTGGAGTCAATGTGCTCCTGACGATTGATGAAGCGACCTATCAGGGCGGAACCCATGGAGCATATCATCCGATGTCCTGGTATCATAGTTTTGAAGGGGGCAAATCTTTTTATACGGCCATGGGACATACTGTGGAGAGTTATCAGGATACCTTATTTCTCGATCATCTTCGTCATGCTGTCGAATGGGCAGGCGGAAAGTAAATGAGGGCTTACACGCCTATAACCCCGGGTCGCACCCGGGGTATATGGCACATCCCCACTCTCCAACCCTGAAGGGGTGGCACAAGATCCCTTTCAAGGGACCTCAGCCCCCAACCCCTGCGTCACATGATTTGCTGTTGTTGGAGTTTGCTTCAACAACCGGGCAGTGAACGTCGGGGCGTCCTTAACGCAACTCATCTTACCCTTAACCCACTGATTTACAATTTAAAGCATACCTTTGCGGCCGAATAGCCCGGGAGTGGCTATGTTAGACTGATTATATGAGTACGTTTTTTGAAATGGGGCTGAAGAAAGAGATCCTCAATGCCCTTACCGGAATGGGATTTGAGCAGCCCACCTCGATCCAGGAGAAAGCCATACCCATGATCATGGCATCCAACCGGGATCTGATCGCACGGGCTCAAACCGGGACCGGAAAAACCGGTGCTTTCGGTATCCCGATCCTCAACAATCTTGACCTTACTTCTGATCACGTACAGGCCCTGATCCTGTGCCCTACGCGTGAGCTATGTCTGCAGATCACGAAGGAGATTCAGAATTTTGCCCACCATATGCACCATGTCAAAGTGATACCGGTATATGGCGGTTCCAGTATGGACACGCAGGTGTTTGCCCTCAAGCAAAAAGGACAAATCGTGGTGGGTACACCCGGACGAACACTTGACCTTGTCAACCGGAAAAAACTTAAGCTCGATCAGCTTCAATGGCTGGTCCTGGATGAAGCCGATGAGATGCTGTCCATGGGTTTCAAAGACGATATGGATGCCATTCTCGCCACCACACCGCCGGAGAAGCAAACCCTCTTATTTTCCGCCACCATGCCACCGGCTATCCTCAAAATCGTGAAGACGTATATGACGGATCCGGTCGAAGTAGCCGCTGAGAAAATCCAGACCGGTGCAGACAATGTTACGCACCATTTTTATGAGGTTCAGGCCCGGGATCGCTATCTCGCCCTCAAACGAATTCTGGATGTGCATCCCAGTATTTATGCCATTGTGTTTTGCCGCACACGCGCTGAAACAAAAGATATCGCCGAAAAACTCTCTACAGAAGGTTACAATGCTGATGCGCTGCATGGAGATCTCAGCCAGGAGCAACGGGAGTATACGATGGCGCGGTTTCGCAACCGCTCACTGCAACTGTTGATCGCGACGGATGTGGCCGCCCGCGGACTGGATGTCAATGATCTCACGCATGTCATCAACTACAATCTTCCGGACGATCCGGATGTCTATATCCACCGCAGCGGACGTACAGGACGTGCACACCGCAAAGGAGTATCGATCTCGATCATTCACTCCCGCGAGCACGGACGTCTCAAAGATCTGGAACGCCGCACCGGAAAGCCGTTTGAGAAAAAACAGGTTCCCACCGGAAAAGAGATCTGCGAAAAGCAACTCTATCATCTGGTCGATAAAGTAGAGAATGTAGAAGTAGATGAGAGCCAGATCAAAGATTATCTGCCGGTCATCTTCAATAAGCTCAGTTGGCTCGACCGGGAAGAATTGATCAAGCGTTTCTTTTCGATCGAGTTCAATCAGTTTCTGGCCTATTATAAGGATGCAGTAGACATCAATCTGACTGGAAAAAGCACTGGCGACCGCAGACCCGAGCGAGGTGAAAGGGGTGGAAGAAGTGAAAGAAGTGAGAGAGGTGGAAGAGATGGACGTGGTGAAAGAAGCGAGCGGAGAGGAAGAGACGAAAGAGGGGGTCGGGATGAAAGAAGTGAGCGGAGAGGAAGAGATGAAAGAGGAGGCCGGGACGAAAGAAGTGAAAGAGCCGAGAAACCCGCACGGATGGATGGCAGAGCCGAACCAGCCAAAAGAGGCACAGACCGGCCTAAAGTAAAATTTACACCGTTGGTCCTCAATGCAGGATCGGTCAATAAATTCAGCCCCAAGACCTTGCTGACGCTGATCAATCAATACGTTGGCGATCAGGATGCCCAGATTGGTAAGATAGATGTACAGTTTACCCACACGATTTTTGATGTCGACGAAGCCTATAAGGATCAGGTCATCACGGCCTTCCGAAAAGCTAAATACAAAGGCATCAAACTGATCGTGGATGAGATGAAGAAAAAGAAAAAGGGATAGGTTGTTGAAGGTAAAAGGTGAAGGGTAAAGGGTAAAGTTCAAGGTGTGCTCAAAATCACATCACGCCCACACCTTTTAGCCGCTAATTTTCGCGAATGAACGCAAATTGAGTTTTGTAAAGGTAAAAGGTGAAGGGTAAAGGGTAAAGTAGGTTTGAGAGCCCCATCACTTAGACCCGGTAGCTCCCGCCTCAAGCTCGTACATATGGTGTTATTCTACGCAAATTGAGTTTTGAAAAGGTAAAAGGTGAAGGGTAAAGGGTAAAGTTCAAGGTGTGCTCAAAATCACATCACTCCCACACCTTCTAGCCGCTAATTTTCGCGAATGAACGCAAATTGAGTTTTGAAAAGGTAAAAGGTAAAAGGTAAAAGGTGAAGTGTAAAGGGTAAAGTAGGTTTGAGAGCCCCATCACTTAGACCCGGTAACTCCCGCATCAAGCTCGTACAAATGGTGTTTTTCTAACTTTACCTTTTACCCTTCACCCTTTACCCTTTTCCCACAACATAGACTTCCGTCAGCCTGCGCCCCTGCTCGTCGACAAACTGATCCAACTCTTCGGGTCTGATCCGGGCATTGAGGGTATGATATAAATGGATGGTATCACGGCTTTCATTGAGTGTACCTAATTGATCGCCATAATAAGGCAAGTTGGGTCCCTGGTAGTAGCGGTACGCCACCATCCGGCTCGGCCATACGATGATGCTATCTGCTCCTTCGCCGGAAGGTCGGATATATCGTTGTTTGGGATGGAGTTTGGCTTCCTGGGCATCCGCTTCGCGCTCAAGATTGTATGCGTTGAGATGTTGGAATGATTGGGCGGTGAGTATACCCCAAAATACAATACCGGCTACCGGCATTATGCCACTGAAGAACACGGCCCGACCATGATGTCCCATTTGCATCGCCCGAATGGCCAGAATCAGCAATGCGATACCCACGATGATCGGGAGAAACATCCCTATCCGCATCAGCCAGGCCTTTGGATCAATGTCCGAACTAGGCGCATCAAAGGACATGGCAAACCCCAGCAGGAACATCAGCCCATACGCCAAAATCACAAAGACACTCACCACCATCATGAGGATAGCTATGACTTTCATACACAATCGAAATTTTGAATCTCAAATACGTCGGAAAAAATATTGAATATTCTGCGAAAGAGCGCAACTGATTTGATAGCCATTGCGCATACACAGCGTAGAGAATATACAGGAGATATCCTGGTCAGTGGACATAGAGCCATTTCATGCCTGACAAATTTTTCATGTTGTACCGCGAAGATACCCATCAGCATGAGTCCGGGATTTTGTTGGACGTGGTACCACGATCCCGTATACCCGTTTGTCGGGTCTGATTTTTGCGGAGGCAGATCATCTTATTATATTAGCCATTTATCATCCCGCACGTATGTCGTATACACTTCCTCCTGATGTCTTCTATGCATGGGAACGAGCCTGTCCAGATCGTATCTATCTGAGACAGCCCATTGACAGCTATCCACATACCTGGACCTGGTATCAAACCGGGATGGAGGCCCGCAAAATGGCGGCCTACCTCAAATCCCTTAACCTGCCTGCAGGAAGCCATATTGGCCTGATCTCGAAAAACTGCGCACACTGGATCATCTGCGATCTGGCTATCATGATGGCAGGCCATGTCTCCGTGCCCCTTTATCCCAACCTCACCGCTAACAGCATCCGAAAGATCCTGGAGCATAGTGAGGTGCGTGTTTTGTTTGTGGGCAAACTGGACCAGTGGCCTCTTATCCGCGATGGGGTACCCCGGGATGTGCATTGCATTTCTTTTCCCTTTTATCCACATGACGGCTATCCGCAGTGGTATGATATTTTGGATAGCCTGGTCCCGCTCGAGGAAGTTGTGGTGCGCCAACCGGATGAGTTGATGACCATCATCTATACCTCCGGCACAACCGGCATGCCCAAAGGAGTGATGCATTCCTTTGAAGCTGTCGCCTTTGCCATCACCGAAGGCGTGGCTTTTATCGGACTGACCGAGGAAGAACGGTTTTTTTCCTATCTGCCACTGGCTCATGTTGGCGAACGACTTGTCGTAGAGATGGGGAGCCTCTATGCCGGAGGGACTGTTTACTTTGCGGAGTCTATTGAGACATTTCCCGCCAATCTACAAGAAGCGCAGCCGACGATTTTTCTGGGCGTACATCGCATCTGGAAAAAATTTCAGGAAGCGATCCTCTCCAAAGTTCCCCAACATAAACTGGACATCCTGCTGCGGATCCCGATTCTTTCCGGCCTGGTGAAAAGTAAGATTAAAAAAGGACTTGGCTTCACTCATGCTCGAAGTATTCTCACAGCGGCCACACCCACTCCGCCGGAACTGATCCAGTGGTATAAACGGCTCGGCATCATATTGCTGGAAGGCTATTCGATGACTGAAAACTTTGGTTATTCTCATGCCAATCCCCCCGGTCGCATCCGAATTGGCACAGTAGGTCAGTCTATGCCTATGAGCGAAGTCAGGCTCGGAGAGGACCACGAAGTTCTGGTGCGTAATAAAGCCGCTATGATAGGCTATTATAAAGAACCGGGTATGACGCGGGATATGTTTACAGATGATGGATTTATCCGGACCGGGGATGAAGGCGCTATTGACGAAGAAGGCTATCTCACCATCACCGGCAGGACCAAAGATCTCTTCAAAACCAGCAAAGGCAAATACGTGGTTCCATCTCCGATCGAGATGAAGATCTGTTCAAATGCCGCCTTTGAATTCTGTTGTGTAGCCGGCACAGGACTCGCACAACCTATTGCTCTGGTGACGTTGTCAGAAAATGGCAAGAAGATGCCGGAAGCCCAGCTCTTTACTGACCTGGAGAGTGATCTACAGCATTTAAACACTACACTCGATGCGCATGAACGACTTGAGAAGATCATTGTACTTCCAGATGCATGGACAGTAGAGAATGGGATGCTGACCCCGACGTTTAAACTCATCCGGAGTGCAATAGAGAAAAGGTACCGGGACCAGTTTGAGACCTGGTATGGAAGGAAAGAAAAAATAGTGCGAGCTTAAGTTGGCATGCCAACGGATGAGTGAATATGGAGATCCGAAAAATTGTGTTTGGTCATGAAGTGTTAACTTAGATGCCGGGTTGTGTTGACCCCCAACAGCGAAGACCGGCATGATTTTGTTGACGATTTTGTTTCTGTTCCTGTCCTCCGTGCACTATACCTATCTGTCGGATCAGGTACATGATCTGCTGATCCTGCAGTCTGACACGATCCGCATCAAGACCTTTCCACTCGAGGAACTTGGATTTTCACAACGACCTTTTCCACACACGGAGGTGACACTTTCAGGATTGCATTGTCTTCGCGGGTATCAGGCGACCTGGGAGGTGATCGATAAACGACTGTACCTGACCCGGCTTGTCAACATTCATGATCCGAATGCCGAAATTGATCTGGTCCAGTATTTTTTAGACAACGCGTATACCCCCATCGTCGTCAATGGCCGGATTTTCGCGAATTGGTATTCTAAAAGCCTGGCTTCCTATCCCCGCCAATATTCTTTCTGGGGTTGTATATGGAAACCCCGAAAGGCCCGCAAGCCAAAAGCAACAGTTCGATTTGAGAATGGCATGCTGGTGATGAATAAGTACAAAGGAAATAAACAGACCTATCCATAACCTTTAGAAATGGAAAAACAGAATCATTGATCAATAAAGGAAACCGCCATTTTGGTCATCCGGGACAAAATCTACAACGACAACCTGAAGCGTATGAGGGAATAGATTCTATGTTTATCTTTAAAAATATCTTCTCGTTCATGAAATACTGTCTTCCACTTCTTTCCTTCTTTTTGTTACCTGTCATGTATTTGACAGGTCAGCAGCATATTCGATTTACCAACCCACAAATTCTGGAAATCCTGAAGGGGGATTATGATCCTGCCGATTTTCTGCCGGATGAGATAAGGGATGATCCGTATGAAATAGCAGCTGTCCTGGCGCAACAACTGCAACCGGATTCCATGAAAGCGACCTTGTTTGCTCTGAGGACATTTCACAACCGCAATACGGCCTCTGATACATTGTCTCCTGACAGAGGCATGGGTGCAGCTCGAACCTGGGTGCTGTCGCAGTTTGATCGCTACAGTGCAGAACAGGCAGGTCGTCTGGTGACCGGATACCTTCAGTTTGATCAGGATGTCTGTGGAATGGGCCGGCATAAAAATGTGGTGGCTGTGTTGCCGGGTCGCGATACCTCTAATCCTGCTTCTGTCATCATTGAAGCTCATCTGGACAGCCGGTGTGCGGGCAATTGTGACATCGATTGCCTGGCGGAAGGCATGGAAGATAATGGCAGCGGTGTAGCTCTTGTGCTCGAACTGGCTCGCGTCATGAGCCAGTATGTATTTGATCATTCGATCGTCTTTATGACCGTGACAGGTGAGGAGCAGGGACTCGTCGGCTCCAATGCGTATGCTGTCTATGCCAAACAGGAGAATCTGCAGATCAAGGCGGTCCTCAACAATGATATTGTCGGGGGTATTATCTGTGGAGAGACCTCATCACCTCCATCCTGTCCGGGGTTCAATCATATCGATAGCACTCAGGTCCGATTGTTCTCTTTTGGAGGTCTTAACTCACCTCACAAATCGCTGGCCCGATTTGTCAAACTCGAATATCAGGAGATGGTCCTGCCACATGCTGCCGTACCCATGCTGATCACCATCATGTCGGCTGAAGACCGTACCGGCCGTGGTAGTGATCATATTCCTTTCAGGCAGAATGGATATGCCGCGATCCGGTTTACCTCCGCCAATGAACATGGCAATGCCAACGTAGCCGATCCGGACTATCACGATCGCCAACATACATCAGAAGATATTTTGGGTATCGATACAGATGGAGACGGCCTCATCGATAGTTTTTTTGTGGACTTCCGGTACCTCGCCCGCAATGCCTCGATCAATGGAATTGCTGCCGCTATGGCCGCATCAGGCCCCGACCAACCCACCATTTTACATGCCGGTCAAGACGGAGATTATCTCTATATCGAAGTAGATGACCCACATGACTATAACCGTTACGTTGTTGGCCTTCGGATCTTTTCGCATGACTTTGACACCCTCTACTACATCGAAGGAAGTAAGAACGGAGCCTTCAGGTTGCCTTCCAGAGAATTTCAGATCGCGGTGTCCGCTGCATCTATGGATGAAAGGGGAATAGAAAGTCTCTTCTCCGAAGAAAAACTATTGGTTCGCACTGGATCAGATGGCGAAGTGCCTCCCCGCAAAAGTGTGGTACTGTTTCAAAATAAACCTAATCCCTTCGACGAATCTACTTTGATCAGTTTCTGGATCGAAGACATGGGCGCTGTGCGCGAAGCCCGGATCGTGATCACAGACTTGCAGGGCAAACGACTCCGGGATATTCCGGTCGCTGTGCAGCAAGGAATGAATGAAGTCCTCTACGAACATGGATACAATATGACCGGGACGTTCCTGTATTCATTGTACATCAACGGTAGTCTCGTAGCGACAAAGCCAATGGTGTTTGCAAACTAAGGTTGCGATCCATAAAAACGGTATCATACCCTGGCATCTTTGACGTAAGCAAAGGCCGGCTTATTTCGTATAAAGCATTCTAAGTCCGAGTGCGACGTTATTCAGATGAATGTTTTTGCAGGAGATATTCGGGCACCCTTTCCCATCCGGCCCAATCATCTATTTCGCTCAGCGATGAGTTGTGCCAGAGGAAGACCAGTTCACCCTGATGCTTTATGACCTGATCTCTGATCTTTTGGCAGAGCGCGATACTTTGTTCGATGGACAGATTTTTATACATCCGGAGTGATACATCCATAATGAGCAGTGGATGTTCGGTCAGATTTAATGTCTTTCGCTGTTGGATGTCGAACACAGGGAAGGGCTTGCAAGTGCCACACCTGAAGCCCGGCTCTGCTGCATATCCAAGTGTGCTATCATCTGTAATACCGGCTGCTTCCAGATGCCGCCATGTGTCGGGTACAATGAAACGCAGATAATGCTGCCGGGAAGAGGTTAAAAGCACTTCCGCGTTTTTTTCCACGGACAACTTTTCCTTTAGGATCATCTCCGGTGTATCAAAGGCATCGTAGCTGGGATGCAGACCTACACTATGTCCGCGGGTGATGATCTTTTGAAGCAGAGCACGAATCAGAGGATCCGCTATGTCGTAATGGCCCTCATATCGGGTGGTACCTCCTCCGATAAAGTTGAACTGAAACCGGAGGTCCGCGCTCTCGGCCAGATCCATGAAGTAATCATACCGATCATAAGGATCGGTAGTTGACCCCGCAAGTACGGACTTGTATTGTTTATAATCCCGAAAAGTTTGAAGAGGGTTGAAGTGTTTTTTGAATTTGCCGCCTAACGTTTTCCACAAAGACCTCGTGCGCCAGAAGTAAGGCATATCCACATCGCAGGTCGGTAAGACCTTGTATTGGCTCGTTGGTTCAGGTACCGGATATCCGATCGCCAACAACCAGGATCGCATCAGGGCGGCATATTCATCCACGACCGGTCGAAGGATGTAACCTTCTTTGACCAGCAGCGCCCGGGACGCCGGAAATCGACCATGTAAATCTTTATCTCCACCGATAGACTCTTCCCATCGGGTCAGCATGAAGAAGATGCCGGCAAAAAGATCTACATGCGTTTCAATTTTTTGCGGCGTAGCCTGTATCTGCTCGATGCCATAGAGCATCAGGATACCTTCCAGACCGATCGTCGTGGTCTGCACGATGCGCTCAGGCAAATGGACCGAAGACGCATACGGTGTGTCAGGTGAAATTTTTGAAAAGAAACCATCATGAAGGATGATCGACTGATCCTGCCATCGTAATGCATACTGCAGGCTATCGGCTACCGGAATAACCGTAACCTCCACACCACAATAGTGGGTCATCAATGTGGTGACCGCGTATGTGCGTTCAGGAATAAACTGATCCGGTATGTAGACAGTTATCACAATAAATAGACACGCTTTCTTTTTACGCCTTATTCCCCCGAAAGAAAATCAAGGATACACAGGATAAATATAGAAGAATGGTCAAAAGAAATTCCGAATATGCCGGCAGATGATTTCAATCTGATCCGTAGTCAGATCCGGATGCAGGGGCAGGGACAGGACTTCTTTGCTGATCTTTTCTGTTTGCAGCAGCGTGACGCGACGCCGCACGAGTTTATTGAAGGCGGCCTGTTCGTGCATAGGTACCGGATAATAAATCATAGACGGGATTTGGTGACCAGCAAGGTAGGTTTGGAGTTCATCGCGACGCCCATTCGTGACTCTGATCGTGTATTGATGAAACACATGATCCGACCAGGATACCCGTACCGGAGTCAAGACATGCGGAAGGTCTTTGAGAAGCGCATCATACTGGTCGGCTGCATGGCGTCGGAGTTGGTTCCACCGATCCAGGTGTGGTAACTTGACATTCAATATAGCGGCCTGAAGTGAATCCAGCCGGCTGTTGACACCGATGACATCATGATAGTATCTTCTCTCCATACCATGATTGGCGATCATGCGCATCTTCCTGACGAGCTCTTCATCTTTTGAAAACATCGCACCACCATCGCCATAGCAGCCCAGGTTTTTGGAAGGATAGAATGAGGTGCAACCGATGTGTCCGATGGTGCCTGACATTTCCCTGACACCACCCGCGGTATCACAGCGGGCTCCGATGGCTTGGGCATTGTCTTCAATGATGAACAGGTCGCGGTTTTTCGCCACCCGCTGCAATGATTTCATATCGACACATTGTCCAAAGAGATGTACCGGAATAATGGCCCGGGTGCGGGGCGACAGCGAGGCCTCGATGTCATCGATTTTCATCAGAAACGATTCCGGATCGACATCGACGACAATCGGTTTGAGACCCAGTAACGCGATAACTTCCACACTGGCTACGAACGTAAATGAGGGTACGATCACCTCATCACCTGACTCCAGACCTAATGCCATTAAAGCGATTTGGAGGGCATCTGTACCGTTTGCACAGGATATGACTTGTGTGTCCTGTAGGTAGGTTCCCAGATCAGCTTCAAAGGTCTTTACCTCGCGGCCCTGGATAAAGCCACCGCTTTCCAGGCAGGCGATCACCCGGGCATCCAGTTCAGGCTTGAGTTGCCGGTACTGGCTTTGAAGGTCGACCATTAGAATCTTATCCATAGCTTTAACCAGCAGGTATTTTAGTATCCCGGCCGATACTGTTGTAATAAAAGTCATCCGGGATATCCTCAAGATCGTAAATATTACGCCCATCGAATATGACCGGCGTCTTCATTCTGGAACGTATTATTTGGAAGTCCGGTGTTCGGTATTCATTCCATTCGGTGACAATGGCGAGGGCATCCGCGCCATCGAGTACATCATACATGTCTTCGGTATACGCTACTGTTCCGGAGAAGTATCGACTGAAGTTGGGTATGGCTTCCGGGTCAGTAGCCGCGATTGCAGCACCCCCTTCCAGGAGGTCACGGATAATATCCATCGCGGGCGCTTCGCGGACATCATCCGTATTGGGTTTGAAGGCCAATCCCCATATAGCAATTCGACGTCCTTTTACTGTTCCGGAGAAGTATTCGGAAATCTTTTGTGCCAGCAGATGTTTCTGCCGCCGGTTGACCTCCATAACAGCATCAAGGATTTTAAAATCATAGTGGTGCTCTGTGGATGTCAGATGCAAGGCCTGAACATCTTTAGGAAAACAACTACCGCCATATCCGACGCCGGGAAACAAGAAGCGTTTACCAATCCGGCTGTCACTCCCGATGCCCTTGCGGACCTGATCCACATTCGCCCCGGTGCGCTCACACAGATTGGCGATCTCATTCATAAAGGATATCCGCGTGGCGAGATAGGCATTGGCGGCATATTTCGTCATTTCAGCAGAGCGTTCGTCCATAAAGAGGATCGGATTGCCCTGACGAACGAAGGGTTTATACAATCGCTCCATGACCTGGCGGGCACGGTCGGATGACAACCCGATGACGACCCGGTCCGGCTTCATAAAATCATCCACCGCCACCCCTTCACGAAGAAACTCTGGGTTGGACACCACATCAAACAAGTCAGGCGTCAATTTCCGCTGTATGATATCATGCACTTTTTGAGCCGTACCGACCGGAACTGTGCTTTTATCCACGACCACCTTATACGAGGTGATGAGGCCGGAGAGCTCTTCAGCTACACCCAGAATATAGGACAGGTCCGCTGCACCATTAGAACCTGGAGGTGTAGGCAGTGCCAGAAAGATAATCTGAGCGTCGCGTATACCCTCCTCAAGCGAGGTGGTAAAATGAAGCCGATCCTGTTGGGTGTTCCGATCAAAAAGGACGTCAAGCCCTGGTTCATAGATGGTGATCTTGCCGGCACGTAGGCTTTCTACTTTCTCCGCATTATTGTCAATACACGTGACGTCATTGCCTGTTTCTGCAAAGCATGTTCCGGTGACCAGCCCTACATATCCGGTGCCTACTACAGCTATTTTCATAGGGGGGCAAAGATAGGCTTTTCGGGTGACGGGCTCTGACGGGGTGCTATAAGCAGATACTGCCCTGTGCAAACGGTCCAGATATGAAGGATAGGTGGAACAGGCGTAGAAGCACTGCGTGTTTCATGGCGATGGTTTATGGTCCTTAGTATGACGCTGGCGTGTACCAAAAAACTCCGACTTTGGCCACGCCTGTACGATGTCGGGTTAGAGTCCGATATTCTTACGAAACATTTGGATCGCGATGGCGAGCAACAAGATGCCGAAGATCTTTCGAAGGGCATCGGTGGCAGGTTTTGGCAATTTGCGTTCAAGCCAGGGTGTACTTTTCAATACGGCGAAAATGATCAGGAGGTTGAGCACGATGCCAATCAGGATTTCGGGTATCTGGAAACTGGAACGCAATGAAAGTATGGTCGTCAGTGTGCCTGCTCCCGCCAGTAATGGGAAAGCAATTGGTACGATACTGCCCGTGGCACCATCCTGGTTGTCACTCCGGAAGAAATGAATACCCAGGACCATTTCAAGACCAATAAAGAATATGATCAGTGATCCTGCCAGGGCAAACGAACTGACGTCTACATGAAAGAGGCCCAGAATGGCGACACCGAAAAACAGGAACGCTACCATCAGGATACCTGCTGTCAGCGTGGCAGTGGAAGGATGAATTCGCACACCCCGTTTTTTGAGGTCGAGAATGATGGGAAGTGATCCGATGATGTCGATGACAGAAAACAGGATCATCGTGACGGATAAAACTGCGGATACGGCCATGGTGTGTTGTTTAATTTGTGTCAATATTAAGGTAATATGAGTTGTATTTGTTTCATATTAATATAAATTATGTCAAACTAATTTTATATTTGTGTTTTATGATAAAGTTTCATTTTTGACTTGATGAAAGAGCCTATAGAGATTCAAATTGACAGCACGGATGTCCGCATTGTGGAATCGCTGATGGAGGATGGTCGCTTGGCTTTCTCTGCCTTGGCAGATGAAATCGGATCGTCCAATACCCTGGTACATCAACGGGTCAGGAAATTGAAGGACATCGGATTGTTGACCAAACCGGTCTATCTGATTTCTCCCGAACGGGCGGGATATGACACTACGGCTTTTGTGCTGATCATCGTGCGGGAAGCCAGTCAGATATTGGATGTCATTACAGCCCTCAAGACCATCCCGGAGGTCGTGAGTTGTATCAGCATTATGGGCCGCTATGATCTTATGGTGCAGGTTTATGCGATCAACAACCGGCATCTCCAGGATATCGTACATGATAAATTACAAGCCATCCCCTGGGTGGAGAGTACCAATACCATGGTGGCATTTGAAGTCAGTTTTTCACGGCAAGTCCGACTGCCGGATGCCGATACGGTCGTCAGATACAGGTCATTTGGCACCACTTAGTCCACCATCGACACCCAGTCTGATGCCTGATCGAGAGTATGGCGAAGTAAACAATTCATTTGCCCACATGATGTTGGAACATGCCTGACATTATAGAACAGGATTCCAGGAGCAGTGGAGTTGCTATGAGGTTTGGAAAGTGAAGAACGGGTTGGAAAGTGATATAGATCCGGCCATATGTGAAATGGGGTCGGGGTTTGGCGAACGGTTTGTAACAAATGCTAATACGTAACTCAAGTCTGAAATTAAAACTGATTTCGTCGAAATACGTCGGAGGAGGTCTGATTTAACTGGGCCTTAGCGTATTTCTCCACCACATATGATGAAGACATGGTATATGGACTATGCCTCATGTTTCGTCCTTTCGTCCCACGAAATGACGGCCATTAACCAGCTTGGGACAGGGTTGAGCACCTGAATAATCCGAAAGAAAACCCGCTACTTTCTTACAGATTATTACAATATTCCCACTCACAGGTCTGTTATTACCAGTGTATAAAATATCGAGTATGAAGCATGATTTTACCCAACTACAATTGACAAGGCTGGTATACGGAGAGACGACAAAAGCAGAATCTGATATGCTGCTGGAGTTGGTCGCTACTGTACCACAAATTGCCGGAACATTTGAGGCCCTGCAAAAGGGAAAAGAATCTTTGGGTGCTGACAGGTGGATGCCCTCCGAAAGGATCATCAACCGAATCCTCGGCCACAGCGCTTCTACCTCGCCGGTTTCCGCCAGCTAAGACCAGTCCTGAGGTCAATCCAAAAAGGCCCCGCCGTCACGGCAGGGCCTTTTTTATTCACCTAACTATCATTATTCGGCTCAAAAATAAATAAAAAAAATTTACCATGACGAGAAATTAGTCAAAAAATGTCTATATATTTGCCTACGCATTTAAGCCGAAACGACTAAATTTATAATCCAAAATCTCTTAAAAATGTCATCAGAAAAGGAACGCGATGCCCGGTTGAAAGCCCTCCAACTCACAGTAGATCGCTTAGAAAAAACATATGGAAAGGGCACCGTCATGAAGCTCGGCGACAAGCAGGTCGTTGAAGTGGAATCCATCCCCACCGGCTCCATCTCCCTCGATTTGGCAGTCGGTATCGGCGGCTTCCCCAGAGGACGGGTAGTAGAAATCTATGGCCCGGAATCTTCCGGAAAAACCACCCTGGCCATTCATGCCATAGCCGAATGTCAAAAACAAGGCGGTCTTGCTGCCTTTATTGATGCCGAGCACGCCTTTGACCGATTCTATGCCGAATCCCTCGGTGTAGACACCGAAAATCTCCTCATCTCCCAGCCCGACAATGGCGAACAAGCCCTTGAAATCGCTGAAAACCTTATTCGCTCCGGCGCCATCGACATCATCGTCATCGATTCCGTCGCTGCCCTGGTTCCCAAAAGCGAGATCGAAGGCGAAATGGGCGACTCTAAAATGGGCCTTCAAGCCCGGCTGATGTCCCAGGCGCTGCGCAAACTCACCGCCACGATCGGACGGACCGGTTGCTGCTGCATCTTTATCAATCAGCTCCGGGAAAAAATAGGCGTCATGTTTGGCAACCCTGAAACCACCACCGGTGGAAACGCACTCAAATTCTATGCCTCCCTTCGCCTCGATATTCGCCGAAACGGTGCCGCCCTCAAAGACCGTGATGGCAATATGGTCGGAAACCATGTCAAGGTAAAAGTTGTCAAAAATAAACTCGCACCCCCGTTTAGAGTCGCCGAGTTTGATATCATGTTTGGCGAAGGCATCTCCAAAGTAGGCGAGATCGTCGATCTGGGATCAGACGCCGATATCATCCAGAAAAGTGGCGCATGGTATAGCTACGAAGGCACCAAGATCGCCCAGGGACGCGATGCCGCCAAGCAGTTCTTTCTCGATAATCCCGAACTGGCATGGGAAATCGAACAGAAAATAAAGGCAAAATATGCAACCATCCGCCTTGTAAAGACAGAGGAAACCGTAGAAATGGAGGAAGATTAACTGCTGATTCAATTTTCCATTTACCTTGAGCATCTTAAATATAATGTGAAGTAGCCGATAAAGCTAATAATCCAAACCAAAAAACCAAAGCATTGATAACTCTGGGATATTTCCAGGAAGTAGAAAAGAATAAAAAGTAATTTTGCAAAATATCTTAGGACAGTAAATAATGGAGATAAAAACAGACCTATACTTGGGCGACAGTAAGGAACAATTAAAGTTGGTGCCTGATAATTCGGTGGACTTAATTGTTACCTCCCCACCCTATGCTGACCAACGAAAAAACACATACGGTGGCATTCATCCTGACAAATATGTTGAGTGGTTTTTACCTATTTCAGAGCAACTTTTAAGAGTTCTCAATCCGAAAGGGACTTTTATATTAAATATAAAGGAAAAAGTTGTAGAAGGTGAAAGAAGTACTTACGTTATGGAACTCATTTTAGAAATGAGAAAACAAGGTTGGTTATGGACGGAAGAATTTATTTGGCATAAGAAAAATTGCTATCCAGGAAAGTGGCCAAATCGTTTTCGTGACGCTTGGGAACGACTACTACAATTCAACAAGAACAGGAAATTCAGTATGTATCAGGAGGATGTTATGGTTCCAATGGGCGATTGGGCGAAATCAAGACTTAAAAACCTTTCACACACAGACAAAATCAGAGATAATTCGAAAGTTGGTAGCGGTTTTGGTAAAAATATTTCAAATTGGGTGGAAAGAACCAAAGCATATCCAACTAATGTTCTTCACTTAGCGACTGAGTGTAATAACAAAAATCACAGTGCTGCATTTCCTGAAGAGCTTCCTGAATGGTTTATTAAACTATTCACGAAGGAAAATGACACAGTTCTTGACCCATTTATGGGTTCAGGAACAACATTAAGTGTTTCAAATAGGATGAGAAGAAATTCAATTGGCATTGATATTGTTCCTGAATACTATGAAATGGTAAAACAACAATTGAATCCCGTTGAATTATACTTATTAGAGCCGAAAGTAACTTATGGAAAAAATAAATCTGAAAGACGTATCGCAATACGTTGAACTTAATATAGGCTCATTTCACAAAAAACGTATTCAAAGTCTTGACGGATTAAAACTTTCACAAGTTCTAAAACGCAAGAATCCTTACCTTTTCAAAGCAAAATATGTTTTGACAGCAGAGCAAATAATTCGAGGAATTGTTGATGCCCATATTTCTTCCAATGAAGAAACTATTTTTGGAGATTGGCTCGAGGGCCTTGCCATTTTCATTAATGGTAAGGTTTACGGTGGTTACAAGTCTGGCATTACAGGCATTGACTTAGAGTTTGATAAAAACGGAGTAAGAAATATTGTAACTATTAAATCAGGTCCGAATTGGGGGAACAGTTCACAAATTGCCAAAATGGTTGCAGATTTTAAGATTGCAAAGAAGACTTTAAGAACAAGTAACTCACAGTTAAATGTAGTGGCTATAAATGGTTGTTGCTACGGTAGAGACAAAAATCCCGACAAAGGAGATTATTTCAAATATTGCGGTCAGATATTTTGGGAGTTTATTTCGGGTGATACAACACTATATATCGAAATTATTGAACCACTCGCACATAAATCAAAAGAAATGAATGACGACTTTATGAAGTCGTATTCTAAAATGATAAACAAGTTTACAAGAGAATTCACAAACGACTTTTGTAAAGACAACGGAGAAATTGATTGGGAGAAATTAGTTCGTTTTAACTCAGCAATAATTGATCAAAAAACTCAAAAATAAAAGCAAAGACAATTATGCCAATTTACCACAATGAGGCTTGAAATGGTTAGATCGAGTGCACTGCTTTCATCATAGTTTGTGCTTTATTGTCAGTGGATTGATCCGAAATCCCTCACTGATGCAAGCGATAAAACGAATTGACTACTGGCATTTTTTCATCCGGATAAGGCTGGTTGTTATTTGCTGTGAAATAGCTTTCGCCTCTTCAGACAGTGACCGGCTTGCTCATTGATTTCTACAAGTAGCCTATCTTTACATCGGGTCTTATTTTCCCGGCAAGCAGTTATCGATATGAAGATTCAAGTTAAACCGATATCACTGGCCGTTCTTGCGGCCTTTTTTATTTCCTGTACCTCGACCAGGAATGTACCCCAGTCACCATCTGACCTGGAAGGCATGCAACACATCACCCTGGATACCATGTCCGTCTATCCGGATGTTGATCCCTCAGATATCGGCGACGTGAAACCCCTTCCAGCGTATAAACCCTCACGCGAACGTTACTGGGATCTCCTCCATACCAAGCTCGACCTTTCGTTTGACTGGCCAAACGAAGCCGTCATCGGTACAGCTACACTGACACTGACACCCGTTTTTTATTCACAAAGCAATCTACGTCTTGATGCGGTGGGATTTGTGATCCATGAAATCGCTGTGGGTGACAGGAAGATTCAGGATTATCATTACGATGGGGAAGAGATCACGATTTCCCTTCCGTCATTGTACACGAAGGAGAATGAGCTGACCATACGGATTGACTATACCGCCAGACCCCGACCATCCCGGCAGGAAGAAGGAGCAGTTATCACCAGTGACCAGGGCCTGTTTTTTATAGACCCGTTAGACACCATACCCGGGTTGCCCCGACAGATCTGGACACAAGGCGAGACATCCTACAACCGTAAATGGTTTCCCACGCTGGATCAGCCCAATGAACGTGGTACCCAGGAAATCATGCTGACGGTAGCCGATACGCTGATGACGTTGTCAAACGGCTTGCTGGTTTCTTCAACACCGCTGGCATCTGGTATGCGCAGAGATCATTGGAAACTGGATCTCCCCCATGCTCCATATCTCGCTATGATTGCAGTCGGTCAGTGGGATAAGGAAACGGATTACTGGCGAGGACGACCGGTGGATTATTATGTGGATCAGGGATACGGAGCATCGGCCAGAGCCATTTTTGCCCACACGACGGAGATGCTCGACTTCTTTTCAAAACGGCTGGGATATGATTATGTGTGGCCCAAGTATGCCCAAATCATTGTAAAGAACTTTGTTTCCGGCGCGATGGAAAATACCACAGCTGTGGTCTACGGCGATTTTATCCAGTTTCATCAGGATGATGTCCTGGAGGTGGGTGTCAATGATTATATCGTCGCGCACGAATTGTTTCACCATTGGTTTGGCAATCTGGTGACGTGCGAGTCCTGGGCCAATCTCACCCTCAATGAAGGATTTGCCAACTATGCTGAATACCTCTGGCAGGAATACAAATACGGTCGCGAACGCGCTGATATCAGCCGCTTGAATGAACTGAGCGGCTACTATGACCAGGCCGCCAATGAGGTATTTCCACTCATCCGGTATCACTACGACCGCGAAAATGAAATGTTCGACGCGCATAGCTACAATAAAGGCGGACTTGTCCTGCATATGTTGCGCGACATCGTAGGAGATGATGCGTTTTTTGCCGCACTCCGATTGTATTTGCAGCAACATGCCTATGCCGCTGCTGAAGTGCATGATCTGCGTCAGGCTTTTGAAGAGGTGACAGGCAAGGACTTCAACTGGTTTTTTGATCAATGGTACTTTGGAGTTGGTCATCCTGTACTCCAGGTCAGGCAGGAGTATGATTTGGAGCAGAAACGTGTGACACTAGACATCACACAGGATCAGGCTGCACAAGGATATACCGATGTATTCCAACTACCTGTCGAAATAGCGATATACCATCAGGATGGAACCATAGAAGTACAGGAGATACTCCTTACGGAAAAAGAACAGCATTTCAGTTTTGACGCACGGTACAAACCCATGACAGTGGTTGTGGATCCACGGGATATTCTGCTGGCCGTGGTGGAGCATCAGGTGCCGGAAGATGAGTATGTGACGCGTTTGCTGTCACAGGAACTTTCTATCAGCCATCGGATATCCGCATTCAGACTTATAGACGATATCGAGCCGGAAGTGCTGCGACAGGTGATGGAGGATTCATCTTTCACCATGAGTGCCCTGATCATCGGTTATTTGGCAGACAGAGGTGATGCTGAGCGGTTATATGAATTGTCACTCCGCGAAGCACATCCGGAGATTCGCTATTATATCCTGCAGACATTGATGGAGGTTGATCCCTGGAAGTCCAGAGAGATTGCCATGGATTTGTTGGAGAAGTCGGATAAAGTTCCGATTATCTATGCTGCGCTACAAGCAATAGCGGCTGTAGATATGGACGAGGCGGTCCATCAGGCAAGCCATTTTAAAGATCATCCGGCTGACGCGCTTTTAGCCGCCCGGGCCAGCATACTCGCACAAAGGAAGAATTTGCTCAGCCTGGAATTCTTTTCCACGGATCGTGCTGCCCACATCAAGGATGAATATCTTGAGGAATTGGTTAGCGCCATGGCTCTTTACTTATCGGGACAGCCTTCATCAGAGCAAACGAGAGGCATGGAACTTATAGATTCGGAATTCTTTCTGCGTACACCGGATCCACAGTACCGCAGGTTTTATCTCATCACCGGTTTACTACGCCAGTTTGTAAAGGAAGAGGATGAGTTTTTTCAGGACAAGTTACTCGCCATGATCAACAGTCTCTATACCAAAGAACCCAGTGGGTATTTGCGGGGAGTACTTAAAGATGGTTTGGGCGATCTGCTGGATTGATATCGGGATCCCCTTCATTATACTCATTTCCCCGGCGCATCGGATCAGACAAAGAAATCCTGAAAAGCGGCAAGATGCTGTTAGTTCATAGCTCTCATACATGTATTGGTTTAAGACCCATGATGGTACGTTCCATCTCTATAGCTTTTGGAAAGAGGATATTGTTTTCCAGATGGATATGAAAATGCAGATCGTTTTCAAATTCCTGCAACATAGTATACGTAATCCGATACGTCGTACAGGCATCAGAGGGAGGTGTATATTGGTTAGAAAGCGAGCTGATCCGACGGAAACGCTCACCTTCGTGGTCGTGCTCCTGCATCATCACTTCAATAGGCTGACCCAACATGCCAGACGAAACAGAAAACGACTGATCAGACGTACTGATTTCATGTAGCATTTTACGGACACGCGGAAAAAGAATTGATTCTTCTTTCTTCATGTGCTGCGCAAGTTCGCCGGCTGCGTTGTTGAATTCTTTGTGAATTTCATAAAGCTCCGGATGCCGACGACCATGCACCTGACAAAGCTTTTGCAGAAATTGGAGGATCACCGGTGTTTTTTCAACGATGTATTGGTGATGCTTTTGTTCGATGTGATCCACCAGTTGGGATAGCGGCCATGATTGATAATCAGGATATTGTTGTCCGCTTTCAGCGTCTAGCATTTTGAGTTCATGCATCACCGCTTCTGTAGGTATATTTTTAGAAGAGCAAGCCTCATCAATCGATGTATGGCCCTTGCAGCAAAAGTCAATGCCATATTTTTGAAAAATAGCTGCAGCCCGGTAGTCTTCCGCTACTGCTTCTCCAACGGAATGCTGATATGAGATCGTCATCTTTATTGTCTTTTTTAATGTGGATGAAATGAATTCGTCTTCGATGACAAAGATAAGGGGTATTTTCTAATTAAGGACAAATATATCCTTAAATATTTCATAATGTTTCAGCCTCGCTGACGAATCGTCAGCCGCATGGGTATCCAGCCCGAAAGCTGAGGATTATATCCCGACGACCAGTTTTTGCGATTGTATAAAATTGGTGCCCAGCATTTGCACGAAGTAGGTTCCCGCAGGCCAGTGCTGTAATTCGGCAGTCAATGTATGCGCCCCGGCCTCCATCCAGTCATCCGTAGCCAGTGTGCGAATGACCCGTCCCTGGAGATCCAGGATGCGCAAGGTGATATGGTCCGGCTGCTCCAGATAAAGATTGATATACGCCTTGTCACTTGCCGGGTTGGGGACCGGAGGTGCCAGGTAGTGGTGTACAAACCGCAAGCCGGGATCCCCAATGGAGGTCGTCGTCGTGTCTTCAAAAACGACATGTTCATCACCGGGAAAGTAGGGGACAAAAGAGATTGGAAGAAACAGCATCTCATCGGTAGTCCGCTCGCCCCAGGTCACGAAGGCGGGAGGATCATTAGGATTACTCGGATTGGCGGCGGTATTATCATACGTGGCATAGGCATGGATGGTGGCGCCGGCTTCGACGATCACGTATTTTTTGAAATTATAAGAACCTTGCCAGTTGAAATCCCAATCCGGTATCCGGATGAGGTTGGTCGTATCGCCATTCGGATGCACGACATAGACCTCATAGGACTGACATAACAAATGTGCATGCGGCCAGATCGCAAAGATACTGGCTTTGATGGGCGAAGTAAACTGGCAATGGAATGTTTTGACTGAATTGGGAAATATAATAAACGGCCCATTAGTAATAAAAGGAGAAAACGGGAGAAAGATCAGATTTTGGACCTGACGTAATACAGGTTCCTTTTTAAAAAAGATGTTGACCGTAGAGCTGTCTTTTTCCGCAAAGGGTCGGGGTCCATAATGAACCTGCATCAGCAGATCTGAGCCTGCGGGTAGTAATTGTCCCAGACCCTCCGGATAGGGTATGGGTTTCTGGCCGGGCACATAACCGGGAAACATATTCGAAAGGGATGCATCTACTCCAAAACCACCAAAGCCGTCATACCCATATTTGGGATCAGCCTGGTCCAGAGCCTGCGCCTGACCGCTGACATCATAGCTAAACAGGGCGTGATGGACTATACGCGGATTCCCGGGTCGCAGTTCAACTGTTGCAATCTGTCTGTCCTGGGTCAAGCCTGTTGGCAACACAAAGACCCGATATTCATCCTTATTGCCTCCATAATGTTCATACGCTTCCTCCATCGACAATACGAGGTCCGGTGTTCCAATCTGGGACCCCACAGGAAAGTCCGGAAGCCCGGGCTCCTCAGCTGCATTACCATAGGGAGTACCGTTGTCTGCCCATGCCGCGAACAGGTCTATTTCATGTTGTGTCAACACTTGCTCTCCCTGAAACCTTGAATAATGCGGATCCGCTTTCCAGGGGGGCATGTACCGGATTGCCGTGACATATTTGATCATGGGGGCCCAGGGTCGGATTTCATTATAATTGGTCATCGAAAACGGACCGATTTCATTCGGCCGGTGACATTGGGTACAGTTGTTATAGATAATCGGGGCAATGTCTTTGGTAAAGGTCACCTGACCTGTAGCCGGCACGATCACTGATACCAGGGGCAACACGAAGAGAGTGGGGAATCGCATAAACGTTCTAAGTTTTAACGGGGGGAGTCTGTAAAGTTAATAAAACAACCGATAGCCTGTGTCTCTATCAGCGAAACAGGAGCATCGTGGGACAACCAACGGGTTATAATGCTTTCTACATCCCGACTTTTCGGATGCAACTTCCGCTTTCCGACCCGGACATAACTATCATCAATACGGCCTCTGTACAGGAGGCGATCAGACCGGTGGTCCCATATTGCCACTTCCGGTGTGACGCGGATACCCAGTCGGAGCGTCTGTTCTTTGGCATAGTCTGGCTCAAGCGGAAACTTCAATTGGTATTGCTGACCGAAATGGGTGATTCTGGCCGCGTCTGAAGTTGAATTAGGGAACAACCCTATAAAACCAACTCCTTTCGAATGGTACGTTTTATACAGGCGGGTCAGTTCCGGTGTGAAATACTGGCTGATCACGCATTCGTCGTGTAAAAAAACATACACGGTAAGGCTGTCCCTTTCGGTCGAATAGTTAACCGGTTCTGGCAAATCGGGAATGGTCCAGTCGGCAGAACTCAGCCCTACAAACCAACAGAGAATCATGATATGCATCGAATCGAGGTAACAGGTTGCGACTGGCCAGATTATACCGTTTAGCCAAAGCATCTAACGCACAAAATAAAACAATGTGATGCGGTATGCGGTTAACTGTATGGTAATACTCATTTTTTTTCACGCTCTACCTGAATATCCCCTATTTTTGTCCTGTATGCTTCGACCTTTTTTGTCATATACCCTGACAACCCTGATTCTGCTCTCTCAGATCGGATTGCCACTGCATATGCATTACTGCAAGGGTATACTCGAATCGGTCGCAGTCTTTTTCTCCGCAGGATGTGATGATCATAAGGCGGTTTTTACGGACCTGCCGGCTTGCTGCAAGAAATCCAATACAACAGATTGTACGGGCGAAGCGGATTGCTGCAATGATCAGATACAGTTCGTTTCTCAGGACATGACAGCGATTGCCCCCCATTTTGACAACTGGGATTTAACCCTTCTGACAGATATACAGGTAGTAAGTTTTCTCCCCTTTCTGTTAAAAACCATCAACCCCCAACTAGAGAAGAACGTAAATGTGAAGGAGGCGGGTCCACCCCGATATATCCTCCACCATGCTCTGATTTACTACGCCTGAGATTTCATATCTGGATGGAGGGGGAATGCCACGCATGTCACCCTATTATGGATTGACAAATCCTCAGTTGAGGTGAACGTCATTCACTTGATTTGTATTTTTCAGTTTTTAATTCAATCGTTATGAAATCATCAAATGTATTTATCACCTTGTTTTCCTTCATGCTCCTGATGGTGGCAGGTTGTGCATCTCCAGTCACCGCCCAATCCGGAATAAAACCGGATAAGAAAAGTGACGTTACCGTTTCTTTGAAAGTGTATGGCGTTTGCGGGCAATGCAAAGAACGCATCGAATCCACAGCCCTCGATGTAAAGGGGGTCAAGAAAGCCGAGTGGGACAATCAATCCGATGTATTGGTGTTGACAGGAAACTCCAGGATGGACAGGCAAAAGGTGGCACAGGCACTTTCCAAAGCAGGCCATAAGTCAGAATTGTCCGCAGCAGATCCGAAAAGCTATGGCAATCTCCCGGCCTGCTGTCAGTATGATAGTGGCGCTGAGAAACACTAAGGGACATGCGACAGATATGGATAGTGCTAGCAGCCTTACTGATATACATGGACTCTGCTACATCCCAGAGTATCTCCGTCAAAGGTGTCGTCATGGAGCAAAAAGTGGATGGCAGTTTGCGGCCGATGGAATTTGTCAACGTGTTCTGGATGAAAAGTACACGCAATACCATGACGGATTCCACCGGTTATTTTTTTATCGCCCATGGTCCGGATGACGGAGACCACCTGATTTTTCGGTTTTTAGGATATGATCCGGATACGGTAAAGGTGAAGCCCGGTCAATATATATCCGTGGTGTTCAAAGAACAGTCCAGCCAACTGGGTGAAGTGGTCGTCGCGCATCGTAAACGGGCCACCGAAATTTCATTTCTCAATCCGCTACAGGTACAGAACATCTCTTCAGATGAACTCTTCAAGGCGGCTTGTTGCAATCTCTCCGAAAGCTTTACAACCAATGCCACAGTTGATGTCAGCTTTACGGACGCCATTACCGGAGCTAAAGAAATACAGATGCTGGGACTTTCGGGCAAGTACAGCCTGATCAGCCAGGAACAGATGCCAGGTGTACGAGGCATCGCTATCCCCTATGGCATGCTGTATACACCCGGACCCTGGATCGAATCCATCCAGATCAGCAAAGGTTCCGGTTCCGTACTCCAGGGATATGAAAGTATGACCGGCCAGATCAATGTTGAATTGAAGAAGCCGATCAGCGATGAGAAATTGCACATCAATGGCTTTTTTAGCGAAGCATACCGGTCCGAGTTGAATGTGTTTACCCGGATGGACGTCAACAAGAAGTTGAAGACTGCATTGATGGGTCACGTAAGTCTGTATCCGGAACAACATGACCGCAATGAGGACACCTTCATGGACATGCCGACCGGTAGTCTGCTTACGCTGGCCAACCGTTGGAATTATCGTAGCCTAAATTCCGGTATGGAAGGACAACTTCTGGTGCAATATACCCGTGACCGCAAAGAGGCTGGTATAACCTCGCACGGGAGCGGCGATCACCAGAGTGCATATAATGTTGGCATTGATGGAGACCGTATTCAGGCCAATGCTAAAGTAGGGTATCTCTTTCCAGAGAAACGCTATAATTCCATCGGTACCCAATGGAGTTTCACCCGTCATACACAAACGGCCAACATCGGTCATCATCTCTACGAAGCAGCCCAAACCTCTTTTTACGGCAACTGGATCTATCAATCCATTATATCGGATACACGACATCAGTATCTTACAGGTCTGAGCTTCAGGTACGATGAGTATGATGAGACACTCGATCAGCAACCCTTTGCCTTTGAGGAAGCGGTGCCCGGTGCTTTTTTCGAATACACGTACAAGCCGGATGAACTTTTTACGCTCGTGGCCGGAATACGCGCGGACAAACACAACCTGTATGGTTGGCTGATCAATCCGAGGCTGCATTTACGCTATGCACCAGACGAATCGATGGTCTTCCGACTTTCAGGCGGGCGTGGCATGCGGACGCCACTGCCGGTCGCCGAGCATCTGGGATGGCTCGCCAGCTCCAGAACCTGGCGGATCGGCCAGCCGGATGATAGCAGCAAATTACCCTACAACGGTCTCCGCATGGAGAAAGCCTGGAATGCAGGTGCCAGCATCACGAAGGAATTTACGATGGACTATCGAAGTGGAATATTATCCGTTGATTTCTTCCATACCCGTTTTACTGACCGGGCCGTGGCAGATCTCGATCTCAGTCCACAACAGTTATGGATCTACAACCTGGATGGAACGTCCTTCGCCCATACGTTCCAGGCCGAACTCCAATATGAGCTGCTCAAACGACTGGATGCCAAGGTGGCATATAAATGGCAGGATACCCGCATTGAATACAGAGAGCTTGGGGAGCGTCAACAAATCTTTACTCCCCGTTCCAGATTCTTTGCCAACCTCTCCTACGTATCCAGCCTGGCCACCTATAAAGGCCATTGGCGTATCAGTCTCACAGCACATCACACCGGAGAACAGCGCATACCGGACACAGATACCAATCCGCTGTCATTTCAACTGCCATCGCTTTCGCCCGGCTACTGGTTGTACAATGGGCAATTGACCCGTGTGTTTAACAAAAAGTTTGAGCTCTATTTCGGCATAGAAAACATTGGCAACTTCAAGCAATCCCCGGTGATATTGGATGCGTTACATCCTCAGAGTCCTTATTTCGATAGCGGATTGATCTGGGGTCCGATCTTCGGCAGAGAGTGGTACACGGGATTCCGGTATATGCTGCATTGACCTGTGAGCCGACGTATTGCTCGCATTGGGGTTTCATCTTTCAAATTCGACCGTACATCGTATAATTGAGGCGAAAAAACTCAAATCATGTATTTTGGCCCACTACCTGAATGAAGTTGAGTATGAAAATGAATTGTATTGTATGTCGTCGCATCATCCTCTGCATGGGGATTATCTCCACCTGTACTGGCATGATGTTCAGCCAGCTACCCAATAAGTTTGAGCAGTTAGGCACACTCCTCCCTACGCCCAATGACACCCGCGCCGCCAGCGGAGCACCAGGACGTGCTTACTGGCAACAGAAAGCGGATTATGTCATGGATATACGCCTGGATGATGACCTGCAACGAATCACCGGCAAGGAAACGATTACGTATCATAATCAGTCACCGGATGCACTTTCGTATCTATGGCTTCAACTGGACCAAAACCAACAATCGGAGCATTCGGACAGTTATACGACGTCCACAGGGCGACTGGATTCGAGAGTGACCAGTGGTCAACTTTCCCGTATGGACCGACACCGTGGACTGGATCGGGGATTTCATATCGAAAAAGTAGTATACGGTAATACTATACCACTGCCTTATACCATCAATAAAACCATGATGCGGGTCGACCTTCCACAACCCCTATCCGCCGGCGGGAGTTTCACCTTTCAAATCACCTGGTGGTATAATATCAATAATCGAATGCTGGAAGGCGGTCGGTCGGGCTATGAGTATTTTGCGAAAGACAGTAATTATCTCTATACGATCGCCCAGTTTTTTCCCCGGATGTGTGTCTATGATGATGTCAATGGCTGGCAGCACAAGCAATTCTTAGGTGCGGGAGAATTTACACTGGTGTTTGGCGATTATGATGTGCGCCTTACAGTGCCAGCCGACCATGCCGTAGCGGCCACAGGTACACTCCAGAATCCCAAAGAGGTGCTCACCAAAACACAACAGGAAAGGTGGTCCCGCGCACAGAAAAGTTATACCCATCCAGTGCTCATCATCACACCTGAAGAAGCATTAGCGAATGAATTAGGCAGAAGAAAGGAAGAGAAAACATGGCACTTCAAAGCTTCTCAGGTGCGGGATTTTGCTTTTGCATCCTCACGCAAATTTATTTGGGATGCTATGGCCGTCAAGCAAACTGCCAGTCCGGATGTCATGGCGATGTCCATGTATCCCAAAGAGGGCAATCCGCTTTGGGAAATGTACAGCACGAAAGCTGTGGCACATACACTGAAGTGGTTTTCCCACTACACGTTTGATTATCCTTATCCGGTGGCGTGGTCGATTCATACCGACCGCATCGGCATGGAGTACCCTATGATCTGTTTCAATGGCGGCCGGCCCAATGAAGACGGTACCTATACGGATCGCACCAAGTATGGACTCATCTCGGTCATCATTCATGAAGTCGGGCACAATTATTTTCCCATGATCGTCAATTCGGATGAGCGCCAATGGACCTGGATGGACGAAGGACTCACGACGTTTGTTCAGTTTCTGGCCGAACAGCAATGGGAGCGGGACTATCCTTCCGGCCGGGGCGCGGCTTTTAAGATTGTGGATTATATGAAAGGGGATCCCTCCGGCCTTGAGCCCATCATGTCCAATTCGGAAAATATTCAATCCCTGGGCAGCAACGCTTACGCCAAGCCGGCCACCGCACTCAATATATTGCGTGAGACCATCATGGGACGTGATTTGTTTGATAAAGCATTTAAGGAATATGCCCTGCGCTGGAAATTCAAACACCCTACACCTGCTGATTTTTTCCGGACGATGGAAGATGCTTCAGGCGTCGACCTGGATTGGTTTTGGCGCGGATGGTTTTATACGACTGAAGCATGTGATATCGAGCTGGCCGATGTCAGCTGGCAACGCGCCGATCGGCCTGAAGGACATGGGAGGATCACGTTTGAAGAACAGTTTTCCACCGCCAACCCACATGGTGTCACCTCTATGCGTAACCGGGAGTCTATACCCATGACGCAGGATGAAATCGACACTACGCTGGTCGATCTGTATTCCAACGCTGACAAAGCGAAAGCAGCAAAGGATGCGTATGACGCCTATGTGAGCCGGCTGACACAAGAAGAAAAGGAAATCATCGAAGCAGGGCATAATTATTATACGCTCTCGTTCAAAAACAAAGGTGGCCTGATCATGCCCATCATCCTTCGTTTCGTTTATGATGATGAAAGTATCGAAGAGCATCGCATCCCGGCGGAGATCTGGCGAAAAAATAATGAAGAGGTGTCCAAGGTTTTCACGACCTCAAAAGTGATTCGCCAGATTATTTTAGATCCCTATCTGGAGACCGCGGATATCGACCGGAGCAACAATTATTTTCCGGCCCAGCAGGAATTGAATCGCTTCGAATTGTTCCGGCAACAACGGAATGCACCCGCAGGGCGGTCCTAGGACTCCTGGACATGAGTGTCCAGGTCACTTTAGTTGATTTTTTAAATCACTAAGCGTGAGGTTCCGCTGGAAGGAGTATGTTCTGACTTCGTCAGGGGATTTGTCACTTTTTGCATCGCCCAAAAAGTAACCATACTTCGACTTGCTCTCGCGCATCCATGTGCTACAGCTCAGTAACCAAACGCTAGTCGCCCTCAAAACTCACTTTGGCAATGGTGCTATTGTTTGGCTTTCTGGTTTGCTTGCACGCCTGGTAGTATTTCATGTGCTGTTTCTTGATACAGATTTTTCTATACGAGTCTCGTTGTGCCATGAAACAGGACATGTGGGTGTTCGAACAGTTGAGAGCGACAAAGTCTTT
>JBGTGP010000044.1:0-1818 GCA_041746735.1 Saprospiraceae bacterium
CTCCCCAAATGATCCCGGAGGAAGTATTCGCAGTTGATACCGTCCGGACCCGGAGCCACACGGCCCTGGGGATGCGTATAGCTGGCGAATACTTCGTCGTGATACTCAAAACCATCTATGTAGTCGATCGTCATGGTATACTGTCCGTTGGGCAGTGTGTCGGTAGTCGAAGTTAGTATTTTTCGCCATACCTGGCCATCACCGTCATAGACCACTTTGATTTTGGAACCATCCAGGAAGGTGACTTCATAAGGAAGGTTGAGGATGTTGTACTTGATCTCGGTGATGTCGCGGACCGGGTGGAATTTCCGCTCAAGTTGACAATTATGCACGCAGTGAAAATCCTCCATCCATAGATATGGCAATTAAGAATCGCTGATATTCAATTGATTATCTTTTAGGCAAAGAATGCTTTGGCAAATACGATAAAGAAATCGTAGAGCGGTTAAAGGAAATTCATAATCTCGATGATGGTATTCTGAAAACTTTGTTCTACATTATAGATACTTTTGCAAGAGATACTAAAGCCAAGAGTAGCTTATCAATAAACAAAAACCGCACCTAAGTGATGCTTTTGCGGTTTCCCCTGTTCTTGATTTCAGTCCCAAGTCCAACAACACCCCGTATTTCAAACAGTCATTTATCAAGCTTTCATCTTTCCTTGTACCGTGGTGGAACTGCCCGGCATTGTAGCCGATTTCTATTTGCTTGTGGTCAAGGTTTCGGCTCTCTATGTATTCCCGGGCCGGTTTGCTGTTATGCACTGCATTTTTGAAGTAGGTAAACATCCGCTCCAAAAACATTGCTTTCTCGTTGGTTTGCTTTGGTGTTGTGGTTTGGGTTGGGGCTGCTCCCGGATTGATAATGCTTTCCGCTTTCTTGATTGCTTCGTGCTTGGTGCATTTTTCGGAGTAGAGTATGAAGTCGATTACGTCAATGGCCTTCCCGAGAGTCTGGCAGTTGGTAGAGAAGCAAAAGGCCGTCTGCGTTTTGTAGTAAAGCTGTAAACTCGGGGTCCTGTCGTTGTGGAATGGGCATTTCAATCGGTTCTGCTTGTCTGCCTTTAAGCCGTAGTGCTGTAAGAGCATCGCAAGGGTCAGGCGGGTTTTGATCTCGGGTATCTCCATCGTTAATATTTCTATGTGAATAATTAGAACATCGCAAAGATATACAAAAGTTCTTTTATAGCACATTTCAGGTTTCTATAATCGCCCATTAGTGCCAATAATGCGCTAAAATCTTACCTTTGTGTTAAATTAGTTCTACAATGAAGCTTGGCGATGGTCTTAAAAAATTGAGGGAAAGCAAGGGTTATACTCAGCAACAGATGGCTGATTTGATTCATACCCACAGATCGGGTTATTCCAAAATGGAAAACAATCAACAGGAGATTCCTGTAGACAGCCTAATTCATATTGCCAAGAGCTTTGGGATGTCGGTAGATGATGTTATCTACTTCGGTGACAAAAACGGTGTGCCCAATGAAGTGACCCTAAATGATAAAGCCGCCCTGGAACAACTCCAACTTATCAACGAGTTGGACGAGGAAGAAAAATCCATCCTCCTAAAACTTATTGAGACGTTTGTCTCTAAGAAAAGATTCAAAGACTATCTGCAGAAGAATATCGCTGCATTGTAATTTACCGTATCCCTCCGGCTAACTACACCTTATATCCCGGCAGCAGCCTCTCTACCTCAGACAGTTTAGTTTCCGGAATGCGCTCCAGGGTATTTTTTAGCCACTCGTAGGGATTAATAGCCTGGGCTTTACATGATCCAAAGAAGCTATACATCATGGCAATGCGCTGAGCGGCATCA
>JBGTGP010000045.1:0-61345 GCA_041746735.1 Saprospiraceae bacterium
TGATGCCGCTCAGCGCATTGCCATGATGTATAGCTTCTTTGGATCATGTAAAGCCCAGGCTATTAATCCCTACGAGTGGCTAAAAAATACCCTGGAGCGCATTCCGGAAACTAAACTGTCTGAGGTAGAGAGGCTGCTGCCAGGATATAAGGTGTAGTTAGCCGGAGGGATACTTTAAACACTGATAAGCGTCCTTCATACTTGTTTACGATAGCTCTTCCAACAACCGTATCTTCCATGTGTGATGATGGACCAATTTGAATGCGCACAGAAAAAGCAGTATCTGGTCTTTCCATAAAGTCTTTCTTATCCTGTTTGTTAAGAACAAAATTATTTTCATACAGATTAGGATCACGATTTTTCACTGCGCGCATGTAAGGTGATGGAAGCGAAATTGATGCTTCTAAAAAATGAATAGTATCGTCTAATTCTCCAATAAATTGGTTTAGATAAAATCCTATCGTAATAGGCTCTTCAAGCCTATCATAGTATCTGATTTTATATGCCTTTTCCAATATACTCAGGAAAACCGGATCAAATTTTTTGGTTACATCGTAGTGATTTTTTTCCAGAAGTGTTTTTAGCTTATCAAGATTATCAAAATGATAGCCATACCTTTCTTTATCCTTTAATTTTAGGACAATTAATGCCTTCAAATACTTTTCAACAGCAGTACTTGCAAGCGTCAGGCCTTGAATTATGAATTCATTGTTTAGCAGAAACCGAGCCGCAATATAATCGCGATAGCCTAGATCAACTAAGGAAGATCCGGTAAAGTGTTTTTTTGCGTTTGTCATCGATTTGTTCATTAAGAATTGTGGCTTACGTCAGTTCGTGCAATAACCCACTTCCGCGATTCTATACCCTTCCATATCACGCCCTGCCACCGAAATACGCAATTTGATCCTTTTCTGATTTTGTTCGACTGCACGAGAATACTCGCTGCGCTCGATGATGCAGCCAGTCTGAATGGTGGTGCATGGCTCCCAGTCCGGACATGTTTTGCATTCCGGAGTGCGGTAATGCTTGACGCAATATCGATGACCCGGACTTCGGCGTCAGCCGGGATCAATTCTTCGATACAGGTCGGAAATAATGCGGCTTGTTGCCGGTTGAAACCCTGTACATACTTCATGATGGCGGATTTTCCCAAATATATTAAAAACAATTCGGAATTAAAAGGGGAAAAGGAACAAAAATTGTTAACAATCAGGGGTTATTGCACAGTCTGACGTCCGGGCTACTCGCCGGCAGGATGTCCTCCGATGATCTTTGCCTGGACAGCTTTCTTCAAAAATAAGAATATCATTGTGTATATGAGTATCCCTGTTGGTGGGTAGCTTATGTTATCGGTGGAAAATATTAAACAGCAAATAACTCTTTCTTTGTTTGGACTATCCTGTCTTCCACTGGAATGTCAAAGTCCCTCAATATGCCATTTTTGTCAATGTAGACTTTGGAAAAATTCTTTTTCTTATATTTATTTTGTTCCCATCCCAAATTTTTAAGTTCCATGGCAACTTTGGGCCATGACAATTTCAACAACTTTCTGAGAAACTTATTGGCTGCAGCATCTAAATTATCTTTGGCCAATTCAAGAGTATTTGCCTTGCCAAATATTTTTAAGGTGGGAATGTATAAAATGACATCTTTATCTTCTTTAGATATTAGTTCATAAGTTGTTACTGACATGGATATTGAACCCTTTGTCGGTATAATTCTAATATAATCTTCTACTTCACTGTATTTATCTTCATTTTCGTTTATAGGAGAAAGAGTGCTTTGAAAATTTTGAGTAGAAGGTTCTATAGGTTCACCAATACTATAAGGCTTGTTGAATCCTTCTTGACTAACTTTAAAATAATGGGATAAAGCTCTAATTACATCTTTTGAAAAGCCCTTTTTATTGTTAATGATTTTAGAAAGTACCGTTTTATCAATACCTGTATTTTTTGATAGATTTGTTGCATTTAAACCATGCATATCCATTAATTGCTTTAACAATTTAACTGGATGTATCTCCTCGGTCTTAGAATGTTCATCATCCCATTTTTCAATTAGAACTTCAAGAAGATCAATAATTTCTTCATCCTCCCTAGATATTTGGTCGAGAGAAGTCAATCTTTCCAATTCATCACAATACGTATGATATTGCTTAATAGATTTTATAACTTTCAAACTATTCATTTCGCTTAGGATTTGTATTGGTCAACATCACAGATGCCAACTTCATTCTTTTTTGCTTTACACAGGTTGTCATACTCAGCGTGGGTTCCTATGAATTTCACGAAAAGGAAAACTGTTTTTTTCCCAAATACAACCCTGCAAATGATTCGATATGTTCCTCCTCCACAATCAAAAACCGTCCTTTCTCCATTACAAACCACATCAACTCTTTTACCAAAAGTGCTTTTAATATCGTTAGGAACTTTCCAATCAGCTACCTTTATTAGCTCCAGAAATGGAATCATTGAACTTTTTGATCTCGCATTCTGAGCTATGAAGGACTCAATACTAGCTTTTCTAATCAGTTTTACTTTCATGAATTAGAACGTCAAAGTTATTGCAAAGTTGCCAAAACGGCAACTTTTGAAGTTTATTTAGTTATTATTTGCTATATGCCTGTAATTCAATTGGTTATATTTAAATAATTTTTATCATTTATTACTGGCTGCTTAAGGATTTGCCGGATCAAGCATAGGTCCTATATTTACCTCCTCTTTTATACCACTACACTATGCAAAAGAAGATCTTACTGTCCATCATCACCCTTATAGCAACCACTGTAGGGGCTCACGCCCAGATCACAGTCACCAACGCCACCTTCCCTGCTGCCGGTGATACGTTGCGGATCGCTACGGATTTCGCCCCTGCAGGCCTGACAGTCACGGGACCCGGAGGCCCTTATACCTGGGACTATAGCTCGTTGAAGCCCACCACACGGGATACGATCATATTCCAGCCAGCCTCAAACGGATCTGCATCTGCCAGTTTTCCGACGGCTGACCTGATGACCATCAGTGAGGGCGGCACAGAAACCTACTATGATGTGACTTCCACGGTATTTGCCAGTCTCGGCTTTAGCGGCGACGATGGCGGAGCCAATCTCCCTTTCGCGACCACCCTGGTCTTCAATCCACCACTACCCGAAAGACATGCACCACTCACCTTCCCCAATGTATTCGCTTCCCAGACCGCCTTTGGTTTTTCCATTGCGACATCGGAGCTCCCCGGAGGATTATTAGATAGTCTGGGTATAGGAGGCGGCTTCCTGGACTCTATACGCCTGCGGATCACGATCAACCGCAATGATTTTGTCGATGCCTATGGCACCGTCATCATTCCCGGAGGTACCTACCAGGTACTAAGAGAAAAACGAACAGATATCAGCGATGCACGACTGGAGATCCATATCCCGTTTCTGGGCTGGCAGGATGTGACCCAACTGATCCCCTTCGAAGGTTTCGGACGTGATACATCCGTTTCCTACAATTTTATCAGTAACACAGAGAAAGAACCGATCGCTGTGCTCACCATGGATTCGACAGGAGTCATCGTAGAGGAGGCGGTATACAAAGACAATGGCATCGCCAGTTCGGTAGGGCCGCTGATGCAAAAACGATTCGATATAAACGTGTCCCCCAATCCGGCTACCATGGCTGTCACTTTTGATCTCAGCCACCTTGAGACTGGTCGCTGTATCCTGCACCTGTATGATATGAAAGGTCAGCAGGTTCTCCAGCAGCAACTGTCATCTGAGCGGGAGACCGTTTCACTGCTATCACTGGACGAAGGCATGTACATTTACCAGATTACCGACAGATCCGGCCGGTATTTATCCAGTGGAACACTTGTAAAGTCGAATCGGTAAACGCGGTTGTTCTGGGGTTGAGAGGTTGAGAAGTTTAGAGTTTAGAGTTTAGTGTTTGACTGTTCACTATTCACTATTGACTATTCACCATTCCCTATTGTGAAATAGTTATGAATTAATCTGGCATCTGGCATCTTCTGCTCTGGCATCTCATAAAATTAACAGCTCATGAAATACGACGAGGCTTGCAAGCAAACGGCTCTCCTTCGCTTAAACTACGGCGACCAAAGGCTCTCCTTCGCTACAGCTACGGCGATCAAGGGCTCTCCTTCTCTTAAGCTGCGGCGACCAAAGACGAAAAAAAAACAAATACCTACTCCCAATAGATTTCTCCACGAGAAAAAGTGCCGTCATTCCAGATGAGTTTCATCCTGTCACCATAACTGTAGGGACTGTAGTCCTCTTGTGGTGCTTCATTGCCCCATCTGGCGATGATGTTTTTACCGGATCGGGGCAATTCAAAAAGCAGTGACGCACCGATATCGTTTTGTTCCATTTCCTCCATTTGCTGGTCCATATCGCCGGTAAAGAAGGCCCCATAGATATCGGGAATGATCGTATACCAGGCGATAGATGTGTAGGCGTGGCCGTCATATTCATAAAAGTCAAACCGCTCCATCACGCACATCGGTCCACATGACTCCCCATAAACCGCGATCAGTTTTTTTCCGTTTTTGAGATTCCAGTAGCACATCTGGATGTGCCCTTCAAAAGCGCCGATCAGACGGATATAGCCATTCCTGATATCCAGCGCCTCAAATGAAAGGTGCAGGCTATTGCCTCCCGGATCATAATGTGCATCCTGATGCGTGGTCGCGGCGGTCGCGCGTTGAGAAATCATTTTCCGTTCTGTTGTGGAAAGACCCATCAGGGACGAGTCAGGTATAGTTTCGAAGAAGGTCAATATGTTTTGTGAAAAACCTCCAGAACAGACAAAGGACAAAATCAAACAGAAGAGGTATTTTTTCATAACAGGTTGATGAGTATGTATGATGCAAATATAGAAGAGCTCCCAAGACCCTTATCACCAATGTATGCTATAGGTGAAAATCCGTTGTGCGTTACTGCGAGTTCTGCAGTCGGTTGAGTTCGTCGTCGAGTGCGCTGCCGGATTTTTTACGGGTCTTCAGTTTCTGGTTGCCAAATTTGAAAGTTAGGCCGGCACCGAAGCGGTGATTGTCAAAGGTCCGGGAGCCAGTGACGAGGATACCACCATAGTTGCCATTGTAAAAAAAATCACTGTTGGTACGTAGGATATCATTTCCGGTGATCCTCACCTGCAGGCGCTTATCGAAAAAGTCTTTTCGCAGACCTCCGTTGACCAATGGATTGCCCCGCACCCGGATAGACCCCCGCCAGATCCAGTCACTGTTGATCTCACCCGTGAGGTCCATCAGGATACCCCAGGGAAGTTTGAGACTGTTTTGCATCCGAAGGGTATAGGTCGTGGCCGTCAGGTCGATGACAGTTCCCTCCAGATTGCCCATAAAGGTCCTGTATGCGCCATCCAGAAAAGCCACAAACTCCCAGGCTTTGCTCACCTCCAGCGGGTAGCTGATGGATACACCCAGATGGGTAGCCCGATCCATATTTCGCGGAATCAATATCTGACCATTTTCTCCGGTCGCTTCAAATATGGTCGCGAAAAAATCCCGTGTGACGCTGTAGGTACTGCTGATCGTCAGTTTTTGTTTGTACGCATACGAAACCTGGTAGTTCATGATATAGTTGGGACGCAAAAACGGATTGCCTTTCCACACCACCAGTTGACTCAGCGGAGATTCAAACGGATTGAGGTCCTGGTAATTGGGGCGCGTGATGCGGCGGCCGATGCTGATACTCCAGGAATGAAGTTCCTGATCGTTGAAGGACAGACCTACATTCGGAAATACATCGGTATAGTCCCTTGGTACGTCTTTATCATTGACCGGGACGTCGGTGAGCAGTCGTCCACGGGAGGATGTATTTTCCATGCGGAGTCCGGCATTGAGCGTATAGGCGTCTCCTAATTTGGCACTGAGGATGGCGTAGAGGGCGATGACATTTTCTTCATAGGTAAAGTCATTGCTTTTGGTCGGATCCGGCACCGGGCCCGAAGGTTCGACCGTAAAAAAAGCAAACCGGTTGTCGGCATCGATATGGGCATATTTTGCACCAGTAGAAAACGTGAGGCGGTCCCAGGTTTTTTCATAATCGGTCTTCAGGGAAAATAAACCAATCGAGGTGTTGGCATCAAAAGCCTGGTCATTGACGGAAAGGATGGTCATGCCATCAGGACCAAAAAGAGTATTAGGCTGGTCCGTATGTCGATCCGTTGTGTATGACCCTATACTCAAATCGGTACCCCAGGAAGTAGAAGCATGCGGCGTGTATCGGTAACTGAGATTAGCGTTGATGTTGTGGGATGGCAGATCCACCAGAGATTGCGAAGACAGTATTTCGAGGAGTTGACCCGAAGGCAGTTGGGCGATGGAGGTCGTGCTGGCTAATGCATTGTCATTGTGATTCAGGATGGCCCTTCCGGAAAAACTGAGGGTATGCTTTTCGCTCAGCAGCGCATCCAGACCCAGACCGATATTATAGCCGGTACGATTTCGTATTTCGGCGGAACGCAGTCCGAGCAGAAAATTATTTTGCTCCTTGGTATCCAGAAAATCATCTTGTATATCTTCTTCGGACCGGCCGACATCGATCGACGTTTTTATTTTTTCGCCACCATAGTTGAGGGTAAGGGTATGGTTGTTACGGAAATAATTGCCTTTCGAGACACTGGAGGTCAGGTTGCCATTGAAACCGGTAGATACATTTTTTTTCAGCCGGATGTTGATGATGCCGGCATTGCCTTCAGCATCGTATTTGGCGGAAGGGTTGGTGATGATTTCAATGTTGTCGACATTGTCAGAGGATATACTCTGCAGCATGGTCGCCAGGTCATTGCCGGACAACCGGGTCTGAATGCCATTGATATAGATCTGTACTCCTCCTTTTCCCTGGAGTGAGATATTGTTGTCCATATCGACCGTGACACCCGGGGCTTTGCCGAGAAGCTCCAATCCGTTGGTGCCCGAAGCTCCGGGACTGCCCGCTACATTGAACACCAGCTTATCGGCATGGATTTCGATCAGGGCTTTGCGGGCGGTGACGACGACCTCATTGAGAGCAGCATTTTCACTCAGCCGGGTAAGACCCAGATCGATTGGACGTCCTTCCGGTTCGATACGAAAGGCGGCGGACATTGTTTTTGTATAACCGACCATCGCGATTTCGCAGCGGTAATCGCCTGGCCGGAGTTGCGAAAATGCGTAGGTGCCGTTTTCTCCGGTGATCCCGGCCTTGACAAATGAACTATCAGAAGCTTGAAGGACCAATACTGTGACAAACTCAAGCGGGATGCCCTGTGGGTCCGTGACGCGACCGGTCAATTGATCTTGTGATGAAATGGTGGCAGGTATCAGGTTTCCGGCCAGGGTCATGATGGCAAAGAGGAGTGTACGGGTCATGCCCCGCAAAGGTGGAAAATTTAAATGGCCGGATCAATCAAACGTGGCAGAGGAGTTATTTTCTTTTAAAGAAATAGGCTGCACCTTGTCCTGCGGCACCACCAACAGTTTGAAAATTTGCACCGACAAGTCCATATACCCCTGCGATACCGACACCAATGCCAAAGTAGGAATTGTTAGAATTGTCGCTACCGGCTAAGGTAACCTGATGAGGCCATAGGGTGCCTGTCCGTTTGAAAATATAAGCCGAGCCCTGAGCCGAATTCGATCCAACATCTACACCATTTGCTCCGATAATCACATGTTCCCCTGAGATACCGACTGAGGTCCCAAACCAATCATTGGGTGAACTTTCAGGCTGGACAAGTTTTGCTTGTTGAGCCCATGAGCTGCCAGTCCTGTAGAAGATATAGGCTGATCCGGCAGACGAGTTGTCACCAGTAGCACCGGCTATCAAATACTCATCCGTCATGGCAACCGAAGAGCCGAAGAAATCATTCAGTGCACCATCATTGGCAGTCAGCTTCGCTTGCTGAGGCCAGAGAGTCCCATTTCGAAGAAAGATATAGACTGAGCCCTGATTGGAATTTGCTCCGACATCATCTCCATTTGCTGCAATAGCTACATAATTACCATCCATAGCGACTGAAGAGCCGAAAAAGTCGTAAGGTGCGCCGTCATTGGCGATGAGCTTTACCTGTTGTGTCCAGGTAGTACCTGTTCTATGGAATATATAGGCGGTGCCCTGATCTACACTTGAACCAAGGTCATGGGCACCGACACCGACGATGATATAATCTCCGGAAATAGCTACCGCAGAACCAAACTTATCTTCAGCTCCTCCATCCGATGCTGTCAGTTTGGCTTGTTGTGTCCATGTGGTACCAGACCGATGAAATACGTAGACTGAACCTTGATTGGAATTGGCCCCGATATCATCCTGATGTGCTCCAACGACAACATAGTCCCCGGAAATGGCCACCGCACCTCCAAATTGATCACTTGGAGCCCCATCATTAGCAATTATTTTTGTTTGCTGTGTCCAGGTGCTGCCTGTTCTGTGGAATATATAGGCTGCGCCTTGATTATTATTAGCTCCAATATCTTCATGAGTTGCGCCGACTACCGCATAATCTCCTGTTAGGGCAACTGATGATCCAAAACGATCATCCAGACTTCCATCGTTGGCCGTGATCGTTTGGTCTTCTGTCCCAAAATGAGTAGGGATGTTTCCCCAGGCTGAAGAAGATTTGGTAAATGACCTCCACGTAGTGCCTGTAAAACCTTCAAAATCCTGTAGCTCTTCGTTCCATCTCACCATGCCGACCACAGGTGTGGTATTGTCCTCTCCAATTCGGATTCGGCCGTCCACATCCAGTGTGGCCGCAGGCGCAGAAGTTCCTATTCCGACCTGACCTGCACCATTGATACGCATACGCTCCGCATGATTGACATCAAAGGTCAGCTGGTGATCATTGGTATATTGGATTTGACCCGGCTCATCTTCTATACCCAAAAACCTGATCGTGCCCAATATCGATGGATTAGGTGTTGTGTTTCGAAGTTCCAGCATGGCGCCTTCATCCGCACTTTCAGAGGTGAGTCTCGCGATCGCCAACGCTCCGGCAATATCAAGGCTTCTGTACGGTTCATAGTTGCCAATCCCAAGCCGGTTTTGAATGAAAACATCACCTTCATGGAAAAATCCGGCCCAGTTGGTACTACCACCCTCTGCATTGCCATACAGACCATAATTGACACCGTCACCCACTGCATCGCCCAACACCCCATATTTTGTACCCGTGCCTTCGGAATAGCCCCGGACGGCGGCATTCGATCCTGAGCCAGTGGCTGTGCTATGACCGGCCACAGCATTATAGGAAAAATTTCCGTCAGAGATAATACGCCCATAAACGCCCATAAAGCCGCCCCTGAAATAACCCCCAATTCCGGCGCCATCAGCGGGCACTGAGTTTCCACTGATCGCCATCACCTGCCCTAAATTGGATCCGGTGTAATCTACTTGTAACACCGGTTGTAAGTCTTCCAGTTCGGTACCTTCTACCTGCTGGATATGCACCGGATGCTGAGGGTCCACGGTGTTGATGCCCACACGTTCATTTGAAGATTGAGACTGAAGTGTACCTGTAAGCACAAGACTCAGGGCATAGAGTAGCGTTTGTTTCATCTTTTATTTTTTCTGCAAAGAAATCGTCACAGCTATACGCGGACAACAGACGCTGAATATTCGGCAGGAATGGTTGAGTAGACGGGCGAGGGTATTTGTTATGCGAAGTTGCAAACTTCGCATTTCGACCCGGGCTTCACGACGTAGCGCTACAGGTTTTCAACTTTAAGATAGCTAAATCTTGTTCAAGGTAGAGAGTGATAAGTGAAGCATATCCACCATGGTGTGAACCCGATGTTATATGGGGGATTTCTACTTCGAAGTTTGTCTCAACTTAATTTTGAATTGAAGTTCACCATCCAGACCTTCCTCCACAATCTTTTGAAGTGTAGAGATACGTACCTCCCGAACATCATTCTCAATCTTCGAAATATTACCCTTGTTGGTACCACATCGATCAGCGAGTTCTTCTTGGGTGAGACCTTTTTTCAATCTGGCCTGTTGAAGTAGAACCCCGATCTTAAATAGCTCATACCCTTTATCCAATTTGTCTCTGTTGGGAGTACCTTTTTTTCCATAATGCTCCTCCACAAATTGGTCCAGGCTTTTTAAATTACTTTTCTTGCTCATATTGTTTCTTTATCCTTAATGCTTTGTCAATTTCAGATTTCGGGGTTCTTTGGGACTTCTTCTGATATCCATTGGCCAATACAACAAGTTGACCTTCGTCAAAAAAGCAAAAAATCCTAAAAATGTCACTCCCTTGTTGAACACGCATCTCATAGAGACCATCTGTGCCTTCCAGGTGTTTTAGAAAATCTTCTGGCACATGCGGTAAATGTTCAATAATCCAAATAGTCCAAATAATCTTATCCCTTACTTTCAGTCGCTGTCTGACAAAGAAGTCCCTGAAGTAAGTCTTGTATGCGAAGACCGTCCTTACCTTCAACTGGTGCATTGAAGTAAAGATAGGGCTAGTTGTCTAAATATGCAACTTATTTTTTTCTAAACTTACTTATGGATGGGTAAAAATCTGTGAGTGAAAGCTCTCATATAACGGTTGCAAACTTCGCATAAGGGATACGAACTTCGCATAACGGTTGCAAACTTCGCCGATGGAGAACTAACTGTTGACTTTCATGCGGGAGAGGAACTCCTCCTTGCGGCGTTTGGCAATAGGAATTTGCTTGCCGTCACGCATGACGACATAGCCGCCATCGTCCCGGAGATACCGCTGCAGATAGCTGAAGTTGATCAGATAGGATTGGTGTACGCGAAAGAAATGATGACCGCCCAGCATTTCCTCGACATCCTTGAGGGTTTTGGAAAGGGTATATTTTTTTCCATCTTTCAACATCACATGCGTGTAATTGCTTTCGGCATTACAGTACATGATCTCATCCGACTCCACAAAATCAATTCCCCGTCCTGATATCAGGGCTACACGTGGTGATTTGAGGCCTTCCCGTAAGTTATGCAGGAGTGTGTCCAGTTGCGCCTGGCTATGGTTGGTTTCGCGTGCGTGTCCGGCCACGCGGCTGACGGCTTCGACCAATTGTTCACTGATCACCGGCTTCAAAAGATAGTCAGTCGCCGCACACCGGAATGCCTGCAACGCATACTGGTCATACGCCGTCACAAAGATGACAGCAAAATCCACCTCGCCCAGTTGCCGTAACATTTCAAACCCGCTCATCCCCGGCATTTCTATGTCCAGAAAGACCAGATCAGGCGTATGAACCATGATCTTCTCGATGCCCATCGGGCCGGAAGAAGCCGTATCGATGATGTCGATCTGTGGACAATGCATCGCCAATTCATACCGAAGGGTTTCAATACAATGTATCTCATCATCTATGAGCAGGGTGCGGAGTGGCGTAGCAGTTGTCATAAGCGATACATTTATTCTTCCTCATCCCGGATCAGCGGGATATGAATGACGACGCGGGTACCCGAAGGCCGGCCTTCTTCATCGGTGAGGTCGACCACATTGACCCGGGTGTCTATACCATAGATTTTGTTGATCAGCGAGATGCGGTCACTCGTGATCTGCATCCCGATGGATTTCTTGTGATCGACTTGATCTTTACGGAGCTCATTCGAACGGGCCCGGCCGATACCGTTGTCTTCAATGATGCACTGGATCTGATGTCCCATATCCGCCACCCGAACCAGGAGCCGACCTTTACCTTCTTTATGCATCAGACCATGCCAGATCGCATTTTCCACATAAGGCTGCAGGATCATCGGAGGGATCTGTGCCTGACGAATATGGATGCCGCTGTCGATATCAATATGATAATCAAATTTGGCCTCCAGTCGAAGGTGCTCGATTTCAATATACAACTGCAAGGCATCAAGTTCATCTTTGAGGCTGATCGTTCGGGCCTTACTGTTATTTAAGATGGCACGGACCAACATCGCAAATTTAGAAAGATAGGCCGCCGTTTCATCCTTGCTTTTGCTGATCGCAAAATATTTGATGGAGTTGAGGCTGTTGAATAGAAAATGTGGATTCATCTGCGCCCGTAAGGCCTGCATCTGGATCTCGGAGAGTTGATGTTCAAATTCGGCCTTGACTCGTTCTTCCTTACGGGCCCGCACGATCAGGTAACGGTACACGGCGACACTGATACCCAGTAGCAGAAGCACCATCAGGGTCCAAAACCAGGCCTGCTCCGTCAGTCGGCGAGGAATGTGGATATCCAACTTTGTTTCAGGCAGCCATGCTCCTGTCTGACCTTCACGGGCGGTGATCACAAACGTGTATGAACCACCGCCAAGGCGTGGATACCGGACCTTTCGCTGGTCCGTCGTGATCCAGTCCTGATCGTAACCCTCCAGTTTATAGCGATAGGTCACCGCCGTGGGATTCAGTGGATTCGGAAGTACGAATTTAAAGGATACATCACGTTGTTCCTGAGACAGCTGGAGAGAGCCGGTATACAACAATGGGGAAATCCTTTCTTCAATGATCGGCACCACCTGAACATCTGTAATGGCCACCCGAAGTTGAGTCACTTTTTCAGAACGAGGCATAAACGCCTGTTTGGCATACTGCATCCCTACTACCGAAGCTACCCATAAGCGACCATGCCGGTCGTTGAGCATATCCCGGTAGAAGAAGCGAGGTAATAATCCATCCGGATAATCGGGCTGATAAGTCCATCCCTCAAAGTCACCGGAGATCAGATTGAGGATGCCTACACCGGTAACAGAAGAGACCCATAGAGTTGAATCCGTAGCTGGTAAAATTTTGTAGATGGTTTTCCGGGACTCTGCAGGGTTTTCAGGTGCGGGATCAGCATGCCATTGCCAGCGACCTGTAGTGGGCTCGTATAATGCCAACTTGCCATCCATGGTTCCCAACATCAGGTGCCCGGTGTCATTTGTCCTGAGTTCACTGATGGCTAAAGGTTTGTCCGGGGCTGATGGATTTTTCACCGGCGTATATTGACCCGTTGAAATTCGGTAGCTGAACATACCCGAGGGACCCGCCAGCCAGAGTACATCAGCCTGCTGCGGATCTTGTACGACGCTGATAAAATCATCAGGCATGATGCCACCCGGTAAAGGTTGTTCCGGGCGAAGGACCACCATTTGATCTGAGCTTAGATCCTGCTGAACCAGCCCATACAAGGTGGCGATCCAAAGGGAATTGTGCAAGGTATCATACACAAATCCGCAAGTGCTGCCCTGTCGCCAGTCCGACATACTTTCGAGCTGGTTATGGAAGTTCTGGATTTCACCGGTGATCAGATTCATTTTTGAAAAACCAAAAGAAAAGCCCACATATAACAGGCTATCCCCAACGGGCATCACTTTGAAAACCCGGGCACCGGAAACAGATGATTCCAGATTGGTGGGTTCCGGTAGAAAAGTACGCAGTTCGTAGCCATCATACCTGTAGAGCCCGCCACCATCCCGGCTGCCAAACCAGATAAATCCATACGGGTCTTCTGCCAATGCATTGAATGAAGAGGAGAAAAGCTGGACGTCACGTTTGAGATGATAGAAACTAACGGCGGGCAACTGTGCGTTCATGACACCTATAACCCCCATTACAAAAAAGGGAATGATGGTAGCCGTAGAAAGCCTTTTGCCGTTATATTTCTGCCGTGTGTGCAAGGTTTAGACTCTTGGTCATCTATACCCTAAAGGTCAGAAGTTATGACTCAATTCCAAACCTCAACTTCGCAGTCGGGAATAGTTATTGAGTAGACGGGTCTGGAGGAGGCGAAAGTGGAGTAGGACTCACGTCAATCCCAAAGTGTACCGTCAAGACCTGCTACCGCCCCCATCCACAGGGCCACCAGGTAAAGGATCAGACCCAGGATGACCGCCCCATATTTTTTAGTGCCCTGCAGGGGACGATGATCATGGAGATAATAGAAACAAGCGCTGCCCATTGCCCCTGCTATCGGCACGATCAGGAGAGGCCGCATCCACCACAATCGTGGCCAGGATGGATCTGGATCTTTCACCCCTGCGAGAAAGAGAAGGATCAGCAGCAGGGCAATGCCACTACCCAGCAACATCCTTTTGATCAGGAGAGAGGTGATGAAAGAAGGTGATGAAGAGCTCGTATTTATTGCAGACATTCTGACTCCGGATTTTATGTGAAACGGTCTTGTGAATAAAGGTAATTTAAATCGATATGGCGTCCTCCCACACCATCGCGACCTTCCCTTTGGTACGCATGGATTCAATATATCGGATGGCCTCCGGAATGTCGGTATAGGGATATTTTCGATCGATATGGACTTTGATTTTACCTGTCTCTATCAGGTAAGCCAGTGTTTCCAGATCCTTGGTGTTGGCTTCGGCGGTAAACTGACGTAAGGGAAATTTACTGAAAGCTCCTTTGAGAAGTACAGCCACCATGTGGCCCATCGTGGTAAAGCCCACCATCACCCCGCGTCGCCCCATCCGGACGTAGTCAGCATGGGAAAGGTTACCATTCGTATCCACGATAAGATCATATGTGCCCTGGTGTTGATGGATATTTTCTTTGTCATAGGCGATGATATGGTCGACGCCGAGGCTTTTGACAAAATCCCTGCTGGCGGAAGAACAAACAGCTGTCACTCGTGCCCCGTAAGCTTTGGCTATTTGTACGGCGAAGTGACCGACGCCTCCGGACGAGCCGTTGATGAGGACGGATTCACCAGCCTGGAGTTTACCATGGGTAGTGAGCGCCTGGAGTGCTGTCAGCCCGGCCACAGGTACGCAGGCCATTTCCACGAAAGTCGAGCTTTCAGGCATACGGGCGCAAACGCTGGCCGGCACACAAGTGTATTCGGCGAAAGCACCGCCCTCCAACGTCTCACCAAATACCCGATCTCCAATCTTCCAGGTGCCGCTATCATTACCTGTCGCAACGACAACACCGGCAAAATCCACACCCGGTATTTTGTCTTTGGGTTTTAATAAGCCGAAGGTGAACCGGGCAAAAAAAGGCTTGCCCCTGATGATGTGCCAGTCAGCCGGATTGGCTGAATTGGCCATGACCCGGATCAGGAGATGTCCGTCCCGAATGACGGGTGTTTCAGTTTCCTCCAGTTGAAGGACTTCCGGGCCGCCATATCGGGTTTTGGTAAAAGCTTTCATGCTGGCAGGTAAATGATCCATAAGGGGCCAAGATAGCACTGTACTGTATGGGGAGGCTCACTATTTTAGACTATCGTGAGTTACGGATCGATGGAGTGATGGGTATATAGTCTGCCGTCATTACGGACAGACATCTACCTGTGAATATGACCTCCATACTCCACCATCTTTTGTTCTAAACGGCTGGCCAGGAAAGTATTGCCGTCCTGAAGCGCACTCCTTATGATGCCGGCTTCAGACTGGTATTGTATGATTTTATCCTGCGTCCAGTGCGGTGGCGGGGGCTGTAGATTGGTGATTCTGTCCGCCAGTTTTACGGCCCACACTTCGCGGGGCTGTGTTTTTATTCGCTGGAGACTGTCCTGCATCTGTTGGGATTTGGGCAATGTTTTGTTCTTCGTAAGGGCAGCCACAGCCTGGGCTATGTCCGCTCCAAATTCAGTTTCCAGTTCGTCGAAACGGGTGGAGGTATCTTCAAGCGTATCATGAAGCAATGCTACCTGCACCGCAAATCCAAAATTGAAGGGGTGGGAATGGAAGGAAGCTATGATTATTTCCATGGCCACATTGCTGAGATGCACCACATACGGAAGGTCTGTTCCCGGAACTTTTTGTTCCTTCTCCTGATGTCTTGCTGTTGCAAATCGGATGGATTTTTGATACAGCGTTTGTACGTCCATAAAAAGGTATTAATTCAAGAGGCTTAGGAATTCCGTAAAATTTTGTCCATCTTTCTTCCCTTCGCCAACTCATCCACCAGCTTGTCCAAATACCTGACTTTTTGGGTCAGGGGATTTTGAATCTCCTCCACCCGATATCCACAGATGACACCTGTGATGAGATGTGCATTGGGGTGTAGGGTGGCGTCCTGAAAAAAGGTTTCAAACGTAACCTTGTTATTAATTTGCTCTTGAAGCCGGGTTGGATTGAAGCCGGTCAACCATTCTATGACTTGATGTAATTCTTCTTTCGTCCTGCCTTTTTGCTCGACTTTGGTGATATAGTGCGGATACACTGATGCAAAAGTCATCTTGGCAATCCGCTCATCGTGTGTAGGGGTAGTGCTCTTCATGAAATTTCAAAGTGAAATTTGGAAGCTGATACCAATCTCTGCAGCAGCAATTCCTATTTTTCATTTTTTAATAGTTCATATTTCTTTTGCTTCTCCTGCCATCGTTTTATAGCATATTGTTGCATATCCTCCACTTTGTCTTTTTCATCTACAATTTCAAAACCCAATAATGTCTCAATGATATCTTCCAATGTGGTAATGCCATCCATACCCCCGTACTCATCAATGACCAATGATATATGTTCTTTTTTTCGGAGCAACTCTTCCCAGGCGTCAAAGAGGGTAATGCTTTCCTGGAAGATGACGATTTCTCGTTTGATATCTTTTAGTTTTAAGTCAAATTGGTCTTCCGCCAATTTTTCAAACACCACTTCCCGGAACACATAGCCTGTTATATTATCCCGATTCTGCTGGTAAATCGGAATCCTGGAAAAATGCAGAAACTCTTTGTTCTTTAAAAATTCTTGCAGCGTCATTTCTTCATTGGCGGTGACGACCACAATTCGAGGTGTCATCACCGCTTTAATTTTTAAGCTTTTGAGTTTGATGAGATTTTGAATGATTTTGTTTTCCTTGTCCGCAAAAATACCCTCTTGTGTTCCTATGCTGGCTAATGCAGAAATTTCTTCCCGGCTGGTGGTCAGCTCTGATTTTTCCCGGGACAACATTCGGGTAAGTACGGAAGAAAGCAAAACCAACGGATAGGTGATGAATATCATACCTTTTATGATCTTGGAGGACAGCCCTATTAATTCTTTACTGTAATTGGCCCCCAGCGTTTTAGGTATGATTTCAGTAAAAACCAAAATGAGGATGGTCAGGATCGCCGAAACTATGCCGAAGTAGGCCTCTCCAAAAACAAGAGTCGCTTGTGCACCCACACCGGCGGCGCCGACGGTATGCGCCACCGTATTCAAAGACAAAATAGCGGATAGGGGTTTATCGATGTCTTCCTTGAGGGCAATCATCGCGTCTGCACTATTGTCGCCATTTTCAGATTTGGATTTCAAAAATGACATGGGAACGGAGAGCAAAACCGCTTCCATCACCGAACAGATAAATGAGGTGAAAAGGGCAGCGAAAAGATAGATGAATAAAAGTGTCATATCGTATGAGTAATGCTTACAGCATGTAGTATTGGAGGGAGTGAGGTTCTCAGGTAGTGCTACTACCCTTCGTTCATGTACAAACCCTTACTCCTCTTCCATTCCCATCACACCATGTCCTGTTATTCGAAAGGGTTTTAAAGTGCGTTTTAGCCTACAGCACTCGCACGGGTCATGTCCATTCTGGAACAAAAGTAGTACAGTAGGTCCATTTATTACGCTTTTGGAGTTGAGGGTTCAGATACAGTATGCCTTTCTCCGCTGTAAAACCAAATGCTGAGCTTCATGTTTTCCATTTTCGAACCGGACCACAAGGCTATACGTCCCCGGAGTCAGATGGCTAACCCTGACCTTGTGCGGGGTATCGGAATGGAGACGGCCATTGGTATATTGCGCGTACACAATACTTGACTTCTCGACAGAGAAACCCACCTTTAGCGAAATTCCCAAACCAATCCCTCTGCGCTATCTGCGTTCCCTTGATCACGGATTTTTTCCACATTCAACCCTCCAACATCCACCCCGGTGACACGCAGCAGGAGATTGACATCAGTTTTCTATATATACGTTTTTTCCAAATATGACGAACCAGCCTGCCAACCCATCAACCCCACAATGGCACTTTTTTATATTCATCTTTGTTTGTATATGTATTATCTGTATATGTCATGCGCCGGACTGATTTTTCCACATTCCTTCCACAGACTTTCACACAGTCCGACCCAAATATTACGTTTTTCTTTAATAATAATTTCGCTCACCCCATCACCTTTCTTAGCTTTGTACCCCCAATCTTCCATAACCTTTGTTCCTATTGCCGTAAACCCAAGCTAGATGAGTTCAGACGGGCTCAAAATGAGAGTAGTCGAGAGTCAACGAGAGTCAACGAGAGTCAACGAGAGTGGTCGAGAGTCAAAGAGAGAGGTCGAGAGTCAACGAGAGTGATCGAGAGTCAACGAGAGTCAACGAGAGTTCACTCGATGGGCTCGCTACTCTTCAACTTCTCAACTTCTCAACTTCTAAACCTTCTAACCTTCTAACCTTCTAACCTCTAACCTTCTAATCTCCCACCCACAGACGTAGCGAAAAAATGGCTGAACCCAATCAATACAATCCTCAAAACTCTGGCAGCCGGCTCAAGCCCATCCGGACCGACAACGATCTGACCAACCTGGTCTATGGCAAAGTCCAGCCCCAGGCCACCCAGATCGAAGAAGTCGTCCTCGGCGCCCTCATGCTCGATAAAGACGCCATGGCCGTCGTCCTCGATATCCTGACCCCCGACAGCTTCTACAAAAAACAACATGGCGTCATCTTCGATGCCATGATCCGCCTTTTCGAACGTTCACAGCCCGTCGATATCCTCACGGTCCATGAAGCCCTCAAGAAAGCGGGTCAACTCGAATTTATCGGAGGAGTAGGATTCCTGGTCGAGCTGACCAATAAGGTCGCAAGCTCGGCCAACCTCGAGTTCCACTCCAGGATCATCGCCCAGAAGCATATCCAGCGCGAACTCATCCGCGTCAGTACCTCGACCATCACCGACGCCTTTGAAGATACCAAAGACGTATTCCAGATGTTGGATGAGGCCGAAAGTAATCTCTTTGACATCACCCAGAAAAACCTCAACCGCCGGTACAGCCGCCTCGGCGATCTCGCCGTCAAAGCTCAGAAAGAACTGGAAAGCCTCTCCAAAAAGGAAGAAGGGATGACGGGTGTCCCATCCGGATTTACAGAGTTGGACCGCATTACGAATGGTTGGCAGAAATCGGACCTCATCATTGTCGCCGCCCGCCCTGGTATGGGTAAAACAGCTTTTACGCTCGCCATGGCCAAAAATGCCGCCCTCGATTACAACCGGCCGGTCGCCTTCTTCTCCCTCGAGATGTCCGCACTCCAACTCACACATCGTCTGATGTCCATGGTAGCTGAAATCCCGGGATCCAAACTCCGGAATGCCCAACTCGAAGACTATGAGTGGCAACAACTCAACTCAGCGGTGGAGCGCTTCAGTGAAGTGCCCGTCTATATCGATGATACGCCGGCGATCAACATCTTCGAGCTTCGCGCCAAATGCCGCCGACTCAAAATGCACCATGATATCCAGCTCGTGATCGTGGATTATCTCCAGCTGATGACCGCAGGTCCGGACCAGAAGCGCGGTGGCACACGTGAACAGGAGATCAGCACCATCTCCCGCGCCCTCAAGACCATGGCCAAAGAACTCGAAGTCCCCGTCATCGCCCTGTCCCAGCTCAGCCGGGCAGTCGAGACCCGCGGGGGTAACAAACGCCCACAACTCTCCGACCTTCGGGACTCAGGTGCCATCGAGCAGGATGCCGACATCGTAACCTTTATCTATCGGCCGGACTATTATGAGATGGAATCCGATCCGACCATCTCCAAGGATTCCGCTGAAATCCTCATCTCCAAGCATCGGAATGGTGCCCTCGGTTCGGTCAACCTTAAGTTTATCGCACAGTATGCCAAGTTTACTGACCCCGGGGATGACTTTTTCAATGACATCTCCGGAGGTAAGGGGCCAGCGGCTGACGGCTACAATGCCATTATCACCCGCCCATCGCGCCTCAATGAGGATGATGCAATACCATTTTAGGCAATGCGTCTGAATAAATATCTCGCGCACTGTGGGATTGCCAGCCGACGTGGTGCAGACACCTATATCATGCAGGGCCATGTGACCGTCAATGGTACAGTGGTGCAGGAAATGGGCTACAAAGTCCAGCCCGAGGATACTGTGACCTTTAAGGGTCAGCCCGTCAAACCTGTAGACAACCTTGTATACTTTCTGCTCAACAAGCCCCGCAATATCATCTGTACGGCCAGCGATGAAAAAGGACGCCGCACTGTGCTCGACATTCTGGCCGGTAAGGTCTCCGAGCGGGTGTATCCCGTAGGCCGACTCGACCGCAATACCTCCGGCCTCATCCTGCTGACCAATGACGGCGAGCTCACCAAGAAACTCTCACATCCCCGCCATAAGGTGCCCAAGGTGTATCATGTGACGCTGGATAAAAATCTTTCACTCAAGGACATGGAGCTGATCCGCTCCGGTATCACCCTCGAAGATGGAGATATCAAAGCCGACAGTCTCCACTTTATCGAAGGCCAGCCTAAACGCGAAATGCAAATCGAGCTCCATTCAGGCCGCAACCGCATCGTCCGCCGCATCTTCGAACATCTCGGTTACGAAGTCGTCAAACTCGATCGGGTCTACTATGCCGGTCTCACTAAAAAGAATCTCCCCCGCGGCCGCTTCCGCCCCCTCACCAAAGAGGAAGTGCGCATGCTCAAACATTTTGTCTGACCCTCAACCACCATTGCGGAAGTTTGTAACTTCCGCTCATGCAAATCCCCGGGACGTTTTGTAACTTCCATAACCCTCCCCCCATTCCCCCCGATCCATTATCTTTGAACAATGGATACCGGCCGAAGCACCATCTATTCCGATCTCCTCCAATCCCGGCAGCATGGCCGGAAGAAAATGGCCGTTTTGATTGATCCGGACAAAATGCGCCTGGGCAGACTTGATCAGATCGTCGACTTGTCGGTGACCTGTAAAGCCGACTACTTTTTTATCGGCGGCAGCCTGTTAGTCAACAGCCAGCTCGACCAGTGTCTGCAGATGATCCGGCAAAGGTGTCAGATCCCGATGATCCTCTTTCCGGGCAACTCCTATCAACTCAGTCACAAGGCAGATGCGATTCTTTTTTTGTCGCTGGTGTCCGGTCGTAATCCTGATCTCCTCATCGGCCAGCATGTCATCGCCGCGCCATATCTCCGACTGAGCCCGCTGGAGGTGTTGCCGACCGGCTATATGCTGATCGATGGAGGTGTCGCCACCACCGTCCACTATATGAGCAATACGTCTCCTATACCGGCCCACAAATCTGACATCGCCGTGTGTACAGCCATGGCAGCGGAAATGCTCGGACTCAAACTCATCTTTATGGATGCCGGCAGCGGTGCGTCACGTCCCGTGCCGACAGACATGATCTCGGAAGTGAGAGGGGCAGTCTCAGTACCTCTGATCGTAGGTGGCGGGATCCGCACACCGGAGAAGGCTGAAGAGAATATTAAGGCCGGAGCCGACATGATCGTCGTAGGCAATGCCTTCGAACATGATCCGTCGCTCATGATTGAAATATCCGCAGCCATTCATTCCCACAATGTGGAACTGAATGTCTGAAACGGTACGCTTTCTTTTTGTTCTCGGGATTTTGGTCTGGGGGCATGAAATAGCCGCTCAACGGCTGGGTCTCCTGCCACCAACTACCCGATGGGAACAGTTAGTCCATGACAGTCTCCGAATCATCTATCCTGCCGGTCAGGAAGCTACCGCCAGGCGCGTGGCGTCCATGATGCTGAAGACAGGGGTGACCGATCCGGTATCCAACCATTGCCGGTACAAACCCATTTCCGTTTTGCTGCAGCCCCGCACCAATATTGCCAATGGGTATGTCGGATTGGCACCGTACAGGTCGGAATTTTATCTGCAGCCGCACGAAAACCCTTTTCGCCTGGGATCACTGCCCTGGGCCGATCTGCTGGCCATTCATGAAATGCGACATGTCCAGCAGGTCAATGCCGCAAATACCGGACTGAGCCATCTCGTCAAATTCGTATTCGGTGACCTGGTCTACGCCGGTATGTACAATCTGGCTATTCCGGACTGGTATCGGGAAGGTGATGCCGTGTATGCGGAGACCAAATTTACCAAACAGGGTCGGGGCAGACTGAGTCTTTTTACCCTTCCTTTCCGGGAAAGACTGAAGACCACCGATGCCTGGGAGTATTACACGGTGCGCAACGGCTCTTTTAGGATGTATACCCCGGATCATTACAGTATGGGGTATCTCATGGTGCAGTATGGTAACCGGATTTTTGGTGAGGCGACATGGGATACGATCGTCAAGCGGGCGCCGCGTTTTGAAAAATTGTTTGGTCCTTTTTCTGGGGTGATGCGCGAAAATTATGGACGGCGCAATAAAGGTTTTTATCAGGACGCGATGAAATGGTATCAACACCAGTGGAAACAGATAGCGCTTCCGGAGATTGTGTATCCGGAAGTATCATTACTTCCGCGCGACCGGGATCAGACGTATTTCGATATGCAGTATTCGCAGGTGGATGAGGCAGGACGCCTGTTTGCGGCGGTGACGACTTTTGACCGAACGATGGCCATTTGCCAACTCAGCCCGAATGGTCGTAGAAAAAAGATCGTCTCTGTCGGACTGCAACAGAACACCTACTTTGATACGCAGGGCGACAGGTTCGTTTGGACCGAGTTGCGTTATGATCCGCGTTGGGCCAGAATGGATAAAAATGTGATCGTCGTGTATGATCGCAGGAGATCGCTGAAGTATAGCATCCGACCCGACAAAGGTTACTTCATGCCGTCGTTGGACAGTACCGGTGACACCATCATCGCACTTCATACGGATGAAAAAGGCCTGCACCAGTTACACTTGCTGTCATCTACTGACGGAAGACTGCTCCACTCCTTTCCGAATCCGGACAATCTCTATCTGGGATATCCGCAATTTGCAGAGGACGGTCGCAGCATCATTGCAACCGCACGCAATGTAGTTGGACAGATGTGCATCATACGACAGGACCGTATATCCGGTGAGTTCACGCAGATCACACCGTACAGCTATGCCGTCCTGGGAAGGCCCAACCTTCAGGGACACTGGATATACCTCACAGCAGGTTGGGGCGACTTGGATCAGGTATATGCAGTCGATCTGCAGGACGGCACTTTCTACCAGATGAGCGGCGGCAACAGTGCCCATTATGATCCGGTATGGGATCCCGTGCAGGAGGATGTTGTATGTACACAGTACAGACTCGACGGCAGCAAACTCGTGCGCCTTTCCGGTAATCCCGATGACTGGAAGCGCATCGAAACCGATGATGGTGTCAAACCCGTACAGGGGGCCACCACCCGTAATTTCATGGAAGAACCGGAAGGGAAAAGAGAATTTGCCATCAAACCGTATAGTCCCTGGGCGAATGCCATCAATGTTCATAGCTGGAGGGTTACAGCTGATGATCCGGTCTGGGGTGTGCAGGTACAATCCGATAATATTCTCAATAATATCGCCCTGACAACAGGGTATGAATATAATCGAAACACGAAAGCAGAAGGACCCTATCTCCAGGCACGCCTCGGTATATGGTATCCTGAGATCCTCATGGGCATCAGCCGTACATCCCGGGAGATCCGCACATCAGATGGCCGTCAATTCCGAGTCACCAATGATCGTGTTAATGCCGGTCTGGCGCTTCCGTTGGTGTTTACACCCGGCGTATATCAACAGGCCTTGCGGCTTTCGTCCAATTATTTTGCAGGCTTCGGTCGATTGCGGCCACGTGTAGAAGGCATTGATGATTTCCGTTTCAATTATATTACCCACCGGGCGCAGTTTGTAAGCAGCCGGCTGCGCGCCTATCGGCAGGCAATGCCATCATGGGGACAGCGATTTGATGTGTCCTATTCGCATGAAGTGACCGGCGCGACCATATCCCAACTCTACATGGCCACAGATGTCGCTGTACCCGGCGTAGGGCCGGCACATTATCTGATCCTGCACGCGGAATATATGCGCCAGGATATCCGGGAGGGTTCGATCCAGTTGGGCAGTCTGTATGCCGGTGCGCGGGGTTTTGATGTGGTGGATGGAACAAACCAGTACCGCGTGGGTTTTACCTACGGTTTTCCGCTGTGGTATCCGGATATGGGTTTTGGCAATATCTTTTATTCACGCCGAATCCGGTTGCAGCCTTTCTTTGATCTCGCTTATACAGATGATGAACGATTTACTTTTTCAGGTATGAAGAGTCTGGGGGCCGAACTGTTGGTTGATTTTGATTTTCCGCCGGTGTCTATCGGATTGCGATATGCACGATTATTGGAAGGTTATACGGGAAATGCGAATAGATTTGAGCTCTTTATACCATCACAACGCTTTTAGATGAAAGGGATCGTGACCAAGGTGACGGGTAGCTGGCATGAAGTGCGGCTGGAAGACGGTACGATGCTGCCCAGCCGGATCGTGGGAAAGTTGCGCATGGATGATATCCGGACGACCAATCCAGTTGGTGTCGGTGATGAGGTCGAGGTGCAGTACGAACCCGGCGATGATTTTAAAGGGTCGATCAGTGAAGTACTGCCCCGGCGCAATTATATCGTGCGGCAATCTCCAAGACGCAAACATGATCTCCATCTCCTGGCCGCCAATGTAGATCAGGCCGTCCTCGTCACCACGATCATCCAGCCGATGCTCAAGATGGGCTTTATCGATCGCTTTCTGTTGATGACCGAGCCACACAATATCCCGGTGATCATCGTGATCAATAAAAGTGATTTGTTTGATGATGAGATCCACGAGATTTTCGGTGGCCTGCAGATCATGTATGAGGAAATCGGATACAAGGTCGTGAGTTGCTCCGCTCAGACCGGTGAAGGGGTAGATGAATTGAGAGATCTGTTACGTAATAAAATGTCCCTTGTTGCCGGTCAGTCCGGTGTCGGGAAATCCACACTCGTCAATGCCATTCAGCCAGGGCTGGGATTAAAGACCGATGAGATTTCGGATTATTCCGGCAAAGGCCAGCATACGACCACCTTTGCTGAAATGTTTACCCTGGATGACGGCGGTTTTATCATCGATACACCCGGTATCAAGATGTTGTCTTTCAACAATTTGGAGCCGATGGATGTCGCCCACAATTTCCGGGAGTTTTTCCTGGCGTCTGCCGGATGCAGATTTCCCAATTGCCTCCATCGGGATGAACCCGGATGCGCTGTAAAAAAGGCTATCGATGAAGGCAGTATCTCACAACTCCGTTATGAGCACTATCTGCAGATCATGTCAGAAGTCGAAGAACAAAATTATTGGGAAAGGCATAAACACATGTAAACTTTACCCTGCACTTGACTACAACCACACCACATGTCCTATACGTCCCGTGTCCGCTATCGTAATCGCCGTGAACGACTCAACCGTCATGGTCAGAATTTCCGGTGGATTGTACTTTTTGCCGTGCTGATCACCATTGTATTGCTTTTTCGCAACCGACACAGCATCATCGAGTATATCCGGACATATTTTTATTGAAGGCTGAATCAAGTACCTTACGGGCTATGACCGAACGTAGTTATCCTGCCAAATTGCTGCTTTTCGGCGAGTACACTGTGTTGAGTGGATCACAAGCTCTGGCTGTCCCGCTTTCACCATGGTCAGGAAGATGGATGGTTTCAGATACAATCGGCGATATCACAGATCTGACGGCGTATGTAACATGGCTCAGGGGACAGCATCTGGCAACGTCCGAGATCTCGGACCGTATGCTTCGGCAAGCCCGTGAGGGCTGGAAGTTTCATTCAGAAATTCCAATCGGATATGGACTGGGCAGTTCCGGGGCGTTTGTAGCGGCGATGTATGACCGTTACTTCAAAGATGAAGCGGCTCATCTGCCAGGCCCCCTGCTGTATCTGTTTGCCCGAATGGAAAATTATTTTCACGGTGCCAGTTCGGGGATGGACCCTATGGTCTCGTTTTCCAATGAGGCTTTGTATAAAAATGAAAACGGAACCTATCAATCCTTGCAGGATCCGGGATGGCCGGAGGGCTATCAGGTCTATCTCCTTGACAGTGGATCAGGCAGGCATACCGGACCGCTGGTGGACATGTATCGGGATAAACTAGAGCAACTAAAATTTCAGAAGGACGTCGCCCGCCAACTTATTCCCTATGTGGAGCATGCCATCCATTTTTATTTGCAACGCGAAGGGACGATGCTGGCACAGTGCCTGGAGGTGATCAGCCGGTTTCAAAGGGAATATTTTGCATTCCTGATCCCTACTGATGTTCAGGCAAGGTGGGATGACCTGCTGAAGGTTCCAGGTGTATATGTCAAATTATGCGGTGCCGGTGGTGGCGGGTATTTCATGGTCGTTGATACGCAGGGCCATCTGGATTCAGATGACCCTGCGTACACGTGTATTTTTCCGGCATGATATTTTTCCTTACTGTACGATTATTTTCTCAAGTCCTGTTCGTCCATCTGTGGTCGTCATGCGAATAAAGTAGACACCCGGCATCCAGGTATCAACAGGAATGGTCTGTAGCTGAGTGTTGATAACACCTGTACTCCGGATCAGCCGGCCTGCAGCATCCATGCACCGGATGTCGGCCAGGTGAATATCAGCACCGGTGGTGAGGAGCAACGCGTGGCCCTGGGTTACGGGGTTGGGAATCAACTGATAGTCCCGTTCAGCTTGTAATGTTAAGGTGGACGTTTGGAGGATGATTTCAAACGTAGCTTCACCCGTGCATCCCACAGCATCTGTCACGGTCACGGAGTATATACCCGCTTCAAGTCCGGTCAGCTCCGGGCCCGTCATTTCAGTGGACCAGAAATATTGGTAGGGAAATATACCACCTACGACACTGACGAATATCACACCACTGCCAGAACCGTCATCTGGGGTGAGGGTGACGGCCTGAATCTGAATTTCTTCAAATGCACCCAAGGAGAGGAGGGAGATCAGATCACACCCATTTGGATTTTCTTCTATATGCGTATAGGATCCGGGGATGAGGTAGGCCTCTCCTTCATAAAAGTAAATATCCCCTTCACAACCAATAACATCGACAAAAAGGGTCTGTGAATGACTCAGAAACACGTCCAGACAGGCATAATTTTCTGAATAATGGCAGGTATTGGATGCGGACACGCAAATCGTATAAAACCCTTCCGCCAGACTTTCATCCCAGGTATATTCCAGTTCGGGAGTCGTTGTAGATATAGTGCCTCCAAACGGCAAGTCCCAGATGTACAGGTCTGCATTCTCAATGGGTGGGGCATTGTACAGGATCGTTTCATGTTTGCAAACATGGACAGCACCTTCAAACGGATCTTGTGGTGCACCCAGCGGGTCATACGGATCAGTCCCCAGTATACCGTTGACAGTGTAGTTGCAAATATTACCCAGTACACCGGTAAAGACGAGAAAGTATTCTGCACCAGGTGTGGCACCATTATACAGGATTTGCAAAGTACCGGACGGCTGAACTCCAAAGTCACAATCAACCGCCTCCAGATTTCCATTAGGACAGCCATCATAGAGAAACACATTCATGCCATAGATCAATCCACCGCCAGGTGCATTTGGCACACCATTGCATTGGTCATAGTCTACCGTGAGTGAAATGACAGGACCAGAGGCAATAAACCGTATGATCTGAATGCCCCACACCGAAAACTCTTCATTGTTGCAAAGCAACAGCCCGGTCGGGGTCATCGAATTCCATGTCGTACCACAGTATTGTTCGACAGTACAAACCAAAGGTACAGCCTGTGCGCACTGCGTAGCCGGTGGTGGCGCACATTGGGCCAGCACAAGGTTAGTCAGTGGCAGCGCACTAAATAGAAGTAGTAGTAGTGTTGATTTCATGAATGGCGGTTTGAAAGATGATATCGTTATCAGAAATAATAACCTATCGTAAGTCCGGCTCTGTTTTCACTGGAATTCAGCAACTGAGGTTGACTATAGGTCACGTATTGATAGCATAAAGTAAACTGAAATTTCTCAATTTGCCAGGAGGCATTCGCCGTGAGGAATATTTTCTTCCCATTCGTTTACGCGAGAGCTTTGTACCCCCTCGACACCTCCTGACCTTTTTCCTTTTTGCATCTTTGCATCATGGACCCGGATCACCATTTGCAACGGATCATGACCTGGTGTGCCCGCAGCGAACGCTGCAGCCACGAAGTGAAAGACAGATTGTCTGCGTGGGGCGTATCACCATCAGACATTGAATTGTATCTCGTCCAGTTGCAGCAGGAGAAATTTGTGGATGATGACCGCTATCTCAAAGGGTATGTCCTCGAAAAATGGAACACCCATCATTGGGGTAAATTGAAAATAGCCCGGGGCTTGTTGGATAAACGGTTTGATGAGCTACACATCGAAGCAGCGCTTGCCCTGATCGAACCCCACACCTATATCACGAGCATCAATTCCGCGCTGGATCAAAAATGGGCCTCAATGCCTTCCGGAGACCATCAGGTCCGAATCCGGAAGCTGGCACTTTTTGCAGCAGGTAGAGGTTATGAAGAAGAAATCGTGGCCGGTTGGTTGGCCACAAAGGGAGTGGATTTGCATTCGTAACTCGTTAAAGAAATATCCTGCATGAAACTATACCATAAAAGCTATGGCAAAGGCCCGCCAATCGTGATCCTGCATGGCCTTTTTGGCAGTGGGGACAACTGGCGTACGATCGCACGTATGATGGAGGGTGAATACAACTGTGTGTTGGCTGATCTGCGCAATCATGGCCGCTCACCCCATGATATGGGTATGAATTTTGAAAGCATGGCGGCCGACGTATTGGAACTCATTCACGATTTGAATTTGTCATCCGTGACGCTGCTGGGCCATTCAATGGGAGGAAAGGTGGCTATGCAAATGGCCATGACAACTCCGGAGGTCGTAGAGCAACTCATGGTCGTCGATATTGCTCCCCGACAATATCCACCTCATCACGCCGGAGTCATTCGGGCCATTCGTAAAGTCGATATGCCCCGCATGAGCGATCGCGCTCAGGTAGAATCCGTTTTGGTAAATGAATTGGGGCCGGATCAGTCCACCATTCAGTTTCTGATGAAAAACCTCTCCCGCGATGCCGACGGCCAGTTGGAATGGAAGCCCAATATGCCCGTGATTCTGGATGCCTATGACCGCCTGATCGATGACGTGCCACTCCCAGTTCCATTTGAAGGCCCAACACTGTTTATACGTGGTGAACAGTCAAAATATATTCTGGAGGAGGACATGACAGCCATTCGAAAGGGGTTCCCCAGAGCAGAACTCGTCACCATTTCGGGCGCGGGCCATTGGGTCCATGCGGATGCTCCAGAACCCTTTGTGGAGGAGGTACGGAGCTTCCTTTCCCGGACTGAATGAGGCATGGCGCGATACACTTGCTCCGAATGGCCTGATTCCCTTAACTTTGACTATTCTTTTTCCGGCAGCTTTAACCCAGTATCTGATGACCCTATTGCGATTCCTGCTTCTCCTACTCTGTTCTGTATCCTTCTCCGGGCTTTATGCCCAGATGATCCAGGGTGCCGATACTCTGGTGGGAAACGAATGGATCAGGTATGGGAAGCCGTATTACAAGTTTACGATCGACAAGGACGGCGTCTACCGCATCCCGTATGCCACGCTTCAGGCGGCGGGTCTTGGACCTGCGATATTGGGCGAGGATATCCGGTTGTATAGTCTGGGTCAACCAGTCCCGGTTTTCGTTCGTACGATGGAAGCGCTGGGCCCTAATGATTACATCGAATTTTATGGCAGGAAAAACAGAGGTGAGCACGATCGTCATCTCTATTTTCACCCGGATACCGATATGCTCAATCCGGAACATAGTCTGTACACCGATCATCGTCCATATTACCTGACGATAGAGGATAATACTCCGGGGGTCTTTGTTCAGACATGGCCCAATCTCATTACAAATCCTCCCGATCCACAACCCTTCTATCTGTACACCGAGTCCATTCATTATACATCTTCACACAATGATCCCTACTACAATGTAAGTGGTGGCGGCGCTGTCTCCTACTCGAGTTATATGCATGGTGAAGGCTTCGCCAAAGCAAGTGAACCCAACAGTACCACCCAGGTCATGACGTCCCATCGATATGAAGGTACAGGCGAGGCGCACCTTCATCTTCGTATGGCCTCTACCAATTATGGCAACCATACCTGGCAAGTCACATGGAACAATCAACCGATTGACACCCTGAGACCCCTAAATCTCAAGATCATCGATACCACATACCTATTGCCGCTCACCGATCTGCAGGATGTTAACCAACTGAGACTGAATACCCTCACGCCACAGAGCCGGCATACCATAGTGCAGATAGACCTGACGTATCCACGGATACCGGATTTTGAGGGTGCGAATGAGCGGCTATTTCATTTTGGGGAATTGGCAGCAAGTCCGTATCTGATCATTGATAATTTTGACCATCAGGGTACACCGCCATTGCTCTATACGACAGATGGCAGAACGCGGATGATCACTTCGATCAATGATTTAGACCAGGTGGTGTTCAGGTTTCCTGCCCCTTTTCTGGATCAAAAAATCTACCTGATAGATCCGGGCCAGCGTATACATACCATCAACGAAATGCAGCAATACGTTTTCGAAGACTGGTCCGGGGATGATACAGAATACATCATCATCACCCATCCGGAGCTGATGGCATCCGGTACTTCATCCGCCTATGTGCAGTATCGCAGCAGTCCTGAAGGTGGATCATACAAAGCGAAAGCCTATTCTGTTTTGGATCTCTACGAGCTGTTTGGATATGGGATTGAAAAGCATCCGCAAGCGATCCGGAATTTTGTAGACTACTTTGACCGCCATTGGCCTTCAGCTAAGATGATCTTTATCATCGGCAGAGGTATTGAATACAATCGTTCGCGAATATCGGACGGGACCTGGGATCCCTATTTTTTCGTGCCCACCTTCGGCCGGCCCGGAGCGGACAATCTTTTAGCGGCTACCTTGTGGGATCTGGTACCCCGGTTTCCAATCGGTCGTCTGGCCGCTGTCAATTCACAGGCCATTTCAGATTATCTGGCCAAAGTCAGACAACATGACGCCGCCTGGCAATCCGGTCAAACCCTGGAAGACAAAATGTGGATGCACAATGTCATCCATGCCGGTGGTGGAAAAACAGCTAACGAACAAGATGGATTCAAGAATACCATGGCATCACTGGCCGATGAATTGATCCATTCAGGATTTGGCGCCAACGTCACCTATTTTCAAAAAGAATCCACAGATAATGTAGACCAGTCCGAGTTTACCCAAATGCTCAAGTTGCTCCAACAGGGATGCAGCATTCTCAACTACCTCGGCCACTCTTCTACCAGTACATTTGAGTTCAGTATTCATGATCCGTCGGAATGGAATAATCCCGGAAGATATCCTGTGTTTAGTGCCATGGGATGCAGCGCGGGTCAGATCCACAGCACGACGTTTAGCCTCAGCGATAAATATGTTCAGATACCGCAGGAAGGAGCAATTGCTTTCCTTTCCGGCTCAGGAGGTCAGTTTCCCAATGCCCTGGTGTCCTGGGCCAGACCCTGGTATCGCTATTTCGGAGAGCTGGCTTACGGCTCCACATTGGGTGAATCAAACGTGCATGGTTTGCGCAATGTCAGCTACCAGGTAACACCCTCGCGTGCGGATATGAATTCATATCGTTTTTTACTCGAGCAGCATACCTTTCACGGCGATCCCGCTATCCGCTTGCATCCGTTTCCGGGTCCGGACTATACCATCGACCGCAGCAGTATTGTCATTTCACCCCAAACCATTGATACGCGAGTAGACAGTATTGATTTGTCGTTTGCAGTCGTGAATATCGGCCGGAATGAACCCCGACCAGTTGATTATACCATCTCCCTGCAATGGCCAGATGGTATGACACAGGATATCTATTCCGGCATCGTCCTGCATCAGCGCGTCACCGAAGTCGTCAATGAAAAAATTCCTCTGCCCATTAACGGACAAGCCGGTATCTACAGGCTCCTGATCCATATAGATCCGGACAATGTGGTGGCCGAGCTGCCACTACCTGCAGCAGAATCAAATAACACGCTGGTGGATCAACTCGGCATCGAAGGGATCAGTCTGTATGTAGTGAGCAATGCTTACAAAGCTGTCTATCCACCAGAGTTCAGTATCGTGACGGAGGAGCAGGTCTCCCTGTATGCGACCAGCACACAGGTCTTCTCCGCGCCCCAAACGGTCGTCATGGAGATCGACACCCATGCCCTGTTTGACAGCCCGGTCAAGCGGCGTGAAGTGCGTGAAGGACATTATGGCATCCTCCATTGGCAACCCGAGCACGACCTCTTGCCAGGCCAGGTGTACTACTGGAGGATAGGAACAGATAGTATCTCACCCGAAAGAGGATATACCTGGAGCAGCTCGTCATTATTGTTCCAACCCGGTGGTCGGAGAGGATGGAACCAATCTCATTTTCACCAACTGACAGCTAACATTCCATCTACGTTGTATCCCGATAGCCTCGAATATGATTTTGAGTTTGGAAGAGATTTTATCAATTTCAATAATACCAACCGGGTGCAGAATAATGACCTGGCCGTCAGCCCGGCCATGATCGTAGACGGGATTATCCGGACGGCGTTCTATACCGGTTTTGCTAATCAGGATGTACATCTCTTTGTCACCCCGATTGATCCCGTGACGGGCGATTATATCCGCAATCCCAACCCCGGCCTCTACGGCTCAGTCAATCACTTGTCATTTGACGCTCCAACGTATCCATTCTCCACCTCTACTGCCGAGAGCAGGCAGAACCTCATCAACTTTATTCGTGATATTATTCCGGACGGCCATTATGTTTTTGTGCATTCGTATCAGCGCCCTGGCAGACTGGATTATTTTCCGGAACAATGGGCCGGCGATGAGGCACAGTTCGGTCAAAGCATCTTTAGTATTCTCGAAGAACAGGATCCGAATATAACCCTTCGCTCCCTGTCCCAGACGGGCAGCCGTCCCTTTATCCTGATATTTCAAAAGGGAGAAGGCCTGATACGCGAAGAAATTGCTGCAACGCCCGATGGTACAGTGGTGGTTAATTTTGACAGCCCGGTGTACCGCACATCAGGTGTGATGCAGTCCGTACTTGCGGGACCAGCTTCAGCTTGGTATACGATCGAAAATGAGATGCAGCCCGCATCGGATTCAGCGGATTTCGGTCTGTCCGCATTCGCTTTATCGCGGGATCTTTCCGATACACTCTGGATCGCACAGGACACCCGCGAAGACATAATTGATATTGCATTTATCGATGCAGCAATCTATCCATACGTGCGACTGATCATGATGTCATCCGATACGGTCACACGACAGCCAGTCCACATCGACTACTGGCGGGTATATTACGAAGGACTTCCCGAATTGGCCATCAACCCGGCCCGGGGGTTGGAGTTTTATAATGATACACTTGTGCAGGGTGAACATCTGTGGTTCAAATCCTATGTCGATAATATCAGCCCTTATCCGGTCGATGATCTCAGCGTCCGATATCTGATCTCGGATCAGGCCAATCAAACCCATTCTTACACGCAGGCCATACCGGTAGTTCCAGCGGGATCGTTTGCACCCATAGAGTTTACGACACCGACTTTGACCTTTTTTGGAGACTACCGTTTGGCCGTAGAAGTCAATCCGGATAGAAGCCCGCAGGAAGTGGATTACGACAATAATTTTGCCGTGCTTCCTTTTTATGTCATTGGAGATAAAATCAATCCGGTACTGGATGTGATGTTTGATGGTGTACGCATCCAGGATGGCGCTATGGTGGCTGTACGACCTGAGATACGCATCCGCCTGACAGATGACAATTCGTTTTTACGACTGACCGACACCAGTCATTTCGTCCTCTCGCTCCGGGCACCATCAGCATTTATCTCTCAACGGATTTGGTTTACGGATCCCCGGATCACATTCATTCCTGCGACTCCGACAGGAACCAATACGGCAGAAGTTGTACTACGTCCGGAGTTGCTGGAAGAGGGCATGTATGAATTGACCGTTCGCGCCAAAGATGCATCCGGCAATACGTCCGGCATTCATGACTATGTACGATCTTTCTACGCTATACAGACTGGTGCCATTTCGCATTTCTACAATTTGCCTAATCCGTTTAGTGGCTCCACACGATTTATGTATACCCTGTCAGGTAGTGGTGCGCCGGATTTTCTATCGTTGCAAATCGTGACTCTCAATGGCATCCTGATCCGGGAGATCACGAAGGAGGAATTGGGCCCAATCCCCGTAGGGACACATCAGACCCTATTTGAATGGGATGGCACGGATCAAAAGGGCACACACCTGCCTTCCGGCTTGTACCTGTACCGGCTGACAGCACGTGATAGCCAGGGGAATGATTTTCTCCATTGGCCGCTACAGGGGGATGGTGCTTTCTCACGTCATGGATGGGGGAAGTTGGTCATCATCCGGTAATCCCGGTCAGTCCTCCGACGCTTATTTGCGTAAATTTGGCTTCGCATGGGCCAAAAATCAGAAACCATTATCTCTCCGCATCGACGTATAGATGTTATACAACTGATGCGCGAACTCCGGGACTATGGTGGCCTGATATGGATGTTGAGCTATCGTGATATTCGTATCCGGTATGCCCAGACCTTTCTCGGTATCAGCTGGTCCGTCATCAACCCGATGATCACAATGCTGCTCTTGTATTTTGTTTTCAGCATTGTCACGCGGGTGGATACGCAAGGCATACCCGCTATGGTGTATATTCTGGCTGGACTGACGGCGTGGACTTATTTCGCCCGCACGGTAGGTGAATCCGGTCAATCCCTGATCGGAGCCCAGTCCCTTGTTAAGAAAATATACTTCCCCCGGATGGTCATTCCCATCAGCAAAGCGATCAGCGGCCTGATGGAACTTGGTATCGTCCTGATCCTGCTGGTTCTGATGCTGATTCTCTACCGTTTGCCCTTTCATGGGCAGATGCTCATGATCGTGCCTTTTCTACTGCTGCTCATCTTGACCTCACTGGGACTGGGCATTTGGGTTGCCGCATTGTCTATACGCTTCAGAGATTTCAATCACATGTTACCCCTGATGCTCCGCATCGGTTTATTTTTAAGCCCCGTGGCGTATGGTGCAGCACTGGTGCCCGATCAATACGCCACACTGTATAATCTCAATCCGCTGACCGGCATCATCGAAGGGATACGCTGGTCCCTTTTCGATACACCACTACCAGTCGAACAGGTTTGGATTTCTATCGGGGTCATGAGCATCTTGCTTGCGACCGGTATCTGGTATTTTCAGCGGATGGAACAATACATAGCCGATATCATCTGACCGTATGTCCGGACCCGCCATATCATTAGATCAGGTAGCGAAACAGTATCATCGTACTTCAGTACGCAGCGGAGACCTGAGACGAACGGTGATGGATTCGTGGAAGTGGTGGGGCCGCAAGGACGAAACTTTTTATGCTCTTCGCGACATCACGCTCTCCATTCCGGAAGGAGAGACAGTAGGTATCATCGGACCTAATGGGGCGGGTAAATCGACGCTTCTGAAACTACTCTCCCGGATCACCTTTCCTAGTGAGGGCACCATTCGGATTCGGGGACGACTGGCCTCGATGCTGGAGATCGGAACGGGTTTTCATCCGGAACTCACCGGGCGCGAAAATATTTTTCTTAACGGTGCTTTGCTGGGGATGAAACGGAGGGAAGTGCAAACACGGCTCGAAAGCATCGTTTCATTTTCCGGACTTGAACCCTTTATCGATACGCCGGTCAAGCATTACTCTTCCGGGATGTACACCCGATTGGCTTTTTCCGTGGCCTCACATCTCGAGCCGGACATTCTCCTGCTGGACGAGGTGCTGGCCGTTGGCGATCTTGCATTCAAACGTCAGTCCCTCGAGCGGCTACAGGAAGTCTCCGTGGCCGGAAGCACGATCCTGATGGTCAGTCATCAATTATCCTATTTACGTTCCTTCTGTCAGCTTGGGATCTACCTGGATCATGGACGCGTGATGGCCTATGGTCCGTTTGATGATGTAGCCGATCAATATGTCGCTTCTCTGGGTGAAGTGGAACAGAAGGATCCTGCTGCGCGACCAGACCGAAAAGGAAATGGTATATACCGACTTCAAAACCTTCGTATCCTGGACCAGGCAAAGCATCCCCTTGAAATCCTGCATTGTGGCCAGAATGTGAGTCTGCATCTCGACCTGGTGTCACATGGTGACAGCATTGCGGCGCTGGAGATCCGGTTGGATGTTTTTGACATGACCGGCCGGCAATGGTTTGTGATGAATAACATGATCAGCAACGGAATGATGACCCTTTCGCAACATCAGGTCACGATAGCCTGTCATGTACCACGATGGCCACTTAACGAAGGACAGTACTACATCGATGTTACGATACTGAATGGCAATGATCTTTCTGACCATCTGCAACATGCCGTTACATTTATAGTGGAGAAGGGCTGGTTTTATCCCACCGGTATGCTGCCCAATCCGGTCAAAGGCGTTCTCATCGAGTATGATTGGAAAGTCGTGGACCCTCTATGAGAAAACAATTGAAATCATACGAACAGTTACTGCGAAGACACCTGACCAATCTTCGTTGGCGTATCAGTGGCCATACAGCCTATCGGCGTTTTGTCATCATCTGTCATCAGCGCACCGGCTCCAATTTGTTGGTCTCTCTGCTCGATGCCCATCCGGATATAGAATGTCATGGTGAACTCTTCCGCCTCCTTGGGGGAAGATCAGTACGCCAGATCGACCGATTGTATTTCAACGCCAAACCCAAAACCATTCGCGCAGCGGGGTTCAAAATGTTTTATGATCATCCACACGACGGTGATCCCGCTGAACTACTGAAAAGGGTCGATGAAATGGATCGGCCTCTTATCATCCATCTTACGCGAGACGATACGATCCGTGCCCTCGTCAGCCTGAAAATAGCACAGCAAACTGGTGTTTGGTTTGTCCGGTTGACAGATGAAAAACCGACATCAGCAGAAAAGAAGATCACGCTGACGAAAGAAGAAATCGAAGTTTTTTTCAAGAAAGTAAAGGAACAAAGAGCACACATACAGGATCATTTTCAACAGGCCGACTATCTCCACATAACGTATGAAGCATTCGTACAGGATCCTGCGTCTTGTGTGAAACAAATATTTGAAAGACTGGAGGTACGGGATGTCCCTGTCACACCTCGTCATCAAAAAATTAATCCTGAACCGTTGGAGGAACTCATCGTGAATTATGCTCAATTGCGGGAGCAAGGTGTAATCTGAAAGATCGGATTATTTTTTAGTGCTGTAGGTCATTATTGATCCGATCAAATCCCCCAGACGATACATCACCGGTCCGCACACGGCCAGGATGAAATGACGTCCGGAAAAATCTTTTTTGGTGAGACATCGTACACCAAAGACGGGTATCCAATACAGACGGCCGGCCATCGTAGCCGCTAGTGCGACTGAAGCCTTTCTTACAGGCAGTGGATCATAGGCCCGCATATATCTCCGCCGCATATATTCGGAACGAAGGGTCCATCCGATACTTCTTTTTTCGGGACGTACGAGATGATAGACCCACAATCCGGGGTCATAGGCGATCGTATATCCGTTCTTGCGCATCCGGTCCTGCAGTTCGATCTCCTCGCTATACCCCATCCGATAGCCCCGCATACCCAACCGAATATCAAACCCCCCCAATGCCTGAAGAACCTGTGTACGGATCATCAGCGGTGATCCATGTACATACCGGTCTTGCAATAGCGTCCGGGTGGTGTATGGAAGAGCGTAACTAAATGCCTCCAACTCCGCTTCACTCATCACCTCTCCGTGAGTTTGCGCTACGTAGGCACTTCCGATAGCATCCAGGTCAGGGTCTTCCACCACTAGATTCCAGACATACTTTATCCATCCCTCCGACACCCTGCACTCATCATCGAGATACAAGATCCACTTCCGCTTTGAAGCCTTCCATGCGCCATTACGCGCATGACTGATACCCTGCTCTTTCACATGAATGTATGTCACCCCGGGATGATCGTCAGCCAAAGCGGAAGCCCATGCCGCCGTCCCATCGGTGGAATTATTATCAACTATCATCAGCCCGATATGATCACCCAAGAGTTGGGGTAATATGGTTGAGACACATGATTGCAGGTACCCTAGCCGGTTGAAGGTGCATATAGCGATATCTATGCCTGGCATTGGTTTCATACGAAACTATGACGTGGGTGAGGCGGGGATGAAGCGCCGGATGTAGGGAACCAAATTTGACAAGATGGTCAAAGGCTCCGGATCAGTGAATGACTGATCCGACATCCTGTGGTCGAGCCGGACATTATATCTGGTGATCAGATATTGTGTAAATTTCGCACTCATTTGATCAACGAAGATAACTGATGCAGTGGCTCCGTAACGCGGCCTATATTTTGATCGTCATCCTGGGAGGCGGATTCCTCCTGCTGGAAGGCCGTAGCCTGTTGTTCCCCTTTCTGTTTGCCATCGTCTTTGCTTTTCTGCTGATGCCGATAGAGAAGAGAATCTACCGGTACATCCCATATAAGTCCATATCTATCACCAGCAGCGTTCTGGTGGTTCTGGGCGCTGTGGGCGGTCTGATCTTTGTCTTTGGCTACCAGCTCATCCGTATCGTGTCGGATATGAATTCGATCCAGGATCAGCTTCGGGATGGGATCACATCCATCATGGTCTTTCTGGATGATCATATCCCTTTTCTCGATATGCCTGCCGACTCTGAATCGATGAATAAGATGATGAGCACGCTCCTGCAGGAACCGATTGAGTTTGTCGGAGCGGGTATCAGCAGTGGCGCCGGTTTTTTATTCAATGTTGCCCTTACCCTGATCTATACTATCTTTTTATTGATCTATAAGGATGCGTTTCGTGATTTCCTGATGATTCAGTTTCCCAAAGACAGACGCGACGAGATTGAAACCATCCTGACCCAATCCGTTCATCTCATCCAGCGGTATCTGTCGGGGATGGTGACGGTGATCCTGTTGCTGGCTGTGCTCAATTGTATCGGCCTTTTGTTGATTGGTGTGGAGCATGCGATCTTTTGGGGTGTGCTGGCCGCCTGCCTGGTGATCATACCTTATATTGGTACGTTCCTGGGTGGTTTGCTTCCATTTCTCTATTCACTGGCTACGGCCGATTATTCCTGGCAGCCCTTTGCCGTCATCCTGATGTATGTGGTGATCCAACAGATCGAAGGCAACTGGCTGACGCCCAAAATCGTCGGCTCGAGTGTACGGATCAACCCCCTGTTTGCACTCATCGGCATCGTCATCATGGGCTCCCTCATGGGCATCGGCGGTATCGTACTGGCCATCCCGATCCTGGCCATCCTCAAACTCGTGGCCGAAGGTATCGATGTACTCAAACCTGTCGCCCTACTGATGGACAAAGACCTGATGGACAAACGCCACCTGTTCTTCGGCAAATACGACCGCGAAAATTATCGCTTTTCGTCCCTGATGCAGGAACAGGACACTAAGCGATAGCGGTGGTCAGGTTTAGAGATTAGAGGATTAGAGGATTAGAGGATTAGAAGATTAGAAGGTTAGAAGGTTAAAGGGCTTGCTGTGTCAGGAGTTTGTAGGCCTCAGGAATTTGCTCCTGCCACCAGAGGGGATTTAGGGGAAGATTTGCTGTGGCCGGAGTTTGCTCCTGCCACCGGAGGGGTTTTTCCAAACTTCATTCATTGATGATCCGCATAAATGCTTTCCACGGCCCGGCCTCTTCTTTGTACTGGACCGCAACCACACGGGTGATCTGATAGAGGTGAGTCATGTCGTGAACCATCCAGGAGGCCAGCAGCTGTCGTAATGTCACTTCACCGAGGGCCGGATGCTGAGCCGTTTTATTCAAATCATTTTCCTGCAAGTGTAAACCGGACAGGATCTGAAGGTTTTCATGACGCCATTGTTCAAATTCCTGAAGCAGAGCTTCCATGGATCGACCTGCCATCAGCACAATGTGTCCCGCACGATCGAAAGGCGCAAAAGTTTTATCCTCCTGATCGCTCAGTATCATCCTCATCCGTGGTATCCAGTCCGATTGTTCGCCATAGATCAAATGGGCCACCACCTCATGCGGTGACCAGGTGTCCGGACCTTCATTGGCATAGAGCCATTCATCGTCAAGACCGTGGATCAGATGGCGCAGCACCTGAGGAGTCTGACTCAGGATTCGAATGGTGTGATCCAGATCAAATGCCAACATCACTCTGCCTGAATTTTTTCCTAGTATCCACTATTCTGCATCAGGATCCCTCCGGTCAGATCCACCTCCGCTTGCGGAATAGGCAAAAGCGTATGTTTCGGTGCGGTAAAGTTGGGCTTTAAGGGGCCCATGACCTCCGCTATACGCCCCCAGCGTGCCAGATCAAACCACCGGTGCTGTTCCATGGCCAGTTCGACACGTCTTTCTCGGTAGATACGCTCCCGCAACTCATCCGGCACGGTCGTCGTCACATCCGGCAGGATAAAATTATTCGTACCCCGTGCACGGGCACGAACCATATTGAGATATTCCAGTGCTTTGGCAGTATTGCCGGTTTCATTGTGCGCTTCAGCGGCCAGTAGCAGAATATCAGAATACCGCAGGATCCGGATATTTCCCGGACCATTGTCCTGAAGTCCTGCATGCGCAGGTACCCATGCTTTTTGATTATAACGGGCATTGAGGATCTCCGGATTTTCCTGGACGATCGTCGATCCGTCCGGCAACACCTCACCGGTATAGATAATCGTCGCCTGACGACGCGGATCACCTGGTTCATACGCCGCGATCAGATTATCACTGGGACGGTTGAATCCCCAACCCAGGTTGGGGATCCCCCGCACACCCTGAATCATATTGAACGGCGTAGCACCCGGACCAACGACGGCTGCCTGGATCGCCACGGCACTGATTTCAAATATACTTTCCGAACCATGCTCACCCAGAGGCAGAAAGTTATCTCCATACCGCGTCATCAGACTGTATTGATTGCTGCTGATGATCGCCTCACACTGAGTGGCCGCACGCGTATAGTCATGCATGACCATATAGAGTTTGGCCAACATACCTCGTGCCGCACCTTTGGTCGCCCGACCGAGATCCGCAGAAGGGTATTGTGATTTTTCGGGCAGCACCTCGATAGCAGCCAACAAATCCTGCTCGATGAAAGCATACACCTCCGCCTTCGGTGTACGCGATTGATTGTAATACTCATCATCATTGAGCGGTCGCGTGACCAGCGGTACATCTCCAAACCACTGCACTAACCTGAAGTATGCATACGCCCGAAGAAATTTGGCCTCCCCGATCAATCGATTGCGAAAGGTCACATCCATCTCAATGCCCGGTATGTTATCGATCGCCAGATTGGCCCGGAAGATTGTATGATAATGCCCCTGCCATGCACCGGAGAACACTGCATTGGTTGCATCGAAAGTGAATTCATCTACCTCCAGAATATAGAGCGCATCATTGGCCGAGCTGCCTTTGTCCGCATCATCACTGATGATATCTGTGATGGCGATCCAGGGAAACGCACACATCTCCCATGACCGGAAATGCTGATAGATCGCATTGGTGGCCCATATCGCGTGATCACGTGTTTCAAAAAACGTATCAAACGTGAGCTGCCCTTTCGGCTTCCGCTCCAGAAAATCATCACCACATCCCGTCACAATTGTGAAGACCAGAACAGATAATATCAGGCGCGTGAAGAGCAGGTTTATACTGGTATATGGATTATATTTTTTCATGATCATTTTATTTTAGGTTGGGGATAGTTTAAAAACGAACTTCGATTCCGCCTTGCCAGGATTTGAAAATGGGATACCCTCCGAAATCGAATCCGACTTCATAGGCGTTGCCGCCATTGGGAAACTCCGGCGAATACCCGCTGTAGGCCTGGCTCGTCCATACATTGGTTCCGGAAGCATAAAAGCGAAGATGGTCAAGCCCGGCTTTGGACGTGATGCGGGAGGGCAGTGTATAGCCGAGACTGATGCTGCGCAACCGCACAAAGGAGCCGTCTTCCAGAAAACGGTCACTTACCCTGTAGTTGTGCCCCCCATTGGTGATGCGCGGCTCGGTGAGTGAGGGATTGTCGGGTGTCCAGCGATCCACCACATGTTTTTCCCAATTGTAGACACTGAAGCGGAAGGTTTCTTTCGCATTAAAAACCTGATGCCCTGATGCGCCGATAATGTCGGCATTGAAGTCGATGCCTTTCCACGCCAGTCCGGTGGTAAAGCTGTACGTCAATGTCGGAATCGGACTGCCGAGATAGACGCGGTCATCGCCGGTGATGACACCATCACCATTGGTATCGACATAGCGGATGTCACCGGGACGTTCGCCACCCAATCGGGGTGAGGCATCAATTTCTTCCTGGCTTTGAAACACACCATTGGTCCGGTATCCATAAAACGATCCGATCGGCAATCCGACGATAGTATGTGTCGCCGGCTCACCTTGCAGGAAAGCAGCAAATATTTCATTTCGCCCTTCCGCAAGCTTGACCACCCGATTGGTGACGGGTGACAGGATCATACCGAAATTGTATGTCAGTCGACCTGCCTTTCGGTAATTGGCGCTGATATCCCAGCCTTTATTGGAGACCCGCGCCGTATTGACCACCGGGTCAGCCTGTGAGCCCACATAGTCCGGGATGGGTACGGAAGCGATGATGTCAAACGTCTCCCGATTGTACCAGTCTATCTCCAGATCAAGCCTGCCATCCAGCAGTCCTACTTCCAATCCGATATCGGTCTGCCGGGAGGTCTCCCATTGCAGATTGGCATTGGCGAGGGAGATGAGAGTGGCTCCCTGATTGAGACTTTCATCCGGACCAAACACACCATACAGTCCACTTGTCACCGCACCTGTCGAAGGATAAGCTGACGAAGCGGCCTGGTTGCCCAGTAAGCCATGACTGGCTCTGACCTTCAGACGATCGACAAAGCGGAGCTCTCGGACAAATGATGCATCACTCATGTTCCATCCGATACTGGCGGAAGGGAAGTGTCCTGTACGATTGTCTTTGGTAAACCGGCTCGAGCGATCCGTACGCCAGGTCACCGTGAGTAGATATTTGTTTTGAAAAACATAATTAACCCGGAAGAGATTGGACGTCAGGGCTTCATCCACGGCCCCGTGAAAATTCATCTGTGTGGTGTCATTACCTGAAGACAGATAGAGTAATTCTTCTGCGGTGCCAGGGAAATTTTCGCGACTGCCACCGAGTGATTCTCCTTTTCGTTCTTCCGCGGTATAGCCGGCCAACACGGTCAGGCGGTGATCATTCCATTCCTTATGGTAGGTGACAGTTTGCTCCCAGATCCAGTCATTGGAGGTGTGCAGCCCGGCACTGAGACGGTCATTGAGGTTGCGCTGTGAGGCACTGACTTCAAACTTGGGCTCGAAATAGCGCGACCTGCGCTGTGTGTTATCCAGACCGAAGTTGGTGCGGAAGGTGAAATTTTTTAAAAAGGTAACATCTGCATAGATATTTCCAAAGAGACGGTTACCTGTGTTTCGGTTATTGCTTTTATAAAAAAGATCGGCAGCGGGATTGGCAATGGCCAGACCAAAAAAAGTAGGATCACTAAAATCTCCGGTCGAATCTCTGGGCGCAAATACCGGCGGCATCCGGTAGGCGCTGTTGACGACACCAGGGGCTACGTCTTCCCGGATACTCATGTGAGCCAGATGGTGCCCGAGTTTCATAAATGAGTTCAACTTATACTCTGCATTGAGTCGTAGTGTCAACCTGTCATAATGCGAATTCCGGATGATGCCGTCCTGTGCGAAATAATTGGCACTGAAATTATATTGATACTGCGGCGAACCTCCATTGGCCGAAATGGAATAATTGGAGAGGGGTGCCGTGCGGAAGATCTCATCCTGCCAGTCGGTACCCACACCCAGTGCAGCCGGATTCGGATAGTAGGCCTGACCCCGGAGGTCATTGTAGGCGGAGGCAAATTCAGCCGCATTGAGCAGGGCGATTTTTTTTGTGATCTGTTGTGTACCATAATATGCAGAGCCGGTGATGATGGCTTTGTCGCGTGTTGTGCCGCTCTTGGTGGTGATGAGGATCACGCCATTGGCGCCACGACTTCCATAGATGGCCGCAGCCGAAGCGTCTTTAAGGACTTCGATACTTTGTACATCTTCCGGATTGATGTGGGAAGCATCATACGTGATCATGCCATCGATGACATACAGCGGATTGGCATTGTTGAGGGTGCCGGTACCGCGGATGCGGATGATAGCGCCTGCACCAGGGGCACCTGAGGCGGGCGCGACATAGACGCCGGAGACTTTGCCTTGCAGTGCCTGTTCGACATTGGCCGTAGCGATCCGGGCGATTTCTTCTCCTTTGACAGAGGAAACCGCGCCGGTGAGATCGCTTTTCTTCTGAATACCATATCCGACTACAACGATCTGCTCGAAGAGTGATGCTTCTTCGTTCATGCGAATTTCCAGAAAGGTTCGGCCATCTGGTTTGATTTCTACCGTAGCATATCCGGTGTATCGGATGATGAGTGTCGGATTAGCGGTCTCGGTCATGATCGAAAACCGTCCGTCCAGATCCGAGACTGTGCCTTTGTCGGTCTGGGCTTCCAGGATGGTGACGCCGATCAGCGGTTCATTGGTAGTGCCATCCACTACCAGCCCGGAGACCATCGTCTGTGCCGTCAGCCACATCGGGCTGCACAACATCAGCAGAATGACTATGCGCGTTGAAAAAATCATATCGTCTGAAATTTAATGGTAGAAATTCAAATCACGAGTGTCCAAAATATATAAATTCTACTCGGATTAGCACTTTTTTTTATGCTCCAGGAGTACATGACCTGTTTCTTTCAGGAGATGCCAGTCGATGCGCAGCGGAGATTCCGACCGCCAGGCGGAAAGCCAGATGCCTTATTTAGATGCCAGAGCAGAAGATACCAGATGCCAGATTAATTCGTAACTTATTTAACATGATTTTACCCTAGCCGAATGAGCTACCCCTACCAATAAACATTAAACTCTCAACCTCTCAACCTCTCAACCTCTATTGTACCAGACGAAATGGTTTTTTCTGCAATCGCTCCGCATCAGGTCCCGCCATCATCAGAAAATCCCCGGCCTCGGCTTCAAATCGCATGCTGGCAGTATGAAAGGCCAGATCTGCAGAGGTCAGTTTGAACGTGACGGTTTGTGATGCGCCGGGAGCGAGGTTGATTTTGGAAAAACCTTTCAACTCTCTGACCGGACGTGTGACACTTCCGACCAGATCGCGGGTATAAAGCTGGACGATCTCTTCGCCGGCCATATCTCCGGTATTGGTGATGCGGATCGTGGCGGTGATCGTATCGCGGAAGGTATATTCCGTACGATCTAGTACTAATGAATCATAGGCAAAGGTGGTATAACTCAGACCGAACCCAAACGGATACAGGGGTGCATTGGGCATGTCCAGATATTTGGTATTCCATTTACTGTCCGGATCAAATGGGCGGCCGGTATTTTTTTCATTGTAGAAAACCGGGATCTGGCCTACATGCCGCGGAAAGGTCATAGTGAGTTTGGCAGACGGATTGTAATCGCCGAAGAGGACATCGGCGATGGCAGGACCTGCTTGTGTGCCGGGCCACCAGGCTTCGAGGATGGCGTGCACGTGATCGGCCATCCAGGGGATGGTGAGTGGCCGACCGTTCATCAGGACTACGACGACGGACTTCCCGGTGGCAACCAGAGCTTTGATCATGTCTTCCTGCACACCGGGCAGACTGATATCGCCACGTGCGGCAGCTTCACCGCTCATATCGCGGTTTTCACCCACGACGGCGATGATGATGTCGGCATTCTGGCTGATACGCAGCGCTTCACTGAATCCGTTGCGATCTGCTCCTTCAAAATCACAGCCTTTGGCATACAGGAGATTGAAGTTGTCCGTTTTCGATCGCTCCGTAAAAGCTTCGAGGACGCTGGTACAGTGGTCGCCTTCACCGGCGCCGCTCCAGGGCCCAATGAGGTTGGACTTGTCGGCGGCCAGAGGACCTACGAGGGCTATGGCACGCGGAGATCGAAGGGGTAGGGTCCGATTGTCGTTTTTGAGCAGGACCATAGACTTGCGGGCGGCATCTCGTGCGATGGCAAGGTTGGCCTCGGAGAGGATGGTAGATTTTTCTCGGGCTTCGTCGCAGAATTTAAACGGATCGGCAAACAGGCCGAGTTCGAATTTGATCTGCAGGATGCGGCGTACGGCGTCATTGATAGTGGATTCGGATACACGTCCCGCGTCGATGGAAGCTTTAAGGAAGCGTTGGAATACAGCGCCCTGCATATCCATGTCGACACCGGCGTTGGCGGCGAGTTCGCCGGCATGAGCTTCATCGGCGGCAAAACCGTGAGGGACCATTTCGTTGATGCTGGTATAATCAGTGACGATAAAGCCGTTGAAATGATTTTCCTTGCGAAGGATATCGGTCAGCAGCCAGGTGCTGCCGGTGGCAGGGATACCATCGAGATCGTTAAACGAGGTCATGACCGTGCGGGCTCCGGCGCCGATGCCCGCGAGGTAGGGTGGGAGGTAGATGTCGCGGAACGTGCGTTCGCTCATATCCACGGTATTGTAGTCGCGGCCGGCTGTAGGAGCGCCATAGGCGGCAAAATGTTTGATACAGGCAAGAAGCCGGTCAGCATGATCAAAGTTTTCGCCCTGGAATCCGCGGACGCGTGCGCGGGCTATGAGAGATCCGAGATAGGGGTCTTCGCCACCTCCCTCCATGACACGGCCCCATCGGGGATCACGGGAGATATCAACCATGGGGGCAAAGGTCCAGTGCAGACCGGCAGCAGCGGCTTCAGCGGCAGCGATGGCGGCGGTTTGTTCCATCAGGGCCAGATCCCAGCTACAGGACTCGGCGAGTGGGATAGGGAATATGGTTTTATAACCGTGGATCACATCATACCCAAAGAGAAGGGGAATGCCCAGGCGACTTTCCTTCACCGCGATCGTCTGCAAATGTCGTGTGAAGGCTACTGTGTGGCTGTTGAACAGCGCACCACATCGTCCCTGGCGGATATCTTCTTCATAACCCTCACGGATAGTAGGCCCGGTAGATCCCCAATCAGTAGTATAGAGGGTCATCTGTCCGATCTTTTCGTCCAGCGTCATCAACGCCAGGATACTGTCGGCCTGCCGGGTATATCGTTCCGGTCCGGCAGTAGTATCCATATGTGTGGATCCGGGTCGGCAGCTCGTCAGGCAGAGTACAATCGCAAGGAGGTATAGAAGATGTGTTGTCATGGAGGTGGATAGTAAGGTCAGATTGTGAGGACATAAATGTAGTAAGAGTTAGGTTAGGAGGTTAGGAGGTTAGGAGGTTACACGGGTTATGGAGGTTATAAGAGCACACACTCACCACGGTTGCTGAGCTGTAGCAAGAGGATATGTCAAGCAGGTCGAAGCACCCCACTCACCACGGTTGCTGAGCTGTAGCACGAGGATATGTCAAGCGGGTCGAAGCACCCCACTCACCGCTCACTACTACCAGAATTATTCTCCATTTTTGTACGACCAGCCCCGGGAGCCAAACACCGTCACAGATAACCCAACAGACAGGAAAAGCTAAAAAATTTTTTATGAGAACAAATTTTATATCATGGATTTCAACCGGAGTAATTATAGTTCTTATTTCCTGTATTTCCTCATTTTCCAATAATCAAAATGCAATGAAACTCCAATTTGAAGTTACAGGCAGTGGAAGACCAATTATCCTGGTACCAGGTGGGTTAACAGGGTGGGCAAGTTGGGAGCCGTTTGTAGAATCCTTTGCTGGTCATCAAAGAAAAGTTATTCGGGTTCAACTCCTCGGAGTTGAATTCGGTTTGGAAAATCGTCCGCTTCCAGAATCGTATTCGGTAAAAACGGAAAGTGGCGCTCTAGCATCAACATTAGACTCCCTGGGCATAACAGCACCTGTTGACATCGTCGCATGGTCGTATGGAGCATTTACGTCCCTCGATTTTGCGCTTGACCATCCCAATAGAATTCGCACACTTACGCTCATTGAACCACCCGCAATGTGGGTACTTCGGGGTACAGAAAAGTGGGATGATGAAGCACAACAGGCAGCCAATTTTTTTGAAACACAAAATGGCGATATTACGGAGGATATGCTTGCAGAATTTTTACAGCGGGCAGGATTTGTTCAGGATGGACAATCAGCACGTGATCTGCCTCAATGGAATTCTTGGGTTCCCTTCAGACGCTCATTGCGGGTTAATCCATACGTCGTTTCATTTCGTGATGATATGAAGCGGCTTACTCAATTGCAGTCACCGGTATTACTGGTAAAAGGAATTGGCTCTTCTGCTTTTTTGCATCACATCGTAGACGTTCTGCATGAAAGTCTCCCTCATTCACGTGTAGTTGAACTTGCTGGCGGGCATGCGCCCCATCTGGTATCAAAGGATAGTTTCATGGAAGAGCTTGAAAAGTTCCAAATCGAATTACCGATTAAACACTAACTTAGTCGATCACCAGTTCCCGTCAAGGGGTGGCCTATATCTGAATAGCCTACTCTAAGGATATGTAAGGTAGAACCCGTAGAAACAATCTTCTAATTGTTTTTCAAATGATAAATTCACGTATGCATGGTGTATGAAATGCTCAATTACTTCTTCTTTTTCTTCCATACATCACTGATCTTGTTTAATTCTTTTGGTTGGATTTTTCATAAAATCAGAATTTGGAATTTAATGGTGCTCCTGCTCACAGCTTTTTCATGGTTTGTTCTTGGAATCTGGTTCGGCTGGGGCTATTGTGTTTGCACAGGCTGGCATTGGACAGTACGAAAAAATCTGGGGTATATTGATATTTCAAATTCATATATTCACTTTCTTCTACTGAAATTGACAGGCATGAATTTCCCGGAAGGAGCGGTTGATACAATGACGGTGATTGTTTTCTTTTCAAGTTTATTTCTCAGTCTTTGGCTCAATATCCGGGATTATAACCGGAAGCAAAGAGTTTAGAAGTTCATAGATCAGCGGGGCTAGAGTATGCCGACAATTGAATACTTCGACTACCACAGCACAAGCCTTTGGTTTGCCGCTATGAATATATATGAAAAAGCGTGCTATTTTTCTTTAAAAATCAATGGGTTTATCTTATATGTGGTCGCGGATATAGCTATAGCCTATGGCGGGTAATCGAATACCCAATAATGTAGTATCTTGTAACAGATTAAAGCTATCTTGAAGTTAACACTGGTGAGTCGCCACTGCCTATAACCTTGGTCGTCGATATGGAGTATTTGGATAGAGCTGATCAATTTCATTTTTCTAAATAGCACTTCAACTAAATGTATATCTCATGAAAGTTTTAGTATTAATTCTAAGCGTTGCCCTGTATTGGCCTCTTGTTGGTCAGATTGTGTTTGAAGAGCTTGACGCCGTGTCTGGTTTATATCTGTGGTCAATCAATGAGTCGAGAAAAGGCTCACAGAGCGCCATTTCTTCGGATGCCTTATTTGGCAAGACGGTGACAAGCACGACTTGGATTGAAAGAAGCGTGGATGCGAGCGATATGGATGAATTGATGTACTCACCTGATGGCGACCTTTATACGAAAAACAACAATACGATACTCCACTCTCTGGATAATGGGGAGATCTTTGCTTCGATTGATATTCCCAATGGGATCTTTATTTTCGAATTAGCCGATCTGTATGTTCTTGACGATGATGTCCTCTTCATCTCTGATAATGCTTTTGGGCATTGTTATTATTCAATAAACAATGGACAATCATGGGTTTGGTGTGGGCTGTTATTACTCTCGTTGGATCCTGAGATAAAACTCGTGGACAACTTCATTTATGTTGCTGATCCATCCCAGGAAGGAGCCAAAATCATAGCTCGTATTAATGTAAACACGAGCCAGATGGAAATTATCGACATGACTAGTCTGACGGACCCATGGACGATCATTTTTTCCAAGATCACAGAAGATGGTACCATCTTTATGTATGGACGCGACAATAGCGGCCCCCAGTATGTAGACCACCTGTTACACTATAAATTTGGACAAAATGTTGAATCCCTTGGTCTCTTTCCGATCCCCATCGATGCGAGGTCATGTTATGCCGTAGGTTCAGCGTTGTATACGTTTGGATTCTATACGGCTCACGTTTATAATGGATTTGAATTTCAACCGTTGTCCTATATCGGACTCCCCCTGGAGGGTGAAAAGCGATTTATTCTTTCGGATAACGCTCATCTTTATGTCATTGTGGACCATACCCGCATTTTCAGATCAGTTAGGTCGCTTGCATTTGCTGGTGTGATTAGCGGCAAGGTAGATCTGGATGAGGACCAGGGATGTATTCCGGATGTGACAGAGACCGGACTGGCATTCTGGAATGTAACAGTGGAAGGAGCCAATTTCTTTCGCGCTGGAATCAGTGGACCCAATGGTGAGTTCAGATATATGGTGCCCGAAGGCGAGTACACGGTAAGAGCTCAGACACCCGGCCCCGGCTGGGAGCTTTGTGAAGATGATATCAATATTATAGTGGATGCAGATCAGTTGACAGCTACAGTCGATTTCCTTTCACAGGCAACAGGGCACTGTGCCAATCTAAGTCTGGATTTTTCCACTCCACTTCTCAGGCGATGCTTTGAAAACTATTATACGATTCGTGTGCGCAATACCGGACCGCAAGCAAGCACTGGCACTACCTTGATTTTGCACCTGGACCCATTTTTCAATTTCCATTCTGCTTCGATTCCTTTCCATCAGATAGATGCAACCACCGTGTCATTTAATCTGGAGGCGCTGGAATTAAATGCTAACCAGATATTCCGGATCTTCTTTACACTCTCTTGCCAGGCGGAACTGGGTATGGAACATTGTCTGTCAGGGAATATTACAGGTGACAATTTATGCGCTGATGACCACACTTTTACCACAGAATGCCAGGTTAATATCGGTTCGTTTGATCCGAATGATAAAAGATCCTTCAATGAAAATGGCAGGGAGTCTGCGCAGGTGGATAAAGGGGAATATATTTCCTATCACATCCGTTTCCAGAATACAGGCACAGACACTGCGTTCACCGTTCGCATTATTGACCCGCTCTCTCCCTATCTGGACCTGAACACCCTCGAGATGCTCAGCTCAAGCCATCCTTACACCTATGAGATCACAGATGGACCTATGCTCGTGGCTGACTTTAGAAATATTCATCTGCCGGACAGTACCACAAACGAACCTGCTTCGCATGGATTCCTGAAGTTCAGGGTGAAGCCACTTCCTTCTTTTGATTATGGTACAACCATTGCAAACAAAGCCGGTATTTTCTTTGATTTTAATGATGCTATTTTGACAAATGAGACTATTACGGTGATCCTCCCTGGTGTAGGTATACACGACCAACCTAAATTGATCGATTTCACTGTCTTTCCGAATCCGGCAAAGCACGTACTGGAACTCAACATCGCTGAAACACATCGCAACCTGATTGATACATGGATCATCTTTGACAGATATGGCAGGATAGCGACTCAGGCTTTGTATCTGCCCGATCGGGCGTTGAATATCACTTCTCTGGCTCCGGGGGCATATACCCTTTTGCTAGTAAGCAATAGGAAGGTAATGGGGGCAAAGACATTTGTGAAGGGGGAGTCACCCTGATTTGCTCTGCAGGTCCGTTTCAAGGGAGACACTTTTAAGGTGTTGGATCATAAAATGGGCTACTTTCCTGGGACAAGTATCGCCTTCCAGGCTATGTTTGGATTTTTGCACGAACTGACATACACGGCAACGCAGATAACCACACTCAGTTTCAACCAATCCCTTATCTTTGTTTTAAACGTAGTAACATGGGCGCCATTGTCATAAAAGCTGATGACCAAAGCAACAAAATTCTGAAGGAGCTAGCTGAAAAATTGGGAGGTAGTGTTACTCAAATCAATGAGCAACAATATGAAGATTTGCTACTCGGAACTTTGATGGATAAAGAGAAAACAGGGAAAGCTGTTTCCCGTGCTACCATCTTTAAGAAGCTTTCATCAAGATGAATGTTGAGTTTGATAAATCTTTTGAAAAATGGTTGTCTGTCATCAACAATAAAACGGTACTAAAGAAAGTTGAGAAACTCATTCTGGATCTGGAATCTGCACAATCACTTGATCAAATACCAAAAGTTAAGAAATTGTCAGGCTTTTCTAGCTATTAACGTGTACAACTGGGTAGCCATAGACTGGATTTTGAATTGAAAAACAAATCCACAATCCATTTAGTCATCATTGCAGATCGAAAGGATATCTACAAGAAATTTCCCAAATAGGTGCTCGCGCTAACAATCGAATTATGCCTGAGATACACTCAATCAACATTCTGGAAAAATTTTCATTGTTTGACACACAATGGACACCCCACATCATTGGAGAGCTTAATGGACAATACGTCAAACTCTGCAAACTTAAGGACGACTTTGTCTGGCACAGTCACGAAAATGAAGATGAACTCTTTATGGTTTTTAAAGGAACACTTCTGATGGACTTCCGGGATGGCCGAACTGTGGAAGTGAAAGAAGGGGAAATTTTAATTGTACCAAAAGGTGTCGAGCACAGGCCGCACACAAATGGTGAAATCGTATTTAACCTGCTCTTTGAACCCAAAGCAACATTGCATACAGGCCATGTGATCAGTGAGATGACGGTCAACGAACAAACTTGGATTTAGAGCTTTCGAAATCCCGCTTTCCTCAATCCCTCCTGTATATACGGGTTCTTACGCATCACATTCCACAACAGTCCCGTCTTATGATTTTCAATCATCAACAAAATCGGGCCCTGGTCAATTCCGAGATAATCGATATCAAACCAGCCATCCGGATGCTCCGCCGAAGTGTAGGTCAGGTTGAATGCATCCTTAAAACCATATGGCCCGATCAACTGATCATACCAGGTTGTCCACATATACTGCAGTGCACTATCACAGACCTCAGGCGCAAACGGATATGAACCACCGGCTGCTGTCGGTGCAATCGTGCCATCATCCACCACCTGGATCGTACAGGCACCCCGTGCCCTGTAATCAAAGAAGGTCCACGTCGTGTCACCTGTTGAGGCCTTGCCGTGCCCCGGTCCGTCGCAGGCTGTCAATCCCCAACAATGCGGACCATACCCCACAGCCCCTAATGGATTATCGATACAGTACGCCCGGTTGGCCAGAGTAGCCCGCCGACTGTTTTCAAAATAATCTATGCCTTTTTCCCGCATATACTCATCCTGAATTTCACGGAAATCAATCCACACATGACTGTACTGATGACCAAACAGCGGATCAAACTGGACATGCTCCTGTCCGTAGAAGGTATCCCAGATGTAGGTCTCACACCAGCGCTCCCACGCCAGGGAATCAATGGGATGTGTCGGTGACGCCATCGCCATGATCAACAGGATCATCGCCTCATTGTAGCCCTGCCATTGTGCGGGTATAAATCCCTTCTCCGGATGCCATCCCATCCACATACGCGTCGTGTCATTCATCATCCAGTCCCATTCCACTCGCCGGTAGAGACGGTCCGCCAGATCACGGATACCACGCTCTGTCTCATCCACTCCATCGAAATACGTCATCACCGACAGTATACCCGCCATGAGCAATCCGGTATCAATCGAGGAGAGCTCCACCCGTTTAAACCGCGTCGCTTTGTCCAGTGTCAGAAAGTGATAGAAAAAACCCTTGTATCCGGAAATACCTTCCGTGCCCGGTCCTTGCGGCAGTTCCCACAAGACCTTCAATGTATTCAATGTCCGCACGGCTGCCGCTTCACGAGTGACATATTCTTTTTCAACACCAGCGATATAGGCACTGAGGCCAAAACCCGTAGCCGCAATGGAAGAAAAGACCAGCGTCGGGTACCGGTCGGGAATCTGAAAATTAAAACTATCCGCCAATTCCCAGAAGTACAGAAACGTCCTGCGCTGCAGTTCTTCCGTAGAGTAGGGGACGGGCTCATTGGTCCCGGATGCCAGCGGTCCGGCAGGTCTGCAACCCATCATGCATTGCACACACAATACCCACAACCAAAGGTAGGGTCTCAAAAAAAGATAGGGGAGACAATTGCCTCCCCTATCCGTGTTATGATTTGTATTAGAGTTTAACAAAGCGCGACATGGCGATGAGTTCACCTTTGGCGGAATAACCACTCAGGATATACGCACCCTGATGCAGGTTGCCAACATGCAACGATGTACTGCCCGCAGTTCCGGTCCAAACGCCGGCAATCCGCTGACCATACATATTATGGATTTCCAGCCGCGATACCTGGCCCAGCTCATCGATCCGCAGTACATCATGCACTGGATTGGGTGATATCCGCAGCGCTTCCGGCCGCGCGGGATCACCAAACAAACTGGTGGTACCACAATTGCCTGAGGTCAGCTGCACATCATCAAAGTAGTAGATGACATCTTCTGTCGGAAGGTTGTTGATATCAAAGATGAGCGTCACCCGGGCATAGTTTCCATCATCCGGTAGTGGATTAGGTGAGGCGGAAAAATCCCATGACAGTTCTTCCCACTCATTCACTTTGGTATTTGTGGCTGGAGTATCACCTGATGAGGCTGGTGCACCGGGTGTCAGTGGCCGCTCCAGTTTCATGACGATCGTGGTGATCTGCGGAGACCACACTTTCATCTTCACAATCTTATCATTCTGGAAATGAATCGGCGCCGGCAGGTCTGTATACATTCCTTGCCAGGGCTGGCCACCGGAAGCTTTTTCTATAGCCTTACCCACCTTGGCACTGGTATTGATACCACTTGGATCCGGATTGTCTACCAACTCAAACCCCCCGGAATCATCAGCCGGGAAAAACCGCCAGACATCCGATGTATAAGCCGGCTCTTCAAAATTGATGATGCAACCGGTAAAAGGAGCATGCGCAAACTGAACATTGTCGATGTAGTAGTCATCCACCGTAGTGGTCGCAACGCCTCCATTGAAGAAGATGCATGCACGAACATGATCTGCACCAATCTGGTCCGCAAAGTCAACGGAAATCGTTTCCCATTCACCCGGAGTTGTGACAGCAGTCCAGATCTCAACAGCCGGACTACTATTTCCGCCTTCCAGTTTCATCAGGATCGGTACGGCTTCTTCGGCCAGTATCTGAAATGAAAACTGATTGAAGGCATCCAGTTCAATGCCGTCAGGTAAGAGATAGCATAGTGCATCCCACGGTTGATCAGGTTGATCCTGGTACAAGCCCACCAGTGTTGAACTGTTGGCCACCGTGACTTGCGGATTGCCTACAACAGAAAGGAGGCTGGCACCACTACCGACCTCATAGTTGCGCTGGCATTCAAAATCGTCAATGATATTCGGGATCGCGACTGTACCTTCACAGGGATCAATGGTCCTTTCGGTCTGTGTCAGATTGTCGAAATAATAAATCGTGCCTGGCTCAGCTACACCGGGATTGAAAATGAGTCGTAACGATGCCCAGTCTGAAATCGCCTGGTGATCGGTAAAATCAAAAGAGACGGTCACCCATTCACCACCGGTCTCAATGGGCCGCTCGACTTCTTTATTGCCTTGCGATACGCTTTCAAGTTGCATGATCACCGAGCCGGCAGAAGGTGCCCACACATCCAGATTGTATTGAGGCAGAGTGGAGATATCAATCACACCAGGAGCAACAGCGGCCAGCGTGCTGAATGCAGAACTTCCTTTTGCATATTCACCGACCTCACCTGAGGTATTGATTCCGGATGGATCGGGGTTGGCAATGACATCAAATACTCCGTGTAAAAACGTCAGGTCATCCAGTGGTGCCCAGGGCAGAAATGCCCCGCCTTCAAAATCCTCGAGCACCAGCGTCCCTTTCTCGCCCCAGATGATGTCATCGATATAGTAGACATCACCTGCCTCCGGATCCTGTCCGGCATTAAAGAAAATCGCGATCTTGCGATGGCTGGCGATGGCTTCGCTACTAAAGTCTATTTCATACTGGACCCAAGTGCCGGCGGCCGGAACATCCATCCACACCTCACGTGCCTGAGAACTGCCACCTTCGAGTTTAAACAGAATGGGGACCACTCTGGGCGACCAGATCTTGACGTTGAGCTGATTGTGGGTGGATAGATCCATTGGAAATTGATAATCGATCAGCAGGGTAGCCCATTGCTCGGTCTCCGGATCGCCATATCGACCTACATGTGAGGATGTATTGATAGCATTGGGTGCCGGATTGGTAACGACGGTGAGACTATCCCATCCATTCACGTACGTTGCATTGCGATTGCACTCAAAATCGTCGATCATGGCGGGGTTGAGTGTGACGTTTTTACAAAGTCCCTGTGGTAGAGCCAATAGGTTGTCAAAGTAATACGTGTCTGCACTGGTCTCTACCCCGGGATCAAAAAACAGGATGATACGATTGAGGTGAGTCCAGTCTGCTGCATCAGAAAAATCAAAGCTGTAGTTCTGCCATTCATTGGTCAGACCGATATTTTTCGTTCGTTCGATGGCCGGGCCTCCCGGGCCTTCCAGTTTCATCAGCACCTGTGTGGGAGCCTGAGCATGAACCTGCAGTTGAAACTGATTGAAGATACTCATATCAAACGCACTCGTGCGATCTGCAAGGAAGAGACTGTAGCTGTGAGCACCGGATTTGATATAGCGGCCTACCTCGTCTGAGCTGTTGACTGAGTTGGGATCCGGATTGGCCACAGGGCCTGCATATTCTCCGTCAAATGCCATCCAGTCCATCGCGGCGCCACCTTCGAAAGTCTCATAAACTTCAGTCGCTTCATAGGCGGCAATATCATCAAAATAGAAAGTTTCGGTGCTGCCCAACACAAAGGGGTTGAAAGACACCAGTATCAGGTTCATACCGGTAAAGGATGCACCGCCACTCAGGTCAAAACTGTATTCGACCCACTCATCCGCGACAGATATGGTGCGAAACATCTCCACAGCATTGCCGCCTCCTTCAAACTTGAGAAGAACCTGGCATGGCGCGATAGGTGACCACACTTTCATCTTGAGCAGATTAAACTGCGACAGATCAGCAGGTGTACCGATATCACCCAGGGCAAAGCAAAAATCAAAGTCGGGATCATTGGTATAGGAGCCGACAAAGTCACTGCTGTTGACTGCGTCAGGTGCCGGATTGGCCACTACGCCATCGAACGTTCCATTGATCCCACTCCAGGAGAGATCGGATATGCCACCTTCAAAGTCTTCGTAGAAGACTTGTGCATGAAGGGACAGAAATGGGAGAAGAAATAAGAGAAGTATTGCTTTTTTCATAATTGCATGTATTAAATGGGTTTAAAATATGAGGGGTCTAAAGTTAATCAATTCGAAAGAAAATGTAAATATGTTTTACAAATACAAAATGCCCTTTTGCGGTTATAAAAGATATTGCAATCCAAATGAAAAGCTAATGAACCTGAAATGAGCAGAGTACAAATAAGGTTTAACCCTATACCATTAAGGTCAGGTGGATCTGAATACTTGAAAAAGATTGAGCCGAGTCATTTAGGGAAACCAGACCGGCCGTACACCCGCAAATCCATGAAGGGTGCGAAGACTGACCCAATACCATCCGGAAAGACCCGTGACCCGACTAAGATCCAGCAAATAAAGAGGAACTATCGAGGAAAAATTTTCCTCATATATCACGGCTCCAAGAGTGCTGAAGACTGTGACGGTGTAGGGCTGCATGTCCTCTTCCCGGGGTAATTCGAGATAGATCGTTCCACTACTGATAGTCGGGTATACATCCCATGATATATCTTGATCCGGCACAGAAGGAACCGACACAATATCGTCCGTAAAACCCACTGCCTCCAAAGCAGGTGCGATCTCAGGATTAGACATAAACAACGACCACAGCAGACCTGACCTGTAGTTTTCAATCATATTGATGATCGGTCCCTGATCGATAGCCAGATAGGAGGATGCCACCCAGTCCTGCCCGGGATTGAAAGCATCATGAAAGCCATACTCCCCCCACAAGCGCTCGCCATACGTCTGATAAAAATGCTTAAGCGCGGCAAGACTTTCTGAAGGTGTATACGGCATAGACGGAATAGCAGCAGCCGGTGTGATGGTGCCATTATCGGTAGTAGCTCCGGGCGCATGTGCCAGGTAACCCCAGGGATTGTCGCTGGCCGTCAGGCCCCAGCAGTTTTCATTGTATCCCGCATGTTGCAGTGGATTGGCGGTACACCAGGCGCGGTGGATCAGGGTATGGTTGCGGTTTTGTTCAAAGTAGTTAGCATAGGCATCCCGGATATTTCGCGGATCAAGTCCCATGAAACTATAATGAGCAAAAAACAAGGGCCCGCCTAAAGATGGACCGACAAAGAGCTTGTGTCCATACCAGGTGAATCCGTTGACATAACCAGGACCGGCCCAGCCCGAATGATAATACGAAGGTGGAATCGGATGCGTGGGTGAAGCAACCGCCAGCAGATAGACGATCAGCGCTTCATTATAGCCCCGAATGGCATGATTCATCTGCCAACCGAAATCAGGCGACCAGTGCCAGTAGAGGACACCTGATTGATTGCGTGTATAATGATCCCACTCGACATCTTCCCACAGACCTGTAATGACGTCTCTCAGCACATTTTCTTTTTCTTCATTGCGGTCAAAATATTGCCTGGCACACAGTAACCCCTGCATGAGAAATGCCGTTTCCACGAGATCACCACCATTGTCAAAAGTGCTGAAGGGGATTACATCACCGGTCCGGCCGTGCATCCAATGCGGAAAGACTCCGTGAAACCGGTCGGCGAACTGAAGGAAACTCACGAGTTGAAGCATGCGGTTGATACCCTGTTCACGTGTGATATAGCCACGTTCTATACCGACGATCAAAGCCATGACACCAAAACCGGTGCCACCGGTCGTGACGAGATCTTCACTGCCAAGCCGCTCCCGAATCATACCACTGATCGGATGCGCATAGTCATAGAAATACCGGAACGTATGTGACTGTACCATATCCAGCCAGGCTTCATCTGACATCGGGGCTACCGTCGCCGTGATCGTGTCAGAGGTCGCCAGTACGATGCCGGTGACAGACAGGGCCTGAATGAAGTACTGATACTCCTGGGGGTTATGTGTTTCCCGGCCGGTCCAGTCAATCCAGCGAAGCTTTCGGGTCGAGATCAACAAGTTATACTCTGCGTCTTGCTGCTTTTTCCTTCTTATTTCATATCGGTCAGCAGCGGGATGTAGCGACCAATTGAGTTCGGCATGCATGTCATACCCGGATACAGTCAGTGAGAGCTCTTGCCCCTGGATTTGCCATGTCGCGATATGGCTGCAGCAAAATAGAAGGATGTATTTGAATTGCAGATGCATCGAACTTTATTTTGTTGGCCGGGACTTTTTATAATCCGTGAAGAGTTAAACAACGAGACCCTATAAAGGTCTTCAACTTGCTGTTTTTAAAGGGGCTGGCTTGAAAATACCAACTCATGTACTGGCCATGTGCCGGAAGAGGAAGAGGTCAACGCAACAGCATGTGATGTGTAAATGTTCAGCCTTTTCGGATTTGATTTTTGATCGCCTGGATGAGCTGACTTGAATTGTCAGGTCTGTGGATGTGTTTTTTCAGATTTTCACGCATCTGCAACTCGTGGTGATACGCCTGATGATAGAGGGGATCAGAGTTGACTTTTTGCAGAAATTCATCTTGGGTCTGGGGATCCAGAGCCTGGTCAAAATACATTTCGACCTGTTTGTTTAAATCCAATTGTTGAGTAACATTCTTCATGGACGTTGATTTTAATAGTGCGGATCAGAATAAAGTAAAAAAAAGTTGTTGCATGCCATCAGTTTTGTTTTCGTCCGGGTGAAGGATGGGTTATTCTTCTTCGTCTGTCAGGTTGTCGGGAGGAGATGCGGCTCGTTTGATTTTCTTCTGACCGCGCATATCAGTATAGCCAAATTTTTTGGCGTAATCGGTTAGTTTTTCTTTGAGCAGGTTTCGCGCTCTGAAGAGTCTGGATCGAACAGTACCGATGGGAACATCGATAATGCTGGCGATTTCTTCGTAGGTAAAGCCTTCGATATCGCACAGGAGGATCACCGTCCTGAAGTCCAGGGGAAGGCTGTTGATCGCGGTCGTGACCTCATCGCCCATCATGTGGAGAAAGACTTCTTCCCGGAGATCACTGTACCCGGTGATCCGGTCATCGTCGGTATCGTGGTACGCGACGATCTCTTCAAAATCAACTTTCGTGGGCTGCTTGACCCGCTTCCTGTATTCGTTAATATAGGCGTTCTTGAGGATTTTAAACAACCACGCTTTCGCATTAGTTCCCTGCTCGTACTTGTCGATAAACCGGTAGGCCTTCATATAAGTCTCCTGCACCAGGTCATCTGCATCTTCCTGATTGTAGGTCAGGTGGAACGCAAAGGTTTGGAGGGCGCTGACATGCGGCAGGAGCTCATTTTCGAAAATCGTGTTGTGAGCAGATATGGAGGTCTTCTTTGGCATTGGGTCCGGTAAGGTCAATATACGTTGGGGTGAAAGTAGGAAAAAGCTTTGATCCGGACACCTGCACCCCCAGTCAGACCTTTGATTTAGTTTTGTGCTTCGTATGGGAAGGAAAAGTAAGTTGAAACGATTTGCGGAAGTAGCTTCATTTCCCAATGTCTTCGAAGTCGACCCGACACAGCCCCATGGACTCTCTCATGATGGTGGCGAAAGCCATGATCTGCGGGGCAACTGGGCAGAAGGACATTTTAAAAATGAGCATCCGGTCATCCTCGAACTGGCCTGCGGAAAGGGTGACTATACAGTGGCACTGGCCCGGGAGTGTCGGGATCGAAACTATGTCGGCGTGGATATCAAAGGTGCCCGCATCTGGAAAGGAGCGCGCACAGCGTTAGAAGAAGGTTTGCTAAATGTGGCCTTTCTGCGAACACGCATAGAGTTTATCGACCGGTTTTTTGCGCCCGCCGAAGTTGCAGAGATCTGGATCACCTTCCCGGATCCGTTTGAAGGCAAGCCCAATCGACGACTGACCGCTCCGCCGTTCCTGGACCGGTATAGGCACCTGCTTCAGCCCGGTGGTATCATACACCTCAAGACGGACGCTACTATGTTGTATGAGTATACCCTGGAGGTCATCCAAGCCGATCCAAGGTGTCATCTATTGTACGCCAATGCCGATGTCTACAGCCGAAGTCTCGAATATCCCGAGCTCGCCCACAAAACCTATTATGAACTGAAACATATTGCAAACGGACGCCGGATCAAATATCTCCGCTTTACGATCGGGGGGGATTGACGTTCTTGCGCGTACTGCGCGCAAGTGGGGTAAA
>JBGTGP010000046.1:0-17371 GCA_041746735.1 Saprospiraceae bacterium
GACCAGTGCTTTGTCTCCGGCTTCCTTCATCCATTGCTTCACAACAATGAACTTGCCGTTCAACTAATGATTCCCCTTACCGGGCTCATAATGGACTTTCACCATCAAGTGTCTGCGCCCTGCCGGGCGCACAAAAAGAAACGGCGAAAGCAATAGCTGCTTCCGCCGTTTGAAATTATTCGGTTGCTGATGTGCAGAACGTCTGGCTTAGTTTTTATTGTTATCCAGCTCTTCAAATTCTACATCCGTGACATCACCTTCCTGACCCTTTCCATTATTGGATCCGGCCGACTCGTCATGGGCTGCCCCATCCTCTTGCTGCCCGGCAGATTGCTGAGCCTGGTAGATATCCTGGCTGGCGGCTTGCCAAGCGGCGTTGAGCTTTTCAAGGGCAGGATCCAGGCGCTCTGCTTCACGGGATTCGTGAGCGGATTTGAGTTCGGTCAGTGCGGACTCGATGGCTTCACGCTTGTCTGCAGGAATCTTATCGCCATATTCTTTAATCTGTTTCTCTGTTTGGAAGATCAGGGCATCCGCTGCATTGACTTTCTCGGCCTGCTCGCGTACGATGCGATCCGATTCTGCATTGGCTTCTGCTTCTGCTTTCATGCGAGCGATTTCCTCCTTGGACAATCCGGTGCTGGCTTCGATGCGAATCGATTGTTGCTTGCCGGTTCCTTTATCCTTGGCTGAGACATTGAGTATGCCGTTGGCATCAATATCAAAAGTAACCTCGACCTGAGGCATGCCTCTTGGTGCGGGAGGAATTCCGTCCAGAATAAACCGTCCCACCGGACGATTGTCTCGGGCCATCTTGCGTTCGCCCTGAAGGATATGAATCTCTACTGATGGCTGATTGTCTGATGCGGTGGAATAGACTTTGGACTTCTTCGTGGGGATCGTGCTGTTGGACTCTATCACCACGTCGTAGATACCTCCCATGGTCTCAATTCCCATGGACAGGGGTGTAACATCCAGCAGCAATACATCTTGTACATCACCACTGAGTACTCCGCCCTGGATAGCCGCTCCGACAGCAACCACTTCATCCGGATTGACTCCTTTGCTGGGTTTTTTACCGAAAAACTCCTCTACGGCTGCCTGAATTCGGGGAATACGTGTTGAGCCCCCCACCAGAATGATCTCATCAATATCGGATTTGCTGATACCCGCATCTTTGATAGCATCTTCACATGGTCGCAATGTGCGCTGAACCAACTCTGCTGAAAGTTGCTCAAACTTTGCTTTACTCAATTTAGTATCAAGGTGTTTGGGCACACCATCTACGGCTGTAACGTAGGGAAGCGTAATGCTGGTTTCAGCACTGCTGGAGAGTTCAATCTTGGCTCTTTCAGCGGCTTCCTTCAGACGCTGCAAAGCCATAGGGTCTTTGCGAAGGTCAATCGCTTCCTGTTTTTTAAATTCTTCTGCCAACCAATCAATGATGACCTGGTCAAAATCATCTCCTCCCAGGTGGGTATCCCCATTGGTGGATTTTACTTCAAACACACCATCACCCAACTCCAGAATGGAGATATCAAAAGTCCCCCCACCCAAGTCATATACAGCGATGGTCATATCCTTGTGTTTCTTATCCAGTCCATAGGCCAAAGCGGCTGCTGTAGGTTCGTTGATGATACGGCGCACATTGAGTCCTGCAATCTCACCTGCCTCCTTTGTGGCCTGCCGTTGCGAATCATTAAAGTAGGCCGGAACGGTGATTACCGCTTCCTTTACTTCCTGGCCAAGGTAATCCTCTGCCACTTTTTTCATTTTCTGGAGGATGATAGCCGATATTTCCTGTGGGGTGTATTGACGGCCGTCAATGTCGACTTTGACCGCATCATTGGGTCCACCGGATACTGGATAGGTCACACGTCCGGCTTCGTTTTTGATTTCACTAAAACGAGAGCCCATAAACCGCTTGATAGAATATACGGTTCTACGCGCATTGGTTATAGCCTGCCGCTTTGCGGGGTCACCCACTTTTCTTTCGCCATTGTCCAGAAAGGCGACGATCGACGGGGTCGTTCTGCGCCCCTCATCGTTCGCGATCACGACAGGTTCGTTCCCCTCAATGACAGCGACGCAGGAGTTGGTTGTACCCAGGTCGATTCCGATTATTTTACTCATACCTTCGTTTTTTAGATTGTTGAATCCTGATTTCTAATACGTTTACTCTTGCAGATCAAGGGTTATGCCATCCCGATTTGTGGTGATATTTTATGCCAAAAGCGGTATTGTCCCTCTCCGAATGGCAGAGGTTTGTATATAAATCTGCCAATTCGTCAGGATCAGAAAATCAGACGATTAAGCCCTGATGGTCAGGATTTGACTTAATCAGAGAGTTAGAACTATTAAAAAAAGTCAGGTATTCGCGTCTCCAGATATGGAGGAGAAGGTTACTGGAAATTCAGCAGTTTGGTAGCGCTTCCATTTTTCAGTGAATCAAGCGCTTGATTGGTCAGAATAAACCCTGTATTCCGCGAAACATTTCGTGATGTAAATATCCCCAAGCCTTCGGACATATTAGTATAGCCCGGAAAATCCTGTGTACTGGTGATACCGCGGTTGGCTTGTGTGATCTTGATATATTCGGCCAGTTCGGTGCCTCCACACCAAACAATGATATTAATGCTGTCAAATACGCGAGTGGCCGAAATATCCTGAGGAATAAAGGCTTTAAGACTATTATAAAACTCTGATCCGTCCATTCGAAACTCTCTGTCGGGTATACTACGAGCCACAGTCCAGTCGACCGATTTGGGTACGAACTGCACCCCGGTATTTGAATTCCTTTCCCGATAATGCACTTCCAATTTCAAATCGTAAATACCTGCATTAGGAACTTCATTCCAAGTAAAGGTGTAAAAATTGCCGGACCTGAAAGGAAGCAAGGATCCTGGAGAAGGATTTCGCAGGACGGGAGATTGTAGAATAATCGTTTCGGCGATGACAGGTGCGCCCCCATCTTGCCTGACAAGGGAGAACTGATACTTTTCTCCCACGACGAGATTGATCTGATTCGCCCGGATCTTGTACAGGAAATTGGGGGATTCTGCAAATATGCCACCAGCGCGGGGATAGCCTTCATTTGTGCCATCGACTTGTATGAGGTTGAATTCCTGTCCAGTGGAGATGCGGCGGAGTGATACAGTCGCATTCTCATAATAGAGGGAATCGGGAATACGGGCGATATCGAGAGCTGATGTAGTGGGGTCCAGAAACGCCCTTTCCACCCGGATATAATGAGCGGTATCACTTTTCGACAGCATACCCCAAACTACCGGAATATCTTTCCAGGTATCCGTCACCACGAGATCATTGTCACATGAGGAAAACAGAACAATTCCTGTCAATAGCCCGAAAATCCATTTCATGGGGCGAAAATAGGGTAATTTGAAGCAATACGCCTCTTGAAAATGGCTTTTGGAATACCCTGCGGCAAAAAGCCGGCGATTGGGTACATGGATATATCTTTGCTGCATATTGATTTGACGTTTAACCAGCCTGTATTCGTATGTCGATCCATAGTAAAGCCAAGAGGATTACGACCCATGTCCTCCACGAAATGAAGGAGGCGGGTGAGAAAATCGCCATGTTGACCGGCTATGATTTTTCCATGGCCCGGATATTGGATGATGCAGGCATTGATATCATTCTGGTGGGTGACAGTGCCTCCAATGTTATGGCAGGCCATGAGACGACTTTGCCGATCACACTGGACCAGATGATTTATCATGCATCATCAGTGGTGCGGGCGGTCAATAAAGCGCTTGTGGTCGTCGACCTGCCATTTGGGAGTTACCAGGGAAATAGCAAACTAGCCCTTGAGTCCGCGGTGCGGATTATGAAAGAATCCGGCGCTCATGCCGTCAAGCTCGAAGGTGGAGAGGAAATCGGGGATTCCATAAGTCGTATCCTATCTGCCGGTGTACCGGTGATGGCGCATTTGGGCCTCACCCCGCAATCCATTTACAAGTTTGGAACGTATGTCGTACGCGCCAGGGAAGAGGAGGAAGCGCGAAAGCTCAAGCATGATGCTCTGTTACTTCAGGAATTAGGATGTTTCGCTTTGGTTCTGGAAAAAATCCCAGCGGTTCTTGCAGGAGAGGTAAGCCGATCACTTAAAATTCCTACAATCGGTATTGGTGCCGGTGCCGCAACAGATGGTCAGGTTCTGGTGGTCCATGATATGCTGGGGATTACACACGATTTTCATCCCCGCTTCCTCAGACGATATCTCAATCTCTATGAGGAAATTCATAAAGCCGTCGGTGAATATGTACGGGATGTCAGATCCGGTGATTTTCCGAATGAGAATGAACAATATTGATTCTCTCATCTTCAATCCGGTAGTAGTTTTATGAAGAAAAGGAAAATAATTCTGATTGTGGTCAGTGTCATGTTGCTTTTGGGTGGTTATTTTAGTTCGCAGGTCTTCAACAAAGTGTTTTCCATCAATACACCGGGAACTTTGGAAGATAACATATTGCTGATTCCCACCGGAGCTTCACTGGAGGATGTTATTGACAGTCTGGTTTCACACGGTCAGATTCTACAGGAAAAAACCTTCAGATGGACGGCTGAGAAAATGAACTATGATGATGGAACAATCCGGAAAGGGAGGTACCTTCTTCCCATTCCCGCCAGCAACAGAACGCTGGTGTCCGTGCTTCGGACTGGACGGCAGACGCCCTTGAATCTGACGGTTCAAAATGTCCGGACCATGGAACAGATGTGCGGGCGGATCGCATCCAGACTCGAGTTTGATTCGCTGGATCTGGCCCTATACCTCGAACAACATTTTGATACGATGGCTGGTACTATACCGGAAACACGGCTTACACGATTCATCCCCAATACTTACGAATTTTATTGGACCACGACACCAGAGGAATTCTGCAAAAGGATGCTCAGGGAATATGATCGGTTCTGGACTGAGGAGCGCCTGAACAAAGCCATTGCGCTGGATATGACACCGGAAGAAGTGTACACCCTCGCATCCATTATTGAAAAGGAGACCAACCATAATCCTGAAAAGCCTCGTATGGCTGGTGTGTACCTCAACAGGATCCGTCAGGGCATTCCTTTGCAGGCTGATCCCACAATCGTATTTGCTTTGGGTGACTTTGAAATCAGGCGTGTCTTGTATGGTCATCTGGAGGTCGACTCTCCCTACAACACGTACCGAAATCAGGGACTTCCGCCCGGGCCGATCTTCATGCCGGGCATTGCTTCCATCGAATCGGTGCTAAATCGGGAAGAACATTCCTATCTATACTTCTGTGCCCGACCTCCGGATGACGGGCCGGGACATGCTTTTGCTACGACGCTTTCTGCACACAATGAAAATGCGCGTCGGTATCAGCGATGGCTTGATCAGCAGGGCATTCGTTGAAAAAGAAAACGGAGCAGTATGTACTGCTCCGTTTTCTTTTTAGTGACCGGGTGTAAGGTTGAACTCGACTCTTCGGTTGAGTGTACGGCCGGAATACGTGCTATTGTCGGCTATCGGCCGGGACTGACCGAAACCTTTATAAGCCAATCGGCCCGCCGGGATGCCTTTCTGCATCAGGTATTCGTAGCATGCTTTTGCTCTGGACTCGGATAGTTTCTGATTGACATCGGAGGCCCCTGTATTATCCGTATGGCCTTCGATGGTCAACTTATAATCGGGGTACTTTTTCATGATGTTGACGATCTGATTGAGGACCGTAAAGCTTTCACTTTTAAGGGTGGCTTTGCCCAGTTCAAACTGGACGGCTTTCATGGCGAAAGACAGTACTTCACGATCTGCGGCTTCGATGACAGGGCATCCATGATTAGAGGCGGGTCCGGGCGTATTGGGGCATTTATCCTTGGTGTCGTCAATGCCGTCGCCGTCAGTATCCGGACAGCCATCAAACTCAGGCAGACCCGCAACATTTGGACAGCGGTCGAGCCTATCTTCTATACCATCTCCATCTGTATCCGGACAGCCCTTAAATTTAGCCAATCCCGGAACTGTAGGACAGTCATCCTCATCATCCGGCACACCATCACCATCCGTATCCTTGCGGGGCTCTGTCGGGCAGCCATTATTGGAAGCAGGCCCGGCGACTGTAGGACATTCGTCCTTATTGTCGGGTACACCATCGCCGTCTGTATCGGGACAACCGCGGAACTCAATAAGACCCGCGACATTCGGACAATCATCAAGATGATCCGGCACACCATCGCCATCCGTATCCGGACAACCGGCAAAAGCAGCCAGACCGGGAATCGTAGGACAAGCATCAAATTCATCGGGTATTCCATCCATATCGGTATCGACCATGGGTGTTTTCCCAGATAGATCCGGCATCGCTTCTTGTCCGGCAGGCCCAAAGAAATACTTGAATCCTATTCCATGATTGAAGTTATTGTTATTCTCCGCGCTACTCCACCTAAACTCGGATTGGATATTAAACCAGGCATTAGGAGCCAGTTTAATGTCAAGACCTACTCCAACAGGGACCTGGAGGTTGATACTATCCTTCCCCTGCCATACGCCTCCCAGCCCAGCAAGGGCATAGGGTTTGAAGCGGTCGGGATTGGCGAGCGGGTAAAAATGAGCTTGAGCATCCAATCCAATGATGTGTTGATTGGTGATTTCGCCCGTTTTGTTTCCGAGGCCAATCTTTATCGGGAGGTTGATCAGCAACTGATCAGACACCGGATAATGAAACCCTACTTCAAAGCCATCCCGATAGTCCTTAAATGCGCCGAAATCGCCTCCCTGGAAGGTCTGATAATCCAGGAACAACCGCTTAAAACTCACCCCCGGATACTGCTGTGCACCTGCATGCTCCACGCAGAAAAACAAGGCGGAACTGATCCAAAATGCGGTAAGTATAGTCCGTTTCATAATTGAGATATTAAATAACAGGCCTAAAGATATAATGAATTTTTAATATATGACATAAAAAGACGTCATATCATCAAGTGGCTTGTGCCGGGAAAGATAAAGGGAGAGAAGTGAAAAATACGATTTAAGCCGTTATATCGTCTCAAACAATCCTGTGGATCTGTTTTTTCTGACTTTATCCCAATCAAAACAGCGACCATTCATGGCTATATATACCCCGGGGGGGAGAACCTGGACAAAGGCCAATGCGCTGCCCAGATTGAAAAAGCCATCAGAAGAGGTTCCAAAAGCGTATGGAATCATAGCTCCGGTTAGGACAATAGTTTTAGGTATTTGGGCATGAGCCAACTCGCTGGCAGTTTCCACCATTCGGTCTGTGCCGTGTGTAATGATAATCCGGTCTACATGACATCGCGAGCAATTGTGAACGATGATCCCGCGATCCTCTTCTGTCATCTCCAGGCTATCCACCATCATGAGGGTTTTGACATCAATATCCAGCGAACAGCGGCCGCGTTCAAACATCTCTTTGAGATGGGTGTCTTCGAAATACAATTCACCCGTGATCAGATTGTATTGCTTGTCAAAAGTGCCTCCTGTGACGAAAACCTGTATCATGCAACAAACATAGAAAAAAGGAATGTTCCGCCCTGATGAAAAAAAGAAAGGCGGGACATGCCCGCCTTTCGATTAGATCTTGAACAACGATGGATCCACCTTAGGATTTACTTTGACAGATGTGGCCTTCATCACCATCGGTGTGGGCATCGGGCCACTAATCGATATTGAGTGTGGTATTGAAATACCATCAACCACTTTATATTCTGCGAATTCAAAAGTGGTCGTCGAAGATTCCCCCATAGCCACCTGAGTCTGGATTTCTTTCACCTTTAAAAAGGTCTCCTTGTCATAAAACTCCGTTGTCTTCGTGCCGGAGGGCTTGGTCACGACCAGTTTGTAACAGGATCTTCCATTTACGTCTTCCAGCCCTTTGACTTCAAGGGAATACGTATCCCCGGCATAATAGCGTTCCGGAAACAGAACTGATTGCTCCTTCACGGATTCAAGGTCATCACCTTCGACAGGCATTTTCTGCCCCATCTGTTCAACCTGTCCCTTCTCTCCATCGTACACCTGCTTCATCAGATCCATACCGGAGGCCGACATGGACATATAGTATTTACCTGCATCCTGCACCATCCGGGAGGTCACGGACATACCCATCATCTCCATGGTATAGGTTTGATCCATGGAGGACACCTTATCCAGCGTTTGGCGACCGCCAAGTGCTTTGAGATAATTTTCGACAATGTCCAGTGACTTTAGATCTACGACCACTCCGGATTCGTCTTTGCGTGGATTGGCGTAGATATCATACAATTGCACTTTTCCATCATCCTTATCAAATACCTTGAGTTTATCCATGACTTCGTCCTTGTTGCCCACCACGATGATGCGGGCCTTATCCGGGTGGATATATTTTTTTGCCACTCGTGTAACATCTGCTATAGAAACTGCGGCTAACTTTTGAAGATAGGTTTCATAGTAGTCTGCAGGGAGTTTGTACATATTGATGTTAAGGGCGAAATTGGCCACGGTTTGGGGACTCTCCAGCGAACGTGCAAATTCACCGGCGATATAGCTCTTTGCCAGATCAAGCTCGCTCTGGGTGACAGGTTCGTTCCTGAGTTTATTGAGTTCGAGGAGAAACTGCGTCACTGCGCTGTCAGTTACTTCGTTGCGAACACTGGCATTCGCGGTAAACCGGCCTACGAGTTCATCATTGCTGAGGCTTGAGTAGGCACCATATGTGTAGGCTTTATCCTCTCTAAGATTTTTGAACAAACGTCCGGAGAAACCACTCCCCAGGATGGTGTTCATCACTCTTGCGGGTATGACATCGGCTGTTCCCGGTTTGAGGTCAATTGAATAGGTAACATTAATGACGGACTGTACTGCGGCAGATTTATCGACAAAAGCTACGCTGGTTTTATCTACAGACTTGGGGAAAGGATACGTGAAGGTAGGTGCTTTTCCGCCAGACCATTTGCCGAAATACTTTTCCGCTTTAGCCTTAGCTGCTTCAGCGGTGATGTCACCCACGATCACGAGGTACGCATCACCAGGCTTGAAATAGTTGGCGTAATACTGTTTACAATCCTCAAGCGTAATGTTGGCAACAGTAATTTCATTTGTGATCTCACCATATGGATGATCCAGTCCGTACGTAAGCGCTCGGGATACGTTTCCGGAGATTGCATTGGGATCATCTTTCTGGGTTTGCAGCCCGGAAAGGGTTTGGGTCTTGAGCTTTTCAAACTCTGCTTCTGGAAATGCGGGTTGCAGAATCACTTCAGCAAAAAGACTCAGGATTTTGTCAGTATGTTTGGTCAGAGAAGAAGCAAATCCACCTTTCGCGTTCGAAGACAAACTGGCACCGATGTAATCAACGGCTTCATCAATCTCCGCTTTGGTCTTATTCGCGGTGCCGGTGACAAGGAGACTTCCGGCCATAGATGCCAGACCTGCCTTCTCCTTTTCCATGATTTCATCGCGATCGATCGTCAACTGGTATGAAATCTGAGGGAGTTTATGATTCTCCACGACAATCACTTTCAGCCCGTTGGACAACGTAAACTCGTTTGACTTGCCAATCTCAATCTGTCTGGCAGGTCCGGCCTTCGGCGCCGTGGATCGAAAATCGCCTGAAGGTGTGCCAGTCCCGGATGATGTTTCTATGGCCACCTTTGGTGTACAGGCAACCAAGAGGACTGCGAGTGTGAAAAACATTGATTTTATAATGGTATGCATTGGTAAGCAATTTATGGTTGTTAAGAAGTAGCTGGTCTTAGGATTTGGAATGTTGGGCTTTCGGTAGATAGTGCAGCACGACCCTATTGTTTTTATTGAAGTACTTTTTAGCTGCTGCCTGAATATCTTCCCGTGTCACGGCGAGGTAGCGATCGATCTCATTGTTGATCAGATTGGCGTCTCCAAAAAACATATGATATGTGGCCAGGCTTTCCGCAATACCCGCCATCCGGCTGTTATTGGTGACAAATTCTGCCTCGATCTGATTGCGCAATTTTTCAAACTCTTTCTCTGTGATCAGTTCCATTTGCACTTTGTCCACTTCAGCATCAATAGCTTTTTCCAAATCATAAACATCCACGCCCATATTGGTAATACCAAAGGACAGTGAAACGCCTGGATCTTCCAACGCTAGAGGAAAGCTACCCACAAAGAGTGCTTTCTGTTGCTCATCCACAAGGGCACGGTAGAGTCTGGAGCTTTCACCTGAAGACAGGATACGAGATACCATATCTACCGCGTAGTAATCTTTAGTGCCTTGAGCTGGAATCCTATATGCCTGGATTACTGCAGGAAGCTGAATGTTGTCATAAATCGTGTCGCGCACTTCCATGCCCAGCGGGGGTTCGGTGACACGGGGTCTGTAGACGGCTTTGGCGGATTTGGGAATACCTCCAAAGTATTTCTCTACGAGCATTCTGGCCTCGGCGATGTCCATATCACCTGCGATGGAAAGCACGGCGTTGTTGGGCACATAAAAATCTTCGTAAAACTGCTTGTAGTCTTCCTCTTTTGCAGCTTCGAGATGTGCCATGGAGCCAATGATCGGCCAACGGTATGGATGTACTTTATACGACCTTTTAAAGGTTTCCTCGAGAATAGAGCCATACGGTTGATTGTCAATTCGCTGACGGCGCTCTTCTTTCACAACCTCACGTTGCGTTTCTATTCCTTTTTGATCAACCCGGGCATGAAGCATACGCTCAGATTCGAGCCATAAGCCCAGGGCCAGCTGATTGCTGGGCATGATCTCATAGTAATATGTCCGGTCGAAACTGGTGTTGGCATTGAGTGTACCGCCTGCATTCTGCACATACTTGTCAAACTCACCGCGTCCGATATGGGCACTGCCTTCAAACATGAGGTGTTCAAAAAAATGAGCAAAGCCGGTACGTTCCGGATTTTCATTCTTAGAACCGACATGGTACATCACCGACACCGCTACGATAGGGGTCGTCTTGTCCTGGTGGAGGATCACATGCAGCCCGTTGTCCAGCGTAAACTGCTCAAAGCTGATTTTATTCATCTGCGCCTGCAGCGGCCATATCGCCACCAGCGAGAGAATCAACATGGATAGAAAACATCGCATAGAAATAAAATTTAGTTTTGGTAAATAGATTATGATTGTGTTCTGTATTGCAATTAGACCCGAACATTCCTTTCTCCCGTATCACGATGGTAAAAATACACCCGACCTGAAAGGAACACAGGTCACTTATCTACCAACGAAAGCTAAAATCTGACCAATTCAGGCCGAAAAAGATGTGCCGCACCCGCAGGTCTCAGAAGCATTAGGGTTGTTGAAGACAAATCCCCGGTTGTTAAGACCTTCGTGCCAGTCAATTTCCATCCCTATCAGGTACAGACTATGGGCTTTATCCATCAAAATGGTAATCCCATCAAAGGTGTAGTGCGTGTCCCTATCTCTGGCTTCGTCAAAACCCAGCAAGTAGGAAAAACCGGAACATCCACCTCCTTTAACCCCAACCCGCAGTCCATAATGGTCAGGAACACTCTGCTCTGTCCGAAGCCTCATGAGCTGTCTGATAGCCCCGGGTGTAAGAGAAACCGGAGATGCTGCAATGGTATCCGTCATGAAACAATACTTATATTTAGGCTACAAAGATACGTTAAGTCAAAATCTTATCAGCCCTAACAATTCCTGCCCGTGTAGGGTTCTCCCGATCATGTAAATATTCCATTGCCTAGGACAGAACTAAACAGATCTCACAATTGGGTGCGGTTTGACTATTTTTGCTACATGACCTGGCCCATGATTCTGGGATTGACGCTCCCGTCCGTAGTCGTCTTAATTGCTATATTCCTAATGTTTAGGATGTATTTCAGACATCAATTGAACACTACCCTGCTTGATTCCAAGTTGGAAAAAACAAAAATCACGCTGCCACTTCGGCTACAAGCCTATGAACGGCTGATATTGCTGTGTGAGCGAATTGATCTGGCCGAACTGATCCTGAGGCTGAAGGCACCTGGCACTACTACTGTTGCGCTCAAATCGGCCCTGCTGGTTGCTATCCAGCATGAATATGAACACAACCTGACACAGCAACTTTACATATCGCCCGAGCTCTGGAATATCCTGATCACGGCAAAAAACAAAACCATGGATCTGATCAGTATTGCATCCCGGGACCTTGATCCTCAGGCACCGTCAGATGCCTTTGCCAGAAAACTTCTGGAACTGGCTTCTGAAGAAATGTCACTGCCTTCGGAAATTGCCAAAAGAGCTATCAAAACAGAATCTTCGCTATGGCTCTGAAACGCGCTATATATTATCTGCTTGCTGCCCTGCTTTTGTTCGCAGGTGGCTGTAAAAGTGTCCGGCATCTGAGCTCGTCTCAGGGAGGATATGAATGGGTACGTGACCGTGAAGGGCTGACAGCCGATGACGATATCGTCAAAATGATTGCACCCATCAAAGCACAACTGGATGACAAGATGAACACCGTCATTGGCGAAGTGGCGTTTGATCTCACCAAGAAAAAACCTGAATCCACGCTAGGCAACTGGATCTGTGATGCTATGATGGATGGTGCCCAAAAGGAGGGGTACAGTGCTGATATCGCTATTTCCAACTACGGTGGCATCCGGGTACCATATATCACAGCAGGGCCACTGACTGTGGGTGAACTCTATGAACTCAGTCCCTTTGACAATCTGATGGTCATCGTGGAGGTACCGGGTCAAATATTGGATTCTCTTTTTCAACAAATCGCATTGACAGAAGGCTGGCCGGTGAGCCGGGGTATCCGGATGGTCATCCAGGAAAAGAAGATGACCGAATGTACGGTATTGGGTATGCCATTGGTTCGGGACAAAATCTATAACGTGTTGATGCCGGATTATGTAGCGAATGGTGGAGATGGTTTGGGACTGTTGATTCCCCTGGCGCGCGTACAAACCGGTCTTTTGGTGCGGGATGTGTTGATTCGTCATGCGAAGGACACACAACTTGCTGGTCAAAAAATCGAAGCTACCCTTGAAGGTCGAATCAGTATCAAACCATAAGCTGGAAAAATATGTGGACCCGTAGACAGTTTATCCATCGAAGTGCAGGTGCAGGTGCCGCTATGTTCACTCCGGGTTGGCTTGAATCCGGACTCCTCCGAGGAGAAATCACCAAGCTGGTTATCCTGCATACGAATGATGTGCACAGCCGGATCGATCCATTCCCGGATGATGGCTCGCGAAATGCGGGACTGGGAGGAGCAGCCCGCAGGTCAGCTATGATTGATTTGATTCGGAAAGAAAACGAACATGTCCTGCTCTTTGACAGCGGAGATATTTTTCAAGGCACGCCCTACTTTAATTTTTTTCTGGGGGAACCGGAGATCCGACTTATGTCGATGATGGGCTATGATGCCACGACCATGGGTAACCATGATTTTGACGGTAGTCTTGAAAACTTTGAAAAGCAAATGCGGGAGCATGGAAATTTTCCTGTGGTCATCTCCAACTATGATTTCAGTGACACTGTCATGCATCAACGGTATCAATCGCGCATGATCATCCGTAAGGGTGATCTTAAGATTGGAGTGACCGGAGTGGGTATTGAACTCCATAGTTTAGTGCCGCAATCGCTCTATGGCAATACCCGGTATCTTGATCCCATCTTGCATGCAACGCGTGAAGCGGACATCCTGAAGCACGACGAACGATGCGATGTGGTTATCTGCCTTTCACATCTGGGCTATAAATATGATGGTGCTAAAGTGAGTGATATTACGCTGGCGCAGAACTCAAGATCCATTGATCTTATTTTGGGAGGACATACCCATACGTTTATGGATGCACCGGAATATTATCGCAACCGGGAGGGTCGGTATGTCATGATCCATCAAGTGGGATGGGGGGGTATGCGTCTTGGAAAAATTGATCTTGCTTTTGAGCATAACAGACCTCATAGGTGTGTGTCGTGTGAAGGAATCTGGGTGCAGGAAAAGGGAAAAAAGTGATTTCGCCTAAATTGGCCTGCAACTTCACAAACTGACAGTCAGGGGTTTATTGAACACCTAAAATTATATATATAACATACTGTTTTTCAGTTATTTAAAATAATATTATGGGAATTTTGTAAAAAAGCTTCACTGGTTGTACATCCCTGATAAAATTTTTGATCTTTGTTGCATCCCGTAGAAAAGTTGAAGTAGAAACAAGCGTGAAAATCAAAGCCCATCCGACACAAGGACTCCCCCCGGGGCATTCAGCCGGTCAGGCTTGCGGGATTATTCAGTAACTATTTTTAGAGTGTCATTATAATGGTGCAGGACTGCAACGCGGTATGGAACGGGTGTCTGAACGTCATACGGGAAGAGATCAGCGAACAAAGTTATAAAACCTGGTTTGAGCCTATCCGTCCTATTCGTCTGCAAGAAGACACCCTTACGCTCCAGGTACCCAACCGGTTTTTTTTCGAATGGCTGGAAGAGCATTATTTGCCTGTGCTGCGAAAATCAATTCGCCAGACACTGGGTCCCAAAGCCAATCTGGAATACAACTTTATCAAAGATGATCCATGGCAGAAGGGAGTCAAGCGTCCACCTTCTTCTTCGAATGCTGCTGCTACGAAAGACAACGAGCAGGATATTCGCAACCCTTTTGTCATACCCGGTATCAAGCGTCTCAAGATTGATCCCCAACTCAATACAACCTATACTTTTGAAAATCTGATTGTAGGTGATTGTAATCGTTTGGCCTGTTCAGCCGCTGAAGCCATCTCCAAAAATCCTGGTGGCACAGCGTTCAATCCGCTTTTCCTTTTCGGGGATGTAGGGCTGGGCAAAACACACTTGGCACAAGCGATTGGCAATGCGGTCGTTAAGCATAGGGAGGATAAGACCGTGCTCTATGTGAGTTCTGAAAAATTTACAAACCAGATTATTGAGGCGATTAAGAACAACGCGGTCGGTGACTTTACCAACTTTTATCAGTTGGTCAATGTCCTGATCATTGATGACATTCAGTTTTTGGCCGGCAAGCAAAAAACGCAGGAGATCTTCTTTCATATTTTCAACCAGCTTCACCAGAGTGGCAATCAGATCGTCCTGACCTCAGACCGGCCACCTAAAGATCTGCAGGGGATGGAGGAGCGTCTGATCAGCCGGTTTAAATGGGGCTTATCTGCCGACCTGCAGGCACCAGATTATGAGACGATGATGGCTATTCTGGATCACAAGTCAAGTGCTGCGGGCATTAGTTTTACACCGGAGGTGAAACATTATATCTGCGACAACATCCGTCACAATATTCGCGAACTGGAAGGGGTGATCATCAATCTGATCGCGCATGCGTCCCTGACACGTAAAGCCATAGACATAGAGCTGGCCCAGAAGGTGATTCATAATGTTGTCAACGCTGGTGCTGTCATTACATTGGATCATATCAAAAAGTGTGTCGCCGATTATTACGAAGTGCCCATTGACAAATTAAAGTCCCAGACCCGTAAGCGCAACGTAGTGCTGGCGCGTCAGCTCTCGATGTATTTTGCGAAAAACATCACCAATCACTCCCTGAAGGCGATTGGTGACAGTTTTGGGGGTCGGGATCACAGTACAGTGATCTATAGTGTCCGGGCTGTCAATGATATGCTGGACACGGATGCGGAATTTAAGCGGACGGTGAAGGATATAGAGAAGAAGTTGAGGCAGCCAGTTACAGCCGTTTGAAGCGTTAATGATCTTTTTTCTTTTAGCAGAGGTACTCCTCTCTAAAATAAATCCGCGAGTACCCCATAAAAAGCGTAAATTGTAGGTTCAACATACAATATCTATAATGACTGACAATGTAGATCTGACCGGTGCGCTTGCTCGCGGGGTCATTAACATGAACGTGCCTGAAGATGTATCGTACTGGACCCGTAAATTGGGTGTGACACGTGAGCAGCTTCAGAAGGCTGTGGACTATGTGGGAGGTAAGGAGGCAAGAGTGGTGGATTATCTGCGCTCGAAAGGTATGATCCGGTTTTAGTTTTTTCTTGCTGCCCAATTGGTTGATTGATTGGCCTCTGAGGCAAGAGAATGTGGGTAACTGGGCTTTGGATGTCAAGATTGCATTCCAGGGTATTGGGTGAAGTTTGACAGTTACACCAGAAGTTTACAGGGTATAAGGGAGATTTTGGGGGACGTACTTGAAGAGGGTATGTCAAAATGGGCTCATAGCGGTTTTCACAAAATTCCTATGTTATATTAATCCAAATCAGATCAAACTGATTTCGACGAAATCCGTCGGGAGATGCTTTATTTTATTGGGCTCTAGCCATTTTTCAAACCACATATTATATATTATCATAATGTGTTTTTGCTTACGATCTTCAGCCTGTTTGTCAGGTATATGCTTGTCTTTCTTAGGTAAATCGCCAGCCTATACCAAACTCACACATTGAATTTACTCTGCATCATTAAAACTGATTTCGACGAAATCCGTCGGGAGATGCTTGATTTTATAGGGCTATAGCCATTTTGCAAAACATATATTATAGATAATCTTAATGTGTTTTTGCTTACAAATTTCACCCTGTCTGTCAGATGAACGCTTGTCTTTCTAGGGGAAATCGCCAGCCACTACAAAAACTCCCACACTGAATTTACTCTACATGATTTTAAACTGATTTCGACGAAATCCGTCGGGAGATGCTTGATTTTATTGGGCTATAGCCATTTTTCAAGACTCGTATTAATATTAGTTATACTATGTTTTCACTCTCATAGTTGACTAATTCAGGCCGAAAACTTTTGTCTTCATAGGTACTCATCGGCCAAACCATCCTTTCTGGGTATTGAATGCGGCGGGGACGTGTTAACCCAACTGAGTACGAAGCCACTCGAGAACTCGGTCCCGGCTCTTAAAACCCTATAAATGTCGTTCCAACTCAACAGACTCTGCTCTAGATGGAAACTCGCATGAATAAAGGAGTCTCCAGAGACCCTTGCCTTTGGTAAATTTGTTACGCCCGGCATTATGTCGGATCAGTCGGTCTGAAAGATTATTGGTTGAGCCTATGTTCAACATCCCTGAGGTTTCAGATTGGAGGATATACGTATGGTACTTCATAAAAGGGTTTACCTGAAACAATATGCCAAAAATCAGAAATGGCCATTACATCGTGACTTTTTTTATTGAGATACCAGGATTTGAACCTGGGACCCTCCCGCCACGCACGCATGCAACGCATGCTGAGTGCGGCGGGATGCGCTACCGAACTTCGCAATACTCAACAATAACACTATCTCCATTGAGTAGGGTAAGGTAAAAGAAGTCCTTTTACCTTATCCCTCTCACACCACCGGACGTACGGTTCACGTATCACGGCGGTTCATGGACGTAAATGATAGATGGTGACGCCTCAATTCATTTTGTAACGAAACAAGTTTC
>JBGTGP010000047.1:0-19756 GCA_041746735.1 Saprospiraceae bacterium
ACGTCCTGTTTCGGAGGAGTTGAGAGGTTGAGAAGTTGAAAGGTTAAGGAGTTGGGAAAAGGTCGCCCAATCGATCAGGGTATAATCATGTGAAATAGTTACGATTTAATCTGGCATCTGGCATCTTCTGCTCTGGCATCTCATAAAGATCTGGCTTTCCGCCTTGCGGTCGGAATCTTCGCTGTGCTTCGACTGGCATTTCGCCTTGCGGTGGATTTTTGCATTTGCTAACTGAATAACTTACCTTACGGCAGTATTCCACCCCTTGAGTACGCCAGATGGTGCTGGCATTTGTAAAAAAACTGATCTCAGGCAGCCTTTGTCACGCTTCCGGGATCGGATACATGAAGCATAAAATCAAACAGTGAATCGGTTTATATCTCCCTACCTGTTATATCTCGTTGTTTTTCTCTCAGCGTGTTCTGAGGAACTGGTGGTCATTGATGGCAATACCCCGTATTCCACTTTCAATGTGTCTGACATCAAAATCGAGAACTACATCAACCGGTTGTTTATCGACATCATCGGCCGCGAGCCCTTGGACACAGAACTGACAGACGAAGTCATCCGGCTCAAAGCAGGCGGCCTTAAACGCGAGTCCAGAGACAGCCTGATAGTCCGTCTCATGACGGATACGACATTTCGTGAAAATGAATTTTCCTATAAAGCCGCTTTCGTCCAGAACCTCTATAATCTGGCCAAAGTACGCTGCCTGGAGGGCGCTGCAGACAGCGATATTGAACTTCGGATCAGCATTCTGAAAAATGGAGCTTATAAAGACTCACTGGAAGGCAACTGGGACGGGTATTATCTAAAACTGTATGAGGCGCGCAAAAACGAGGCTACACTCGCCAGCCTCCAGGCCCTGTTTGAAGGCTTGATCCTGTATCACCAGATGTACAGCTTTATGATCGACAATGTGGTGTATGACGCGATCAACATGAATACGTTCAATTATGTACGCGCCACCTTTGATCAACTGCTCTGGCGCCTGCCCACCGATCAGGAGTTTGACCACAGCTTCAATATGATCGAATTCAATCAGCCGGCCCAACTTTTTGGCCAGACCGGAACAGACCGGAATGATTATATCCGAATCCTGACAGAGTCCAATGAAATGTTGGAAGGTATGCTGATCTGGTGCTTTCAGACCTTTCTCAGCCGTCCGCCGTCGCCTGGAGAAATCGTCACTCTTCTGCCCGGCTATATCAGCCACAAAGACATCAATCGTATCATCGCTCAAATTCTGGTTACCGATGAATATGCCAATTTCAGGTAAGCCGGCCTTCGGCATCCTCTGCCTCGTAGCCTTCCTGCTCTGCACCGCCTGCCAGACAGAGTATGTCGTATACGGGATCAACGATCTCGAAATCACCCCGGTCAATTCCTATAAAAACAAAGCCAAGACCTATGCCCAGTATGTCTCGATCCTGTATACCAATATGTTTCAAAAACCGATCGGGCCTAACCAAATGCTGGAAGCTTTGAAAGCACTGGAATCTATTGGTGACAAACAGGTCGCCTTTGATATACTGGTCAGCAAATACATGAACGATCCGAACGTAAAACTGCCATCGGTAGAATCCATGCAAAGCGACCCTGAAACTTTTGTGCGGGAGACGTATACCCGTTTTTTGGTCCGTCAACCGACTGAAGCCGAGTTACAATGGATGGTCAACTACATTCAAAGCCGTCCGGCGCTGACGCCTGAGCTGGTGTATTTCTCTTTTGCAACCTCCAACGAACACTTTCACTATTAAGATCTGCGGTATGAAAAGAAGAAAGTTTATCACGACATCTACGGTAGCCTCAGCGGGTGCAATCACCATGCCGTATATCCTGCCTTCCGGATTGCTCAGCACCACGACTACCGCCCCGATGGCCGATCATGTTGTCTTCGTCCTGTTTGCCGGTGGTGTGCGCCAGCAGGAGTCTGTACTGCAGCGCTATCTGGCAGAAGGACAGAATGAAAATGTGGAAGGGAATATCATGTACAATATACTCACCGGCGCGCCTCCACCAGACAAGATTGCTTACGGCCTTGACGATACAGCCAACAATATCATCGGTGGTATTCCGATCGGTCCGGTACTGCAAACGCCATTGGATCAACTGGGCACCCTGTTTCCGGAAGTCCGGTTTTCCAAAGGAGGTGCCGGCCATTTCAACGGACTCAGTACTGGTGTATCCGGCAATTATGATTTTACCAAAGGGCTGCGCAATCGTCCCACCTCCCCCACCATATTTGAATATTTGCGCCGGCATGCCGGATTCAAAGCCACTGATTGCTGGTTTGTCAGCGTGGATATCGGCGGCTCCCGCACCCTTCTCAATTATTCGGCCAATGAAGAATATGGCCGCCGGTATGGAGGCAATTTTATTGCACCCACCACGACCTTCGGATCACCGGGCATGGCGCATTTTATGGATTTTAAAAACTATCATCCCGAGACCGAATGGGGCACGATCCTCGAGATGCGCGATTTTCTCAATCAAAACTTCAGACAGGAAGGCCTCGAGATTTCCCATCTCTATAATGACATCGACGAAGAAGATTCGATCAAGGCTTTTGTCCAAAGTACCTTTAACAAAGTCAAAAACGGTTCGGTCATTCTGCCGCCGGTCAATGACAACGGAGACCTCAAGACCATCGGTTTTGCGGTGGAGTTGCTGCGATGGTTCAAACCCAAAGTGATGGTCGTGGATATGACCAATATCGATGTCTGTCATTCCAACTATACCGCCTATCTCAAAAGCCTGCACCGCGCAGATCACGCGGTGGGCTTCCTGTGGCGGGAAATCCAGCGCATACCTGAGATGGCCGGTAAAACGACCATGCTGGTGATGCCAGAACACGGACGTGACCTGGATCCCAATCCGATTCAGGATGACAACGACTGGTACGCCTATGATCACTCTGGCAACAATGAGAATACCCGTCGCATCTTCACGCTGGCGGTAGGGCCGGGTATTGATGGCGGCCTTCGGGTGGGAGGTCCTCAGCAGCCCATAGGTGATGCCTCCGACATCGTGCCGACCATAGCAGATCTTTTCGGTATCAAAGATATCGTCGCCGGAAAAGGATTGCTCGATTCATCTGCCCGTTCACTCTTCGACCGCATATAGATGAAGAACTTTTTGATCATTGGTGCGACCGGATTGATGCTGCTGGCCATCGCTTGCGACAAGGACCCTCATGACAATCCCTTTGATGGTGATATCGTCAATCAGGACACTGTCCGGCTTGAAATTGTCAATCCCGAACCCACTTCGTTTGCCGGTATTTATCAAAATATTCTACAACCCACCTGTGCCAACTCCGGTTGTCATGATGGCACGTTTGAACCGGATTACCGGACCCTCCACAGTGCTTATAATACGTTGCTCTACCAGGTGCCGATCAAAAATGACGGACTCCATACCTATCGCGTAGAGCCGTATAAACCCCATACCTCTGTACTCATGGCACGCCTGAAAGGCCTCATATCGCCATCGATGCCTATACAGCTTGAACCCGATTCCGACTGGCCGCAAAAGAAAGACGAGTATATCGGACATATTCAGTCCTGGATTCAAAACGGAGCACCCGACATCATGGGAAATATCCCCACCATCAGCTATCCCGCGCCTGTGCTACTGGGTGCAGGCGCATCTCAGAATGGGATCTGGCTGAACCGCACGGCGGGTTCAGGACCCTTGCAAATAACGACGGGCTCCACCAGCATCCGGTTGTATTTTGCCTTCCGACATGACCTATTGATGCCGGAGCAACTGGGGTACAATCGTATCGCCTTCAGCCCGAATGCCAATGTATTTGAAGGGGCGGAAGAAATGAACCTGCAGATTCTGGCCAGTCCGCGGCATGAGCGCGGATTTTACGGGGACATCGTCGCGTACACACACTATCTTGATTTCAATCCATCCGCCTTACCGGATCCGGGGCAGGAGCAATGGTATTTCAGGGTCTATGTGCAGGATGATCAAAATCCTGTCACTGAAATTCCGACCGACAATGGTATTTATTACATCAAGCGATATATGTCGTTTCGCTGGACTCTTTAAATTTCTGCTGCTCCTCGCTGGCATCCTGATGATCGGTGGATGTGAGAAGGAGGAGGTCATGGAGTTTTCCAGCATCCCGGAGATCCGGCTGATCGAATGGTCGCACGATACCATCCGACAGTACGAAGATGTCCTGCGTATCCGGATCATGTATAAGGATGGGGATGGTGATCTTGGATTTGCAGATCCGGATCAATATGCATTGTTTGTGCGGGATATCCGTCTTCAGGCTTTTGATGGATTTTATATCGGGCCTCTCGCACCACCGGATGCCCGGGTGCCTATACAAGGGCATCTCAATATCGAATTTCCAACGCTGTTTTTATTTGGCAATGGGGCAGTGGAACAAACGCGATTTCAGATCAAGATGATCGATCGCGCGGGACAGGAGAGTAATGTTGTGGAAACCGGCCTTGTCGCCATTATCAGGTCATGATTTTGAATTTCAATACATATACATCTACAATGTGCTATACACATCGATGGAGCATCCGGATCATGTTGTTCCTGATGGTGTGGGGGCTGACTTTTGACCTGATTCTGGCACAACCGGAGTATGTAATGCAGAATGCCCTGGTGGAGGATTGCGAAGGGATACTCACCGACAGTCAAGACGGACCGGAGACCGGACAGTACAACCACAATGAAAACCTAACCTTTACTATCTGTGTGGATCAGGCCAGTGAGATCATCATCGCCTTTCGTTTTTTCGCCACTGAACCTACCTATGATATCCTGCGCGTATATGATGGTCCTGGCACGGGCTCCCCTTTGATCGCGACCCTCACCGGGATTATTCAACCTCCACCAGTACTTGTCGCCACGAGTGGATGCGTGACCTTTCACTTCATCAGCGATGCTAATATCGTCGCTGCCGGTTGGGAGCTTTCCTGGTCGGTGGAGATCGAAGAACCACAAGCTCCTGTGCTTTCGCTCGTAAGTATGCTGGACTGCCCCATGGATGCCATCACCTTTCAGTTTGATATTCCGGTCGATTGTGATATGCTGAGTCCATCAAATTTTACAGTGCTGGGGCCGGGCACTCCGTCCATCGCATCGATTCAGCCTTTAGATTGTATGTCAGGTGTGGGGCAGATATTCCAGGTCGTTTTTGCCAGTCCGCTCAATCAACCCGGCACTTACAGAATCCTCTTCAACGGCGCCATACAAGACGTCTGCGGAGAGTGGCATGACGTAAGTGCCAACATCGTCTTTGATCTGACCAACTGCCCTTTTGATGTTGAGATCCAACTTGTCACGGATGCGTGTGCCGGTGATTGCGGCAGCGTGCGGGCCCAGATCATCGGCAATGCCGGCGTACCATACGTCTATCAATGGAGCCATACACCACTCAACCAGTCCGTAGTCGATATCTGTGTATCCGTCAGCACCCTGATCTCGATCACGGTGACTGATCCGGTCAGCATGTCCACGGCTACGGCTTCTTATACCTATGTACCCCGCCCCAATCCTGTCATCCTCAATCCGGTGCAGGATACGGTATGTTCCAGCAGAGGGGATCATATCTATCAGTCCTCATTGCCAGGCGGGCGGTATTACTCCACCATCATACCGGAGTCACTCCAGGAGGCCGGACGTTACCAGTTTTTCAGATGGAATACTGCCACAGATCTGAGTATCGACATTGTCACCTATGTGGCACCCAACGGATGCGAGGCCTATGATACTGTCTATGTCCTGCCGGTCAATGCCGGCAGTATAGAAGCTGCCTGTGTCAACAGTGCTGATTTTGTAGTTGGTGGTGGCACACCCGTGGGTGGCGTTTGGACGGGTCCGCATATCACATCAGTGGGGGTGTTTAGTCCGGTGCAGACAGGCTCGTTTGTCGTCACCTATACCGCACCCAATGGATGCGCAGCCAATAAACGCATCAATGTCGAGCCCGGGATCATCATGCCGGACGTAGATACGATCTGCAGTTCGCAGGAATTTGATCTGGTCGCCGAACCATACGGAGGCCGGTGGTCCGGACCGGGTATCGTCAACAGTATCCTGGGACGGATCAGGCCCTGGACGGTGCCCACCAATCAAACCTATCGGTATATCTATACCCTACAGGGATGTCGTGATACGATGTATGTGTACATTCAGGAGCTTTGGGCGGGGCCGGATCGGGTGCTCTGTGACAGCGATTCATTGTTGGTATTACCGGATGACGGGACATGGACCGGACCAGGCGTGTGGATACCTGCGCTTAATGCCTTTGATATCAGTATGCTGGGACCCGGCGAATATGATTACACACTTTCGGCCTTTGGATGCTCGGATGCGTTCAGGTTGTATATCATCCGCCCGTATGCAGACGTACCGGAGCCGGTGGCGTTTTGTCTGGAGGATGAATGGATTCCGATTTGGGATTTTGCTTCGTTTCAGCCTTGGTGGAGTTCGTTTTCAGGTCCGGCCACCGCATGGAGCAGTGATGTCTGGTATTTCAATCCTGCTGTTGCCGGGCCGGGTACCCATACGCTGGTGCTGGAAGCGGTCGGATGTCGTGACAGCTTTTTGGTAGCGGTGGAGCCATATGCGGTGATCCCTTCCTATAGTTTTTGTGAGTTGAGTCCGGCGCTGATCCTGTCGGCTGTTCCGTCCGGAGGGACATGGACCGGCCCGGGATTTCTGGACGGACAGGTCGGGCTGTTTGATCCGCAGTTACTGCCCCCGGGTATGTATCCAGTGACCTATACGGCGCCATCGGGATGTGTGACGGAGACCGAGATTGAGATCATCGTACGGCAGGAGGTGAGTGTGACCGGATTGAGCCAGTTGTACTGTTTCAAAGACACCCTGATCCAGGTGCAGGTCTCACCGGCTGATGGTATGTTTTTTATCAATGGGAATCCGTCATCACCGGAGTTCAACCCGGCTGTATTAGGCAGCGGGACGCATGAACTGTTTTATACGCGGGGTTCGGGTCCTTGTGGTTCGAGCCGGCGGGTCTTTATCAGCATTACAGATCCGATCTCCGGGCTGACGAGTCTGCCGGACTCGATCTGTTATGGAGAAAACACCGTGATCCAGGTACAGACCTCGGGAGGTACAGGTACGCTGACCTCGACATGGGATATGGGCATTGGTTTTGGATCAAGTCATATCGTCAATCCACTGCAGACCACGATGTATACCGTGATGGTGACGGATGGTTGTTCTGATCCGTTCGTCGGGACATCTGTTGTGCATGTGCATCAGCCATTTGACATCCAGATATTGCCGGGTCCGGCGGTATGTTATGATGATACGAGTCATGTGGAGATCGTACCACCTCATCCGGACCTGTATGCGGTATACTGGTCGCTGGACTCCCTGGTGGAACGGCTTGCTATAGCGGGTCGGCCTGGCATTTATATGGCGGAGGTGGTGGAGTTGTTGAGTGGGTGTAGTCAGACCTATGATGTGGTGATACCGGGTCCTCCGCCGTTGCGGGCCAATTTTATCACGATCCCCAATCAGTCCTGTATCGACATCATCGACAACACGGTGCAGGTCATCGATCTGAGTACGGGCTATACGGAGGGGTGGATTGATTTTGGGGATGGCTCGGGGTCGCAGCCCTATTCGGCTTCGGAGGTGATCACACATGACTATGTGACGATCGGAAACTTTGAGATCACGCTGATCCTGACCAATGCGCTGGGCTGTATGGATACTCTGCGGAGGACGATGTGTGTGGAAAACCGGGTGGTGCTCTATGTGCCCAATGTATTTTCGCCCAACCGGGACGGCACCAATGATGTCTTTGCGCCTGTGATCTACGGGGTGCGGGATGTTGCGTGGTCGGTCTTTACGCGCTCGGGCGACATGGTGTTTGGGACATCGGATCCCGGGGCTGTGTGGGATGGCACCTTCAATGGGGTGCGGCTCAATCCGGGAGTTTATGCGGTGCAGGTCCGGTATACGGATCAGGATACGGGACAGCAGGGGCTTTATACGGGATCGGTGACGTTGGTGAGGTGAGTGGTGAGTGGTGTGCTTCGACCCGCTTGACACATCCTCGTGCTACAGCTCAGCAACCGTAGTGAGTGGGGTGCTTCGACCCGCTTGACACATCCTCGTGCTACAGCTCAGCAACCGTGGTGAGGAGGTCGTCTACACCCCGATCCCAATCCGTATCTCCCCTCCGTCAAGCCACTCCACCTGATGCACCGTCGTGTCTGTCTCTTCGGGTGCCGGATGAAAGACCTCCAATCCATCTGCTAAAGTCTCGGCTTTGATATAAGCTCCATAGCCATCCACAGCTCTCCCGATCCCTTCCAACGCTTCCACCCGCACCCGGATCCGGTCCGTCACCTGCAAGCCACGCAGCTTGCGCAGGTTTTGGATCCGGTTGACCAGCTCGCGGGCCGTACCTTCGGCGATCAGGGCATCATCCAACTGAATATCCAGCGCCACGGTGATACCATCCTCTGACGCGACCTGCCATCCCGGGATGTCTTCCGATACCACCTCCAGATCCTCCGCTACCAAGTCGACAGTCTCATCCTCCACCCGGATCTGCAACCGACCCGTAGTTTCAAATTCCCGTATAGCATCCTGGTTCAGACCAGCGATCACCTCTGCTGCCGACTTCATGTGACGACCCAGACGCTTGCCCAGGGTCTTGAAGTTAGGCCTGGCTTTTTTGGACACCATCCCCGAGGTATCCGTGATATACTCGATCTCTTTTACATTGACCTCAGACAAAATCAGCTCTTTCACCTGTTCGACATCCGCCTGAAAGCGGTCATCCAGTACCGGCAACAAGATCCGGCGTAAAGGCAGCCGTACCCGCAATTTTTCTTTTTTGCGGATCGACAGCACCAGCGAGCTTATGTGCTGGGCATAATCCATACGCCGCAGCAACGCCTCATCCAACACTTCCTGCTCCGCTACCGGCAGATCCGTGAGATGCACACTTTCCGGCAGGTGACCCGCATCCGGTGTCAGGTTGCGATACAGCCAGTCGCTGAAAAACGGCGCCACCGGTGAGATCAGTTGGGACAATACCACCAGGCATTCGTGTAGCGTGGCATACGCCGCGCGCTTGTCATCGGAAAGCTCTCCTTTCCAAAACCGCCGGCGGTTGAGCCGCACATACCAGTTGGACAAATGATCATCGACAAAGACCTCGATCCGCCGACAGGCGGTCGTCACATCGAAATCATCCATATCGGTCCGGTACGCCGCCACCAGCGTATGCAACCGTGATAAGATCCAGCGATCGATCTCCGGCCGTGCACTGACCGGCAGCACATCGGGATCACCGGCAGCCCAGTCATCCAGATTGGCATAGAGCGCAAAGAAGGAATAGGTATTATACAAGGTACTGAAGAGTTTGCGGGTGCTTTCGACGATCCCCTCTTCATCAAATTTGAGGTTGTCCCACGGCTGGGCATTCGACAGCATATACCAGCGGGTAGCATCTGCCCCATACCGGCTGAGCGTTTTAAACGGATCCACGGCATTGCCCAGACGCTTGGACATCTTCTGTCCGTTCTTGTCCAGCACCAACCCGTTGGATACTACATTTTTAAAGGCAACAGAATCAAACGCCATCGTGGCGATGGCATGAAGTGTAAAAAACCACCCACGGGTCTGGTCGACACCTTCGGCAATAAAATCAGCCGGAAAGTTTTGCGCAAAGATGGCTTCGTTTTCAAATGGATAATGCCACTGTGCATACGGCATGGCCCCGCTGTCAAACCAGACATCGATCAGGTCCGTCTCGCGCTTCATCGGCAGGCCTTTGGGCGACACCAGGATGATCTCATCGATAAACGGACGGTGCAGATCACCGGGTACATGCTGGCTCAGGTGGAGCGCGGCATTGGCCTTGTCAATTTCGGTGGCCAGTTCAGCTACCGAACCGATACAGATCTCCTCCAGGCTATCTTCCGTGCGCCATACCGGCAGTGGAATACCCCAAAATCGGGAGCGTGACAGATTCCAGTCCTGCAGGTTTTCCAGCCAGTTGCCAAAACGTTTTTCACCCGTATGGGCCGGTTTCCAGTTGATCGTCTTGTTGAGTTCGATCATCCGCTCACGACAGGCCGTTGATTTGATAAACCAACTGTCCATCGGATAGTAGAGCACAGGTTTGTCTGTGCGCCAGCAGTGCGGATAGTTGTGTTCGTATTTCTGGACATTGAGGGCCTTGCCTTCCGTTTTGAGCAGGATGGCGATGTCGATATCGACCGGGGTATAACCGGGTTCGTTTTTATAGTCTTTGACATAGCGTCCTGAAAACGGGCCGACGGTGTCTTTAAATTTTCCGGAGGTATCGACCAGCGTCAGTGTACCTACACCGTTTGCTTTTGCGATTCGCTGATCGTCCGCCCCGAAGGAAGGGGCTGTATGCACGATCCCGGTCCCATCTGATGTCGTGACGTGATCACCGGTCAGGACCAGATAGGCATCAGTTCCACCCAGCAGGGGTTCGATCGGATTGCCAAAGTCCAGAAGCGGTTCATACCGGATCCCGGCCAGTTGGCGGCCTGTAAAGGCAGCAGATTGTTCGGCGATCTCTGGCTGATTTTTACCCCCAAACCATGATGTTACCAGAGCATGTGCCATGATGATGCTGACGGGGGCCTGTGTGTACGGGTTAGCGGTTTTGATTTTTACATAGTCTATGTCCGGCCCGGCACTCAGGGCGGTATTGGAGGGCAATGTCCACGGAGTGGTCGTCCAGGCGGCGATCCGCACATCCTCATCTCCGTTCTCAAACAGGAAGGCAGATGTTTCGCTGCGGTGGATTTTAAAAAGAGCGACGATGGATGTGTCTCTGACTTCTTTATAGGCTCCGGGCATATTGAGCTCATGTGAGCTTAGCCCTGTTCCGGCGGCAGGTGAGTAGGGTTGGATCGTATAGCCCTTATAGAGCAGACCTTTGTCATAGAGTTTTTGGAGGAGATACCAGACCGACTCGATATAGTTGTTTTCGTAGGTCATGTAGGGATGGTCCAGGTCGACCCAATAGCCCATACGCCGGGTGATGTCATCCCATTCGGCTTTATAGCGCATGACCGTTTCGCGGCATTTGGCATTGTAGTCTTCGATGGAGATGGATTTGCCGATGTCGTCCTTGGTGATACCGAGTTCTTTTTCCACGCTGAGTTCGATCGGCAGGCCATGGGTATCCCATCCGCCTTTGCGTTCGACGCGATAACCTTTGAGGGTATGGTAGCGGCAGAAGAGGTCCTTGATCGCGCGTGCCATGACGTGGTGGATGCCGGGCAGTCCGTTGGCACTGGGTGGGCCTTCATAGAATACCCAACGTTTGTCGGTGGGTCGCTGTTCGACACTTTTTTCAAAAACACCATGTGATGCCCACCACTGGAGCATTTCTTTATCGATGGCGGGCAGATCGAGTCCTTTATATTCCGGATACCGTTTCATGTATAAGGTCTGTCGGTTTTGTACCACTAAAAAAGCCCCGCTGTAATCTGACGGGGCTTTTTAAAGCTCAGATTACAGGCATTGCCATCAAATGATAATATATGGATGTATTCCTGTCATCAGCGCAAATGTAGGAAAATCATTTATGTTCCATTGTCCAGGCTGTAGGACAATTTGCAGGCTTTACGAAATATGTGTTATGGCTTGGGCCAGGAATCCTGTCCACGCCAGAGCACTCAGTCCGGCACCCTATCTCCTTTTGGTCATGCCCCTAAGCCAAGTGGCCCTCAAAACCCAGAAAGCTTCATACGTTCATTCATCCACAAACCTTCTAATCCCTACGCCTGTCTTAGTGGCTGGACCGAACAAATGTCAGAAACCAGGTAAGCCGACAGCGCCTCTTTTATGAGGGGTCAGCATGGACAGGAATATTCATACACCTGATTGATTTGGAACCCACAATATATTGCGTTATAAATTATGTGATTTACCCAGGACAATTTTTTTTAATAGTTTAGTATCTTTCTGTAAATTTTTTATCTTTATGATGTTTGCCCTCAATTTTGATCTTATATAAATTAAAAATTGAAAACTGAACCGTTAAGATATTCTAATTAACAAACTAAATTTTGTAGAAATAAAAACCATTAAAATTTGTTTACCTGTATTTACATTAGCAATTGTGACTATAATTATCGCCTCTTGCGGCAAAGATGATAGTAACTTAAATTCTGATAACCTTAGTGATTTTAGAATAAACAAAGAAGAGGTAATCTTAGCTGACAAGTCTAAAAATACTTTTATATTTGACCTAGAATATAAAGATAATATTATCACGTATAATCGGTCTCTAGCTGGAACATATTTAAATGAGATCGACGGCAGAAGAATGGAGATTTTGCTTAGAAATCCAAATGAATTAGAATATTTTATATCAAAAGGGCAGGCATGGTTTATTCCTAACTCCTCTCTTCCCCCATTTAAGTTGAAATTTAATAAAAATACTGGAGAAATAGATTCCAGGAGTGCAGGTGGTGTAGAAGCAAGTTGCTTTTGCGAGGGTACAACTATGGATCCTGAAATACCTTATGCCCTTTGTGCTTTACACCGGCCATCATCTTCGTGTGTTAGTGCCAATTGTACAGATTGCGATATTGAAATATGTATTGATGCAATAGCAATTCCTGGCACGCAAGGCGGAGGTATTGTTATATTAGCTGATACAGTAATAATTTTCGGCAATAATTCGAACATAATTTTTGGCGGACGAACTAGAATTGAATTAAATCAAGAAGTTGGTATCATTTACTTTGATAGAGCATATATTTCTGACACGGTTATTTTTGAACAAGGATATTTTAATGCTACAGGGAGTGAAATAAACAATTTGGATACAAATCTATGGGTGATTCCATTCGATAAAAGCCTTTCAGCTACTCGTTTAATTGGAAGGGATTGTAAAGGGTGCGAATTATGTACTTTAGATGAGCAAAAAAATGGCTGCTTTCAGTGCAAATGTTCTGGAACAGGTGATTGTGATTGGAAAGATGCAGCTAATAATTTAATACCAACTGGAGTATTGGTTATATCGGACAATTTAGAAGAATTGCATTAACAATGTTTAAATATTATATTTTTATATTAGCTTTTATACCGCAAATAAGTTGCGCCCAAAGCTTAATGGAAGCATTAAGGTTCATAAATAAAAAATATTTGAGTTGTGGTATTGTAAGCTATGATATATTTTCAACTCATAAGTCATTAATTTCAGATACAATAAAGTATTCCTATTCTTCCCAAGTAATCATTAATCCCTATAATCAAAATGATTCTATAAAGGATTTTATCTGTACTTTTAATGGCAATCCATTTTATGTTTTCAAGAATGAAGAATTACTAAATTATGATACTATAAAACGTTCTATAGAATCACAACCTATTGAAACACCATATAAAATTTTGAAGCGTGGTGAAATAAAATGGGTATCATTTAGCCCTCTTATATTTAAAAATTCTTTAATTGATACTTTAAAATGGAATGATTCAGGTTCAGATTACTGGATAACAAAAGATAACGACACATTGATAATTGAAATGTGCAATACTTATTTAAGTACACCAATATTTTTTGAAGATGATCCTTTGATTGGCTCTACTAAAATAATACTTAAAATAAATTTAACCGATACATTATTAATTTCTTATGAAGAAGTTATAAATATCTCTAAAAAACCAGATATAACACGATTTATATTTTCCAATTTTAAATTTCATAATAATTCTGAGCAATATGATTCAATTTTAAGTAATATCTCAAATTATTCTTCCAATTTTAAAAAAATTGTAAAACAGAATTTATTTACGGATAAAATAAAATTTCAGCAAAGCCTTTATAGTAATTTCAATGATACTTTTATTATGTATAATCTTAATAGAAATTCAATTAGAATTAGAGATTTAGATGCTGATTATTATATAATTGATTTTTGGTTTAGTGGATGTATATCATGTATAAATGCTTCTAAAATACTAAATGAATTAATTAAAACTGGTTTGCCTAACAACTTAAAAATAATCGGAATCAATTATATAAATGGATCACCTGCTTTGATAAAAGAATATGTTAATCAACACCATTTATTATATGATCAATTTTATTTAAAATCGCGAAATGAAATAAAATTTCTTGATTGGTATGGAGCGCCTACAATTATATTATACAATCGAAAAGAAAGGAGAGTTGTAGATTATATTGAAGGTATAAATAGGGAATCTGAAAAAGTATTAAGGAATTTTATAACTTTAAAATTATAATTAATTACAGTAGTGTCCATAATAAATTGATAGAAAAGTAGGCGTGGGACCATTTTCCCTTACTTGGGGTTGTTCAAAACAACTCACCGTGCCTGTATAAGCCTCTTTAGCCAAATCCTACAACTGGTAGACCGAAAGACATTTGATCGATTCATAGAAAGGCGCAACACCGACAAATTCAGCAAGGAAATCAAATCCTGGACTCATTTAGTATCCATGCTTTTCTGTCATCTGGCAAAGGCAACTTCCGTCCGGGAGATCAGTGACGGGCTGAGGAGTGCCGCTGGAAAGCTGAGCCATTTGGGAGTAGGCAAGTCTCCGATCTTCGCCCATCTCTTAAAGTAATGCTAATCGTACCTGGGAACTATTTAAGGACTTTTACTTCGTCTTGCTGGGAAAGTTTGAACCATCGTTGGCCACTGATTTACCTGCGACGGTTTATCCAGAGATACACCATCCCGCCAAGCCCGGTCAGGATGAGCAGCCCCGACACATATTCCGCTTGTGTAGCTTCCATGCCGAGCACGTTGATATCAGGATTGGTGCGGATCTTTTCGATAAAATAACGCTCGACACCATTGAGAAACACATACAGAAAAAACAATACCCCGGCGATGCGTACCCGCTTGCGCAGCATCCAGAGGATACCAAAGATGATCAGAGAGAAAAAAGTCTCCCAAATAGGGGTGGGATAGACCCCTTGCGGCAATTCACGGCAATATTCCCACTGGCAGCCTTCGATCGGGATTCCATCATTGAGGACGTTGTGCGGATAGGTATACGACCAGGCCCATTCCGGCAAAAACCACCAGGCCGGCATCGACTGGAGGTTGACAATGCCCCAGTCACCATCACCACTAAACTGGCAGCCCAGCCGACCGACTGCATATCCCATAATGAGTGCCGGTGCCACCGCGTCCATGACATGAATCGGCGTCATCCCTTTGCGCCGCACATACATATACACCACGATAAAGGCCAGAATCAATCCGCCATAGATCGCCAGACCGCTACCGCTCAGAAGCTGGTCGAGGGGATCTTTGATAAAGGCCCGGATATTCTCTTCACTTTCCAGAATAGAAAACAACCTGGCACCCACGATACCGGAGATCGCTGCCAGGATGGTGATATCACCGATGCGCTGATGCGGCAGCATGATTTCGTCTTTGATATACGGCTTGGAAAGCTGCCGTTTTTTATGATCCTGATATTTAAAATAGCCAAACACAACCGCTGCCAGCAAACCCCACAGCAAAGTGCCTTTGCCGGATAAGACGATACTCGCCGGATCCGGACGGAACTCTTCGAAGTGCTGTATAATATACGGAAGCTTGAAGCCCAGGATAAAGCCAAACAGGGCATTGAGGGCGATCTCCTGCCATGTAGCCGGATAGCCGACACGGGTTTTTTCGGTAAAGCCATGGAGCAGGCCTTCCTTTTCCTTGCGTTGGAGTTCCAGGCTCAGCACCCACGCACTGGCCAGAAATGCCAGAATGAGAAACACCCCAAAGGTTTTGAAAACACTCAGCCAATTGTCCGGAGCAGTGCCCAGCAGATCATGAAAGAGATAAGAAAGGTCAGGATACATAAGCGATATGGATAAGGACGCGGGAGCGAAAATAAGGTAACTTTGCAGAGCATCTCTCCCACACGCTAATATGGTCGTATGAAAAATAGCCTTCACGGGACGGTATGGACTGTGGCGCTCTGGTGTCTGCTCCCGTATGGAGCGGGTGCTCAGGCGGCTTTCAACCTGAAAACCGGGATAGAAACCTGGTCCTTCAGGGATGAGCTGGAGCTCATGGATCAGTCCAGACATCCGGGCCAGATGATCGGGTTCGATATCATCGTCGAAAAAAATCGTGGACTTTTCATGCCCGGGTTCCACTATCACCGGATCTCGGCGCTGCATGAATCGAAAGCATTTCGCTATGCCTTTGACCCAAGTCACCACTATCATTTTTTTACGATTCCACTTGCCTTTGGGTACAGATTTGTGGATCGAAAAGCGCTCGGAGTGTCGCTGCTCGGAGGGGGTGAGGCCCAGTTTTTCTACAGTCTTGACACCAATCCCGTCGGACTCGATGACGATATGGTCTATGGCGTGACAGCAGCGCTGACCGGCATTGTGCACCTGATTTTTTTTTCACACCTGACAGCGGAGCTGCGCTATCATCACGGCCTGCTGCCGGTCCTCAGGATCAGAGAAGATTCCAAACTTCGCGGACTGACGGTCGCGGTTGGAGTTAAATTATAATGAAGGCTTGGATTGCTTTCTAAAGCTTGTTCGTAAGAACAGGGAAGGACTGCTCCTCCCGGGGCATACGATTCTGGTTATACCATGACTGGATATCCTGATCGCCTGTCAGGTGGTCAAGGAGGTGCAAACCACAAGACACTATCCTGACAGGCATCAGGGCATCAATAAAAGTTGTACGGTAAAAAAGCCCCCTCAGTGGGAAGATGAAAATCTGCCGATAAAGGTCAGCTGATACTTTTAAACCACTCTTGAAACATATCGCCAACGACGGGCACCGGTTTTTGCTCTCCGCTGATCGCGCCGACGAGACTTAATATCCAGAGGATCAGTACGCCAAGCATAATAATGAGACTGATAATACTGATCAAGTAACCGGCAAAGAACCCGACAGCCCAAAGAATAAAAAGACCCAAGTTTTGCCGCAGGTAAAATGAGGTATTAGGACCTTTATCGGTCTGATTCTGGATCAGCGCGATGATCCAACCGATCAGCGTAATGTGCGCTACAATTGATTTCGTTTTGTCATCCATGATGTGATGTGCGTTTTAGTTTCCTAAAAGTAATCAACCTTTGAACATCTGCAAAAGAATTTCATCTCAACGGTTTACCAGGAGGCCTGAACGGAGAGCACAGGTATAATACCGAGTTGTGGTTGTGTCACGATCTTACTCAGGAAGGGATCAAAATACCGGAAACCAGTATTGGAGATTCCGGCCACATTCTGAATATCAAGGGCATAACGCCATCGCAGTTTGGCATCTGCAATAGTGCGGGCTATACTCAGATCCACTCGCTTGTAATCGGGTAGTTGATCAATAAACGAGCCCTGGTTTATCCAAATAGTGGTTCCAGTTTCCGTGGACGCGACAGGATCAATCCTGTCTTCCCGGAGACCACCATTCACTATACCCCTGAGGCTTGTATTCCAGGTGTGTTGACGTCCTTTGCGTTCTTTTGTCCATTCCTTTGATATCACGCCATGCGCGCTGTACTGACCATCATATCTTCCAGTTAACCAGTCTTGTCCTGAACGACCTCGCTCACTTTTGTAGGGGGTAGCATTGAAAAGGAAACGCCAGCCATTGGTGGTCAGAAAGGCTGCATCCAGCTCGGCGCCATATTGACGTGCCATACCGGTGAGATCGATCGAGTAGGGAATCTGACTCCCCCAGGGTTCAAAGATGTCCGCCAGATGAAGGGCCTGCTCATCTGGCTGCCGGTTGACCAGAAGACGGTCGAGTACCTGATGAAATGCACTGAGGGAAAAGGAAAAGGATCCCCCCTGCTTCCGGTATCCGAGCTCACTGCGACGTACGGTCACCAGCGAGGCGGGTTGTGATCCGGTCAGCACTGACGGGCCGGCCGCATAACGTATACCGGCAAATAGTAACTGATGTCCGGTCATGGCCCATCGTACTACGCCGCGGTAACCGGGCAGTTCGCTTCGATTGAACGAAGCACGTTCATATTGTATATCGATACCGGCTTCAACACCCAGTCGGGTACTGATCTGCAGGTCCGAATGGAGATAAGGTCTGTACCGGTATTCATCCACCAGCGGAAAGAAGTATCCTGTGTTGCCGTACTGTTTTTCCACATAGCTAAGTCCGGCCATGCTCCTCCATCGTCTTGAATGCTGGAGCGTCAATTCAGTAAAGGCAGAAAGCACGCTCCATTTTCCTTCCAGATTCAAGTTTTCAGGGATAGGGCCATATTGTCCAAACCGATGGTAGGTCGAGGTGGAGGAAGAATAGGAAATACCTGATTTAAAATATAAATGGGATTGGAGTTGTCGGTCATACCGAAGTCCTGCACCGGCGGCACCACTTTCAAAATCGATATCGAAAAAGTCTTTGTAACGTTGACGGTCTTTGAGGGGTTCGACATGGTCAAAATGATTTTCACTTTTGCCGCCCCACGCAAAGGCTTTGAATTTATGTTTGGTGCCACTGTGCGTATACGCAATCAGTCCGTCGTAGAAGCCAATGCGTTCACCACCAAAATCAGCGCCCAGACCAGTGAGTATACCGGTAAAGCTGTAGCGCAGGTTGAAATCAATCATACCCTGTTGGCCTGCTGTAGTGCCGCCACCGAGTTCGAGGCCGATCAGGCCGGCTCTGGCGCGCCATTCCGGCCGGGTGCTTTCGTACAGATGCATATCGATCACAGCACCGGTGACACGGCCGACGGACATGGGGTTGATGCCGAGATAGACGTCCGTAGATCCGAGTGCCTGGGCGGAAAACAAATTGACACCACCACCAGAGGTAGTTGGCTGATCGGAAAAAGTGCCGGCATTGTTGGTATGATTGGGGTTGACGATCTCCAGCCCTTCGAGATGCCAGCTATTGAATATGGGGGATTGTCCGCGGGCGGAAAGTTGATTGGTCTGGTCATTGAGGAGGACAATCCCGGGCTGACCATGGGTGATGCGTACCGGATCTTCAAAATTACCGGCCACCAGCATGAGGTCCCCGGGACGGATCGTCCGGATAAAAGGTGATGCGTGCCTGGATGAAGCGATGACGGTGACGCCTTCAAGTGTAGTCACGGATGGCTCGACCGGATGCTCCAAACGAAGTGTACTATACCCATCGAGCAGCAGATCCTGAAGCGTAAAATCCATATATCCGGCAGCATGAATCATGATGCGGACCCTGCCGGCGACAGTGACCGCACATTGATATAGACCGGCATTGTCTGTGACTGCCGTGGCGACCAGGTCGTCTTTGATAAAGAGGTGGACTGCGGCACCGGGCACTGGTATCCTGGACATGGCATCCGTCACAGTTCCGATGATACCCTGGGCGCTGAGACCGAAGAGCATACTGTGCGTGAGTAAAACCAACAGGATGCGCGTAAACAAAGAATCCCGCCTTGCAGCGGGATTCCCGAGGATCATAATTTGTTGGTTTTTCGACTGAAATGGTTTCATCGAAAAATCTTTATAGATCGGGCGAAAGATAAATGAAAATAAATTGTAAATCCTAAAATTAGTTTTCCACATTTCCACAAATGTCGATTAGGAGATGCCAGTCGGAGCGCAGCGGAGATTCCGACCGCAAGGCGGAAAGCCAGATCTTTATAAGATGCCAGAGCAGAAGATGCCAGATGCCAGATTAAATCGTAACTATTTCACATGATTATACCCTGATCGATTGGGCGACCTTTTCCCAACTCCTTAACCTTTCAACTTCTCAACCTCTCAACTCCTCCGAAACAGGACGT
>JBGTGP010000048.1:0-17034 GCA_041746735.1 Saprospiraceae bacterium
GCTCACTTTTGTAAAAATGACAATACGGCGGTTTGTGGAGCGCTGTGGTGAGATTTTTTCAGCTATACATTTTTCAATGACAGGACGTGATATGGAGGGTTATAGGATAGTGGGGGTGGGTTATTGCACGAACTGACGTTAGCGTCCATTGTAAATGAATCTCATCCCATTTGTTTATAAATAATTATTTTAGATATTCAATAAAAACCTAAATATCATGAAGAAGTTGGTTTCGTTTTTTATTGCTCTGTTATTTATTTGCTTTGCACAAGCACAAAATGTGGGTATTGGTACTTCCACCCCCAATGCTAAACTGCATGTAACTGGCACGTTTAAGGTAGTCGATGGCACACAAGGTGCTGGCAAGATACTCACCAGTGATGCCACAGGCCTCTCCAGTTGGCAGCCACCTCCGCCTCCTCCCGGCTCGAATGATCCGAGTGTGAGTATCTGCTGCCAACGCTGGATGACTAAAAACTTAGATGTGGACACCTACAGGAATGGAGATGCTATACCAAAAGTTACCGATAATGCGGCATGGGCTGCCTTGACTACAGGGGCCTATTGTTATTATAACAATGATAGTACGACCTATGCAGCCACATATGGAAAACTTTACAACTGGTATGCGGTCAATGATTCAAGAGGACTTGCTCCTGAAGGTTGGTATATTCCGACTGATTTTGAATGGACGACCCTAGGCAGTTGTCTTGGTGGAGATCCTGTGGCCGGTGGACCTATGAAGGAAATGGGCACAACGCATTGGACTACCCCCAATACCGGGGCGACCAACCTTAGTGGATTCACAGGCCTTCCGGGCGGCTACCGTGACTACATTGGGACTTTCTACAACATTGGCAACGGCGGTCACTGGTGGAGTTCGACAGAGTTCAATACGATCAGCGCCTGGGGCCGAGTCCTGTACTATCTCAATGTTGACCTTCTCAGAAACGGCTACGATAAGCATCTGGGGTGGTCTGTCCGGTGTCTCAGGGATTGACAATTTGTCTATTTGACTATTTGGGGGTATGGGGCGCAGCCCCATCGAAAATATTTTTGAAAAATGGGCTTACATTATGAATTGCCCGTATATAAAGCGAGTTACGATTTGTTATTTGAAATTTTTCAGTTTACTAAAGATTTCAGCAAAGAATATAAGTATACAATTGGCGAAAGTCTAAAGAAAGAAACGATTGAGTTGCTGACCTTGATATTCAGGGTCAATAGCCGATCAGACAAGCAGCAAGTCTTGCAGGAAGCCAGAGAAAGGATAGAGGTGATCCGGCTGTTTGTCCGTGTAATGAAAGACCTGCACCAGATAAGTTTGAAAAGATTTGTACATGTAAACCAAAAGGAGGAAGATGTATCCAAACAATTGACTGGATGGCAAAAGTCAATAAAAGATTAGTTTCCGGCCTGAGTTCTGATTTGTCAAGGTGATCAGAAGCGTGCCAGTTAAATCCGGTAACCCGCTGCTGCCATAAATGTCCTTTGCGACCATGGTCAAGAAGGTCGGGAGTAGCTAAGATAATAGTGGTTACTACAATTGCAGGCCTTCCGGGCGGCTACCGTAACCACGTTGGTACATTCCTCAACATTGGTAACTTCGGCTACTGGTGGAGTTCTACAGAGTTCGATACAAGCGACGCTTGGTTCCGAGCCCTGAGCTACGACTTTGACGCCTAGTCAGATTCACACAATAAGCGTCTTGGATGTTCTGTCCGGTGTCTCAGGGATTAGACTATTGGTCTATTTGACCTTTTGCTATGTTGCCCCACAATAGTCACTATTTATCAATAAATTTTCTTGATAATATTAAATACATTATTGGTTTCTCAAAATTAAGATTTATTTTACAGATTAGGTTTAGTTTGTCAGATTCTAATCGCTTGTCCTTGGATACTTTTAAATTAATTTTTGAAAATAGTTTGGCCACAGGATTTTTCTAATTAGCTAAAGGATTCCTCAACGGATAAAACAAATCCCAAACATAAATCAACGAAACGCTAACACTGGATGTAGTCAATGGCGGATATCGAAATATTTGAATAATTTTACATAGACAGGGTTTTGGCTAACCGGGAGATTACGAATTTGAATCACCCCTGCCTACATCCCTATTCGTCACCTCTGTCCCAGAAGGTGAATCCACAAAAGCCAGAGATGTCTACAAATGCTATCAGAAATAGAACTTTAACAAGCGTTCATACATTTTCTGATTACTCGTTGCTTATAACTCCATCCCTGAATATTAACCTTCTCCGAACTCCAATACCGTTAGATACCTTTCATATTGTCAAAAGCCCAATAAAAACTGAGCCCCGACACTCAATCATTAACCTCCAGTCCACTCCATACCACTCTTCTACTTCTTCAACAAATCCCGGATCTCCGCCAGTAACTGCTCCTGAGAAGGTCCGGCAGGTGGTGTGGGCTCTTCCTTTTTCTTAAAGGAATTGAAACCTTTAACGATCAGAAAGAGTACCCATGCAATAATCAGGAATTTGATTACTGCTGCGAGAAAATTACCGTATGTGACTGCACCCCAGGTCAACTCACCGATATTCTCTGCTCCTGACGCCTGGAGTGCCGGATTGAGCAGGAGGGGTGTGATAATATCATCCACCAGAGAGGAAACAATGGCACCAAAAGCACCTCCGATCACCACAGCCACAGCCAGATCGATCACATTGCCTTTCATGATAAAGGCTTTGAATTCTTTCAGCATAGTCGAATCGTTTTGTTTAAATACATCTCGTGAAGTCTGGAATCATCCGAACGTTCACGTCAACAATTTATACTTTTTTCAACTCTTCCCTGATCTTATTGAGAGCAGATCCTGCTTTGAGCCATTCGACCTGTTGTTCGTTATAGCCGTGCAATACATCAAAGACATCCACCGTACCATCCGCATGACGTAGTCTGATCTGTATCTGCGCCTCCGGGCTGAAATTTTCAACGCCCAGGACATCCACATAATCATCCTGCCGTACGAGATCATAGTCCGCCGGATTGACAAACGTAAATGCCAGCATGCCCTGCTTTTTCAGGTTGGTCTGGTGGATACGCGCAAAGGATTTCACGACGATAACCTTTACACCCAGATAGCGTGGTTCCATGGCAGCGTGCTCCCGTGAAGAACCTTCACCATAGTTTTCTTCCCCAAAGACCACAGTAGAAATACCACGTTTTTGATACGCCCTTGCCGAATCCGGAACTCCCATGTACGATTGCTCTTCATGGTTGATCACCTTATTGGCTTCACCGTTAAATGCATTGATGGCACCAATAAAACAGTTGTTGGAGATATTCTCCAAATGCCCGCGGTACTTCAGCCAGGGACCGGCCATCGAAATATGATCCGTCGTACACTTGCCTTGTGCTTTCAACAGCACACGCATACCCTGGACCTGATCGGCTGTAATTGGCGTAAATGGAGTGAGTAATTGCAACCGGTCTGACTGCGGATCCACCTCCACCGAAATCGCATACCCTTCTGCGGCTGGTGGTTGAAAGCCGGCATCCTTCACATCAAAACCTTTCGGCGGAAGTTCGAACCCGGTCGGCGGATCAAAACGAACTTCTTGCCCGTCTTCATTGATCAGTGTATCGGTTAGCGGATTGAATGTGAGATCACCGGCAAAAACAAGAGCGGTCACAATCTCCGGAGAGGCGACGAAAGCATGTGTCGACGCATTGCCGTCATTGCGTTTGGCAAAATTACGGTTGAAGGAGGTGATAATCGAGTTGCGGCGGCTAGGATCATCCATGTGCCTGGCCCACTGTCCGATACAGGGTCCACAGGCATTGGCCAGGACCAGCCCGCCGACATCTTCGAAATCCTGCAGCAATCCGTCACGCTCTACGGTATAGCGAATGAGCTCAGATCCGGGGGTGACGGTAAATTCGGATTTCACTTTGAGTTTCTTCTCTTTGGCCTGTTGCGCCAGCGATGCCGCCCGTGAAATATCCTCATAGGAGGAATTCGTACAGGACCCGATAAGTCCTACTTCCAGTTTTTGGGGATAATCATTATTCCTGACGGCCTCAGCAAACTCGCTGATGGGCCATGCCAGATCCGGAGTGTAGGGACCATTGATGTGGGGCTCCAGAGTACTGAGGTCAATCTCGATCACTTGATCAAAATATTTTTCAGGATGGCTATAACATTCCGGATCTCCGGTCAGATGAGCGGCGATACTATCCGCAAGTGTGGCGACATCTGCCCTGCCGGTGGATTTGAGGAAACGGGCCATCGAATCGTCATAACCGAAGGTTGACGTTGTAGCGCCAATTTCTGCTCCCATATTACAGATGGTGCCTTTGCCTGTGCAGGACATAGATCGTGCACCTTCTCCGAAATACTCCACGATAGCACCAGTACCCCCTTTCACAGTAAGAATACCTGCTACTTTGAGAATCACATCTTTTGGGGATGTCCATCCACTGAGCTGGCCTTTGAGATGGACGCCTATGATCTTGGGCATCTTTAGTTCCCATGGCATACCGGCCATGACATCCACGGCATCAGCCCCGCCAACCCCGATAGCCAGCATACCCAGTCCGCCTGCATTTGGGGTATGGCTATCTGTACCAATCATCATAGCACCCGGAAACGCATAGTTTTCCAAAACGGTCTGGTGAATGATTCCGGCTCCGGGTTTCCAAAAACCGATGCCATACTTGGTTGAAACAGACGCTAAAAAGGAATATACTTCAGAGTTGATATCCAGTGCGGTCTGGAGATCGGCATCCGCACCTGTTTTGGCCTGAATGAGGTGGTCGCAGTGTACGGTGGTGGGTACTGCGGTTCTGTCTCTTCCACACATCATAAACTGCAACAGGGCCATTTGCGCTGTGGCATCCTGCATGGCGACGCGGTCGGGAGCAAAAAATACATAATCGTCTCCACGTGCATAGTCGGCAAGAGGTGAGTCCGTGTGGAGATGACTGAACAGAATTTTTTCTGTGAGCGTCAGGGGACGACCCAGGACCTGGCGGGCATGGTTTACTTTTTCCGGAAGTGCCCCATACATGGCCCGGATCATATCAAAATCAAAAATCATATCGCAAGTTTATCTGTACTTGGTTAAACGAAGGACCAAAAATAAGGTTCTGCGGACAACCACACTTTTTCAACTTTCCAATCTTTCAATCAATCGTCCTGAAATCTTGAGAAAATCCATCTCCGTGATGATCCCGATCAACTCTCCATGCTGGACGACGGGAAGACAACCAATTTGCTTTTTTCGCATGATGGCCATCGCCTCGACCAGGCTCGCATTGGGGTCCACTGTTATGGGTTCCTGAATCATGATATCCTTAACGGTAATCACGCTGTCGGTGTCAGGTGGGGGATGATTGCGCAATTTCAGCAGATGACGCAACACAATGCGGAGCGTCACCAGCCCGACCAGTTTGCCCCCCTTATCCTCTACGGGAGTGTAGCGAATTTTACGCCAGTCCATCATATCGATGACCAGATCGATGATATCATCCCGCTGTACGGTAAAGATGTCGGTGGTCATAAACTCACTTACTTTAAGCCTGGAAGGCCTGTATTCCTTGAGGTCGCTCAGTTCCGGCATCTTCCACTTATGCACCGGAATACCTGATTTTTCATTGACACACATTGCATACGTAAGGACCGTCAATGCTTCATCCTCGGTCGTCTCCTTTTTTAACTTGGTATAGGTGCGAAGGGCCCACCGTGCGCCATTCATATTATCCCGGGCCCGCGCTTCGATGACATCCATATAGCGGGAGATATCATCCGGGTGAATATTACGCATTTCAAGGCCTTTCTTCGCCCGGGGGATAAGCTCTTCAAGGGCCAGTTCGGCTACCGGGATTTTTTGGTCATACATCCAGGTAAATTTGGAATCGATCCCAAATTTAGCGGCCTTGCTGAAGTTGTCATACACATCTTCAAAACTCATTTTATTGCGGATATCTCCGACATCATCGTGCATTTGCACCATGCATCCCAACCAGAAAGCGGCGTTGGCGACCTCATCAAGCACAGTAGGGCCAGATGGTAGCACCCGGTTCTCAATCCGCAAGTGAGGTTTGCCATTGTCGCTAATTCCATAACAGGGACGGTTCCAGCGGTATACTGTGCTGTTGTGTACCTGCAGGGAGCGCAGTTTTGGGACTTCACCCCGTCCGATGAGTTCAAGAGCATCTTCAGTCACGTCTCCGCTCAGCAAGACACGAAAGCGTACGATATCTTCTCTGTAGATATCCAGAATGGAGTGATCCAGCCATTGTCGTCCGAAATTGACCCGGGGACTGCGCTCCCGCATATGATCATGACTCGTTCGGGTATCCAGAGCCTGCTGGAACATGGCGATGCGGGATTCGTGCCAGAGTCGCCGGCCAAACACGATAGGAGAATTGGCGGCCAAAGCCATGACGGGCGCAGCCAGCGCTTGCGCCAGGTTGTACATCGGAACAAAATCTGCCGGAGAAACCTGGAGATGGACCTGAAAACTGGTGTTGACCGCTTCGAGAAGCGGGGAGTCATGTTTAATCAGGAGTTCATCAATACCTACCAGATTGAGCTCATACGTACTGCCCACCAATTGCTGATTGATGGCCTCCATGAGTGCAAAGTAGCGTTGTTTGGGGGTAAGATTATCCATGCTCAGGTCAAACTTCCGCAATGTCGGCAGGATCCCGGTGAGCACGATGGTCGCGCCAAGTTGATTGACGACCTTTTCGATTTTAGCCAGCTTGCCGACGGTCTCGTCCTCCATATCCTTCAAGGCACGGGCAGAAAATTCGCGTGGATCGAGATTGATCTCCAGGTTGAATTTGGCCAGCTCGGTTTCGACCCAGGGCCAATCCGTCATGTGCTGCAGCGCTTCCATATTGATGCAGGCAGGCTTGAAGGTTTTCTGGTCGACCAGGACCATTTCCTGTTCAGCACCTATGCGAACGATGTCTTTCTCAAACCAGTCGTGATCGATCATATACTCCAGTGCCTTGACATCCTCCAGCAATGATTTTACAAATTGCTGCATTTGGTCCTGTGACTTGACGATCGAAACTCGTTGCTCTCCCATGGATATGGCTATTGACTCTATTGTAGAAATGAGGTCTGAAAAATAAGATTCTCTTGCACAGGATAGGCCTGTCTGAACCGATTTTCGGAAAATATACCTTTCGGAGCAAAGATCGAACCATCTTTTACCTGCATTGGAATAATCCGGGAGGGGACTATTCCGTTACTTTGCGGTATGAATACGGGAAAGGGATTTGGATGGCAATGGCTTTTTCTGATAGCCCTTTTGGGCGTGGTTTCCTGTAAGAAAGACAGGCGTGACATTTTATTCCCTCTTGGCTATCCTCCACCCCCTGTTCAGTTTGACATCCTTCCGGGGCTCAACACGTTTGATACACATATTTATACATTGAGTCCTGTTCCAACCGGATTTTCAGAACGGTTGACGGCATCAGGCTTTTCCCGATCGGATGTCAAGTCGATTGAACCCTTCAGAGCGTTTCTGACGACCACCTTTGGGGATGTCAATCTTGATTTCATCCATCGGATCTCCGTTCAGGTGTATGACCCCTTCAATCCTGGTGACCGGATTGAGATTTTTTACCTCGATCCGGTGCCGTTCAGAAGCAAAACCGGTATTCAGCTTTTTCCGGGCATTGCGAATGTCATGGATTGGTTTTCGGAGGATTTTATGGGTATCGAGATCAGGCTTGATTTCCGGAATGTGAGCCCTACACTGATGCAGATGCGGCTTGAGTTCGATATGCGTGCCTACAGCGAATAAGTGATTTTTATCGCCTTCGATATGTTCTGGTAGGCACTCGCGACGAAAGGGCTAATCTTTCTCCTCCGCATCGGAACCCGGATCCTCATCAGGCTCACCTGGTTTTGTTTCCTCCACCATGATTTCATCCCAGGCATGTTGCTTTAGAAACGTGTACCATTTGATCACTTTGCGGATATCATTGATATGCACCCGGTCTTCATCATGGTCGGTGACGATGGTTTTAAACCAGGCCCGGAGCACGTCGGCTTTATCGGTGGGGGCAGGGATTGGGTTTTCGGTCTGAGTGGTATCAACTTTCATCAGCACATCATCCAGACCTGCTACATCGGTATAGGTATAGATACCGATGGACACCAGAGGGGTGAACTGATGTTTCCGGACGGAGACGAATTGTCGTTTGGTGTTATCAAAACCTTCAATGAGTAAACCATTGGGTCGGGTAGCCAGCAATTTATATAACCCCGGAAGGCCGCTGACGGAAATGACGTTGTCGAGTTTCATTAGTAGGACAGAAGTTTATGCATCTGATCATATAATCGTTGCGGAGGTAGAAATTGTTGCTCCAATATACCCGCAAATGGCACAGGTGTATCCAGCGAGGCCACCCGCATCACCGGGGCATCGAGGTATTCAAAGAAATGTTCTGCAATATGGGCGGCGATGTCGCCACCGATTCCGCCTGTAAGGGTGTCCTCGTGCAGCACGAGTACCCGTTGTGTACGCTGCACACTTTCCCCCACCGCGTTCCAATCTACTGGCAAGAGGCTTCGCAGATCCACGATATCAAGATCCCATCCTTGTTCATCCGCCAGCCGGGTCGCCCAATGCACCCCCATACCATAGGTAATGATACTCGCTTCCATGCCGGTTCGTACCTGTCTTGCTTTACCGATCGGGGTGGTATAATACCCATCGGGGACCATGCCGCTTGTCCCCCGGTATAATGCTTTATGTTCGAAATACATGACGGGATTAGGGTCATCAATGGCGGCCAGGAGTAATCCTTTAGCATCTTCTGGCGTAGATGGATATACGATCTTCAGTCCGGGCGTATGGTAAAACCAGGCCTCATTACTTTGGCTGTGAAAAGGTCCCGCGCCGGTACCTGCACCGGTTGGCATCCGAACGACCACATCGGCAGTTGCTCCCCACCGGTAATGGATCTTGGCGAGGTTGTTGACGATCTGGTTGAAACCACAGGTGACAAAATCAGCAAACTGCATTTCCACCATCGACTTAAATCCTTCAAGGCTTGCGCCCAACGCAGTGCCGATGATTCCGCTTTCACACAAGGGCGTATTGCGGACGCGGTCTTTACCGTACTTCGAGACAAACCCATCTGTGATTTTGAAAACACCTCCATACTCGGCAATGTCCTGGCCCATGAGAATAAGCTTCGGATGTTTCCGCATAGCTTCATCCAACCCTGCGGAGATGGCATCGACCAACCGCATTTCTTTGGATGGACCTATGGGAGGCACCACAGTTTGTTCCCAGGGGATGTAGACATCAGACAACTCACGGTGAAGATCGGCTGTAAGAGGTGCCTCATCTGAAGCTATATCCAAATGTTGTTGAATGAGGGCCTCGTTGTCCTTCTTCAACGACGTGACAAGGTCGTTGGAAAGGATACCCTGGTCCAGGAGATACTGCTCATAATTGCGGACAGGATCTTTTTTATCCCAGGCCTCAATCAGGGCCTGAGGTACATACTTGACACCGGAAGCTTCTTCATGACCTCGCATGCGAAACGTCATGCACTCGATGAGAACGGGTGCGGGCTTACGTCGCATTTTCTTTGCAAAAGTATCAATGGTGGTGTAGACCTCGATGACATTATTGCCATCGATGGTGATACCTTCCATACCATAGCCTTTTGCTTTATCTGCGAGATGCTTGCATTTAAATTGCTCGGTGGAAGGGGTGGATAGACCGTATCCGTTGTTCTCGATAAGAAAGATGACCGGCAGGGACCAGACGGCTGCGATATTGAGGGCTTCGTGAAAATCTCCTTCGCTGGTGCCTCCTTCACCGGAAAAGGCCAGCGATACCATGGGACGGCCGTCGAGTTTGTACGCCAGTGCGGCACCACAGGCGAGAGCGAGCTGCGGCCCCAGGTGTGAAATCATACCTACGATACCATACTCCAGCGTGCCAAAATGAAAGGACCGGTCACGGCCTTTTGTAAAGCCATTCATATTGCCCTGCCACTGAGAAAACAGGCGATGCAGCGGAATGTCCCGGCCTGTAAATACACCTAGATTCCGGTGAAGCGGGAAAATAAGTTCGTGGGGTTGTAAGGCCAATGTAGCTCCGACAGCTATGGCTTCCTGTCCGATACCCGAAAACCACTTGCTGACTTTACCTTGCCGAAGCAGCTTCAGCATTTTTTCTTCAATCATTCGGGGGAGAAGCAAGCCCTTGTACAGCCGGATAAGATCATCCTCTGTGAGTTTTGTCCGCTTAAACCGGATTGGCTTTTTTAGTTTGACTTGCTTGGCCATGAGGTTGCAAAAGTATCGTATTGCGTTCAAAGTGGGACATCAATATGATCTATGAAGTCAGCGGCAGACAACCATAAATGAGAAGGATCTTCCGGCTGTTAGCGCGATGAAATAGTGTGGATTGATGTGAAAAATGCAGTAGATTTTAAAGAAAGTAGCCGTAAGTCAATTTTAGATAATTTACATAAAAAATGAGTATAATTATGCTGATAAATATGTATATTTTGCTGATTTACATATAAATACGTTAACAACATGAAGTATAAAAACCTGGGGTATATTCTCCCCAAAAAGTGCCAAAAGGGTGTGGCACACCTAGGTGTGCCACACCCTTGCTACAAACGGCTGGTATTTAGATACTTATTATTTTCGGAGCTCAAAATTGAAATTATTGTAACTCCCTGAGAATCTTAAGACTATGCAATTCCTTTAAGGAATCAATGTGCAACTGGAAATATAACACCAGTTGATCCACTATTCTTCGCCTTGTCTCTAAGGCAATATTGGATGTCCCGGATGTTCCGGTGTCCATTATACTCCGTAGATCCTGAAAATCATTCATGGTCATGAGATAGTCATGTGATGGTATTATCCGTACAACCTGCCCTTCGAGCAGATCAAATCCAACCCCATCCTGTATCTCATCAGACATATCTAGTCCAAAGCCCAGAAATTGAGACAACGATACCATAAATCGGATCATAAAATCCCGGTCAAATTCAGCAGCCATATCATACTCGACAAGACTGTCGTGGAGAAACGTAAAAAGTTCGGGATGAGGGTCCGCTGTCGTGATACATTTCGAACAAATCTCAGCCAGGCAGGTGACCACGGAGGATTTACTCCTGTCGAATGGAATACTCTGCCAGGGATGTTCAAGACGGACTTCCTTAATCCGGTGGATCTTGCGGTGATCCTGATGATATCCTACAAATTCGACCAGGCTAAGCAACTGCAAATATGCGGGTGGTGTAGCTGCACGGACCTTGCGGACGCTATGGATGATAAACGTTTGATGACCTTTCTGCTCGGTGTACATATCCACGATCAAGCTGGTTTCACCATACTTGACAGTGCGCAACACAATAGCCCTTGAATGGTAGATCACGACGGCAAAGGTCGTGAAATAACCTGCGAGGTATTACGCCCCTATTCTTGAGTGCTGGAGGACAGCTGCCGAATGTGATCTATGAAAGGTTGAAGTTGCTCCGGATGTGAACATCCGAGGGTGATCTCCTGATCATCCCTGAGTCTCAGCCGCAACATCATATTGGTTTTAGCAGAAAAAACCGCAGCCCCACCGGAAAAAGATGCAACGGGTATCTGCCAGCCGGAGCTGCTGCCGCATTCCACAATTTCAGATGATACCACATCTTCCCATCTGATCTTTTGCTTGACCTTACCTACCGGCATCAGGGTGATGGTGATTCCTTTCTCGTTATATTTAGCCACCCATCTGAGCGCATGGAGATATAGAAAGACTCCTGACAAGACCATGATGCCTAATCCGATCAAAATCAACAAATTACGATTAGGCTGATGGGTGAAAATCACTTGAAAAAACGCAAAAAATCCGGAGACCAATAATACACCAATAATGGCCATCATATCCCATTGATGCAACCGCTGCGTTTCTTTATATTTGACTTGAGCCATTTCTTTTATCAGGAATTGTTGATGAATTTTACGTAAAGTTAACATTAAAGTTACATATAGGTTCCATTACAGGCTATAAATAACTATTTTGCTTTACAATGGCTTAACAAATTGTATTGATTTTTACAACAATTTACTGATACTCAACAAAATAACTCTTTACCTTGTTATTGCTTTCATAAGAGTTTCCGCAAGGGTCCGCAGCATGGCCAGGTATATTTGGAAACGATGCACCATCAAATTAAACAACACTATGAAACGATCATCAGCTACCGCAACCTGGAAAGGATCGGGAAAAGAGGGAACCGGAACGATGAGTACTCAATCTGGTATATTGAATACCGATCAGTACAGCTACCATACTCGTTTTGAAGACGGTATTGGGACTAACCCGGAAGAACTGGTTGCGGCTGCCCATGCCGGCTGTTTTTCCATGAAACTCAGTTTCATCCTCGGTGCTGCCGGTTACACTCCGGAATCCATCGACACCAAGTGTACCATCACTCTTGAAAGTGGCAACATAACAGAAAGTCATCTGGAGGTGACGGCGATGGTGCCTGGAATCGATGCCAATGCATTTGAAAAATGTGCTGAGGAAGCAAAAGCAGGATGCCCGATCAGTAAGTTGCTGAATACGTCAATCACGTTGTCGGCAAAACTCGGTTAAGTCATTTTGCTCTTTCATAACATCCTGCTATACGCCATAGTGATGTCAACGAGGCGACATACCTATAATGAGAATGCCGGTGAACAAACAAATCCCGATATCCGACTATCTGCCAGGGCAATGTAATATTGGCGAAGACGAAATCCTGCGACGCATACGAATGGGCTACATGGGACTGGGCATTTCTTTATTGTTGGCCGCCCTCTTTTTGATGTTCCAACCTGCAAGGGAATTACGTCTCCTGCTGTTTATTCCCCTTTTTTACACTTTTTCCGGATTCCTTCAGGCGCGTAAACGATTCTGTTATGTATTCGGATGGAAAGGTGTATTCAGTCTTCATGGACTTAATACGATTCAAAAAGTAAAGCAAGACGATGCGCGTAGACAAGACCGTATTCAGGCTTTCCGGTTGGTCATTCAAATTTTTGTCTTAAGCGCTTTACTTGCATTGGCCTTTTATTGTATCAGGTTATAAAATAGCCTTTTGCTACCTGACCAGGTGTGGGTCCGTTTTTGAAATTTAGGCCCCACGGTTCATAGTTGATGCAGCCTCATTCATGCGTCCGCGGTTTTCTGTATTTTGAGAACCTATTTTGGCCAGCGCACTTCAACCTATATATCTACACCGCTCAAAAACCTGGAGTGCTGAACAACATGCGGTCTTGGATTAACTGGATTATGCTTGAATTTAAAAGGAATGAAAATACCCTGACACTGGGCGTGGAAATGGAGGTCCAGGTGCTGGACCAACAAACCCTAAAGCTAGTGCCCCGTGCCATGGAGATTATCAGGATGCTGCAGCAAGAAAAACTGGCCAAGGAAATGTTTCGGAGCACGCTGGAACTGATCACAGGTGTATGCCATGATCTTCACTCGATCAGCCGGGATCTGAACCAAACACTTGTACACGTTCGAAATGCATCAAAATTGTTAGATGTGGTTTTCGCCGGAACCGGTACGCATCCGATCGCCGATTATAATAACAGGATCCTGAGCGCTTCTCCCCGATATCAGGCTCTGCTGGACCGAAACCAATGGCTGATACGGCGCATGGCAGTGTATGGCCTTCACGTCCATATCGGAATGCGGGATGGCGATGATTGTATTCGCTACAATAATTTCTTCATGCATTTCATCCCTCATCTGATTGCTTTGTCTGCCAGCTCGCCATTCTGGAAAGGAAAGGACACAGGTCTGGCCGCCAGCCGTCCGACCACCTATGAAGCGCACCCTACCTCCGGCATGCCGGTCATCGTTGAGGATTGGGATCAGTTTAACAGCCTGTACCACAATCTGCTACAGACCGAATCGATACAAAGTATTAAAGACATCTGGTGGGATATGCGACCCAGTCCGGGGTTTGGGACACTAGAAATCCGGATTTGTGACGGACCGGCTACCATGCTCGAACTGGAAAGTATAGTCGCATGGATTCACCTCCTGGCGTACTGGTTCCGTGATCATCAGGACGTATTTTATAGCGTACATGGCACCAAGCCTGCGGAATGGATCATGCGAGAGAATAAATGGCGCAGCATTCGATTTGGACTGCAAGCAGATATTATCCAATATCCTAACTTCCAGACTCAAAATATCGGTACTCATATTCTGCAATGGAATAAACTCTTACAACCCTACATACAGGTTCTGGGTTATGAAAAATACATAACCAGTATCGAAAACATCATACTTCGTGGCAATAGTTCTGACCGCCAGCGTCGCATCATGTCCGAAACTCAGGACATAGGAGCCGTTGTCGACTTTAATATCAGAGAATTTGAACAGGGTCAACCCCTCTGGGCTTCATAGTGTACATCGCGAAAGCAATACGACAACCTGCTTTCATGTCAAAATCATCGCCTGCAAAACATAGGCACCGGCTCCGGCCAAAAATCCTATAAAGGCGAGCCAGGTCATATTACGGAGATACCAGAAGAAATCGATTTTTTCGATTCCCATTGCGGCCACTCCGGCAGCGGATCCGATGATCAACATACTTCCACCTGTACCAGCACAGTAGGCAAGAAACTGCCAGAAATAGTCATCAACGGGATAGGTTACCATATCATACATCCCCATGGTGGCAGCGACCAGCGGCACATTGTCCACAATAGCAGATAAGACGCCAATCGACATCACGACCAGTTCCATGCTGGGGATGTGATCATCCATCCATGCTGCCAGGGTTGCCAGCGTACCGGTACTCTGGAGTACCCCGATCGCCAACAGGATGCCGAGGAAAAACAAAATACTGGGGAGGTCGATTTTCCGCAAAGCATATAGGACAGAGAGTTTATCCTTTTCCCGCTCGTCTTTTTCGTGATGAATGATCTCCGTGATGATCCACATAATGCCGAGGGCCCCCAGAATGCCCATGTAGGGTGGGAGGTGTGTAATGGCTTTGAATATAGGCACAAAGATCAGGGACACTACCCCGACAAAGAAAACGAGGTGTCGCTCTCTTGGTGGAGATAGAATGTGCTCATCGCTTGCTGGTTTAAGCATTTCCAATGTCCCTTTCATACGGAGACTGATGACCACCATCGGCACGACCATACAAATGATACTGGGTATGATCAGATGTGTAATGGTCGCCATCGATGTTATCTGTCCCCCTATCCAGAGCATCGTCGTCGTCACATCTCCGATGGGCGACCAGGCCCCTCCAGCATTGGCGGCGATGACCACGACAGAAGCATACATGAGGCGCATATGGCCAGAAGGTAAAATCTTTCGCAACAGAGAGACCATGACAATCGTTGTCGTCAGGTTGTCCAGAATGGCTGAAAGAAAAAAGGATAGAATAGCAATAATCCAAAGCAATTTCGTTTTGCTTTTCGTATTGATGCGGCTGGTAATGATTTCAAATCCATCATGGGCATCGATGAGTTCCACAATGGTCATGGCGCCCATCAGGAAAAATAAAATACCGGACACTTCTCCAAGATGTTCAGTCAGCTGGTGCGCTACTTCGTGCGTTTCCACACCGGTAAAGGTGTAAAACGTCCAGCAGAGGACTCCGGTCAACAAGGCGGAAGCGGCCTTATTGATCCGAATGGTGTGTTCGGTGGCTACAGCGATGTACCCGACAATAAAGGTGATGATAATCAGTGTCAGCATAAGCGGATTAACTTCAGTTAGATTCGGTTGACTGTATGCAATTTGAAATGAGATGCATTGCTGGTACGTTACCTGAACGTATCAGAAACTAGCCCATTTAAGAATAACTTATGGTTATTTCCAGCCGGATTTGGCCAAAAATAGAAAATTTTGATTATTTCGGGCAGTAATATGACCTCAGATGATAAATGACCGTCTGGTAGTCTGGATTTCCAGCTATTCGGATTATAATGATGTTGATGAGAAAATGGAATCCTTCTTAAAACTGTACACAATCCCAAAAAAGGAAACAGCGGTAGATATGACATAAAACAAAAACCCGATCGCTACCGCCTTTTCTGTATGGATATCCAGAAACTGTGCTCCGTACAAAAAGGTCAATTCGCGGGCACCCGCACCCCCAATGGTCATGGGCACCATCGCTACCAGTGAGGAGATGAGAAACAATAACAGATAGTCCGGCCAGTGTTGTCCTTGCCCAAGCGCCATGACCAATCCCAATGTAGCCACCGCCTGTGCACCTTGCACGCCAAACGACTGCAGGGATGTCTTCCACCAAATGGAGGATAGCGTAATTCCGGCCCACCGGAAGAGGCCCCAACTCCCCACCAGACTCAGGAAAAGAGCAGGAATGATCCATGGCCAGTATCCCCTGATCTCTGATATCCAGAATAAAAGGATCAGACTCAACTGACCCAGCGCCACCAGTCCGGAAATCCTGTCCAGCAATGTAATCGTCACCATCCGCTTGAAGGGTCGGCTGAACCGGTCCATCAAAACCTTGATTTTATAACCGTCCCCACTGATCCCACCGGGAAGCAACAGGTTATAGTACATACACAACCAATACAACTTAAGATTTCGGGAATGTACAAGATGTATGTTTTCTGTGCTGAGCATCAGATTAAACCTGAACGCAGCTATCACTTTGGAGGCTATAAACCAAAGCATAGCCCACAGGATCCAAAGCGGTTGAGCCTCCCGAAGCACTTGCCATAAAAGCCCTTCGTCGACTTTCCGAAGGATCAGCGCGATGATCGTGACCGAGATGATCAGTTTGATCAGTGTCTTCACCGGTACGGGGATGGAAAGCCTGGGAAGCTGAAATTTCATAGGTCCTGTGTAGCGCAGACAAAGTAACGAACCGTAAAGGATATTGAGTAGGGTAAGGTAAAAGAAGTCCTTTTACCTTATCCCTCTCACACCACCGGACGTACGGTTCACGTATCACGGCGGTTCATGGACGTAAATGATAGATGGTGACGCCTCAATTCATTTTGTAACGAAACAAGTT
>JBGTGP010000049.1:0-65968 GCA_041746735.1 Saprospiraceae bacterium
TCGTCAGACCAGTGCTTTGTCTCCGGCTTCCTTCATCCATTGCTTCACAACAATGAACTTGCCGTTCAACTAATGATTCCCCTTACCGGGCTCATAATGGACTTTCACCATCAAGTGTCTGCGCCCTGCCGGGCGCACAAACAAAAAGGGGCTGATGCAAACACATCAGCCCCTTTTAAATATTATAATCTCAATCAACTCTTCACTTTTATCGTGCATCCGATAGCTTTGGTTTCAGCCGGATCGGGATTATTTCCTGACTGCAGCGAGGCGATAGCGTTTTCCAGATATTTCACATTGACCTCGGAGGGATTTTGTGCGTTGTCATCAATCGCGCCGATATAGCGTACATAGCGATTGGCATCCAGCAGGTAGATATGTGGTGTTCGAATAGCACCATAGGCGGGATAGACTTTCTGGCCTTCATCAAAGAGGTACTTAAAGGGAAACTTCTTCTCTTTGGCCCGTACCTGCATGGCGGCAAAATCATCGCCCGGCTTGACACTCGGATCATTCGGATTGATGGCAACGACAGGATATCCTTGAGCAGCATACCGGTTGTGCAAATCGATGATCCGATCTTCATACATCACCGCATAAGGGCATGTATTGCAGGTAAAAATCACAATGTACCCGTTGGCATTCTTATAGTCTGCCAGGGACACCATGGTGCCGTCTACATTTTTCAGTTTGAAATCGGTGGCCTGATCCCCGATCTTGAGACCGGTGTTTACAGGTGACACCGCACTGATCAATGTTACTGTAAAAAGGGCGAGGAGCAGTTTGACCGTTAGTGATTTCATAATTATAAGTTTAAAAATGGTTTTACAATTTCATTTAGTTCCTCCACATGATGGAACGTCTTTTCGAGAAATGCGCGTTGATTGCCGCGGTATACCAGAGTAGCAGGAATCGCACCTGACCACGTTGGATCAATATCGTCGATCCAGTAATTGGATCTGTTGTCCTCCAGCACCACCACAAATTCTCCCAGATTTCTTTCCTCCACAAAAGGCTGTAATCGCCGGACATAATCCTTTTTAAAATCCAGACTGACCAGCACCAGTTTGAACGCACTATCACGATACAGCGAATCCAATGTCACAAAATAAGGCAACTCTTTCACACAAGGAACACACCAGGTTGCCCAAAAGTTGACCACATACGTGGTGTCATTGTCCAAATGCAACAATGGCTTTAAAGCATCGTAATCCAATACGGTGATCTGCAGGGAGTCTGAAACAGGTTGGGGCATAACTACAGGTATCTCTGCTTTCGGAAAGCCTGTCAATATCGCTATGGTCCATAATGTCATCATGTCGCCTTAGTAACTCCGGGGGTATGCTCCCGTTTGTCAATGAAAACTTTTATAACAAAATTTTAACTCTTTGGCTCATTCTACAAAGCATTTTCATGAGCACCTCTCCAGTTCTCTGGCTCTGACAAGTATAGTCCAGACTGTAGAAAGGCCGACAACGGCGGTGCATCAATTGAGCTTATACTTGATACCCAAGGCATCCAGATCTTCGATCAGAGAACTGGCCGCTTTCACCCGGTTGGTTTTAGAGATCAGGCCCAGGATAAAATCATCCTCCCGATCATACACCTGCAGTCGGAGTTTATGCCGACCCTTGTGCTGCTCACAGATCCGGTCAAGGCGATCCAGCAGAAACTGATCCAACTGATCAATGGACAGTTTGAGTGTGATGGATTTGGTGAGTTCTTCACCTATGCTAGCGAGCATCCTGATCGAGGTGACCCTGAACTCATGTTCCTGCCCGTTCCAGCTCAACTGATAAAATCCTTCCACAAAAAGGGCTTCACCCACGGTCAGAATATCTTTAAATTTTTTATAATCCTCATTAAACAAGCGCAAATCCAACGATCCTCTGAAATCCTGTAATGTAAAAATCCCCCAGCCGGTTCCCTTCTTGGTGATCCGGTGATCGGATGATGTCACGATACCGGCCACCTTGAGATGTTTGTCTTTAAACATGTTGACCATGTCAAGCGGGCAGTTGGTAAAATGCTCTATTTCCAGGCGGTAATCATCCAGGGGATGACCTGACATATAGATGCCGGTGATCTCTTTTTCCCGGTTGAGCTTTTCCATGAGGGACCACGGCAGTACCTGAGGCAGAGCTGGTTCCTGAAACATGGAGGTGGAGAGATCACCGAAAAGTGTCAGTTGGGATTGGCTCTTCTGAGCCTGTACGGACTGACCGTATCGAATGGCATGTTCGATCAGCGAGTCATGCTTGTCGGTTGGGGCAAAATACTGCGCACGATGTGTTCCTTCGAAGCAGTCCATCGCTCCGCCCATGACCATGGCTTCGAGCGCTTTCTTATTGACCGACTTCAGACTCACCCGTGTGGTCAGATCAAAAATGCTGGTAAACGGTCCGTTGGTCTTGCGCTCGCTGATGATATCCTCTCCTGAGCTTTCGCCCATATTCTTCAACGCTGACAGACCGAAGCGGATGGCGCCTTTGGAATTGACGGTAAAGTTGATATTACTCTCATTGATGTCGGGCGGAAGTACAGGTATATTCATCCGTTTACATTCCCGCAGGAAAAAATTCAACTTGGTGATATCGTTCTTGTTGTGCGTCAGCACAGCGGCCATAAACTCGGCCGGGTAATGGGTTTTGAGCCAGGCCGTCTGAACGGCCAGCACTGTGTATGCGGCACTGTGAGAGCGGTTGAAACCATAGCTGGCAAATTTGGACATGATCTCAAATATCTCATCGGCCTTGACCGTCGGTACTCCTTTTTTAGTTGCACCTTCCACGAAGATCTTTCGATGCTGTTCCATCTCATCGACCTTTTTCTTCCCCATCGCCCGCCGGAGTTTATCTGCGGCGCCGAGACTATAACCAGCCATGATTTGAGCGGCCTGCATGATCTGTTCCTGATAGACCATGATCCCGTGCGTAGGTTTCAGAATATCCTCCAGCCAGGGATGAGGATAATCGACTGCTTCTCGACCGTGTTTTCGATTGACAAACATCGGGATATAGCCCATCGGTCCCGGACGATACAAGGCGTTCATCGCGATTAGATCCTCAATGTCAGTGGGGATGAGCTCGCGTAAATATTTCTGCATACCCGCTGATTCAAACTGAAAGATGCCGATCGTTTCTCCTTTCTGAAAGAGCTGGTAGGTATCGGGATCATCCAGCGGTATGTCATCGGGATTGATGAATTGATCGGTCTTTTGCCGTTCGGCAATAATCCGGATCGCATCTTTGACGATGGAGAGGGTCTTAAGGCCGAGAAAGTCCATTTTCAACATACCGGCTGACTCGACAATGCCGCCTTCAAACTGGGTGACCAGGAGTTCGGTCTCTGACGATGTACATACCGGAATATACTGCATGATATCACCCGGCGCAATGATTATCCCAGCGGCATGAATACCGGTATTGCGCACCGTACCTTCCACCTGTTGTGCCAGTCTGAGGATCTCGCCTTCGGAGGTTTCTGTTCGCTCGACTTCCCGCAGCTTGCGGATATTTTCCAGATCACGGGACTGGGCACCGTCTTCAGCTTCTTTACCGGGTTTGAAAATTTTGGCCAGGGAGGTACCCGGAATATTCGGGACCATCTTGGCCAGACGATCTGTATCCGGAAGCGGCAATTCGAGTACCCGACCGACATCCCGTATCGATGATTTGGCCGCCATTGTACCGAAAGTCACGATTTGTGCCACCTGATTCCGTCCATATTTATCCACTACATAATCGATGACACGCTGGCGACCCTCGTCATCAAAATCAATATCAAAATCAGGCATCGACACCCGCTCCGGATTGAGAAAGCGCTCAAAGAGCAGATTATACCGAAGCGGATCTATATTGGTGATCTCCAGACAATACGCCACCGCAGAACCCGCTCCTGATCCGCGCCCTGGTCCCACACTCACTTTCATGGTACGGGCAGCCTGGATAAAATCCTGTACGATCAGGAAGTACCCATTGAAGTCCATGTTTTCGATGACACTCAACTCCCAGTCCAGTCGCTCCTTCACCACCGGAGTGATTTCTCCATACCGATTTTTCGCACCTTCATGCACCAGGTGACGTAGATAGGCGGCCTGATTTGAAAAACCCTGTGGTACGGGGAAGTTAGGCAGCAGAACATCCCGGGTCAATACAGGTGCCGTGATCTTATCCAGGATCTCCATCGTCGTATCGATCGCGGACGGAACATCCAGAAAGATCCGGTTCATTTCCTCCTGTGACTTAAAATAAAAGTCAGTACTCGGAAACTGAAAGCGTCCTTCGTCTGACATCTTTTTTCCCGTATTGACGCAAAGCAGGATATCATGTGCCCGGGCATCCTGCTCATTGATATAGTGGGCATCGTTGGTGGCAATCACCTTGATATTATACTTTTTGGCAAAGCCGAGGAGAACCTGATTGACCTGTTCCTGGCTCATACCCGTGTCGTCGATCGTCTCGAGTCCGCGATGGCGTTGCAATTCGATGTAGAAGTCATCGCCAAAAACGTCAAGCCACCATCGCAGATGCTGCTCTGCTTTTTCCAGATCACCTGTAAGAATGGTTTGAGGAATTTCGGCGCCAATGCAACAACTGGTGGCGATCAGGCCCTTGTGATATTGCAGGAGGAGTTCCTTATCAATGCGCGGATAACCGGAGTACGTCCCTTCAATAAAACCCAGGGAGCACAGTTTGGAGAGATTCTGGTAGCCGTCCTGATCTTTTGCCAGGAGGAGCTGATGAAAACGTTGATCTCGTTCGCCTTTGGAGGTTTGAAATTGTTTTCTGTGCCGGTCATGGACGAGATAGAATTCGCAGCCGACCAGGGCTTTGAGATTTCTCTTTTTGGCTTCGGATACAAATTCAAATACACCAAACATATTGCCATGGTCGGTGATGGCTATCCCTTTCTGGCCGTCCGCCACAGCTTTGTCCATCATGGCAGGAATGCGTGATGCACCATCCAGGAGCGAATAATGCGTATGACAGTGGAGATGAACGAAATCAGGCATGGTACAAATTAAAGGAAAAGCACGTAAAAAAAAGCGCTGGGCCGCACGCCGGATTTCTTGATGTACCTCTTATAATGTCGAAAAGCCCGTATGCACATTTGCGACGGGCTTTTTCGACTAAGGTCTCAAAATAAGAAAACTACATTTTTATGATCTGCAGGCTTTCCCTGCTTATCCGTATCGGGCGGCAACTGGTAAACGTCCGGTCAGGCGTAAAAGTTTGTTTCATATATAAAAAACTTTCTATGCCTTCCAATGACGGACCTAAAGGTAATATATCCCTCGCAAAAACGCCACTGCAGGAAATAAATTTCCGCACATGCCACATAATTCCTTGGCAACTCTGTTGCAATCTATTCAATATGTGTATTTTTTATATTATAAAATAAATTTATATGAAATAACATTCATTTCCATTTCATATCCTCCTGTCAGACAGTTCCGGTCTGTTTGTACCTGTCTGGCATTCTATTGCTGGCATGGAGACGATCGGATAGAGGTTAACACCTTACCTGACAAACCTGAGCAGAATGATCTTGTTGGTGCCTTTTTTAGTTTTTGATATTTCGCATTTCAATTACCTTTGCGACCCCAAGAGGTACCGCCCGGGTGCTGAAATTGGTAGACAGGCATGTTTGAGGGGCATGTGTCCGTTAGGATGTGCGGGTTCGAGTCCCGCCCCGGGCACTTCACTTTGCGTGAAAGGCAAAAGCCAGGTAACAGCCTGGCTTTTTTTATGATCAACCGTGCAGATTCCGAACTTTTTGTAGAAAGGGAGACGCGAATACAAAATCCTGGAGAACCAGGCTTTCAGACATCAGGACTTCATCTTTAGTGCCCTGCCAGGCCACACGGGCATCGTGCAGCAGGTTGATATGATCCCCGATCTCCATTACCGAATTCATGTCATGGGTATTGATAATCGTAGTAATATTAAATTCTACGGTGATATCCTGGATCAGCGCGTCGATCACAATACTCGTCTTAGGGTCGAGCCCGGAATTGGGTTCGTCACAAAATAGATAGGTTGGTTGTAAGACGATGGCCCGGGCGATACCGGCCCGCTTTTGCATACCACCGCTCAGTTCAGACGGATACTTTTTATTCACCCCTTCCAGATTGACACGTTCGAGACAATAATTGACGCGATCCAGTTTTTCTTTAGGGGTCTTATGGGTAAACATATCCATAGGAAAGCGGATATTTTCCTCAATGGTCATGGAATCAAAGAGTGCCGTACCCTGAAAGAGCATACCGACTTTCATACGGATATCCCGCATGGACTTTTTAACCAGGGAGGTAAAATCAACATCGTCATACCAAACCTTCCCGGATGAGGGCGAAAAGAGCCCAACCAGGATTTTCAGCAACACTGTTTTTCCTGAGCCGCTCCGTCCGATAATCAGATTGCACTTGCCGGCTTCAAAAGAGATGTTGATATCGCGAAGTACCTCGACATCATCAAACGATTTGCATATATTCTCGGCACGAATCATGATGTCAGGACTACGGCGATGAGATAATCAGCGATGAGGATGGCGATGTTGCTCATCACTACCGCCTGAGTACTGGCTTTACCCAGTTCGATACTACCACCTGTGACAAAATAGCCCTGATAACAGGAGATGGCAGCAAGAATGAATCCGAAGACAAAGGCTTTAACATACATGATGAAGATATTCCAGGGCTCTAAAAAGGTACGGATACCTTGAATATATTCTGCTGATGTAAATAACCCTGTAGGTACGGCGGCGATAAATGCACCTCCGATGCTCACCAGAGCGGCTACGGAAACCAATAACGGAACGACCAGAATGGACGCGATGATTTTGGGCATGACGAGAAAAGCGGAAGTATTAACCCCCATGATCTCCATGGCATCGATATGCTCTTTCTGGCGCATACCTCCGATCTCTGCGGCCATGTTGGATCCGACCTTTCCAGCGAGTACCAGACAGGTAATGGTCGGTGCAAGTTCGATGATCGTGATGTCCCGCACCAAATATCCCACATAATAACGGGGTATGAGCTGACCACCCAACTGATAGCTGATCTGTACGGCCATGACCGCTCCCATAAACGTCGAAATGAGCATCACGATGATAAGGGACCCAATCCCGATATCATTCATCTGACGCATGGTCTCCCGCCAGTACATCCGGAAGTTTTCCGGTCTGGAAAAAACCTGCTTCATCCAGATCAAAAATCGTCCCAGATGGGTCAGAAACTTGAAATTCATTCGATACTGCTGTATAAGGAGGTAAATGTAAGCCATCCACCTGAATGTTCGGTAGAGGTGGTATTCAAGTGACTTTGTACTCGCCTGTCTTCTTCCTGTATCTTTATGGGTATGAATGCAATCATCACCGGATCTACCAAAGGCATAGGCAGGGCTGTTTTATGGCGCCTGGCACAGGAGGGATGGAATGTGGCCGCTTCCAGCCGCCATATCGACGAACTGGAATTGCTACAAGAGGATGTACAGAAAGCATTCCCTGACAGGCAATGTCTGATCCATCAGGTGGACTTCCGCAACAAAGCAGAAACCCTCCAGTACGGACACCAAATGGGCCAGGAATGGTCTCAGATTGATTTGTTGGTTAATAATGCGGGGGTCTTCCTTCCCGGCACTGTGCACGAGGAAGTTGACGGTGTATTGGAAGAAACGCTACAGATCAACTTGTTCAGTCCTTACTATCTCACCCGAACCTTATTGCCCCGAATGATGACAGCCCGGCAAGGTCATATCATCAATCTTTGCTCCATCGCCAGTTTTATGGCCTATCCCAATGGAGGTGCGTATACCATCAGTAAGTTTGCATTACTGGGATTCAGCAAGTCATTGCGGGAGGAGATGAAACCCTATGGCATCAAAGTGACCTCTGTGATGCCGGGTGCTACCTGGTCGGCTTCATGGGCCGGAGCTGATTTTCCGGTCGATCGCCTCATGCCACCGGAAGATGTTGCGGAAATGATAGTGACCTGCACTCGTCTGGGTCCATCTTCTGTTGTGGAAGACATTGTCATCCGCCCTCAATTGGGTGATTTGTAGGATGGTACACACCGGGGACAAATGGTACAACCGGGTGTGTATTTTTGGGTAGCAGACGTTGAGTTTACTGATGGACACTGCCATCAGATTGCAGGCGATATCACGGTCATCCGGTAGCTCCCTCAGCCCGACCGATATTCAGGTTCCATAACGTGCTTCCCGATCAGCCCGAATAGGAAATCCGGTATATTTTATTGGCGTAATCATCCGAGACCAGCATGGAACCGTCAGGCAGAAGTTCGATATCAACTGGTCGGCCCAAGACTTTTCCATTCTGTAGCCAGCCATCAGCGAAAGGCTCGTATGAGGTGACTTTGTCTCCGTCTATCCTGACGAGCATGACCCGATAACCGACAGGTATGGACCGGTTCCATGATCCATGCTCTGCGACAAATAGCTGGTGATGATAGGTCTCAGGAAACATAGTGCCGGTATAAAACTCAATTCCTAAAGGGGCCACATGTGCGCCAAGTTTTCGGGCCGGTGGTGTGTACATTTCGCAATCACCCTTCTTCCCCAGTTTGGGATCAGGAAAATCCCCCTGGTGACAGTATGGAAAGCCGAAATGCATTCCGTCTTTTGGCGCATGATTGATTTCGCAGGCTGGCATATCGTCTCCAAGCCAGTCACCCCCATTATCACTAAACCACAATTCTTTTGTCACGGGGTGCCAGTCAAAACCTACTGTATTTCGTATTCCTCGGTGTACAATTTCCCGGCGTTTGGTGGAGAGATTGATCCGGGTGATGGTCGCAAAAATTTCATCCGCTGATTCACAAATATTGCATGGCGCGCCGACGGGTACATAGAGATGTCCATCCGGACCGAAAGCGATGTATTTCCAGCCATGATGATCTTTATCCGGGTAGGTATCGACCAATATTTCTTTGACCGGCTTTTCCAGATGTGATTCAATATTTGGAAACCGCCATATCCGGCTCACTTCGGCCAGATATAAATCTCCGTCCCGGAAGGCCACCCCGTTGGGCATATGAAGACCGGAGGCTATCGTCCACCGTTTCTCTGCCTTGAAATCCCGATCTTCATCCTGCAATGCATACACATTTCCTTTGCCGCGCGTACCTACGAAAAGTGTTCCGGCCGGTGTGAGCTCCATAGAGCGGGCATTCTCAAGATCTTCCGCGTAGACTTCTATTGTAAATCCCGGTGGAAGTCTGATCGTGGCCAGCCTGGAATCTCCCGAAGCCGGTGCTACTAATGTAGGGTGAGGCAATCCTTTCCCATGGGTCTCCGTGCGCTCAATTGGAGCATTACAAGCATAATGTATAAAGAAGAGGATGGTAACAAAATTCATAGCCAGCAGACAATTCATGTGGATGAATGTAATAAAAATCAAGCAATATTCTTCTGGCCTCGCACATTAAACCTGACAGATTGACAATACTGACAGGAAAGCTGTAGTTTCAAACATGATACAAGGTCAACATCACCATCTGAGGCTGATCGCTATTGTTCCTCCGGATCCTTTGTTTACCACGATTCGAAAGGAACAGGAATATATTGCGGAGACCTGGGGACCACTACATGCACTTCGGACTCCGCCTCACATCACGATCATTCCACCGATGGCGCTGAGCTCGGCCGAAACGGGATTCCTCTATGGTATGGCCGAAGCCATTGCCGGAAGCGTGACCCCATTTGACATCCTGCTTCAGGGGTATGGGGCATTTAAGCCCAGGGTGATCTTTATCGAGCCGGCAAAGGCAGATGGGCTTCAACTGCTGCATGATATCTGGCGACAGGCCCTGATGACCCGTATGCCTCATGTTTTGGAAAAATATCCGGATCGCCCTTTTCATCCGCATGTGACGCTGGCGCACAAGGATGTCAAAGGATCACAATTCGCAAAAGCGTATGAGCACTACGCGAAGCAGACCTTTCATGCTTCATTTACAGCGGATCATTTTCATATTCTCCAACATGCAGAAGAAGGATGGATCATAGAAAAAGGATACCGACTCGGATAAAAATCAGTATCGGAATTAAGAGTGCTGTATAGAAAAAAATTCCCGTTCTTCACACGGTTATGCCACTACACGCTTTTTGTTTAAAATGCCACATCATCCTGGGTATTGCTGTTACAGTGTTGGCTTGCCGCGACAATTCCTCCATGCCCCAATGGGCGGTGTATACGTCTCCGGCAGGGCCTGACAGTGAAGCGCCCAATCTTCACACCGGACCCGATGGAAGTATCTACATGAGTTGGATTGAATGGACACCGGATACAACGTCCATATTAAACTTTAGCCGGTATGATGGCACTTCATGGGTAGAGAAAAGGGAGGTTGCGCGTGGAAATAACTGGTTTGTCAATTGGGCGGACTTTCCGTCCATCACAGCTTTTGAGGATGGCCATCACCTCGCAGCTCATTGGCTTCAGATGAGTGGTGCAGGTCAATATGACTATCAGATCATGGTCTCGGTATCTCCGGATCAAGGTCAAACCTGGCGTACACCATTTATACTTCACCGGGATACCAGACCGGGGGAACATGGATTTGTGAGCACGGTGCGGGATGGGGACAAAATATTTTTCTGCTGGCTGGATGGACGTAAGATGGCCGGTGAGGATCATACTGGAGGTCATGGAAGTCACAGTGGCTCCATGCTGCTGATCGGAGGCTGGCTGGATACGGATGGTATATTGACCGAAGAGATGGTCCTGGATTCGATGACCTGTGAATGCTGTCAGACTGCTGCTGCCCGAACTGAAACAGGACTTGTGGTGGCCTACAGGGACAGAACCGATGGAGAAATCCGGGATATATCGCATGTGGCCTGGGATGGAAAGAAATGGACAGCCCCGCAGACTATCTCGCCGGACCACTGGAAGATAGCTGGCTGTCCGGTCAACGGACCCTCTCTGAGTTATGCCGCCAATGTTCTGGGCAGGGTATGGTATGGCATAGCAGAGCATGGAGCACACGTTTCATTCCTGATGTCGAAGGACGACGGCAAAAACTGGCAGTCGCCAATCCATCTGGATGTCAATCAACCTTTGGGGCGAGTGGACATCGCGATGGATCAAGCTAATGCTTTCGTGAGTTGGATTGGTCGGGATCATCAGGACTCCACCAGGATCATGGTCGCGCAAGTGTCAACTGTGAAGGGTCGTTTTCGTACCGATACAGTCTGTGCAATTGATCCCCGCCGTAAAAGCGGGTTTCCCGTTCTGGCGGTTGCACATGATCAGGTACTCCTGGCGTATACGCATGTGGATGGAGAGAGCAGCCGCGTGAACGTGATGAGGAGGGTTAAGAAATAAATTCTATAATGGTGGGTGTATTACCTCTGTACAACGATATCCGTCTACGATCGAGTAGCCGATACCGACCTCGCCGCTGATTCTTCGTATGGTATTATTTCTATTTTTGCTCCTGCACAGTAAAACCGATACCAAGCATGTCCTCCCATTCGTACAATGAAATGGTGCAAAATCGCATCTCGCATGAAAAGCTGGCTACCCGTTTTATCAAGGCCATCAATGATCTCTGGTATGACAAGGGGATCGAAATGGTCCTGTTCCGGAACCAACTCATTGACAAACGTGCTTCCGAGATACTGAGTCTGCATCACTATGCCCGGAAGGTGGTGGGCCAGCCGATTGAAGTCGATGCCACGACGGCCCTGCTGGAGGCTATGCTCAAACTGGATCTTTGCCCTGCCCGTATGGATATTGGACGGATAGCTTCGGAATGGATCCAGAGTGCTCATCCGGCCGGCAGCGAAGCTTTATTTCTTAAAGAAAAACTCAAAGATTTTATTGGCCCTGACAATCATATCCGCACACAGCCCAAGGATGTGGTCCTCTATGGCTTCGGCCGAATCGGTCGTTTGCTGGCGCGGGAACTCATCGCACAAGAAGGCCGGGGGGAGCAACTGCGCCTACGCGCTATCGTAACACGCGATAAAGGCACGGGTATGGCTGAAAAAAGGGCGTCTTTACTCCGTGTTGATTCTGTGCATGGCGCTTTCCCGGGTATCGTGGAAGCGGATGAAGAAAACAATGCCCTCATCATCGACGGCCACATCGTCCATCTCATTACCGCCAGTCAACCAGAGGATATTGACTACACGCAGTACGGCATCCAAAATGCGCTCGTCATTGACAACACCGGTGCTTTCCGCGACAAAGATGCTCTTGGTCGGCATCTGAAAAGCAAGGGGGCGAGTAAAGTCCTGCTCACAGCTCCGGGCAAAGGCGTACCGAATATTGTACATGGTGTCAATCAGACCATGTTCAATCCACAGGAACTGGACATTTTTTCCGCGGCATCCTGTACCACCAATGCCATCGTGCCCGTCCTCAAAGTCATCAACGACAACCTTGGCATCGAGCGCGGACATATTGAAACTGTGCATGCCTTTACCAATGACCAAAATCTGGTCGACAATATGCACAGTAAGTATCGCCGGGGACGTAGTGCGGCCACCAATTTGGTCATCACTGAAACAGGAGCGGGATCGGCTATCGATAAAGCTATTCCAGGTCTGGGACCCAAGTTTACGTCCAATGCCATCCGTGTGCCGGTGCCTGACGGCTCACTGGCGATCATGAATCTTCAGCTCAGCAAGCCGACGACACTCGAAGGCATCAATGAGATCATGCGCAAGGCGGCCCTCGAAGGTGATCTTGTCGAGCAAATCAATTACTCCATCAGCAACGAACTCGTGAGCAGTGATATCATCGGCAACAGTTGCCCGGCGATCTATGATTCGAAGGCCACGCTGGTCCATCCGGATGGTCAGAGTGCAGTCCTCTATGTGTGGTATGACAACGAATATGGCTATGCACGTCAGGTCATGCGTTTAGGCAAATATATCGCCCAGGTACAGCGCAAGCGGTATTATTGAGAAATGGTGAGAAGCTGCTTTCCCCTGGTTATCACCCTGGAGTAAACTTTTGTTTGTTTGATCCATTTGCGATACAACATCCCCTATTGACGTTCGTATTCGCTATTTGTGGTGGGCGGGCTGTGCGGAATGCATACCGCTTTTGGTTTTTCCTCTTTTACTTCTGGCTTTTTGCTTTATACGCTACAGGTGGGTCAAGGAGCAATTCCTTTTTGGATTTATCATACAATATTTTACCCACGCGCTCAATGTGCAGGATTAAATCCGGATTGGCTATCTTCTCCAGAAGAGACAGGTCTATCTTAAAAGGCAGGAGTAAATCATCTAACTCGTTATCGAGTTTCATTAAATCGCTGTAAGAAAGTTGGCCCACGATGGTCAAATCAATATCTGAGCCGGGTCTGTAGTTTCCCTGAGCCCGGGATCCGTAAATGACAACCTGATCAATAGTATCATACTGTGCAAAACATTGATGCAGGACATCGATATGTCTATCTTTCAAACCGAACACAGGTTACCTATTTTCAAATTGAGACATTTTAAATAATAACGCTTTGAACAAACTGTAGTAGGTCCCTCTTATTTTGTTTCTGAGCTCATCTGTCACTTTTTCGTTGTATGTAGGAGAAGATTGATTGCGACTTTTGATCATTTCCATCCAACCATCCCCATCTTCCACAAGTCCATTGCTATAGGCTTCTCTGGTAGCATCACGAGAACCGGTTATACTCGTGTTTCCCTGATACTCAAAATAATCTTTAAGTACATTCCAGGCTAATTCGTGGGTAAATTCAAACCGCTGTATCAACCCCTGCTCTTCCAGAGCAGACAATCCCTGTTGATTATATCTTTCAACAGCTTCTTCCAGGAGAGCAAAAGCTTTCCTGAAGTTTTGAAGTCGTTGCTTCCATCTGATGTCATTGTTGTCCATAACGCGCAACTAAGTCTTCCGGGTAAACTTACATATTCCGCCGGTACTGGCCTCCCACTTCATATAAGGCGTGTGTCACCTGCCCGAGTGAACAAGTCTTGACGACCTCCATCAGCGCTCCAAAGGTATTTTCATTGTCAACGGCGATTTTCTGAAGTTTCTTCATGGCGTCTCCTGAGATGGTCGCATTTGCTTCATGAAGCGCCTTTAATCGGCGGATCTGGTTTTCTTTTTCTTCCGTATTGGAGCGGATCACTTCCCTTGGCAAAACCGTGGGTGATCCTTCATCGGACAAGAATGTATTGACGCCAATGATAGGAAATTCTCCGGAGTGCTTGAGAGTTTCATAGTGCAGACTTTCTTCCTGGATCTTGCTGCGTTGATACATGGTCTCCATAGCTCCCAGCACGCCTCCTCTTTCTGTAATCCGGTCAAACTCTGCCAACACCGCTTCTTCTACCAGGTCCGTGAGTTCTTCAATGATAAATGCACCCTGAAGTGGATTTTCATTTTTTGCCAGCCCCAGTTCATGATTGATGATCAATTGGATCGCCATGGCCCGGCGTACACTTTCCTCTGTCGGAGTAGTGATGGCTTCATCGTAAGCATTGGTATGAAGACTGTTGCAATTGTCATAGATGGCATACAGAGCCTGCAGGGTGGTTCGGATATCGTTGAAGGAGATCTCCTGCGCGTGCAGGGAGCGGCCACTGGTCTGAATATGATATTTGAGTTTTTGGGAGCGCTCATTCCCGCCATACTTATATTTCATGGCCTTTGCCCAGATGCGGCGGGCGACCCGGCCGATGACGGCATACTCGGGATCTACGCCATTGGAGAAGAAAAAAGAAAGATTCGGCGCAAAATCGTCGATAGCAAGCCCTCTCGAAAGATAATACTCCACAAAGGTGAACCCATTAGAAAGTGTAAAGGCCAACTGGGTGATTGGGTTTGCCCCAGCCTCGGCGATATGATAGCCTGAAATCGAAACCGAATAAAAGTTGCGAATATTTTCATCTATAAAATACGCCTGCATATCTCCCATCAGCCGGAGTGAAAACTCGGTGGAGAAGATGCAGGTATTCTGCGCCTGATCTTCCTTGAGTATATCGGCCTGCACAGTACCCCGGACTGAGTTCAGCGCTTTGCTCCTCAGTGTCTGGTAAATATTGGGAGGCAGGACTTCATCGCCGGTCAGTCCCAGCAACATCATGCCCAGTCCACTATTCCCTTCAGGAATCTCGGCATCATACTTCGGACGTGGAAACCCCTGTTGATCATACTTACGTTCCAATGCCTTTTCAACATCGGCTTCCAACTTATGCTCCCGGATGTACAATTCACATTGCTGATCGATGGCAGCATTCATAAAAAAAGCGCAAATCGTAGCTGCGGGACCGTTGATGGTCATAGAGACCGAGGTCTTCGGATCGCAGAGGTCAAACCCGGAGTACAGTCTTTTAGCATCATCAAGGGTACAGATACTGACACCGGCGTTGCCGATTTTACCATAGATATCAGGCCGATAATCCGGATCCTCTCCATAGAGGGTCACACTGTCAAACGCTGTTGACAGCCGTATAGCCGGCATCCCTTTCGATACATAATGAAACCGTTTGTTGGTCCGCTCAGGCCCACCCTCGCCCGCAAACATGCGGGTAGGATCTTCCCCTTTCCGCTTAAACGGATAGATACCTGCGGTATAAGGAAACCGACCTGGAAGATTTTCCTGTGTCACCCACTGCACCAGTGTACCCCATTCTTTATATGGAGGTAAGGCCACGACCGGAATCCGTGTGCCTGATAGGGAGCGCACATGCGTATCCACCTTGATCACTTTATCTCTGACTTTAAAAGAATAGTCATCATCCACATACTGATGCCGGATCTGTGGCCATTCTTCCAGCCACCGCCAGATATCACCATGCAGATCCTGACGTAAGCGATCAAACTCCAGGCCCAGGGTCTCACTGATCCCGGTGTCGTTTTTCTCCTCGAAATGCGTTTTGGTTTCCTGTATCGCATAGAGCCGGGCGGCTTTGTCAGCCTCCTGCTGCGCCCAGACATCATACTTGCGGTTTTGATCCGCGATCTCCGACAGGTAACGAACCCGATGGGGCGGTATAATATAGATCTTTTCACTATCACCGGTTCGCAGAGATAGTGTGCTGGACAGGTTGAAGCCAGCTTTTTGATGAAGGATCTCGACAATCTTCAAATAAAGGGCATTCGTCCCTGGATCATTAAACTGTGACGCAATGGTACCATACACCGGTATCAGATCATCAGCGGTATCCCAAAGCTCATGATTACGTTTATATTGCTTACGAACATCGCGCAACGCATCCTGAGCGCCTCGTTTGTCAAACTTGTTGATCGCGATGACATCGGCAAAATCGAGCATATCGATCTTCTCCAGTTGGGATGCTGCGCCAAACTCCGGCGTCATGATATAGAGGGACATATCCGCATGATCTACGATCTCTGTGTCGGATTGGCCGATACCGGAGGTTTCGAGGATGATGAGATCAAAGTCAGCGGCCTTGAGGATATCGATGGCCTGGCGGATGTGTTTGGAAAGGGCTAAGTTGGATTGGCGGGTGGCCAGTGAGCGCATATAGACTCGTGTCGATGTCAGGGCATTCATGCGAATGCGATCACCTAAGAGAGCCCCGCCGGTTTTGCGCTTGCTGGGATCTACGGACACGACAGCTAAATCTTTATCCGGAAAGTCCAACAGGAAACGGCGAATGATCTCATCGATCATACTGGACTTGCCAGCGCCACCTGTACCGGTGATCCCCAATACGGGTACGTTGGCCGTTTCTGCCCGTTTGGTGATATCGGCGATCCAGTGTTGATTTTCATCGGGGTAGTTTTCCACAGCCGTGATCATGCGGGAGATCGAAAGGTGATCTTTCTTACTTAGTTTTTTGATTTCCCCATTCACCTGATCCCCGAGTGGAAAATCACAATGCCGAAGCACATCATTGATCATGCCCTGGAGCCCCATGTGGCGCCCGTCATCAGGCGAATAGATGCGGGTGATACCATAGGCTTGCAAGTCTTCAATTTCCTGCGGCAGGATCGTACCACCGCCGCCGCCAAAGATCCGGATATGACCGGCACCCCGTTCACGGAGCATATCATAGATATACTTGAAATATTCATTATGACCGCCCTGATAGGAGGTGAGTGCTATGCCCTGGGCGTCTTCCTGAATGGCAGTGTCTACAATTTCTCTGGCACTCCGGTTGTGTCCGAGATGTATGATCTCTGCTCCAGAGCGTTGCATGATGCGGCGCATGATATTGATGGCAGCATCATGACCGTCAAAGAGCGAGGCCGCCGTCACAATGCGGATATGATGTTTGGGCTGGTACGCCGTTGGTGTAGGTGTCTGTTTCATCACGGTGGCAAAATACGGAAATGTGGCCTGCCCTTCTTCATTGGGGGGGCAGGATGTCCAGGAATTCACGGAGGATCATGGCCGTAGCCCCCCAAATGACATACCCGTCAATCCTGTAGGCTGGGACATGATTGAGGACGATCCCACTTTGAAGTTGAATGCGGGTCGAGTGGATCACCTCTGGATCTGCAAATCGGGCCAGCGGCATTTCGAGGATCTCTTCGACCTCGCTTTCCTGCGGGGTCAGCGTGGGTCTGCTTCTGCACCAGGCTACGTAAGGATGCACCATAAACTTACTCACGGTGATATACAGGGGTGTGAGTGGGCCTAACACTTCCACGTCTATGAGATTCAGGGCTATTTCCTCCTCCGTTTCTCTGAGGGCGGTGTATAAGAGGTCCGGGTCTGTGCTTTCTTTCTTCCCACCGGGAAAACCAATTTGACCGGCATGCTTATCCTTTATATGAGAACTTGTGCGTCGAATGAAGATCATGTGCCAGTCATCCGGTTCTTTTTCAAAAAGGGGCATGAGTACTGCAGCTTCCCGGATCGAAGCCGGATCCGGGTTTGGGTCTACGCGTCTGACAGCATGTGCCATTTTGAAATGCGCTTCCGCACCCGGCATAGGACCGAACACGAATCTTTCGCGAAGGTGGTCGATCAGGCGTGGCGGAGCATGTGTGATCATAACCTTCAAAAACAAAAAAAACGAAGTGGAGGTTGCCGGCTTGCCTCAATTGGCTAAAGGTCAGGCATTGGATTCCAACAGGTATTTCTCCAGCGCCATTGCCATAGAGGGAATCCCTGGTGCCGGAGCTATGACATCTATGCGCAATTGATGCTCTTCTGCGGCTTTGGAGGTGATATTGCCAAAAACAGCGATCCGGGTATTGTTTTGTTTAAAATCAGGAAAGTTTTCAAACAAAGATTCAATGCCCTGGGGAGAGAAAAAGATCAGCATATCATAGAAGATATCCCGCAGATCGGACAAGTCACTCGAGACGGTCTTATACATGACGGCGGACTCAAAATTGATATCCTTTTGCTTGAGATACTCGATGACTTCCTCTTTGCCCAGGTTGGAAATGGGCACGAGGAATCGGGTGGTTGATTTATGCTTTTGCAGCGCGTTAGAAAGATCCTGAATAGAACGATCGCCGACAAATACTTTGCGTTTCCGGTACTGAATAAACTTCTGCAGGTAATGGGCTACGGTCTCGGAGGTACAGAAGTACTTCATGTCCTGAGAGACTTTCACCCGCATTTCTTCGCACAGGCGAAAGAAGTGGTCGATGCTGTTTTTACTGGTCATGACCACGGCCTGAAACTCGTCCGGGCGGATACGGTTTTTCCGGAATTCCTTTTCAGTAACGGCTTCAACATGATTGAAGGGACGCCAGTCAATCTGGATGCCGAATTTTTTTTCTATGTCATAGTATGGGGATCGTTCTGGTTTGGGCTGAGAGACCAGTATGGTCTGAACAGTACGTTTTGGAATTGTTGAAACACTTGCTTTAATACTGTTTGTACCCATTCGTCAGGTTTTAATGGATCAATCACTCACCAGAATAGCTTCGAAATGACCCAAAGGGGGAGTATTTCGACGGCGCAAAGATACACAAAAAAGAGAAACAGACTGTGAACGATCAAATGTCGGGCCGTCAGGAACCATCGAAGCTGCCGCATGAAATAGGCCAGCACTATAGCTGTAGTACCAGTGATAATCAGACCTTTAGCTATTGATTCCGGGCCAAAAAGGAGTAGAATATTGACCGGAAGAAGGATCAATCCTACCATGATATTGAAGATACTGATATCAAACCCAAACAGGGTCATTTCCTTGTCATTATTGAACAACCATCTGAGATACCGAATGACACCATGTCGCATCAGATATACACCTGCCACCAGACCCAAACAACCCCATAACGTGGAGGATAAGGCACCTCCATGATCGAAAAAACGCAAGGCCAAAAAGAGAAACAATCCTGCCTGCATCACAAAGACCGTGTATCCCATCATCAGCAAGATTTGGCGCATGGTATTGCGCTGATTACGATGGTGTAGCGAACTATAGTTTTCATTGGAGATCACTCGCCAAAGGTCCCGGACAAAACTCCGCTCCACATTGACGATAAAGATGATCAGGAGCAAACTCAGCAGGACGAAGAAGACCTGAAATCCCTTGGAGGATTTGGTGACGGGATCTGACCTCTTCGCTCCCGGGATACTTTCCTTTTCTTTCGGGACGACAGAAGGCACCACCAGATCAGCACCTCCGTTGGTAGCGGGCTCCACGATAGCGAATGGATTGTCCGAAGCCGATCTACCGGTAGAATCTCCTGACAACAAAGGTGAATTATCAGAAGCCGTATCGGGTTGATTAGTCAGGTCTCCAGCCCGGATATGAGCAACCGGAGCGGTGATCGTATCCTGGAGCGTATTAGTTGGTGACGGAGTAGCCGTAGGAATGGAGGCGGGTCCTGTTGGGCGGAATTTCAGATCAAATGGGTTCCCCGAAGTCTGGCTCCAAGCCCACCATGTACAGCAGACCAGTGTGAAAGTTCCCAGGAAACGGTTCATGGGGGCAAAGGTAGGTATCTTGGTGACAACGTCACGAAGCCACAAGCCTGATAACCCCTGATGACAGAAAAAGAGCCCTCAAATCATTTAGCCTCAGGCCTAAAAATCAAATCGCAAACGGATACTCACCGATCTGCCTGGCTCATCCGCGAAATATCTCAGCCGGTTGAGATAATCCCGATACCGGGTATTCAGGACATTGTCACAGGCCACACTGAAATGCAGAACATCCTGCCGAATTTTGATGCCGGTGGCAAAACGAAGCGTCAGTAGAAAGTAATCGTCAGGCGGCTCCAGCAATTCGCTTTCCACATCCCACTGCCTTTGCCTGGCATGGTAGATACCTTCCACCTGTACCTTGCTGCTCTTCCACACCCGGTGATCATGAAACGCCCAGGAGATCATACTCTTGATCTGTAATGGTGGCAACAAACTAATCGACCGCTGATCCGAAATCGTGGTACCCCGGATCCAGGACAGCGAAGACATCCATTCCAGATGGTGCGAAAAATCAGACACCCATATCACATCCACACCGCGCAACCAGGCATGCTCCTGCACATAGGTATAGACCGGAAAGGCGCCGCGTATCGTAAGCCGCAATTCATCCTCCGGGCGCAGATAGATATAATCCCGAATCAAATGGGAGTATATCGTCACCTCAGCATGGAAGAACGATTTGACTTCGATCATTTGGGTCAGCATGGATTTAATCGATGTTTCAGACCGCAGATTCCAATCCCCTTCTTCAATGCCGGCGACGCCCTGATGTAGACCCGCGCTATAGAGTTCATTGGCTTCCGGGGCGCGTCTGGCCAATACATGTTGCATACGGGTTTCGAGATCAGCGGCAGGATTATAGCGCACCCCGGCTGACAGCGCCACATCATGCATGATATGGTTCCTGGTGATGATCTCCCGTGGAAGTGTATTGGTGATAGCCCAGACGCGCATAGCCTGGAGATCGTACCGGGCACCGGCTTCCAGCGTAAACACCCCTTTCGGGTATTGGCCGACACCAAAGAGACCCGCCTGGCCTTCGCGGTAGTCCGGAATCAGGGGCAATATCCCCGTCTGTGCATCATTGGTATTATCTGTCCATCTGAATTGGGCACCCCATTTATACCTTACTTTCCCTCGATCGTTGAGATACCTGGTCTGAAGGGCATGTGACCAAAGAGCCATATCCAGCGCCGGTTTTTCAGAACGATCTCCCCGCCGGATATCAAATTCCTGCCGATGATTTAATTGTAGACCATAGGTCCACTCCCAAAAGGCAAACTCTTCCACGATTTTCTTTCCGGAATACTTCAACAGATGATGATCGACTTTCTGCCTTGGAGCAGCAATGGAATAGGCGAAATCATCTCTCACATTGAAAGGTCGCTCACGCCCTATGGCTTCTTCCAGGTCTGTCAGATTACTGATATGGGCACCGGCAAAAATACCCGGCTGCATCCTGATGTAACTGTAATACAGGTGATGTTGTGTGTGCTCTGACGGCCTGAAAACAGTCTGCAGAGAACCACCATATTCCGATGTTCCGGTATTGGTCAGAAAGTAATCCGGTGTGGATTGATCTCCGGCTTTCTTGAGAGATGAGGTCACGCGCCAGTCAAACTTATCCATCGAGCTGTTGATTCTGGCCTGAAGGACATGCGCCCTGCCATTGTCGGTGAAGGTGTATCCGACCGTCCCATGAAGGTGGGGGTCACGGAGGATTGGTCCTGCCTCCACGATCACGGCTCCCCCAAGGGCCTGTGATCCGTACTCGATGGCATCTGATCCCTTGACGACTGTGATCCGGTCTGCTGTATTGGGATCGATCTCCGGGGCATGATCAACACCCCATTGTTGTCCAGCCTGCAAAAGGCCATTGTTGATGATCGCAACCCGGTTGCCAAACATGCCATGAATGACCGGTTTGGCAATACCTCCGCCGTTGCGCAGTGAACGAACGCCAGTCACTTCATCCACCAGATCAGCCAGTGACTGCCCGCTCCGGTTTCGTATCATCGATGCTGTCAGAGTCTGGCGGGTTTGACTTTCCTGATAGGAACCTGTCTCTCCCTCTACCACGATCTCCCGCAACAACTGGCTATGATGCTCCAGATAAAACGTAAAAACCGTATCCCGACTGACCGTCACGTAATAATGGCCTGGCGGACAGCCCACATGGTATATCTGGATATGATAGGCGCCGGCGCAAAATCCTCCGAGACGAAAATAGCCTGCACTGTCTGCTATTACGCTGCGGTTGCCTTCGCGGAAAGCCACTGAAGTATACTCTAGTGGCTCCTTTGTGGCTTTATCCAGGATGCGTCCGGAAATGGTCAGCGTACACTTCTGGGCGAATAAAAATCCGCCCAGAAGCATAGCTATTATAATGGAAATAAAACGCTGAAGCATCATTCAATGGTCAGTGGGAAGGTCACTTCTATGTCCGTCTCTCCCCCGGCAAACGTAATATCTCCGTTGCTGACGCCTGTGGCTGTTTTAACCGGGAGATGCCGGAGGATGATCGTCAGCGTGCCTGTCGCCGCTTCCCCCGCGGTAAGGGTTGTTGCAAGACCCAGCGGAAAACCATCGGAATCGGTATCCGCATACTGGACCAGAGTCCCTGTCCCGCTGACGATGTAAAAGAGTTGATGTTCATCGCCTTCTTCCTCCACCTCCTCCGTGATATCCTCTGTGGGATTGACGGATTCGTTGAACAGTGCGATCACTCCGTTGTAGACAACTCCGGCAGACAGCGTACCGGCCATGATCTCGGGCTCTGCTCCGCCATCACCGTCCAGGTCTTGAAACATCATGACCACAGGGACACCGCCAGCCTGGGGTGTCAGGGTATAGATAAGGGTCGTGATCAGTTCTTCCTCATTCGGGATCTCCGGATCTTTCTTACAGGAGGTGAATGCTATCAATACAATAACAGGGAGTATATATAAAAGCTTATGTGCTTTCATGGTGTACGAATTTTACTTGTTTGAAAAAAGAGTATACGACAATAGGGCCGCAGCGATATCGCTGTGCCGCGTGCACTATATCACATTACAGTGCCATCAGGCAGACTGCATGGGAGGACCTCTGTCATGATGAAAATATACACTGGCTACAAGAGGATTGTTGATGTAGGTATATTGCTGTATCGACGGGGCAGGGCTACAGAGGTAGAGTTGGGCTTGCTCGGCTTTAAGGTATCGGGTGACGATGCTGGGGCAGAGATCACAATCGTCCGGAGCTGTGGTAAAGTGAAACTTATGTTCACAACCTCCACTACTTCCCGGATGATAAATGCTGATATGGCAAGGGTCCGTGTGGCACGTATCGCTGGCATGCAGGTCGTGATCGTGATGAACGTGGGGCAATGAACCTGAAGGCAGGAGAAAAACCAACAGGTAGAGGACCAATAACAAAGTCGCTCCCGTCCTCACTCCGGGTGGGTAGATCTGATTATGACCGATATCGTCAGATGATCTCATACAGCAATGCTAAAGGTACGAACAACCTATCAGGTGACGGGTTCATGAAGAGGGACTTTATCAACAGGGCATTTTATCTTTGCGAGAATAAACGTGCTGCCATTCTGCAGGATGTATAAAAATGAATGTCCTTGAGTAACCCGGAGCACCTGCGCAAAGCCTACCACAAAAGCACCCTGGACGTATCCGATCTGACTCCGGAGCCGCTGGATTTGTTTCGCCGATGGTGGCATGAAGCTATTGATGCGGTTATTGAGGAAGCCAATGCCATGACGCTGGCGACCGTTGATGCATCGGGCAGACCGGCTGCACGGATAGTCTTGTTGAAGGGACTTTCTAACGAAGGTTTTGAGTTTTTTACCAATTACGAAAGCCCTAAAGCCCGGGATATGGCGTACAATCCCCATGTGGCATTGTTGTTTTTCTGGAAGGAATTGGAGCGACAGATCCGGATCGAAGGGACTGCAGAAAAATTACCGCCTGAGCGATCTACAACGTATTTTCAATCGAGACCGAGAGGCAGTCAGATCGGAGCATGGTCTTCGCCACAAAGTCAGATTATCCCGGATCGTGAACTGCTGGACCTCAATCTGCGGGCAATGGAGACCACCTATAAAGGTGTAGATCCGCTTCCCCGGCCTGACCATTGGGGCGGATTTCTGGTCCGTCCTTCCGTATACGAATTCTGGCAGGGCCGTTCGGACCGCATGCATGACCGGTTCAGGTATACACGACATCTCGAAGACGGTCTCTGGAAAGCAGACCGGCTGGCGCCCTGATGGAAATTGATAAAGACTGGATTAAAGGAGTCCCGGCGGATCAGAGAACGGCTACGAAAAAACCTTTCTCAAAGCACTAACTCCTTTTCTTCGATGAGTTTGCGGATATTGATCAGCGCATAGCGCATCCGACCCAGCGCAGTATTAATGCTCACATCAGTCAGACAGGCGATTTCCTTGAATGACATATCGGCATAATGGCGGAGGATCACGACTTCACGTTGTTCGGTCGGCAGCATATCTACCAAAGTCCGGACACGATCATAGGTCTGATCGCGCATCATGCTGACTTCGCGGTTGGGCACATCACTTTCGAGCACATCAAAGATGTCAAACGTCTCTGTTGGGGATACCTTGGCGCGGCGTTTGGAGCGGCGGAACTGGTCCACACACATATTGTAGGAGATCCGAAGCGCCCATTGGAGGAATTTGCCTTCGTGATTGTACTTTCCTTTGCGAAGGGTATCGATGATTTTGATAAATACATCCTGAAACAGATCATCGGCCAGTTCACGGTCTTTGGTGAACATATAGATCGAGGAGTAAATCTTGGCTTTGTGGCGATGAAGCAGGAAGGCAAAAGCGGCCTCGTCTCCGGCCAGGTAGGCATCAATTAGTTGTTGGTCATTGAGCGATTGCAACTGCATACTACACGTGTTTTTATAGTGATAGAAAGGGTCGGATCCGAGGACAAATCCTTGTCTTAAAAACAGTGTAGTGTTGCTACTATAGAATGATTTTTATTTTGACCAAAATTGAAATCTGCTGCTAAGCTAAGTGAATTCTATCCGTTGTGCCAAATTTTTTTTAGTGTACGAATTATTTAACATGAACTTAACGCCCGCCTCCATAGTTTTGCTGCCCGGCAATGTCGTTGTGGAAGATGGTATTTTTACAGGGCAAAAACTGCGCCAAATTCGATCCAGTATGGCTGTAAAGCTCAAATCCAGAACCGTTACGGCCGAGGTTATGCCCCTGAAATCCAGGCAAATAGAGATTATCGGTGCCCGGAGCAATAACCTGAAAAACGTTTCGGTCTCCATACCGAAAAACAAGCTGGTGGTGGTCACCGGTCTTTCCGGCAGTGGAAAATCCTCCTTGATCATGGACACACTATATGCCGAAGGTCAGCGCCGATATGTTGAAAGTCTGAGTTCATATGCCCGGCAGTTTCTCAACCGGATGAAAAAGCCGGATGTGGATCATATCCGGGGAATTTGTCCCGCGATCGCAATTGAGCAACGTGTCACGGGAGGCAATGCCAGGAGTACCGTCGGCTCCATGACGGAGATCTATGATTATCTGCGGCTCCTGTACGCCCGCGTCGGGCAGACGATCAGTCCTGTATCAGGTGAACGCGTCCGAAAACACAGCGTCACGGACGTGGTACATCATGTCACGGGATTCGAGAGCGGTGCCCGGCTTTTGATTATATCGCCGCTAAGCATCCAGGATGATAAAAGAACGATTGAAAAAGAATGCCAGCTTCTGCTCCAAAAAGGGTACAACCGTATCCAATGGAAAGGAGAGACGTTGCGGATTGAAGACTTCCTGACCGGGCACAAAACGGTGATCAAGCAAAAAGCCCATACCCTGCCTAAAGGCGATCTCAGCCTCGTGGTTGACCGGTTTCCGGTCTCCCAGGATCCCGATTTTATCAAGCGGGTAGCGGACAGCGTACAGACCGCTTTCTACGAAGCGGAAGGTGAGTGTATCGTAGAGGCGGAGGACGGTATACGGGCAGAATTCAACAATCGGTTTGAACTGGACGGCATGACTTTTATCGAACCCGAACCCAAATTATTTAACTACAACAATCCTGTCGGTGCATGTCCGCGTTGTGAAGGATTTGGCAAGATCATCGGGATCGATGAAGACAAGGTCATCCCTGATCCCACACTGAGTCTCTACGCCGGTGCCGTCGTTGCCTGGAGTGGTGAAAAGTCGTCACAATGGCAACAGGATTTTATCCGAAAGGCCAACAAAATCAATTTCCCCATTCACAGACCGTATATCGATCTGTCCCGGGAGGAGAAAAAAATCCTGTGGCAAGGCCAGGGAGATATCCGGGGTATCCATGGTTATTTTCGGGAACTGGAACAAGGGATTTATAAAATTCAAAATCGGGTAGCTCTGGCACGTTACAGGGGGAGGACCACCTGTACGGATTGTGGTGGCGGACGATTACGTCCTGAGGCTACCTATGTTAAAGTCAATGGCAAATCGATACCCGAGCTTGCGAATATGTCCATCCGGGATCTCAAGCTCTTTTTTGAGCGTCTGTCGCTATCACCAGTAGAAGAAAAAACGGCAGCCCGCATATTGATTGAAATTCGTAACCGATTGCACACCATGTCCGAAGTCGGGCTTGGTTACCTGCATCTGGAACGTATCTCCTCTACCCTCTCTGGCGGAGAGACACAGCGTATCCATCTCACACGCAACCTTGGAAGCAACTTGACCAGTTCCCTGTATATCCTTGACGAGCCCAGTATCGGGCTACATCCTCAGGATACCGGGCAATTACTCAAGGTATTGCATGCCTTGCGTGATCTGGGTAATACCGTTGTGGTGGTCGAGCATGAAGAAGAAATCATCCGGCGCGCAGATTATATCATTGATGTAGGTCCGGCGGCTGGTATTCATGGAGGTGAGATTGTGTACGCGGGATCCTATACAGATTTTCTGGAAAAAAAGATCGCCGGTAAACCCAGTCTGACCCAGCAATATCTGACTGGTCAAATGACTGTGCCGACACCATCGAAGCGCAGGACATCGCCTAATAAAATCCTGATCCAGGGGGCTCGTTTGCACAACCTGATGCAGGTTGATGCCCAGATCCCTTTGTTTTGTATGACGGTGGTCACTGGTGTAAGTGGATCAGGCAAAACAACACTCATTCGCCACATCCTTGAGCCTGCACTCTCTAACCTTCTGGGCCTGACCAGTGGTTCGAATGCACATCTGCTCAAATCACTTTCCGGGGATATTCAACGGATACAAGGCATTGAAGTGATTGGGCAGCAGGCGCTTGGGCGGAGTTCGCGTTCGAATCCCATCACGTACATCAAGGCGTACGACGCGATCCGTAAACTTATGACGGATCAGCATCTCGCTAAAGTGAATGGCTACAAGCCTAAACATTTTTCCTTCAATGTAGAAGGTGGTCGGTGTGAAACCTGTAAGGGTGACGGGGAGATCGTGGTGGAGATGCAGTTTCTTGCCGACGTCAAACTGCTATGTGAAGAATGCGGAGGCAAGCGTTTTCAAAAGCCGATTCTCGACATCCGGTATAATGGTAAAAACATCTTTGACATTCTGGAGCTGAGTGTGGATGAGGCCATCCAGTTTTTTGCAGATGAAAAAGACATTGCGGAGCGGCTGCAACCTCTGCAGGATGTGGGACTGGGCTATATAAAGCTCGGCCAGGCTTCCAGTACTTTATCAGGTGGAGAGGCGCAACGGGTAAAACTCGCATCGTTTCTGGGCCGGGAGCGGGATGACCGGCATCTGTTGTTCATCTTTGACGAGCCGACGACCGGATTGCACTTTCATGATATCAATGTGTTGCTCCGCGCGCTCAATGCCCTGGTAGAAAAAGGGCATACTGTTGTAATCATAGAGCACAATCTGGAAGTGATCAAGACCGCCGACTGGGTGATTGATATGGGCCCAGGAGGGGGTGATGAAGGTGGTCGAGTAGTGGTACAGGGTACCCCCGAGCAGGTGGCACGGCATGCCGAAAGTATAACCGGACAATATCTAAAAGGAAAACTCTAACTTTCCCCATACCATTGGTGGTTCAAGAATCCGGTATACAACAGGCAACCTGATGTCCAGGCAGAAACTACATAATATTGTATTTGGAACCGATACACCTGCGGGTCGTTGGTTTGATCTCATCGTCATCGGCCTGATCCTCATCAGCGTCATTACGGTCATCCTGGAGACTATACCGTCGATCGGAGATCGTTGGCCTGTGTTTTTCAATAAGCTCGAATGGAGTTTCACGATCTTGTTTACCGTCGAATATGCCATGCGGATATATGCTGCGCTGCCCAGGAGAAAATACATCACCTCCTTTTATGGTATCACGGACCTTATTTCCATTATTCCTACCTATCTCGGGTTGATTATAACCGGACAACCCAGCTTGCTGATCATTCGAGTACTACGTATTTTGCGAATCTTCCGAATCTTTGGCATGGGGCACTTCGTCAGTGAAGGTGCGGTGGTGGTCCAAGCACTACAAGCCAGCAGGACCAAAATTCTAGTGTTTCTTTCATTTATGGGAATTTCTGTTATCCTGTTGGGCGCTATAATGTTTATGGTGGAAGAAGGGCAAAACCCCTCGATCAATTCCATGCCGGAAGGAATTTATTGGGCGATCGTGACCCTGACGACTGTGGGCTACGGTGATACTGTGCCCGTTACTGTCATTGGCCGAATACTGGCCTCTGTCGTCATGATCATGGGCTATGGAATCATCGCCATTCCCACCGGGATCGTGACGGCCGAAATTACGAATACGGTTTTTGGAAAAACAAAATCAAATAATATGATCTGCCCCAATTGCGGTAACACCAAACACCTGAAAAATGCAGCCTACTGCCAACACTGCGGGGAGGCATTAATCTGAATGCCAGATCAGAATCGCCGTGGAGACACAGGCCGATAGACAGATACCGGAGACAGATGATACCCTGCCTTTTTTAGCAAACGAATCACCCCTTCTTCTCCGGCCAGATGACCTGCCCCTACGGCAAAGAAAACAGGATCCTTTTTCATTTTTCTTTCCATCACCGGTATCCAGTTGCGGTTGCGGTTGCGCAGCAATACATTTTCGAAATCCCCGCTCTCCGCTCCGGTTGACTCTCCGATCATGCTGATCATGCCTTCGATATTCTGTGAGGTGTACAAGCTGACCGTTTCGTCAAAAACATCACTTTCTGTATTCGTACCCCGGACAGCCTCCACCAGCATCCTGGCCTGATCCGGGTAAGGGATGCTGTCAAAAAGGGACATCTGGTACGACATCGTTTCCAGTCCGCTGACGGATTTGGAGGAGGTATTGGCCTTGTTGAAAAGTTCTAATTCGTACGAGACATTATCGTCCGATTGCATGGCATCCGGATGCATATCCACGTCGGCCAGCATAGACAGGAACATGGGTTTGACCCGATTGAGTAACATCATGGGCAATCCGGTTTTCTCAAAATAAGCGGACACTTCATCGTACTCCTCCCGGGTCAAAAGCTTCTTCAAGGTCATACCATTTTTCATCATCAGACCGGTGAGCATGCCCATGAGCGAACCGATATCCGACATTTCATTTATATCAAACTCGAAGACGACGGAGTTGCACTTTTCAAAAGCTTCATCCAACCCCACTGGCAGAAAAAAATCTTCACGCGGTATGATGTGAATGGTACCGAACAAATAGGAAGGAGCGGGTAAATCTTTGTGTTCTATTTTCCACAGCAGGGCATCTGGGAGCCGGTCACTGTCGGCCTGAGCGGCTTTTGGTCCCTTACAGGACGAAAGGGATATGGTGCTGACAACAAACAGAGAAACGATCAGCGACCATGAAAAACGAAAAAACATCAACCGGTGTGGCATAGCGAAGAAAGGATAACGGGTCAAAAGTACAGAGATAAGCCATCGTACAACAATTGCGTCCACGCTATGGTTTTGCGGATCGCTGGCGTTGTGCTTCATAGAGGGTTATTCCTGCGGCAACCGATACATTGAGGGAGTCCATAGTTCCGGTTTGGGGTATGAATATAATCTGGTCGACGAGTCTGAGGAGTTCGGGTGCGACACCTTCGCCTTCTGAGCCCATGATGATCGCCGAAGGTCCCCGAAGGTCGGTAGCCGGGAGTGCAACATTGCCTTTACCATCAGCGGCCAGTATCCGGATGCCGCTGTCCCGGAGAAAACGGACTGCTGTCAACAGGTCACGTACGCGACATAAGGGTAGACGGAGCAATGCACCGGACGACCGCTTGACAGCATCAGCATTGATCTGGGCTGATTCGCGGGCAGGAAAAACGATGCCATCGGCTCCTAATACCTCTGCAGAGCGTGCGATAGCGCCAAAATTGCCTACATCTGTCACCCTATCGAGGACGAGCAGGAGGGGTACCGCTCCTTTTTCAAAAAGATGTGGAATCAGTCCTTCGAGTGATGTATACTCGACCTGGGATCGGAAGGCTGCTACACCCTGGTGGTTGGTTCCAAATTTATCCAGTTTCTCCCGGGGTACTTTCTGGACAGGTACCTCATATTTTTTACAGGCGGTCACCAGTTCAGGAAAACTGGCGAGCCGGTCAAGCAGCACTTTATCAAGGGTTTGTCCTGTCTCCAGGGCTTCAAGGACCGTATGCCGGCCAATAATCACCCAGTTTGCTTTTTTTGTCATCTGGATTGCCAAGGTAAAGAAGAATTCAGGTTGAACCCATACGAATGGGTGGGATTGCGTAATTTTAGACTTTCAACTGCTCTATACCATTATGATGAAAAAAAATCTGCTGCTGACGACAGTACTTTTGCTGTCTTTTATTCCCCTATTCCACCTCCAGGCCCAATCGGCTGAACTTACCGCCAAGATTTATCAACACCTGGAAAGCCGCTATGGTATTCCTTCCAAATCTGTTGGAGCGCTTCATATCCGGAGTCGATATATATCTGACCACAATGGCGTGGAGCATATCCATCTGTTCCAGTCTTATCAGGGGATCGAGATCCTGGGTACAGGCATCAACATCGCCATGCTGCCGGATGGTCGGGTCATCAGCGCAGGCCATCAGCTTCGGGACATATCCGGTATTGTTTTTCCTGCACCTCACGGCATTGTCAAGCCATCTGAAGCTATCGGCATTGCCGCGCTATCCCTCGGACAAACACCCTCCTCCAGGTCAGCACCTGGTCTGGTACGGCACATGCTCAATGAAGTGCCGGTGTATGATAAAACGGATATCAGCCTGCAGGATATCCCCATCCAGCAAGGTTACCTCCTGATGCCCGACGGGCAGTACAAACTGGTGCATTCCCTGATGATCGAATCGGTTAAAGATGGTTTGCTCTATCAATCCTATGTCGATGCCAATAGCGGTCAGTCTGTCACCAATGATTTGCTAACCATGCGTTGCCGGTTTGAAGACGGATACCTTCATCATGAGGCCTCCTGCAGCGGCTATGATCATGCCGCTTCTCCTTCAGTCATGACCCTGACGACTACGGCTGGTGTATCCGGTTCGTACCGCGCATTGCCTCCGGGCATCGAAAGTCCTATTCATGGCGGACTTCAACTCCTGACCGACCTGGCCCATCCTGAGGCCAGTCCGTATGGATGGCATGATACCAATGGAAGTGCGGGTGCTGAGTTTACGCACACCCGCGGGAATAATGTCCATGCATTTCTCGATCGGAACTGGGACTACTCTCCGGATGTGAATGTGGACGGAGGTCCGGGTCTCGTTTTTGATTTTCCCTACAGTCCCGATACAGAGCCGGAAATGAATCAAAATGTAGCGGTCACCAACCTGTTTGTATGGAATAATATCATGCATGATTTTACTTATAAATATGGTTTTACCGAACAAGCGGGCAACTTCCAGGCTTTCAATTATACCGGATTGGGGACCACGAATGATTTTGTCAACGCGCATGCCCAGTTTGGCGACAACAATCCCATGCAATGCGGCAATGAGGTCAATGGCAGCACCCCATGTCTGAATAATGCTGATTTTTCGACACCACCGGATGGCTTTAATGGCCGTATGCGGATGTTTACCTGGGATCGGGACAACAGCAGTAAATTTCTGGACATCATCGAACCTTTTGAACTGTCAGGAAAGGTAGCCACCGGATCTGCAGAGTTTGGTGCTATGATCACAACGACTCCGGTGACGGGTGAAGTTGTACTGATCAATGACGGTACCTTTAACGGACCAAAAGGCTGTAACGCCATCAACGGTCAACCACTCCTCGGCAAAATAGCGCTGATCGAGCGGGGTCTTTGTGACTTCAGTTTGAAGGTGTATAATGCACAACTGGCCGGGGCCGTTGGTGCCATCATCGCCAATTTTGAAAATGCTACCATTGGGATGGGTGCGGGGCAAAACGCGGCTCAGGTGACTATACCTTCAGTCTTCATCAGCAGTGCAGAATATGACAGGCTGCGGGTTGCGCTGGGAAATGGTCTGGTAGCCTCATTGGTTTCTCCTGGTGAAGGAGGGCCCACACGGCGGGATGGCTCGCTGGACAACAGTGTCATAGCCCATGAATATGGACATGGGATTTCTACGCGTCTGACAGGAGGGCCTTTCAATAGCGGTTGTCTTTCGCCTGGTGCCACCACCGGGGCTGCGGAAGAAGCCTATGGAATGGGAGAAGGCTGGAGTGATTTCTTTGCCCTGGCCACTACTGCTCAACCTGGTGATACCGGTGCCAAGCGAAGAGGCATAGGCACATTTGCCAACAAAGAGCCCACTAATGGACGTGGCATTCGTACGTATCCCTACTCGACCGATATGAGTATCAATCCTCATACCTATGACAACATCCTCCTGGAATCCGTGCCTCACGGTGTAGGGTCGGTCTGGAGTGCTATGCTGTGGGACCTGTATTGGGCCTTTTCGGATACCTATGGCTGGGACCCGGATCTCTACGGGGGTTCCGGAGGCAATAATATGGCCATTCAATTGGTGATGGACGGACTGAAGTTGCAAGGTTGCAATCCTGGTTTTATTGATGCCCGCAATGCGATCCTGCTGGCTGATACCCTCAATCATGATGCGGCCAATGCCTGTCTGATCTGGAGTGTTTTTGCCCGTCGAGGTCTTGGTGCTAATGCGGATGGCGGGAATCCGAGCAGCCGTGCGGATGGGAGAGAAGGGTTTGAGTTACCTACCAGTTGCCGAGACGATATCACCTTTACCAAAAGTATGACACCGGAAATTCTCGCCGGTGATGTGATCGAAGTGACGCTACGGATGACCAACTACAAAGACTTTCACATGACCAATGTCTTTGTCGAAGATCCCATCCCGGCCGGATGTACCTATATCCCGGGTTCGGCCTCCATTCCCCCTATTGTGGGCAACAGTCTGGTATGGAATATCAACTCCATCGATCCGGATGAATCGGTTTCCATCACCTATTTGCTTCAGTCGGACCAGGCTAAAAACTCTATACGTATCCACTATGATGATATCGAAGGATTTCCCGAAGAACGATGGGATATCTACTTCGACCCGAATGGAACCGTTAACAATTTCTGGTTTACTCAGGACTTGGTCGTACGTAGTGGTGTCTCTGCCTGGGGCGTCGGTAATGTGGCTACAGAATCAGAGCACTTCCTTGAAAACTTTATCCCGTTCCAAATTACGGGGGCCTACCCGGTGTACCGCTTTTACCATTACTATGATACGGAGACTGGCGCTGACGGTGGGTTCCTCGAAATTTCTGCTGACAATGGCAGCAGTTGGATTCCGCTGGAGCAAGAGGTATTTCGCAACGGTTATCCGCGAAAGTTGCAGTATACCACCTTTGCCATACCTAATCTGTATGCTTTTACAGGCAAGAGTGCTGACAACTTTGCCATGACACCGGTGTATGTGGATTTGAGTGACTATAACGGTCAGGCGGTTAAAATCAGGTACAGGTTTGGAACGGATGACAACACGCCTGGTGATGGATGGTATGTAGATGATGTGGAGATCATGGATGCGGTGATATACAATAGTACTGCCTGTGTTTCCAGTGACCAGACCGATCCGGTATGCGCGGATGCTCCTGAGCGGGGTACGATCGTGGATTCACAGATTACGATCAGTACGGATGAAACTACGGCGACAAACCGTTTTGCCCTCATGCCCAATCCGGCCAAAGATCTGATCCAGATCGTCATGACGGCTGAAAATATGCATCGTGCGACTATCGGAATCTACACGATCACGGGTCAACTCCTCTCCGCGGACACTTGGAATGTTGTCTCCGGCATCAATCAAAAAGCTATTGACATATCCCGGCTTACTCCGGGCATGTACATCATGCAGATCATGACGTCTGATGGTATGCGCAGTGAGAAGTTTATACGGGAATAAATAAAAAAGGGGTCGTCTTGAAATGTCACCTGTCATTTGAGGCGGCCCCCTTATTTTGAAGATTCAGGAGTTGGGCGTGGCGTTACGTTATTTCCGAAACATGATGGCGAAGGGCTGCACCCATGATGAGATGGCGAAGGGCTTCACCCTTCGCCTGAGGATGACGCCCTTTCAGGGCTTAGGTTTCTTATGTTGGATAGAAAGGACGACGTCCCCCGGCAAACAGGTGATGCCCTTTCAGGGCTTACGTTTCTTAAGTTGGAGTGAAGGATCGTTGCGAAAATTGATCTCAATCAAAAGCCCTGAAGGAGCGACCTAACTCGGCAAATGGGTGAAGCCCTTTGCCATAAAACATACGCACGGTGCATGAATTATTTTGTGATTCCCTCCTCCTGAAAGAAAATTGAAGGCCAACAGTATGAAGGAGCACAATTCCGATAAAAGAAAATACTTATTCCTCTTTCTTTTTTTCTTCTAAGGCGTCTTCAATTTTATCAGCTACGACGGAGGCGACTGCGGCGATACTGTCTCCGAGATCTGAGAGTGATTCACTGAGTGTTTCGCCAATGGCGCTGAGCAGAGTCTCGCGGGGTTTGCTTTTGGCTTTCTGTGCCTTTTCTTCCGCGATTTTTTCAGCCGCTTTCTCCAGGACTTCAGGATCGATCTGATCAGACTGGGTGTGGATGGTATCCGCGATTTTCTGCTTTACACTTTCCTTGGCTTCCCGGATTTCTTCTTTTAGCGCCTGCTGCTTCCGCTGTTCTTCAAGAAATTTTTTCTCGCGGTTGATCCGTTCTTCAAGTTCGGTTTTGGTTTTGACCATTTCCGCCAGTTTCTCATGTTTGGACTGGAGGCGTTCATCGATCATTTTAAGTTTGGCCATCCGGATCTGGGCTTCCAGTTGACCTTCTGTATTGGCGATACGGTCATCCTGAAAGTGTTTGTCCTTTTCATCCCGGCGTATGGATTTTTCCATCTTGTCGATGGCGGACATCAAGCCATCGTACCGGCGGTTGAGACGATCCAGGGCCGAGTTGTCCCGAGGGCCTTTATCACCAAACTTCTTTTCCTTGACGGCCTTAAACGCATTATCCATGCGTTTCCAGATCTTGCTGCGATCACCTCTGGACAACTGTGCATCCCGGAATTCGGCCTGCATACGTTTCAGGTCATTAAACAGGGGCTGAAGCCCGAGACCGCTTTTGATTTTCGCCTCTACTTCATCGAGTTTGGCATTGAATTTATGGGCATACTCCCCTGAAATACGATCAGCTTCACTGTCCAACTCTTTGCGCATATTCTTGAGCTCCGTAAAAATGGCATTCGTCATCTCCCGGAGCTGCTGACCATGATCACGCAAAAGAGTCTTGTCAAAAATGTTTTTCTGGATGCGTTCCCAGGTATCCTTCATCTCTTCCCATAACTGATTCTTATAATTGTCCGCCCCCTTAATCTTCTCCCGGATATCCTGCAATTCAGTATGAAAGGCCTGATAGAGTTTATTGGAGAGGACGATGAAATGCCATTCGGTCTGGGCCCGCTGGATGAGATCCATGCGGTCCACTTTGAGATGTTCTGGCAGAATACTATCCGCGGCGGTCAGGGGACGTTCGATATGGGTGTGGCTTTCCGGAAACGGGACTTCGTGTGACTCACGCCATTCATTGAGCAGGAGGTTGTAAAATTCTTCCGTGGTGGATTCAAACGGGAAGGTATAGATGTCCACTACATTATCATTTGCCCGGAGTGAAATGGCAATCAGCACCTTTTCTTCCAGGGTGTTGGTTCCCCACATTACAATACGCGTCTTCATAGCCGTAGATTTTGATGGTCCAGTAGTAACGTCATCCTTTCGTGGATCAGGTTAACCTGTCCTGTACATGGTCAGCTCTTTCGTTGTTTTTGACTATTCAATGATCCCTTACCGGGATTTATTGTGTCTCCAGGGCCAATGCGCCCTTCATTTCTGATTTTAATATACCCTTTTTCAGCAGATACTCCGCGATCTGGACCGCATTCGTGGCGGCGCCTTTTCTTAGGTTGTCTGCCACGATAAACAGGTTCCAGCAGTGCTCACGGGATTCGTCTTTGCGGATGCGGCCAACAAAGACAGCATCACGCCCTTCGGCCAACAGAGGCATGGGATAATGATTGTCAGAGGGCTGATCCTGAAGGATGATGCCCGGAGCCTCCCGGAGTGTATGGCGTAGCTCTTCCACCGTCGTGTCGGTTCCCAATTCAATATTGACGGATTCGCTGTGACCCCCGAGGACCGGTACCCGGACGGCTGTAGCAGTGACTGGCAGAGCAGGCTCACGCATGATCTTGCGGGTTTCATGTACCATCTTCATCTCTTCCCGTGTGTAATCATTGTCGAGGAAGACATCACAATGTGGCAGACAGTTGGCAAAAATCGGATGTGGATATACCATCGTTTCCGGTTTCTCTCCTTTTGCTTCTTCCCTGTATTGTTTGACGGCCTTCATGCCAGTCCCGGAGACGGACTGATAGGTCGAAACGATGATCCTTTTGATGCCGTACCGGAGATGGACAGGGTAGAGCGCCATCACGAGCTGGATGGTGCTACAGTTGGGATTGGCAATGATCTTATCCTCCGGGGTGAGGATGTCTCCGTTTACCTCAGGGACGACTAACGGAACACCTTCCGTCATACGCCACGCGGAGGAGTTGTCAATGACTACACATCCAATGGCGGCAAACTTCGGTGCCCATTCCGTCGAGATAGTACCTCCTGCTGAAAACAAGGCCACATCCGGACGAGCCGCAATCGCCTCCTCCATCGTGATCACTTCATGCCCGAGGCCATTAAACATGACTTTCTTGCCCGCCGACTGAAGGGAGGCCACCGGAAGCAAGGTACTCACCGGAAAAGCTCTTTCCTCCAGCACTTTGAGCATGACCTGACCCACAAGACCTGTGGCACCTACAACAGCAACTTTCATAATCGATTATGCTTTATATACCATATACTGCAAAGGTAGTCAGTCTGAACATTATCAGCACGGGAAAGGATCTGAGTATGTTCACCAAAAATTTACGCGCCATTCCCTGATCCCGGTACCGTGATTTTTCTTTTTAGAGTACCTTCGGAAAATGAACTTCACTTTCAGCGCCTGCATGGCATGTTGGTTGATCACAGCATCTCTCTCCGCCCAATTTATGGATGACTTTTCCGATGGCAATCTGGATGGATGGGAAGGCGATATCAGTCATTTTATCATCAACGGACAGGAACAGCTCCAGTTGGATGCTCCTTCCGGCAACACCACATCCTGGCTCCACACGACGGTGGTCTATACCGACAGTATGACCTGGGACATCTATATCCGGCTCAACTTCGCCCCTTCCACGAGTAATCAACTGCGGATATATCTCGGGCTTGACGGATCCAATCTTGCTACAGCATCGGGCTATTTTCTGGAGATCGGGGCTACCGGTGACCAGGATCCGGTGGAACTTAAATATCTGGCATCAGGGACTAGTCAACCTATAGCCTCATCACCGCCCGGTGTTGCAGGAGCCGAACCGGTAGATCTGCGGCTCAGGATCCTCCGACAAAGCTCTGGTCTCTGGCAGTGTCTACGAATGGGTAGCGGGGCGCCGGTAGTGCTCTTTACGGCCACGCATGATCAGCTTCCACTGGCCAGTCTTTCGGTTTTTGGAGTGCATTGCAGGTACACCGACACCCGACGGGACAAATTCATCTTTGATGATATCGTGATCGGACCCTTCGTGCCGGATACGACTCCACCGTCCTGGACTTCACTGGAGGTCATATCCGCTACTACATTGTTGTTGACCTTTGATGAAACACTCGCGGAACAAGAAGTACTGGAGTTGTCAAACTATATGGTCACACCCGGCGATGTGCATCCTCATGAAGTCGTATGGCAGCAACACCAGGTGCTGCTCACCTTTCCCACACCCTTCATCAGTCAGCAGGCCTACCAACTACAGGTTTCGGGACTTACCGATATCGCGGGAAATATCATGCCGGATGACATCAGACCCTTTGTCTACACCCGTATCGACAAAGCCCTCCCGTATGAACTTCTGATCACGGAAATCATGGCAGACCCGACACCGGTGGTGGGCTTACCGGATGCAGAATACCTTGAAGTGTACAACGCTACTACGAATATTTTCAGACTTTCCGACTATCGGTTGATGATCGGCACGAGTGAGCGTGTACTTCCTGACGAGTTATTAGTTGGCGGGGAATTTATCATCATCTGCAGTGAGGCTATGCGGCCTGCACTGAGTGTATATGGCCGTGTGATCGGGCTGGCCAGTTTTCCGGCGCTGACCAATTCCGGTGCTACCGTACTCCTCAAGGATGACAGCGGCCAGGTGTTACATGAAGTCAGTTATACGACGGCCTGGTATGGCCATCCGGGTAAATCAGATGGCGGCTATTCGCTGGAAATGATTCATCCGTTACACATCTGCAGTGGGGCTGAAAACTGGAGTGCCGCAGATAATCTGTTGGGCGGGACCCCGGGAAGTATTAATTCAAGGTGGTCGACGATGCCAGATGAAACGGGACCGGTTTTGCTTTCTTCCTTTACGCCTACGCCTTCCACCATCCGGCTGCAGTTTAACGAACGGCTGGATGCTGTACTGATGGAGGATCCGGAGGTGTATCAACTCCTGCCTGCCATTGAGGTGAATTCAGCCCAACTCGAAAACAATACCAACCTGGTGCTCACGCTTGCAACTCCATTACAGGCAGGGGTGATATATGAAATACGTCCATTTCAGGCTTTTGATTGTCTGGGTAATGCTGCAGATATTTTTTCCATACCCCCGTTTGGGCTGATTGCTGAACCTGGACCGGGTGAATTGCTCATCCATGAAGTCCTTTTTAATCCTGCAACCGGAGGCAGTCGTTTCATTGAAGTGGTGAATGCAAGTGATAAATTTTTCAATCTGAGTTCGCTGTCTATCGCACGTCTCACTTCATCGCAGCAGCAGATCTTTACTACGGGTGTGGATGCATTGATCGGCCCCGGTGAACTGGCCGTTTTTACTCCAAACAGGGAGGATATCCTTGCCCGGTTTGAGGTGCCAAATCCGGCAAAACTGTTTACCTCCACCCTACCTGCCTGGAATGACAAATCTGATCAGGTGACGCTGATCGCAGGGGGTATGATATTGGATTCGTTCACCTATTCCTCTACATGGCATCATCCGGCCATCTCGGATCAGAATGGGGTGAGTCTTGAACGGATCAGTAAAAACGTCCCCACCACTTCCTCCTCATCCTGGCACAGTGCGTCTGCGGTCAGAGGTCATGGCACACCCACAGGTCCAAACTCGCAGGAACTGGTTACAGGACAGGTGCCCAAGTCTCCTTTTAGTGTCCTTAACCGTCAGTTTTCGCCCAATGATGATGGCCACAAAGATTTTTTGGCATTAGATTTTCTATTAGACCATGGTGACTATATCGCAACCGTATGGATCTATGATCTGGAAGGGCGTGAAATCTACCGGCCGGTCTCCAATGTGTCGATTGGTACATCTGCTGTCATCCAATGGGATGGTCGAAATCACGATGGAGTAATTGCGGATATGGGAATATACGTCATTTTTGTACAACTTTGGGACACAAGTGGGCAGGTCAGAGAATACAAAGAGTCCTGTGCACTGGTGAAACGATAGCGGAAGAATAGCGGATGGAGGACACTAAAATCGGTACGCGCTCAACGCAAAGCCTGCTGGCTCATATCGTGCAATACGGTGTGTCCACTCTATTTATCCTGCTGACCCTCATTTGTCTTTTTTCGCCTTCTCTGTTGGTACTGAAGCAGGTTACCGCCTTTACCCTGTACATCATGCTGGCTTTTCTGGGTCTGGGACTTTTGTTTTTTGTCTATCAACAACAACGGCTCATGATGATCAGTCTTTTGTGCTGTTGTGCCCTGAGTCTGCATTTGAAGTTGGCGTCCAACAAGCAGCTTCGGCTGTCTACTGTGACCAACACACCATCACTGCGGGCTTCCCACATCAGCCTGGGTAACGCTGAAAACGACTATGCTTCTGTGATCCGGTATATTCTGTCTACGGACGCGGATGTGCTAAGTTTTCAGGAACTGACACCCGACTGGAACGACCAATTGATTCACGGGTTATCACCGACCTTTCATCACATTCAGACCCTGACCCGTCTGGACCAGTATGGTATGGGATTTTTTTCCAGGTTCCCCTTTGGGCGGATAGATACGTTGTACTATGGGGAAATCCCGATGTTGACTGCGGATGTCTCTCTTCCACGCCACGGTCATGTGACGCTGGTGAGTTGTCAGTCGGTACCGCCGGTCAACCAAAGTGCCTTCAGGGTGATCAGGTCCCAATTTGAAACCGTCTGTCAATACATCGCCGGAAATTCCCAGCCGGTGATTGTGTTGGGTGACTTTCATTTACCGCCATGGTCTTCGGAAGTCCAAAAATTCAAAACGGCAGGTCAACTTCAGGACAGTCGACGTGGTATACAACCCCGTAATTTTGATGGCTCGATGTCATTGCCCCGGATCCCGGTGGATCATATCCTGTTTAATAACAAACTGGAATGCACTTCTTTTGCCGAGTTAGGCAATGGACAGGTCGGACGTTTGGGTATAACCGGCAGCTACCAGTTGCACCAGGCCCCATGAAACGGTGGATCCATAGCGTCCGGCATTCGCTACGGGGCATTTCAGTTTTTATCCGGGAAGGGCGCAATGCCCGTATTCAATTGGGGCTGGCGGCAATGGCGATTCTCACTGGCATCTGGTTGGAAATTTCGCTTCCGGAACTCAGCATACTCCTGCTGATCAGTGCCGCTGTTTTAGCTGCAGAAGCCTTTAATAGTGCTCTTGAAAAATTGGCGGATCATCTGCATCCTGCCCGGCATCCGGAAATCCGGAATGTAAAAGATATAGCGGCAGGTGCGGTAATGCTCCTGGCGACAGGAGCACTGATCACCGGAATCCTGATCCTGGGTCCCCACCTCTGGGCCCTCTTTGACTAATGTGGACTAAAAAAAATCGTCCCGTACATGACGGGACGATCCTTAACAAAACCAGAATTAGCGTAACCTTTGTTACCTAAAATTATTGCTATCCCAAAAAAGGACAGAGTTTCATGTAAAGGGTAGCATTCCCCTTATTCCTTCCCGAAAGAATTCCGACATCCTGATGTCATGTTCGTATTCGTTCAAAAAACCCCTGATTTCATCAAGTTTCCCTCGTCGTTAATCGATATTCATGATAAATTCATCCTATGTATTTTTCATTTTGTCGTGCAATTTTGATATCAACCAACTTGACTACACACAAATTTATATATTCATCGACCACTGTTGTTGCCTATTTAAATATTTGCACTTGAAGAGATTGCAAGATTAAAATGAATCGCATTTGAAAAACGCGATTATTTTACAATTATTAATTGTCTGGCAAAAATCTAGCGGATAAAGGTGTGTAATACATCATTTACACCCGTGAAAATGAAGCTGTTACTGCCATTCCGTCCAATTAAAAAAAAACCATTTGGCGTATTTCCTTTGGATATAAATCCCATCCTCACTTTTAGAAACCCACATGTTAATCTCGACTACATCCCTCAATTCAGTCAAGCCCGAGAGGATTCATTTTTAATTTATTGCGTGCATTCGCAAGAAATAAAATTTAATGCATTGAATTTAATTCGAGCACTGCCTGATCCATGTTCTCTTTATCCAAATACACGTTGTCACTTCGTCAACGACCTTGATAAAAGGCAGCACCTCCCTACAGCATTCGTTTGACCAGAGATTACAACAGATGAAATATATTCTTGTCATCTGTATTTCTTAACCAATAAAAATGAATGTATGAGGAATTTTGTATTGCTTCTGGGAATATTCCTTTGCAGCATGATGATGGCTCAGGCCCAGCGCGTCATACGGGGGACGATCACGGACACAGCGGGTGATCCTGTGATAGGCGCCAGTGTGCTGGCGGTGGGCACGACGGTAGGTACCGTCTCGGATTTCAACGGGACCTATCAGCTTACGATTCCGGATGGTACAGTGTCTCTTCAGTATGCCTACACCGGATATGAAACACAAATCATTCCACTGGGGGCGTCCAACATTCTTGATGTGACGCTGATGGAAGGTGTCCTGTTGGAAACTGCGGTGGTCACGGCACTCGGTATTTCGCGCGAGAAAAAAGAGATCGGTTATGCCATCGAAAGTTTGGATGGCGCAGAGATCCAGCAGAAAGGTGAAGCAGATGTGCTTCGTGCCTTGCAGGGTAAAGTCGCTGGCGTCAATATCATTGGCAGTTCGAGCCAGCCTGGGAGTGCCACCCGTATGGTCATCCGGGCCAATACTTCTTTTCTCGGTAATAATCAGGCGTTGTATGTCGTGGATGGTATACCCTATGACGGCAGTTCCTATGGCAGCACTTTTCAGTTGATTGGTGGCGGTGCCTACGGCAACCGGATTTCGGATCTGGACCCCAACAATATTGAAAGCATCAGTATCCTGAAGGGGGCTACCGCAGCCGCGTTATATGGCAGCAGGGCTTCCCGGGGTGTAGTGCTCATTACTACCAAAACCGGCTCCTTGAAAAAGAAAGATGGCTTGCGGATCGAGCTCAGTACAGGGCTTAATGTCGAAAAAATAGCCTCACTCCCCCATCTGCAAAACACCTATGGCACCGGGACGGGCTTCGCCTATGCACAGGCCAATGGTTCCTGGGGAGCCCCATTTATCGGCACCAAACCTTATGCAACCCTGGACTCCATTAACCATTGGTTCAGAGCTACAGGGCTGGCTACCTTCAATCGACACCTTGCTATGGGAACAGAAGGCGTATCACTACGTGTTCCCTATCAAGCGTACCCCAATAATGTGGCGTCGCTATTCAATACCGGCTTGATGCTGGACAACTCAGTCACCCTGAGCACCCCGATGGGCACGACTGGTGCCTTTGTCGCTACGGTGTCCAGAGTAGATCACGAGGGTATTTTTCCTAATGCATCGTATGAGAAAACCAGTTTTTCAGTTGGCGGAAATAATAGGTTTTCCAACGGCTTCAGGCTTGGCGCCAATCTCGCATACACCACCTCATTGCAGGAAGGGCTCCAGGGAGGGGCCATTGGATCTGCTCAGACCTCTTCTTATATGGCCAGAGCTTTGTATCTCGGTCGCAACTGGGATATCGAAGGTCAGCCCTTTGAAGATCCGGTAACGCGGGAGAGCATTTTCTTCCTTGCCCGATCACAAGCCGATCATCCGCAATGGTCAGCCCAGTACAATGGATTTGATCAGGGTGTATCCCGCACAGTCGTCAATCTCAACGCCGGTTACGATGTCGAAGGATGGTTTGATATTGATTATCGCATAGGGCTTAATACTTACAACCAGGAAGACCAGGAGTGGTTTCGTCCCGGCTCAAGAGGCGCAAACGGTCTCGGCCAGATCACACAGGGATTTACAAAATACGATGAGATCGAGTCGACCCTGATGCTGAGCCGGCAGACCCGCTTCAACGACAATTTTGCGATCTCTGCGCGTCTGGGTCATAATATCAATCAGCGAACCAGTAATTCACAATACTATGTGGGGAGTCAGATGCTTGATTTCAATATCCTGGATATAGATAACACCATTTCACAAGTCACTGCTGGTGGTGCCTTTGCCCGACAGCGTTTGTTTGGCGTGTTTGGTGAACTTACCTTTGATGTCAAATCTTACCTGTTCCTGACGCTAACAGGCCGGAATGACTGGTCTTCTACGTTGCCGCAAGCCAATCAATCCTTCTTCTATCCCTCTGCCAGTCTTGCGTTTGTTTTCTCAGAAGCACTGGGTATGGATCCTACCGGTTTTCTCAGTCAGGGTAAGCTGCGCATGAACTGGTCGAAAGTCGGGAATAGTCCTGCACCTTACCTGCTTCAACCGAACTATCTGGTCAACCTTGGCGAGCCGGACAATCTCACTGCCGGTATCCGAGATCTTGATTTCCCTTTTGCCGGAAATGCCGGGCTGACGTTGGAGAACACGCTGAAAGATCCTAACCTCAAACCGGAATTTACGACCTCGTATGAGGTAGGATTGGAACTTGGATTTCTGCGCAACCGTATCACATTGGATGCGGCTGTGTATCAGACTGAAAGTACTGACCAATTGGCATTGCTTTCACTGCCTGCTGCATCAGGGTATGATGCCTTCTATACCAATTTTGGAAAATTGAGCTCGAAAGGAGCCGAAATCACCCTGGGTTTCAGTCCTGTTTCCAATCGCAACTTTGAATGGAATATCCGGGGGGCTTTCACTACATACAAAACAACGGTCGACGAACTCTTTGGTGATGTAAATGAAATCGAAATCCGTCCTCTCTTTGGCGGTTCGATTACACCGGTATTGCGAGTGGGTGAAGAGTATGGCGTATTCCGAGGTACCGTCAGTGCACGTGACGCGCAAGGCAACCTGCTGATCGATCCATCTAACGGTCAGATCATCAACTCGAATGAAGAACAGATCATCGGCAATCCGAATCCTGATTTTACTTTGGGTATTGTCAACACCTTCAGCTGGAAAGGATTTACACTGGGTGCGGTGATTGACTGGCGGCAGGGCGGTGATCTCTATTCAGAAACCATCAACAGTATGCTTGGTCGTGGGGTGCTGGCATATCAAGCCACAAATCGGGAACTGGGTGCGGTGATTCCGGGTGTGTATGGCGACAACTCGACGAAATTGCCCATCCTTGATGAAAGCGGTAATACCATTCCGAATCAAACGCTGGTCGAAGTCAATGACCTGTATTTTGGATCCACCTTTGGTTCAAACGCTCAGGATGAATGGCTGGTGTTTGATGCTACGGTTATCCGTCTTCGTGAAATCTCCCTGGGGTATTCTATTCCGGCAAAAATGTTACGCAATTCTCCTGTAAAAGGAATCAACATCAACCTTGTAGGTCGCAACCTGTGGTACAACGCACCTCACTTTCCAAAGGATGCCAATTTTGATCCGGAGACCAGCACCTTTGGTGATGCCAACTTCCAGGGATTTGAGTTTCAAAACCTACCCTCGATACGGCGGTATGGTGTTAATGTCAAATTCACCTTCTAATACTAAACTAATACAATATGAAGACGAAAATAATAGCGATGGCTTCGGTCATAGTGCTGGCGGGATGTGGTGATTTTCTCGACATCAACGATGATCCCAACAATCCCACAAAAGCACAGCTCAACAACATACTACCCTATTCGCAGGTAAATATGTTCAACTCTTTTGGCATAGGTACTGCCGGAATGTCTGAAATTCTGGCGGTGTATGTGCATCATACTGTGCAGCGCGGGGACCATGATGACTACCGGATCCAGGCCAATGAATTTGCACTGGCAGAGACCTGGGACAATATGTATACGATTTCCCTGCCGGATCTGAATCAGATCATCCGCCAGGCAGATGATGAAAGCCGTCCGGCCTATTCCGGTATCGCCAAGTTGCTGAAGGCGCATATGTTTTCCCTGATGGTGGACATCTGGGGTGACATTCCTTATTCGCAGGCCGGAGATCCGGTCAACTATAAATTTCCAGTGTTCGATCATGATGCGTCGATCTATGCCGATCTGTTTACCCTGATTGATTCCGGCATGGCTGATCTCAGCGCAGGTGGTGCACCGCCCGGATCTGATGACCTGATCTATGGCGGCAATCTGGACCGCTGGCGCAGATATGGTAACAGCTTAAAACTCAACCTGTACAACAAGGTCAGGTTGACTCCGCTCTATGATGCTGCCCAGGTGACTTCCCTGCTCCATGCACCTTTGATGTCTGACCTCAATGAAGATTTTGAGCTTCGTTACAATACATCGATCTCGCCGGAAAACCGGCATCCGGGATTTATCCGGGAATGGGCCCAACTCAATCCCATTTATTATATCTCACCGTATTTCTATCTGATGATGAAAGGAGATCAGGCGTGTCAGAATACGCTGATGACTGGTATCACTGACCCACGGATACCGTACTACTTCTACAATCAGTTGCGTGATGATGAAGATCCTCAAAATCCGTTCTCGTACCGGGACGGCAATTTCCTTTCCATCTGGTTCGGCTCATTTGACCGGGATCCAAATGAAGGATTTGACCAGAACACGTCCCAGACGGTTTGTGGTTTGTATCCGATAGGGGGTTCTTTTGATGATGGATCCGGGATCAATATTTCAGGCAATGGAGGCTTGCGTGGCGCCTCCGCTCAGCGACTACTTACCTCAGCAGCGATTGATTTTGTACGTGCCGAGTTGGCACTGACGCAAAACACAGGCGAAGATGCACGGGCTATGCTGGCCAGTGGGATTCAAAAATCCTTTGCCAAAGTCAATGCTGTCGCATCGAGTGCAGGTGCACCGACTATTGCCACTGCTGCTATTACGGACTACACGGATGCTGTGCTGGCTCGCTATGATGCAGGGAATGCGGAGCGTAAACTGGAAATCGTCATGACGCAAAAGTGGATCCAGGAATTCGGGTCTGCGGTTGAAAGCTGGAATGATATACGCCGTACCGGGTATCCGCAGGTGTGCGATCCGGCGCAGGATCTGAATGAATTTTCGATACAGACGAATCCATATCCGTTTTCGCTCTTTTACAGTGCCAGTGATATTACGAACAACAGCAACTCGCCGGCGCAACGGAATCCCTATACGGACCGGATATTCTGGGACATCAATTAATCTTTCACAACCAAGAAAATTGTAATCATGAAACAAACCATATACAGTCTGGCTGCCCTTTTGGTCATGCTACTTGCCGGTGCCTGTCGAGATGAAGACCGCATCCGGATACCTGAGCATCTGACAGGTGCCAACCTGCGTATCATTGTCGACCCGGCACATACTCAGATCAACTATCAGACCGTCGCAACGGATTACTTTGCGTTTGATGCGTATAGTGAAAACCGGGATTTGAACTCCGTGGAGTTCTCCGCGACCTACGGGGATCAGACCCACATTTTTGCCACCTTCAGTCAGCAGGATTTTGACGATGGGCATGTTCGTGTGGAACTGGATGCAGCTGATTTTGCAGCCATGTTTAACGAACCGGGGTTTACTGACGGAAGTGCGGGGGGCAATTTTGTGATTCGGCCGAAAGTGACCTTGAATGATGGACGGGTGTATCCTGCATTCGTTCATTTGTCGGCGACGGATAGCATACGCAATCTGGCCACCTCGATTGTGGGATCTTCGGGTGCGCAGGGGGCATTTACTATCCAGGTATTGACGGCGATCACATGTGCTCCGTTGGACATATCAGGTACCTATCTGGTCATCTCTGCCAGTGGCACGTCGACCGATGGATGTTGTCCGGGTATCATTACCGTATCGGGCGATTTCGTTACGCTGTCGGTCAATCCGGGAAATCCAGCCTTATTTACAGTCTCCGATTTTTCAGGCGGATTGTATCTGGAGTGGTATGATGTCTATGGCATTACATCTCCCAACCAGTCACCTGGTATATTAAATTACAATTGTCAGGAGGTCAATTTTACCGGCACGACGGAGCCGTTTGGTACGTCCGTGCAAGGAGGGGGACCGTTTGATCCCGGCACAGGTCTGTTGACCTATACCTGGGTCAACGGATATGGAGATCAGGCTACAGTGGTGTTGCAAAAGCAATAACGGGAGTGGGAGTAAGCGTGCAGACCGGTGAATGGTAGAAACCATTCACCGGTTCTTTTATGGGTCTAAATAGCGGGATGGTTTGAAGCCTCTAACCGAATCCGCTAAAAATCCTTTTCTTTGTTAAACCAGAAATTGGCGTATAGCTGCTCAAACGATGCTTTGGTCTATTCTCCCAAAGTAAGAGCAGCACTTGACCTGCCTGTTGCGTTTTGCCAAAAGAATTGTGCCGATGCCGGTACAATTTTATTTTGGAATCCCTGACCCGGATTAGTATGATGGAAGATCTCTGCGGAGTAAAAACAGATCAACCCTCATACGTTTATGAAAAACAAGCCACTGAGTGCTTACAAACGAAAAAAACTCATCGAATCCTTTTGCGATGAGTTGACCGCCACCCAGGCCGCACACCGGCTCAATCTGGATCGCAATACGGTCAACAAGTACTTCAAGCGTATCCGGGAATGTATCGCCGGCTACAGGGAATATCAGAAGATGAATCTGATGGTCCATGTTATGAGTCGCCCTGAACCTCGTGTGCATAGTGTCTCCAAACGGATCGTCTCGACACAGGCGGACGAACAGGGTCTGCCAGTCCGGATCATGTGCATCGACGGCCAACTCCTCACCGAGGTCGAGCAAGGGGCAAATGGACAAGGCTCAAAATACATGATGCAGATGTCCACCTATTTCAATGGTGCAGCGTCAGTCAACGGAGGGAATGGTATTCCTGAAGTAGATTGCGGCGATCTGGATCGTTTGGCGGAGGATTTTTATGAATTCACTTCACGCCGGCTAAAGAAATTTTTTGGCATCAAGAGCCACTATGCCTACCTCTATATTAAAGAGGCTGAGTTTGTCTTCAATGTGAAAGAATATGCGCAACGGGAAAAACTGCTCTATCGAATGGCCGATCAGATCTTTTTGTAAACCGATCACAAGGTCAAAAGAAATATTGGGGCCAATAGCATAAACGAAGGCAGGTCCCCCGTTTATCACTCCCGAATTTCAACATTGGCCTGAATCTCCAGTCGTGCTGTATTCTTCAGTGTCATAGCTTTGGGCATACCATTCTCATGGTTCTGTGCCAATACCACATTCCGGAGGAACAGTGATCCTTCCACCAAAATGGCGCCCCCCATGGCGATACTGGCTCCTTGTATCATCGACAGGCTCTGGATATGCAATTCGATGCCCGGTAATACATGGAAAATCCTGGAGGTATGATTTCCGGACAAGGCTAGATTGGAAGCACCCAAACCTTCCAGACAAAGATGGCGGGATACCACAATTTCACCGGAGGTCAGTACGAGAGTTTGGGCCATAAGAGATGGATGAAAATAAATCGTGTCCCCTGCCTGAGCGCAACTTATGACCTCCCGAAGTGAGCCAGGGCCTCCGTCGCCCGATACCATGACCATGAGTGTACAACCAGAAGTTGAAAACTCATCTGCTCCGATATCCGGTGCTGTACCGGAACCGCTATAGCCGGAACTGCCTTGCCGGATATCGCCTTCGTGGTCTACATTCACAGTGGAAATATGAATGCCACCGGACTCTAATGGCGATGAAGATGTCGTGTTGATTTTCAGGCTGACCAGTGCTGTATCTCCCGTGGGATTGATATAGGTTGGGATGACTGCCACAGAATTTTGATCTTGTCCTGTGGCTGAAATCCAGGTATTGAGATCAGGACGTTCGAGGCCGTCATACCATCCAAGTACGCTGCCGGATGATCCACTGGATCGGAGATTGTTGTTGTTGCTGGTGAGTCCTTGTGGGTTTACGCCCATGCCCCCGACCTGGATGGCATAGTGCCGGCCAGTCCCGCTGCCGTTGGAACGGGCATTATGAAAAATATTATTTCGGAAATTCCGGGTGTTGGTCGTACCGTCGCTGCGAAAGGCCCAGGTATTGGCGGAGCCGGTCACAGCTTCACCGCCGATATAGACCGTATTGTAGTAGTAGGCATTGCCGGTGGAAACGGTATTGCTGTCATAGATCCCATAGAGGGTCAAGCCTTGTGTGATATCGGAGCCGGAAGGATGGATTCCGAGGCGAATCATATTGTTGAAAATGGCGGAAGTGCCGGATGTGATATTGATCCCGCGCAAGTTGGCTGAGCTGTTTGTGGAAAGGGTGACGAGCGAGTGGATGACATTACTATATATCTGATGGACGCCGGTGATGGTGCCATCATATTGGATGCCATAGACATGCACAGCATTACCGGGGTGGGTATTGGTGAGGGTGTGAATCGTATTATAGGCTATGGTATTGCCGGTGGTGGAAGAGGTATTGATCACCATCAAACCGATGACAGAAGCTTGCTGACCCGTTGAGGTCGTTCCGGCGATCATGATGAGGTTAGTCACATCATTTGACTCGACAGAGGCAATGCCATTTTGGGCTACTATGCCAAATACATTACTATTATTGGAAACTGCATTATTGCTCAAAGGAGAGAAACTTGAACCCACTTTGTTATTCGTGATCTGGATCGTGTTTGCCGAATTCGTGATAGTTCGGATCCCGAATAGGTCTACAATCCCGGTGGATGAATTCTCTACATCTATACCCCCGATCCTGTTATTGGCCACTGTGACGGACTGGCTGACATTATAGTAGATGCCGTGTATGTCTGTTGTGACAGCACCTGTATAGGTGCTGTTGAATACAATGCTGGCAGACTGTTGGAGACTGCCAATGAGGTTGCCGGTAATGTTGCCGATATCGGCCCGACCGTTGATAATATGAATACCTGTAAAAGAGGAGGCTGTGTTGTTTCCATTCAAATTACCGGTCAGAGAAATATTGGAAATCACATTTCCTTGTATGCTGGTGGGTGTTACCGTGCCATGCGCGGAGAGATAGATGGGATAGAATTTACACCCGGTTGAATTTCCGGTTATGGAATAGGTGCCAGTGCCGGACGCATTTGAAAAGCCGATGGTATTTCCACTGATCAGGCAATTGTTGATATTGGTATTGGCCAGTTGTATTCCGGCATGAATGGTACCGGTGGTTTGGGTCCGGGGTGCGGTTTGAAAGAACCGATTATCACTGATGGTCCATTCGGAATTTCCTCCTGAGAGGTAGACACCTGCACTGGTCATGGAGGCACCAAAATAATCGAAGATGGAATTGCCGGTGATTGTCACATCGCTATTGTAGAGGCTGGTGTTCGTCGATGTGCCCAGGCTATAGATGCATTTGGTGGGCAGGTTGGTTCCGGCGGGTCCGATATCACAAAATGAAATGGTGTTGAAATCATTACCGGTGGAAACCGCATCTGAAAAATAGATGACGCCGCCATTTGATCCCACGGTCATGGAGGCTGAACCCTGAATGCTGCAACGGGTAATGGTATTGTACGTGGCGTCAGATCTGAAACGTATGGTGCAGGTACCACCTGTGGCGGAAGCCGTGGTATTGGACAAGGTCAGGGCATTACCTCCTGAATTCAAACCATCGATCGTGACATAATCAGCCCCAAAAAATTCCACCAAAGGGTTCCCCGGAGCTATGGCGCCACTGACGGACACCGCTGCACCGCCGGATGGGCGGATGAGTATACTGGTGTATAACGCTGAGCCTGTACCGCTGGCCACCAAAACACAAGGTTCTGTTTCTGTTGTGCTACTGGTGATATCCACCGTGAGGTCGCCAGTATGTGTGCCGATGTTGATAGCATCAAAGGCAGCTTTGAGTGTCGGATACGAACCAGCACCGGGATTGACGAGGATGTTTTGGCATTGAACGGGGACCCCATGTCCAGCAAGGATGATCCCGCAAAGGAGGGTCACCCATTTGGTCTTACTGCAAACGGATACTACCCTGTGTATCGCAAAATGGATCGGTAAAAAATACGTGTTCATGATATAGTCATACGTACTTATTTTAAAACAGGATTCAATACGCTCTCGGATCAAATCCGCACCTATCGTTTTCTTCGGGCCTGCTATAGAGATGACCTGGGGTCAGTCAGGTATCATCCATGTGCAGCCTGATTGTGCCCTCCGTTTCACGCCCGGAGAGAACATCTACATCTACTACTTCTTAGGTTGAAAATGCATCACCCAACGTCTGACTCTTCCTGCCGGAAGACTTCTGTAAGTAGTCAGGGGTGTTATGCCTGTAACATGAGAAATGGATAGTGGATACTTGGAATGACGCCACTATCATATTCCTTATATATCCGGGGAAAGATAGGGTAAATATCTTATTTACGAAAATAGATATCCCTGCATTTCCGGCACTTTCGGGACGCAGGAGGGTGATTTGGCCGTGAAATCAATAAAACAGGACACCTGAAGTTTTATTCTGATTATTCTTCCAAAGTGTCTCATCCAGGGAAGTAACACCGGCACTCATATCGTGATCCCCCCGTTTATATCCGACCTGGCTTTGTTCAAGTTTCCATCGGTTTTCGTTGGAGTTGATGGCAGCGATGGAAATGTTCTGTTCTCCATTGGTGGTAAACATGCCCCAGACGGATGGTATTTTGAGAAACGCAGGCGCTGCACTGAGCGGGAGTCCGAGGGGGTGCGAAAGGCAGTCGAAGTGGGTCGGGGGCAAAAAGAGCAGGGTCCTTATCCACACCCATGCTCTCAATGACTCACAATCAGATTCCGGATTGGAGGCCAGAGGGTAAATGATGGATGCATCACCAGTTGTCAGATACGACTGACGGTGCTTTACTCTCGAAACTCCACGCTTTCGTTGATATCAACCGTAGCACTGCCAGTAACTGTCATTGCTATTGGCGTGGTCATATTTTCAAAATTGTTTTGCATTAATACATTCCTGAGCGTAAGGTTACCGGCTAAGAGCATTGCCCCGCCCTGCACGGAAGCATTGCCATTTTTTAAGGACATGCTCTTTATTTGAAAATCTATGTCTGAAATAATATTGAATATTCTTGAATTGAGATCCCCGGATAAAGTCAGACTCGCCATTCCCGGCCCAGCAAGGATGAGGTTTTTGTTGATTACTATTTCTCCCGATGTCAGGGTGATGGTCTGATTCATGAGGGAAGGTGAAAAATGGATCGTAGAGCCGGCCGGTGCGCAATTAATGACATCCCGAAGGGACCCTGTGCCTGAATCATTCGGACTGAGTACCATGGTAGAACAATCTGATAAAAATTCATCCGCACCAATATCGGGAGTGAAAAGACTTCGTCCATCTCCATCTATATCAGTCAATATCCCTCCAGCTGGTGTTCCATAATTGTCAAGGCTTCCATTGGCAGGCGTTAAATGAAGATCTGAATTCGAAACAAATAAAGGAGCCACGTTTATGGAATTTATATCTCCTCCTGAACCCGGGGGTGTGGCATTTTGTGCAGCTTGCCATTCCACAAAGGTCCGATTATTTGACATGGCAGAGCCAAGCCATTGGGCAAGTTGCGTTGGGTCAGAACTATACAGACAATTGTAATTCGATGCGTTTGAAGGCCATCCGATTGTAGATGTGTTTGTATTGGCAATCGCGACATGAAAACCAGTACCTCCAGTCCGTGTATTGGTGAAAATATTATTAAGTATGGTCACCGTTGAAAGGCTACTTCTTCTGAATGCATAGCTACTGTTAGCCCCTGTACTATCTGTTCCGCTGATCGAAATTGTATTGAAATAATATTTATTTGTTCCCTGCATTAAATCCTGGATACCATGAATCCGGGTTTCATTACTGACATTTGCACCGAGTGCAATCATATTGTTAGAATAAGTCGCACTGCCAAAAGCAATGTGAATTCCCCAGATTCTTGGTGAATTAATCCAAACACCGGTTCCAGCTGCGGTAATGTTATAAATATGGTTTTTTGTTATTGTGGTCGGGGTTCCAGTGGAAGAAACTCCAGCAATGTAAATCCCTGCAACGGTGTAAGCTGAAGTCCCTGTGTGTGAATGAGCGATATCATATATCTGATTGCCTTCCACCGTAGCCCCAGGGACAGTTGTTGCAAGCCAAATACCCCCAGGGAAAGTAGAAAATGCAGTACTGGTAGAGAATGTAATTAAATTTCTGACAACATTGTTTCTGATAATGATGGTTCCAGCTAAACCTCTAATCCCAAATAAACGAGTGGTTGTGGGATTGTAATTGGCAATATTGCCTATTATATTATTTTCAATCGTTACCATTCCACTCCCGCTATTTTCTATTAAATCGGTATTATGGCTTGTGCGAATTGTATCAGAGGCGATGCTTCCTCCTCCTATTACATTCCCAGCTACAGTACCTATGTTAACATTTCCAGATGTGACATAAATGCCCCGGAAGGTTTGATTTGAACCTCCGCTTATATTCAGATTCGAAATGGAATTACCCTGAACAGTCGTTGAAGCAGCGACTCCAACAGATAATGATATGCCGGTAAAAGTTCCGGTAGTCATTATTGGACTACCACTTCGATCGGGTGCAGATCCGCCTATGCTGTTATTCCATATAGAATGTCCACTTCCTCCCGAGATTATAATGGCTGTTAGTGAACTGGTCCTGTTAGCTGTCTGATAAAAATTTGAAGGGTTTACGGTCCAGCCATCTCCGGCTCCCGTGGAAGCGACAAATAAACCTGCGTTTGTGAAATTAAAAACATTGCAATTCTGTATCCCATTATTTGCATTTAATGCACCGGAGCTTCCGTTTGAATAAATTGCATTTGCCGGAACTCCAGTCACATCAGAACGATCTCGAATGTCGCAATTCATTATGGTGTTATGACTATTGCCGGTGATACCACTTGAAGTACTAAATAAAACTGTTCCACTGGATAAAGATGTATTCTGACTTTCCAGGATCATATTCTGAATCATATTAAAGGTTGAGCCGTTAATGAATCGTAAAGCTGAGCCGGTGCCTGTATTACGTATCAACATATCCTTTGAATTTGTTCCGTTATTGGAACCATCTAAAATTACACGATCCGCGCCATTGAATATCATAACAGCAGTTGAAGAGCTGGAGCTTACAATTGCTGAAACGGATGGTGCAGGCTTAATGGTTATTGAATAATCGCTTCCTCCACATTCCAGCCATTGGTTGAAAGAAATGGCACCTGATTCCACCAGGTTTTCAAGAATATGGAAGGTCACATGATTATTTAACCCCACTAAATTCACATCATTTGCTGCTGCTGTTAAGGATGAATAATCTCCTCCGGTACCAATCGTATAAATCCCATTGAGTGAACTATTAATAGTCCGATTGCCCGCTGGTGCCTGCGTGGTGGGGATTTGCTCAGTTTCAACTGTTATGGCAGTGCATTCTGCATCTATGACATTGGCGTTGGTCGCCAGGCAAAGTATATCATACGTAAGCCAAAAATAATTGACACCATCGCATAAATTTTGGGAAGAGCCTGTAATGGTAAATGAGCCATTTGGCGCGGGGATAACAGAACCGAACTGAGAGGTCGGGTTAAAAACGGGAGACGAAACCGTATAAAATAATTTGGCATTGGCTATATCATCCAAGGAAGATGTACCATTGGTATTGAATGTAAAACTGGTAGCCGCCAATGGAATTAACGGTCCGGATGTTACTATTTGAATGCCGAGAACTTCCTGGTTGATTGTATTTGTCAATACATCTGTTGTATTGTTTTGGGTTGTCGTAGATGAAATATACATCATAGCAGAAGGTATCACTCCTTCAAATTCATCCGCGCCAACGTCCGGAGCAATACCCGTACCTTCATAACCAGGGTTTCCAAACCGTATATGTCCATCATAATCATCCGTGTACGTAGCAATATTGGCTGCACCACCTTCAATCTGGGAAGTCAATCCCGTCACTATATGAAGAAAAGATGAATCTGATCCGACCAAACTCTGAAAAAAAGTACCTGGAGCAGGTGAAACAACTTCTGTGAATGATGCCGATTCTCTTGGTGCAACATGCACTTTGAATGCCTCCATTTGAAGGCCACTAGACCCATCATGATAAATAAAATGAGGTGGCGCAGTAATACCGGCATATAACAAGTTATTATTAGACGTACTCGCGTAATTATCCAAGGCGGGATTTGATCTTCTGCAGGCTACACTGAGTCCGGAACCATTAGCTGTGGAATGATTAACAATTATATTGTTCCTGAGATCAAGATTGCCCGTTGTTCCGGTGGCATTTGCAAGATGATAAATCCCACTGGTTCCAAAATTTGACCCGCTTGAAGATGCATTCAGATAAACAGAGTTGTAATAAACAAGAATGAAGGATGAGGACTCCAATGTGTTAGTGCTTATGCCTCGAATAGCGTCATCCAGGTTGGCTGTTGTTGCTCTTAAATCGCCAATGAGATTGTTTGAGATCGTGACATATTCTGCTCCGACATTATTAAAATTGCTCGATATTAAAAGTCCATTCACTTTAGAAGAAACGGAAGAAACGGGTGAGCTTATCAGCAGATTGTAAATTTTATTTTTTGCTATATGAACAACACTGCCTCCTATTACCTCTATCCCATTTATTACCGGTGCGGTGGAACCTGAGGCTGATAAACCGGAAATCGTGTTTTCCAATATGTTACAAACATTTCCATTCCCGATCTTAATTCCACTTAGAATTGAATTGGCCCCTGTCGTGGTTATGTTGTTAATTGTGTTTTGAGAAATCGTATGATTACCAAAGGCGGGAGAAGCAAGAATACCACTACATACAAAAGAATTAGAATTATAAATACCACCTCCATTAGAAGAAAGATTGCGAATAACATTACCGGTCATGGTAGTTGTATTAGAACCACCAGGATGATGGTAAATTCCAATCACTGACGTGGCAAGAGACGTTGCGGTGCTTTGAATTGAATTTGACACACTCCCACCGACCGTATTGTTACTACACGTCCAATTGGCCAAAGAAAACAAAGTGCATTCTATTGCATATATAGATGCATACCAACTTGAGCTTGATGCTGAAACACCACCTATAGTATTATTCATCGTTATATTATCACCGTTGCCTGTCATATGTATACCTCTAACAAGGATACCTCCACTCGAGCTACTGGAACAGGTGATACTCCCATTAGTACTCTGGCTTCCGATAGTATTTCCTTCAACATCTCCTATTGTTGTTAGGCCACTACTCAAAATCCCTGTGAAAATCTCCCCCCCTCCACTCCCTGACATGGCGATACCTGCAATTGTATTTCCCTGAATACTCGATGAAATGGTATTACCTACGACGATAGCAATCGGGGTAAAATTTCCTCCCGTCTGATTAATTAAGGTATAGGTTCCGTTACCATTGCTATTGGCAAACCCGATCGTATTACCAGTTACCTGAAAATTACCTCCCGCTGAATTGTTAATACGAATGGCTCTATGGCTAAAGGATGTAGATGTCAATGTTCGGGCTGCAGTTTGATAGAATTTGTTATTGGAAACAATGGTTCCATGAGTTCCAAAGTCAAGATGAATTCCAAAAGAAACATTGGAACCAAAATAATCATAAATATTATTCTCCGTAATGACGATTCCACTGTTAGCCGTTCCGGGGTCGTTGTTGGAGGTACCTCTGGAATAAATACATTTTGAAGGTAGGTTCGATCCTGCGGGACCAATATTACAATGGGATATCGTAATATGATCATTGCCGGTCGTAACAGAAGAAGCGGCAAAATAAATATTTCCACCCGGAGTATTATCAGACACCGTGGTAGATCCTAAAATAGAGCATCGCGTGATTATATTGTGGGTGGCATCCGCCTGAAAACGAATCGTACTTGTTCCAGTGAAAGAGGATACCCGGGTATTAGAAAAGGTCAATGAATTCCCTCCTGTATTCAATCCATCAACTGTGATGTTACCAGCCCCAATGAAATCGATCAGTGGATTTCCGGCAATGATATTACCTGTTATAGTTCTCGCCGCTCCGCCATCAGGCTTCATTAATATTCCTGTATAGGAAGAAGATCCTGTTCCACTTGCATTTAAAGCGGCTGTCTCCGCTTCAGTTGTATTCCCAATGATATCTATGGTAATGGAATCCAGATGAATACCCAAATTGATAGCATCAAACGCATCCTTCAAAGTAGTATAAGCTGTAGGACCCGAATCACCGCCGGTGGCGGTTATGGATACTTGTGCTTGTAGGGATATTTCATTGCATATAAGTAAACAGTATGCAATGCAGGTGTAAATTAAGTTTTTAGAAAAGAAATTAGTGCTTGTGTACAATGATTTCGTTTGGCGTATATACTCCATAAGTTAGGATAAGTTGGTTTATGTATATCAATAACAAGGTTTTGGCGTTGTATTATTTGTTATGCAAGGTTATATCGTTAAGTCACATTTCCACAATTGTGTGAGTTGCGCCATATGCAGGACAGCCAGAATCGATTCCGGTATCATGCGATGAAAATATGCTGATTCGTTGGTGGCTCGGAAATTTGGTGCTCGTATTCCTGTGGTGTGTAAATGGAATAGACTTCCCGGTGTTGACGCAGAGTCAAGGGTTGCTTAGCTCATAAAAGGTTGTTTTTTAGCAAATTTTGTGCGTCTCATAGAAGTGTGTTGCTTAAAACCAAAGTCCCCATTTAACTATAGGGTGTGCTAAAATTAACCTTAAAAATCAAAAAACCTAATGATTTCTATCATACAGGTGGAACAAAAAAGAGTTGAAAGACACATTTATGGATTAACTTATTTATAAAACTTAGCGGGTCATGGGTTTACATTGGGGGGAGAGGGGAGGGGGGAGGGGTATGCCCCCGACCCCTGCGTCGCCTCCACGCTCATCCTCTTGCAGGCGAACGCCGGGGAGGCATGATCTTGCAATAGATTTGGATACTGCTTGCTTCGACCAGCTTTCACACCTCCTTGGGCTGCAGCTCAGTAACCACGTAAGTGCAACTTTCGCTCAACGATTGTTTTTTCTATGAAAAAAACAATCACGAAAAACGACCACTCACTACTGACCACTCACCACTGACTACACACTCACACTCACTCACTATCTTGCACCGATGATCGCCACTGGCATATCTCCGGGATTCATTCTGGCCATCGTGGCCGGATATTTTGTTCTGCTGCTGCTCGTCTCGTGGATCACTTCGCGCGGGTCTACGACTGATGATTTTTTTATCAACCGGCACCGGTCGGCATGGTGGATTGTGGCGTTTGGGATGATCGGCAGCAGTTTGTCGGGGGTGACGTTTATTTCGATCCCGGGGGTTGTTGGGGCTGGCGGACACAATCAGGCTTTTGCGTATATGCAGGTGGTGCTGGGGTATCTACTCGGCTATATGGCCATCGCACTCGTCCTGATGCCGCTGTACTACCGGCTGGGATTGGTGTCTATTTATGGCTATCTGGGGCAACGGTTTGGGCCGGTATCGTATAAGACCGGGTCGGCCTTTTTTATGTTGTCGCGACTGATCGGATCCGCATTCCGGATGTTTCTGGCGGTGATGGTGCTGCATACGCTGCTGTGCGCGCCATTTGGTATCCCGTTTTATGTGACGGTGCTCGTGGCGATCCTGCTCATCTGGGTGTATACCTTCAAAGGCGGTATCCGTACCATCATCTTTACCGACACCCTGCAAACGCTGTGTATGTTTGTCGCTATCATCATGACCATCGCCGCCATCCTGCAAGCCATGGACCTGTCGCTCTGGTCGCTACCAGAGGCCATACGGGAAGCCGGCTTTGCGAAGGTATTTTTCTTCGAAGGGGGATGGGGAGATGAGAATAATTTCTTCAAACAATTTCTCAGCGGTGCCCTGATTACCATCGTAATGACCGGTCTTGATCAGGATATGATGCAAAAAAATCTGAGCTGCAAAAACATCGGCGAAGCCCAGAAAAACATGTACCTCTTCTCCATCATCCTCGTGCTGGCCAATCTGCTCGTCCTCATACTCGGTGCCCTGCTCTGGATGTATCTCGGACACCTTCAACTCGAGCCCCCCGTCCGCTCCGACCAACTCTACGGCCTCCTCGCCATGGAACATCTTCCCGTCTATATCGGCATCGCCTTTGTCATCGGACTTGTAGCGTCGTCCTACAACAGCGCCGACGGTACGCTGACCGCCCTCACCACCACCGTATGCATGGATTTTCTTGGTTTTGAAAAAAACGAACGTTATCGCGATGAAGCATATCGAACACGCATCCGGCGTACCGTGCATATCCTGATCGCCGTGGTCTTCGCCGGCGTGATGATGTTGTTTCAACTCATCAACAAAGGCTCTGTGATCAATGAATTGTTTCGCGCTGCCGGCTTCACCTATGGTCCGCTGCTGGGGTTATTTGCCTTCGGTCTGCTGACACGCCGCAAGCTGCGGGACAACTATGCGCTGATCGTCTGCATCCTCGCGCCGTTGATGTCGTATGTGCTCAATCTCTATTCGCGGGAATGGTTTGGCGGCCTCACATTCGGGTTCCTGATCCTGGCAGTCAATGGAGGATTGACGTTTGTAGGGTTATACCTGATCAGCTATCCCAAAGAGAAAGGTCCGGCAAAAGTGTAAACCTGTTTCGCCTAAAAGGTTGGAGATGTTACTGAATCTTGATTTCAGTGATCTTCCTGGCGGCGTTGTAGTACAGGGTGATGCGGTACGTTCCCTTCGCGGTCTGGAGATCGCCGATCGAGTAATGTGTACGGCCATCCTGAGGTGTGGAGAGGTGATTGCGCTTATACCCCTTTACGACGGCACGGGTAAAGAAATCAGCCAGCAAGGTCACAGCTTTATCTGCAGCATAGACATCCTCTGTGCCCGGTATGGACAGCTCTACGGTGGAGTGGAAATGGACGCCAAGATCAGCGGCCTGGCCTTTTGCCAACGCATTTTCAATAGCCGGTTGCTGGGCCGTTACGGCGGCAGGTAAAAGTAGCATGATGGCCGGCAGCCATGGGGTCAGTATTCTCATTATCGATCGTGTTAACGGCATACGGGGACAAAGAGTTCCTTTGTTCCGTATGGGTGTGTAGGTATAATGCAAAATCCGGGCCGGATATTGTGGGGGGGCAGTTGTAAAGTGGGAATATGGGGTGCAGTTGCAAACTGCGAGGGGATGGTATAGATGCGCAGTTGCAAACTGCAAGGAGATGGTGCAGATGCGCAGTTACAAACTGCGCATATAGGAGCAGGATGCGCAGTTACAAACTGCGCATAGAGGGGGAGGAAGTGCAGTTGCAAACTGCATGGGGATGGTGCAGATGCGCAGTTACAAACTGCGCATATATTGGGTAAACTGCGCATATATTGGGCAAACTGCGCATTGGCGGGCAACCTGCGCAAAGGGCTATAGGATGCCAAAGAGCTTGAAGACGGAGAGGAGGACGGCGATGACGAGGACGTAATAGGCGATACGGGAAGCGCCGGGAATTTTAGCGGCATAATGGGCTGCCAGCCAGCCTCCCAGAAACTGGGCCACACCCATCACAAGACCGATGGACCATACTACCTGCCCGGCGATAGCAAAGAGTACCAGCGCAATGGCCGTAAAGATACCGACGGATAAGGCCTTGATGGTGTTGGACTCAATGAGGGGCAGACGAGCCACCAGAACCAGCACCGCCAGGTAAAAAACACCCATGCCCATCTGGATAAATCCACCATAGAAGCCCAATCCGAGCATAAGAGGCCAGGTAAGCCAACGCGGCAGTTGGGTGGTACCCGGTTTGGCAATCAGCCAACGCTCCGGCTTGACGAGAATGACCACGAGCATGATCAGCATCAGGATTCTAAAGACACCCATAAACTGATCGGATGACACCTGCGTCGCTACAAGAGTCCCCACCACTGCACCGAAAATGACAGGCAGGATGTACGGCATATAACGCCGGTAATCCATCTCTCTTTTACCGGCAAAACCGGTCATGGCACCCGCTGCATTCATCAACACCCCTACCCTGTTGGTCCCATTCGCTATCGTGCCGGGCAGCCCGATAAGTTCGGTGAGGACGGTCAGCGTGATGACCGAACCATTGCCTGCCAGGGCGTTGATGATGCCGGCAACAAACGCCCCCGCAAAGGCGATGGCCAGATATTCAGGGCTCCAGGGCATATCAGGAGGAGGGTGGCAATTCCGGTATCGTTTGACACAACTCCACCAGGACACCATTCGCTGACCGGGGATGGATAAAACAGACCCATTTATGGTCTGCCCCGACCACGGGCTCATCACTCAGCAGTTCGAATCCTTCCTCCCGCAGCCGCGCCATTTCTGTCCGGATATCGTCCACCTCAAAAGCAATGTGATGAAGTCCTTCGCCGCGTCGCTCGATAAACCGATGGATCGGACTGTCGGGATGAGTGGCTTCCAGCAGCTCGATCTTGCTGTCGCCGGCCCGAAAAAAGGAGGTGATCACACCTTGGGTGGCGACTTCCTCATGCTTGTAGGATGACGTACGGAGCAGACGGGCATAGAGCGGATCACTTTCCGCGAGAGATCGCACCGCGATCCCGATATGTTCAAGTATATACATAGCGCTTATAACGAATGCAAGATATTTCCGGCAAATTAATTATATTTTTGGGGCAAGGCAGCAGCGGATGGCGGCTGTCTCTTTTTTAAAAAACAACACTATCTATGAAAATGCATTTTACCAAAAACATCCTGACGACGCTGTTGGTGACCGCCAGCCTGATCGCATCGGCTCAGGATTATCTCATCGAATCGACCTTCCTGGGTACCCGGACCAAGGCGGAGCTCTTCCTCATCTTTTTTCAGCCAGTCGACTTTGATGTCAATCTATACAAGGTGACCTACGAAACCCCCGGGATCGATCATCTGCCTGACACCGCCTCCGGCCTGATCGTGGTGCCCGTTGTCCCCGCAGGCACCCTGATGCCGATGGTAGTGTTTCAACACGGCACGACCAGCGGTCCGACGGATGTACCGTCCCGGCTTCGTGGCGGCTATGAAGGCGCGATGGCATACGCGGCAAAAGGTTTTATCACGCTGGCACCGGACTTTCTGGGGCTGGGTGATTCGAGAGGCTTTCACCCTTATGTGCATGCAGCTACAGAAGCATCTGCCTCACTGGATATGCTCAATACTACGCTTGAATTTCTTGAATTTAACAGTGGCACTCAACCTGAATGGGATCCGAATTATCTCTTTGTGACCGGTTATAGTCAGGGGGGTCATGCCTCTATGGCGCTACACCGGGAGATCGAACAATTCTGGAGCTTCGTCTATCCAGTGACGGCGGCCACGCATATGGCGGGTCCTTATTCCATCTCCGGTGTGATGCGTGATCTGATCCTGGGTGACAACAACTATGGCAATCCGGCGTACATCGCCTATATCGCTCTTGGATATCAGTCAGCCTATGGCAATTTGTTTACCGAGGTCAATGAGATCTTCGCCGAGCCGTATGCCAGTGATATAGCCGAGTTTTACAGTCATAGCATTACGTTAGGTACGCTCAATCAACGACTACTGGCTTCTCTCAATGCCGGTGGTAATACTTTCCCCAAACGCATGTTTCAGGACACACTCCTGGAGGCCGTGATCAATAATCCCAACCATCGTTTCAACCTGGCGCTGGCGGACAATGATACCTATCAGTGGAGTCCAGACGCACCTACACGACTTTACTATTGCAGTGGTGATGAGCAGGTGCCTTACCAAAACTCGATTGTCGCCGAAGCTGCTATGCAGGCGCTCGGAGCGCCGGATGTACTGGCCATCGACTGGGGTGCCCAATTGGACCATGGATTTTGCGCGATTCCTTCGGTGATCAATTCGATTCAATTTTTTCTGTCTTTTCTCAATCCATCATCGGTGGTCACTCCGGGCCGCCCTGTGGAATTGCTGACGGTATATCCCAATCCGGCTCACGACGAAATCACTGTAACGTGGGATAAAGCCTTGGACGGTATGATCTGGCAGATCATCAGTACGAGCGGACAGGTGGTCAGTCAGGGGCAGGCTTATTCCAATCGGGTGCAGATAGATCCTCTGCCCGGCGGAATGTATGCGATCCTGTGTACAGCAGGAGGAGAGACACGTGTCGCGCGATTTATCCACCTCTGACCCCGGTATATGCGTATATCCATCGATCGGTTTGAAGAAGAGGTCCATGTCTTGATCCTGGAACGTGGCAAGGAGTATTTTGATGCGAACCAGGTGCTAATGTTGCAACAGACGACTCAGGGGTGGACGGCGGTGATCGAGGGAACAGAGGCGTATCAGGTATTGCTGGAGGGGCATGATGAATTCACACAATGGCATTGCACCTGTCCGTTTGATCGCGGTCCGGTCTGTAAGCATGTGGCAGCAGTGTTTTATGCCGTTCGTGAGGCGATCGCGATCAACAGGGCGCATGCGGGTGGAGACCTCCACCGATGGGTAGATGATGCACCGGTGGACGAGCTTCGGTCATTGCTGCGGCGACTGTTGCGGACACATGAAGGTGTGCAGGAAGAAATATATAAATGGAAGCAGGAGCACTGAATTCGTAAATTTCAACATTTGATTATTAAAGCATTCAATGTTCCATGTTACAATACAGCTGTCCAAAATGTTTAACTTGTCAAAAGTGGTGAGTGGTGAGTGGTGAGTAGTGTGCTTCGACCCGCTTGACACATCCTCGTGCTACAGCTCAGCAACCGTGGTGAGTGGTGAGTGGTGAGTGGTGTGCTTCGACCCGCTTGACACATCCTCGTGCTACAGCTCAGCAACCGTGGTGAGTGGTGAGTAGTGAGTAGTGTGCTTCGACCCGCTTGACACATCCTCGTGCTACAGCTCAGCAACCGTGGTGAGTGGTGAGTAGTGAGTGGTGAGTGGTGAGTGGTGAGTAGTGAGTGGTGAGAAGTGAGTGGTGAGAAGTGAGAAGTGAGTAGTGAGTAGTGAGTAGTGAGTAGTGAGTAGTGAGTAGTGAGTAGTGAGTGGTGAGTGGTGAGTGGTTGAGAAGTTTAGCGTTTAGAGTTTATTGTTTATTGTTTATTGGTAGGGGTAACCCAATCGGCTAGGGTAAAATCATGTTAAATAGTACGAATTAATCTGCCATCTGCTGCTCTGGCATCTTAAAAAGGTTTGGCTTTCCGCCTGGCGGTCGGAATCTACGCTGTGCTTCGACTGGCAACAACAATTTAAAATAAAATAATCCGTGTAAAGCGATAAAAAATGAAAACAAAAGCGGAGATCGTCAACAATTGGTTGCCCAGGTATACGGGTATGTCACTGGATATGTTCGAACGGTATATTCTGTTGGTCAATTTCTCCCACTACGTAGATGTGTTTGCGGAAAAATTTGGAGTAGAGGTATATGGCAAAGGTCTTTCGATGCAATGTGCAACTGCGGAAAAGATCACGATTATCAACTTCGGCATGGGCAGTGCCAATGCTGCGACCATCATGGACCTGTTGACGGCGATCAAACCTAAGGCCTGTTTGTTTTTAGGCAAATGTGGTGGATTAAAACAAAAGAAAAACAACGTTGGGGATCTGATCTTACCGATTGCGGCCATCCGTGGCGAGGGTACGTCCAATGATTACTTTCCGTCCGAAGTTCCGGCTCTTCCAGCGTTTGCCCTGCAGAAAGCCATTTCGACTACGGTCCGCGATTATTCCAAGGATTACTGGACGGGCACCGTCTATACGACCAATCGGCGGGTATGGGAGTTTGATCTCAATTTTAAAAAATACCTCAATAAGATTCGCGCGCTGGCTATTGATATGGAGACCGCGACATTATTCAGTGTTGGTTTTCACAATGGTATTCCTACAGGAGCTTTACTTCTCGTCTCGGATATGCCGATGGCTCCTGAGGGTGTCAAGACCTCCCACAGTGATGTGACGGTGACCACGTCCTACGCCGAATCGCATCTGGATATCGGGATCGACTCCCTGCGGCAGTTGATTCACAATAAACTTACGGTGAAGCATTTGAAATTTTAGGGTAAAAGGTGAAGGGTAAAGGGTAAATGTTGAGAGGTTGAGAGGTTGATGAGTTTAGTGTTTAGGAGTTTAGGAGTTTAGTGCTTTGTGCCCTCATGATATAGGTTGACATTAGATTCTTCAGGCTTATGTGGGATCAGTGGTCAATGTGTAGGGGCGGGTCGCGACCCGCCCCTACACAATGACCACG
>JBGTGP010000050.1:0-52564 GCA_041746735.1 Saprospiraceae bacterium
CTTGCCGTTGCAGGAGTTTGCTCCTGCAACTTTGGTTTGCTCTTGCAGCTCATCCGGCTTGTTGGAGCAAACTCCAACAAGAGCAGCTCGGTGGGTTGTTGCATGGGCTTGCCGTTGCAGGAGTTTGCTCCTGCAATCATCCGGCTTGTTGGAGCAAACTCCAACAAGAGCAGCTCCGGGAGTTGTTGCATGGGCTTGCTGTTGCAGGAGTTTGCTCCTGCAACTCATCCTGCATCGTTGGTGGACAATTTTTTTATCAGAGTTCGGCTTCTTTTTCGTTACTTTTAGCTGACATTTTTTCAATCACATTTTTAAAACAAAACGAATGAATACGAAAATGCTTGTCGCCGGTATTATCGGTGGAATTGCCTTATTTCTCCTGGGCTGGCTCTTTTATGGTGTCTTATTGATGGATACCTTGGCCAGTTACAGCAATGCAGCCTGCATGCGAGCTGAGGCGGATATGAATTTGCCTCTGCTTGGTGCCGGAAATATTATTCTTGGGATTTTCCTGGCCTACATTTTCGCTCAGTGGGCAAGCATATCCACTTTTGCTACTGGCGCCAGCAGGGGAGCATTGCTTGGATTTCTGCTTTCGCTGGGAATGAATTGTTTGTGGTACGCTACCTCCACGGTGATGACCAGTTTTACAGGGGTGATTATCGATGTAGTCATTGTGACAGTGATGTGGGGCATCGTTGGGGGAATCATTGGCTGGTGGCTGGGGAGAAAATAAATCTCACCTTGCTGTTGGAGCGAACTCCAACAAGAGCAGCTCCGTAAATTATTGCATGAGCTTGCCGTTGCAGGAGTTTGCTCCTGCAACAGCAAGCCCATGCAACTTTACATCCATGATTTCTGATCCCTCTCCACCCGGTACAGAATATAATCCCGTACCTGCCGGGCCATCTCCGCCCGCATATATGGAAAGGAAATATCGCCACCGGCCGTATACACCTCCAGCGATGCCAAATCCCGCCGACGCTGCAACGGGGAAACGGAAATGTCTACACTCTGGATTTTATAGATCTCGACCAACTTGTACGAATGCCCGAAAATACCCGCCTCGGAAAGGATATAATCCGGATGAATCTTTAATCGTCGTTTTTTCTGATACAGTATCCCCATCCAAACCGCCAGAGGAAATACAAGCACCAGTAGCCACTGCATAAACCCGTCGTTGTACCAAGCCATCAACCCAAATAAAACAGCCGGAATAAAACCAAATAAAAAAACCATGCGATAGACAATCGCCGGATGCATCCCATGAGCCGTAAACACCGCCTCGCGGAAAGAAGGCACGACCGCATCCAGCGTATGATCGATCTGCTCCTGATAACATCCGGGAATCACCAGCGATTTGTCCTGGTTCTGGTCGACACTCGCCGCCTGATAAATGTTGAGTTGAAATATCCCAAAGAGTTGCTTAAGCGGCGAGGTGACCCAACGGATCATCTGGATCTTCCGACGGGAAATCGTTTTTTCATTGCGCGTCAGCAAGCCACTGACGACTTTAAACCGCTGCCCTTCACGCCAGAACTTTAGACCGTAGTACCGAAGGATCGTTCTGATCAACGTGATCGTAAAGGACAACCCGATAAATAAAGGAATCGCCAATAGCGTCGCCAAAACACCTACCAGGGACATCGCCGTAGTCGTATGTTCCAATTCTCCATACACATCCCAACCCAGCAATTGATCCACATCATCCGCCAGACCCAAAAAGAAAGCAAATATGATCGCCGCCGTGCGAAGATGGTTTTCACTGATACCGATCTTGATTAAATCTTTTGCTGACAAGGAGAGGATCAGTTCAGGTGGTTCTTCGGTCACGGATACCGATTCGGACATCTCCGCATCGGGCGCTATTTCTGATATGGCCTGTTCACGTTTGTATTTCATGACAATCTCCCGCAACGCTTCCGCCTGGGATAATTCGATCGCATCGAGTTCCAGCTCACTGCCTTTGGATCCGGCCGTATCGACTTGCACTGCCACTACATTGAGGAACTGGTGGACGACATTGCGTTTAAAATCAATCGACTGGATCCGGTCAAACGGAACATTGAGTTTGGTCTTCCGAAATACACCCGAGCGTACACACAGTTCGTTATTCTGAATAAAAAAGTAATATCGGGTATAGGCCAGGATGGAGTAGATCAGGGACACAAACGTTACCAACATGATTCCCATGGTAATGAAGAAACCCCGGCCGCTTCTCGGGTTGATGAGGACCACCAATAAGATAGGCCACAATTGCCGAACGATGATCCGGAGATACCGGAAGAGGATCAGGATGATCGCTTTGGGCGATTGCCGTTGGGGCTGATGGAAGCTGAAGATCTGTTCCATACGCCTATTCTTGCTCTACCGCCTGTTCGGTCGTGCCGAGTATAAAAGCTTTGAGTTTTTCGGCTGTATCCGGCAGCAGTCCGGGGATCATCAGATCAGAACTCTGTCCTCCGGCGGTATAAATGGTCAGTTTGGCCAACCCAAACTTCCTGTCCAGCAGACCTTGCTTTATGTCACAATGCTGCACCCGGTTAAATGGCACAGTCGTCATACTTTTCCATAACCATCCGGAACGAAAGCTCAAATCTTTTTCCCGCAGGGCATAACTCATAAAGTGAAACGAAAGCCCATTGTAGAAGATCATCCATCCACTTAACGTAGTGACGAGCACGGCCACGACGGTACTGTAGGGTGTCAACTCCGGCTGCACGAGCACAAACAACCATGCACCACCTGTCATGGCAGCGGCAAACAAGGCCGCGGATAGCATCCTGACCCACTTGTAGGCCGGTTCAAGTGGAATCATCTCCAACTGGTCAGCCTGCGGCAGTTCGGTGATGTCAACTCGGGTGTTGGTAAATATCGTAGGCTCTTCTTCGGTCATGGATTCGGTTTCTAGGCAGATTCAGTCATCTGCCGGAGTGAAATTAAAAATTCCCGCGCCGATTTCATGGACCGAATTTTTTCTTTAATCAGTATCAACCGGGTCGCAGATTGTTTGAGCTGTACATCCAGGGCATGGGCACGAGCCCCCAGGATCTGGATCAGCTTCTCAAAGACCGCACTTTCATAGTAGGCAGATTGGGCGTTTTTATGGAAATAACACCGCAATACATCATTGCGCAATGTCACCCGGTCAAAGCCCAGTTCTTTCGCCACCCAGCGTAAACGAAGGCCTTCAAACAACTCCATAGCCACACCCGGCACCGGCCCAAAACGATCGGTCAGTCCGGCCATAAATTTTTCAATGTCGGCCTCCGCCTCAAGATGATCCAGCTCCGTGTACAAGCGCAGACGCTCATCAATATTGGATACATAATCATCCGGGATCATCATTTCCATATCCGAATCGATCTGAACATCCTGCACATATTTCCGCTCACGCTCCATTTGCTCCCGAAACAGATCTTTGAAATCACTTTCTTTCAGTTCCTGGATAGCTTCTTCCAGAATCTTTTGATACGTCTCATACCCGATATCTGAAATAAAACCGCTTTGCTCGGCTCCCAGTAAATTACCGGCTCCCCGGATATCCAGATCCCGCATGGCAATATCAAACCCACTACCGAGATCCGTATATTCTTCAATCGTCTGTAGCCGTTTACGGGCTTCATGTGTCAGCGCACTCAAGGGTGGCGCAAAGAGATAACAAAAGGCTTTCTTGTTGGAACGCCCGACCCGGCCCCGCAACTGATGTAGATCGCTCAGGCCAAACTGGTTGGCATAATTGATGATGATGGTATTGGCATTGGGGATGTCCAGTCCGGTTTCGATGATGTTGGTACATACCAGCACATCATGTTTTTTATTGATAAAGGCCAGGAGCGTTTCTTCCAGCTGATCAGCTTCCATCTGGCCGTGGGCCATAGCGACATCCACATCCGGACATACACGCCTTACGAGGGCGGTGATCTCAGGCAAGGTCTTGATCCGGTTATGGACAAAAAACACCTGACCTCCGCGGTTGATTTCATAATAAATGGCATCGCGCACGACCTCTTCATTAAACACCCTCCGTTCGGTGTGAATCGGCTGACGGTTTGGGGGCGGTGTGCGGATGATCGACAGATCGCGGGCCGCCATCAGCGAAAACTGTAATGTCCGGGGTATAGGAGTAGCGGTTAGCGTAAGGGTATCCACATTCACTTTGAGCTTTCGGAGTTTTTCTTTTGCACTGACACCAAACTTTTGTTCTTCATCCACGATCAGCAATCCAAGATCCTTGAATTCGATCTCTTTATTGAGGATGGCATGTGTGCCGATGACCACATCCAGTTTGCCTTCTTTGAGACGCTGCATGATCTCCTTCTTTTCTTTCGCCGATCGGAAGCGGTTGACATAGTCGACAGTGGCACCCATAGGCCCGAGACGGTCTCTGAAACTATGACTATGTTGTAATGCCAAAATAGTCGTGGGTACCAATACAGCGACCTGCTTGCCATTTGTGACAGCCTTGAACGCCGCGCGTATGGCGACTTCTGTTTTTCCAAAGCCCACATCTCCACACACCAGTCGATCCATTGGATGGGGACGCTCCATATCTTCTTTGACATCCTGGGTGGCTTTAAACTGGTCCGGCGTATCTTCATAGATAAAGGAGGCCTCCAATTCGTTCTGCAGATAGCCATCCGGCTCAAAAGCAAATCCAGGCGCGTTTTTTCTCACCGCATAGAGCTTGATGAGCTCACGCGCGATGTCCTTGACTTTCGATTTGGTTTTTCGCTTGAGGTTTTCCCATGCATCCGAACCGAGTTTACTGAGTACCGGCTCAGTACCTTCCTTCCCTACGAACTTGGAGATTTTATGCAGCGAATGAATGCTGACATAGAGGATGTCATTGTTTTTGTAAAAGAGTCTGACGGATTCCTGTACATGGCCACCGATATTGATTTTTTCAAGCCCGGAATATTTACCGATACCATGATCGATATGGGTGACGAAATCACCGGGTTGGAGTTCGCGGAGCATGCGGACATTGAGTGCCTGGTCTTTAGTAAAGCCTCGTCGCAACTGGTACTGATGAAAACGTTCGAAGATCTGGTGATCGGTATAGCAGACTACACCTGCAGCGGTGTCGATAAAGCCTTCATGAATAGAGCGGATGACCGGGATAAACTGGATTTGGGCACCCAGATCCTGGAAGATGGCGTAAAACCTCTCGGCCTGCCGGGCATTGGCAGTGAAGAAGTAGATGGTGCGGCGGGCCTTGGTGTGTCGTTTCAAATCTTCGATGAGCAGCGGAAAGTTTTTGTTAAAACTGGGCTGTGATTTCATTGCGAATGAAATCTGCTGCGTCACGGGAAGTATCTCTCCCGGCTCTCCGTCAGACACGAGGCGCATACGGCGCAGCGCATCGATAAATTGATGGGTAGGGATAAATTGTTTCTCTTTGATAAAACGCTGAACGGCATGATGGTCGGGGTCGATATCGATGGTGCTGATCGATGACAGTCGTTCATAGGTATCCTGATAGCGATCGATGATCACGGCGGGTTCCCGGATCCAGATCAGGGTCGATGGCGGGATGGCTTGCAACAACGGTACGTATGCTCTGCTGGCAAAATGTGTTTGGACATTGGGAATAATGTTGATCAGGGAAAGGTTTCGCTGAGACAACTGTGTGAGTGGATCAAAGAGACGTATGCTTTCGACCTCTTCATCAAAGAGTTCGATCCGGTAGGGCCACTCATTTCCGAACGAGAAAATATCGATGATGCCTCCGCGGATGGAAAATTGCCCTGGTTCGTATACAAAATCAACGCGGACAAATCCGATATCGACCAGGAGGGAAAGCAGGCCGTCCAGACCGAGGTTTTCGCCTTTTTTTATCTGGATTTGTTGCTCGGAGACGGATTGTGGGGCGATAACCGATTCGACAAGGGCTTCGGGGTAGGTGACGAGGACCATGGCGGCTTTGCGGAAGCCGGAGTTGCTGTTTTGATGGAGTTTGTTGACCGCTTCAGTGCGCTCCATGACCTGGCTGGAGATGATCTCCTCGATGAGACCCGGTCGTTTGAAGCTGTCGGGCAAAAAGAGAATATCCGCCTCGGGGAGTAGTGACGACAATGTATTGTGGAGGTAGGCGGCGGATTCTTTATCATGAGAAATCAGCAACCAGGGGCCACCTCCGTTGAGCATCAGTCCGGACAGGGCAAAGGATATCCCGCTGCCGGCCATTCCGGATACCCCTGTATGGGACGGTTCTGCCTGCAGGGCCTGTAGAAGCACTCGTACTGTGGCATCCTGACTGTAGTGTTGCAGGAGCTGCTCCAGGTCTGACATGGGAGGGCGAAGGTAGGGAAAAGCAGGGAAGCGATTGGGTATGTGTTGAATTGGAAAAGGTTTTATTACCTTCATTTCTTCGGCCGTAATGGAAAGCCGGAATTCTTTGCAGATGACCAAAAACAGAACCTGATGTCCGCGATGGAACGGAACTTTTTTGCCCCTCTACCTAATAAAGATTTGAACCGGACAAGACCTGAAAACGATAAATACCCTGTCGAATGATGCGGGTTTGTCAAGCAGGTACGGTCATTACCCTTTTGTTTTTCTGCATCACAGCCAGGCTGTCCTCGCAGTCGTTCGTCCTTAATGGAAGCGCGACCTCCCAGGGGGGTGGATGCTATCAGCTCACCTCGGATGCCCCGGGACAAAGCGGCAATATTTTTTCCCAGAATACAATCGACCTCACCCAGCCCTTTTCATTGGATGCCAGATTGTTTTTTGGTTGCAAAGATGTAAATGGCGCTGATGGTATGGTCTTCATCTTCGCGACAACCAACACTGCGCTTGGCGTCGGTGGTGGTGGCCTCGGCTACCAGGGGATTACACCCTCTATCGGCATTGAGTATGATGATTACTTCAACAGTGAATTTGGCGATCCGACCAGCGATCATATGGCCGTGATCTCCATGGGCGATGTCAATCACAATACCGCCAACACCCTGGCCGGCCCCGAGGCGATTAATAATATTGAGGATTGCATGGAACATTGCTTTGAAGTTACCTGGGACCCTGTGAGCATGAGACTTACCGCCATTCTGGATGACTACCAGATCGGGATATCCGCAGATATCGTCAACACGATCTTTGGAGGCAATCCCAATGTCTATTACGGCTTCAGCTCCGGCACCGGAGGGCTCTCCAATATACATCGCGTCTGTTTCGGGCCACCGCCGGTGCTAGCTATGCCGGACGCCTCTATCTGTGAAGGTCAAAGCACCGTTTTGGGTGCGGACCCCAATGGCATCGCCTGGACCTGGGCGCCCGACCCCACCTTAAGCTCACTGACCATCCGCAATCCTGTCGCCAACCCTACTGTCACCACTACCTATACCACCACCATCGAGTATCCCTGTGGGTACTTTGGATATGATACTGTAGTCGTAGCTGTACTGCCGCTGCCGATGGCTAATGCTTCCAATGACAGCCCCGTCTGTATTGGTCAGACCTTAAGTCTTTTTGCCAACGGAGGGGTTTCGTATCAGTGGAGCGGACCATCGGGTTTTTCTTCTTCAGCGCAAAATCCTGTACGCCATAATGTGACTGCGGGGATGGCAGGCACGTATGTCGTCACTGTATCGGATGGCAATGGCTGCACCAATACAGCCTCCACACTCGTTGAGGTTGATCCCGGACCTGTGATCACCTTTGATCCTGCACCGGATCCCATATGTCAGGATCTGAATCCATTCCAACTGACGGCCGATCCTCCGGGAGGTGTTTGGTCCGGCGATATATCACCCTCAGGCATATTCAATCCGAACAGTGCAGGTCAGGGAACACACATTCTCACCTATACCGCAACCAATGCCAACGGATGTACAAACTCCGCACAACTGCAGATAGAAGTTCATCCATTGCCGGATGTGTTTATTGATCCGCCCGGTAGTCTGTGTGTTGACAGCCCACCGATACAGGTATTGGCTACACCGGCTGGTGGTGACTGGAGTGGAGAGATCTCCGCGGGCGGCCTTTTTGATCCCGGTAGTGCCGGTGAGGGCTCGCATCTAATCACCTATACTGTTGTTGATGGCTTTGGATGTAGCAGTTCTGCTTCCGTGGTTGTAGTAGTGGAGGCGGGTCAGCCAGCAGATATTTCGCCGGTGGGTCCTTTTTGCCGGACGGACGATGTGATCACGTTGACAGGTATTCCCGCTGGTGGAGATTGGGGTGGAGCTGCAGATCCTTTGGGCAGGTTGTTTCCAAATATATTAGGGCCCGGGACCCATACGGTGACCTATACGGTGATCAATCAGAATGGATGTTTTTACGGGCAGCTGGATATTGAAGTTCAGGATGTACCGGTGGTCACGATATCGCCTGCCGGGCCGTATTGTTCGAACGAACCGGTGCAAACGCTTTCAGCCTCACCTCCTGGTGGTGTATGGAGTGGAGTGGCGGATCCGGCAGGACAGTTTCAGCCATCCGTACTCGGATCCGGGACGCATCTTGCGATCTATACGGTGACTACGTCAGCAGGATGTGCGGATGCCGACACGTTTCAGGTGGTGATTTATCCTCCTGCGCCAGTAGTACTCAATGTCAATACCTTTTGTGATGCCACTGCCGAAACGTTTGTCGTGACCTTTGCGATCACCGGCGGCGATCCCATGACCTACATTGTAACTGGTACTCCGGCAGGCACGATCGCACCGGGCAGTCCTTCTGTTTTTACCAGTTCGCCTATACCGAGCGGCTCGGCATACAGTTTTGTGATACAAGATGCAAATGGTTGTGACTCGGTCCTGGTGGCGGGTAGTCATACCTGTGATTGCGAGACCAATGCAGGTATGATGATTGGTGATATCCTGCTGGCTTGCGAAGGGAGTACGATAACATTCCCGGTGACGGCCGGTGCCGTGCTGGATCCTGACGATACCCTGGTATATGTATTACATCTCGGATTTCCAAATAATATTCTTTTGGTGAGTGCGACCAATGCATTTACTTTCGGACCACCGCTGGAGACCGGTGTGTTGTACTTCGTGCATGCTGTTGCCGGCAATGCATTGCCCGGCAGCGGTGTGGACCTGACAGATCCATGCCTGTCACTGTCTTTCGGTAGCCCGACACTTGGATGGCTGGAAAATCCGGCGGGCTATATGACGGGTCCTTCTGCCATTTGTGAAGGAGACAGTGCCGACATCACATTTGAGTTGGAAGGAATTGGGCCTTTTGATGTCATCTATGGTGAAGGAAGTAATAGTGTATCGTTGTCTAACATTTTCACCGGTCACACCATCACGGTATGGCCAGATACGACCACCTCGTATGTGCTGCAGCAGGTGACAGATCTCTCGACACCGGGTTGTTTCTCGATGCCAGATACAGGTATAACGATTGAAGTGTTGGCAAATGCGTTGATCAACCGTAATGTGCAGATCTGTCCGGGAGACAGTATACTGCTGGGTGGATCCATGCAGTTTGTTGCTGGAGTATATACAGATACATTGCAGACATCATCTGGATGTGATAGTCTTGTATCGACCACGCTGATGTTGTACCCTTCGGACACGCTGCATTTGAGTGATGTCTCCTGTGATCCTGGACAAACGGGTGTATTCACGGAAGTATTGACGGACATTAACGGATGTGACAGTACAGTGATCACGACGGTGACATTCGTGGATTCCTATATTACATTAATGGAGTCGATGACTTGTGATGTAGATCAAGCCGGAATCGATTCGATATCCTATATCGCACAAAGTGGTTGTGATAGTCTGGTGATCACTACCGTGATATTTGTCTCATCAGATACCGTACAACTCAGCGGTGCGACCTGTGATCCGTCAGCGGCAGGGACATTCGTTCAAATGCTCATCAATACCGGAGGCTGCGACAGTCTGGTGATCGAAGTGATCAGTTTGTTGCCATCCGACTCATTGGTATTGCAGGAGACAACCTGTCTGCCTCAGGAGACCGGTTCGGTGCTGACGACTTTTATGAATGAATATGGTTGTGACAGTCTGGTCTGGACAGTGACGGTGCTGGCACCTTATGATTCATGCCATGTGCCGGTGCTTCCCACAGATGTATTTATTCCCAATGTCTTCAGTCCGAATGGGGATGGGAGTAATGACAGGTTTGTGGTTTTTGCACATCCGGATGCATTGGCGCGTATTCCTGCGGTGCGGATCTTTGATCGTTGGGGTGGGTTAGTATTTGAAATCTTCGATTTACAGCCCAATGATGATCAGTATGGATGGGACGGTGTGGTCCGGGGCCAGCCGGCAGGGCCGGGCGTATTTGTCTATATCGTGGAATTGGAATATGCGGATGGTCGTCCCGGAGTTTTAGTGGGAAATGTTACGTTGGTGCGGTGAGAAAGCGATTTGAGTCGGTGCCTTCGACTCCGCTCAGTCACCTTTTGTTCCGTGTGTATGTCAAAGGATTTTCCTGTTTCGCAGATCAGCTCAATCGTTGACTCACAGAAAAATCCAAGGTCGTTGAAGGGAGCCGAAACGACCGGAGCCGAAATGACCATACTCCGGTGCCTTCGGCTCCGCTCAGTCACCTTTTGTTCCGTGTGTATGTCACAGGATATTCCTATTTCTCGGAACAGCTCAATCGTTGACTCACAGAAAAATCCAAGGTCGTTGAGTGGAGTCGAAACGACCGATGTCACATCTAAACACTAAACTTCTAAACTTCTAAACTCCTAAGCTCCTAAGCTCCTAAGCTCCTAAGCTCCTAAGCTTCAATCGAACACAATTGTGTTTAACCTTTCCCTGCAGTCATGACAAGAAATCCCAGCAACAGGATGTAGAGCACGACGATCATCAGGGTATCCGGGGCGAGTAAAAGTCTTTTTTTCTGTGGTTTATAAAGCAGACCGAGGATGGCCACAGCGGTCATGAGAATGACGACCAGGATCGTAAACAGATGACTGGGATTAATATTGGACAACAACGATCCTTTCCGGTAGAAAACATCATCGATGCCCAGAATAAATATATTGAAGATGTTGCTGCCAAAAATATTTCCAACAGCCATATCGAGTGCACCTAAACGAACAGCAGAGATGGCCACGACAAGCTCGGGAAGCGAGGTGGATAGTGCCAAAAACATGGTGCCCATAAATGTCATCCCCAGACCACTCTCTTCTGCGATGTGATCTCCGAAAAAGGGAAGGAATACAGCTGCAGCTACTACAATGAGGGCATTGAATCCATACAGGGTCAATGTGCGTCGCAAGGCCCGCGGATCATGTTCTTCCGGGATCAGATCACCGGCCGGTTTCGGTTGCTTGTTTTCAAAATGATAAATCAGCCAAATGGCAGCCAGATACACCCCAAAGATGACAGGCGTCATACTGCTGATCCATCCGATAGCCGGGATGCGCCCGGCCAGGATGATGCCTATGGCCGTAAGCGTGAGCAGGATGATGCCAAAAGCCCCTGCAAAAACATGTGTCGTTCTGACCTGTGCGGTAAGTGGTTTTTTGACGAATCCATCCAAGACGGCCAGAATGAGCAGATTGAAAACACAGCTTCCAAAAATATCACCCGCTGCCAAGTCAGGCTCATCCACGAATACCACAGCACTCACCCCGGTCATCAGTTCCGGAAGAGAGGTGATGGACGCCATCAGAATAAGTCCGATCCAGGCCTTACCCATGCCAGTGATCTCTGCAATACGATCACCATAAAAGGACAGTCGGCTACCAGCATAAATAATGGCCGCTGAACACACGAGGTATCCCAAAATGGAATGTATCAGCGTCACGCCCTTGACATTTATGAAAGGTTCAAGCGAACATTATGGTATGCGGTCATTTCTTTCGCTTCTTGAGCGATAACATAGGCGTGGAAGCATGAAAGGCCATCTGACGTGTGATACTTCGACCAAACAGGCGCTCAAAAAAGGTAAGTTGATGGGTAAACATCGCAAGGACATCCGCCTTCTTTTCCGCTACAAACTGCTCAATACCTTCAAGGACATCATCATGCTTGATGACCTGGAGTGTGACCGTATGGTCCGCAAACCGTTGCCGGATATTTTCCAGGATTTGAGCCGTATTGATGGTGTATGAGGTGTGGGGAGACAACACATGGACGATATGGATCACCGATTTGATAGGCCCGATGAGATTGATTAGTTCATCCAGTTCGTCTTCCACATGCTGCGTGTCCGTAGCATAGACCATGCTGTTGAACCCGGTAAATTCGGCGTCTTCGGGTACAGAAAGTACCGGCACTTTGCTTCTTCCGATGACGGCAGCTGCATTGCTTCCCATCAATACTTTTTTCACGCCTGAAGCCCCTTTGGTCCCCATGACGATCAGATCCATCGGATGCTCTTCCGTATATTTTTCGATCATATCTGCGAGTGGATGGCCTTTGATGATATGGGTATGCAACGTCAGACCTGGATGGGCGTTTCGAAGCTCTTCCGCGAAAGTAGCAGCATCTGATTCCGCATTTTCCATCATGATATCCTGGATAGCCCGGGCTTTCATTGCGGCCTGGGCCTGCGACTGGGCGTCAAAGTAAACAGAGTTAAACAGGGTCAACTCAGCATTTACAGAAGCAGCCATTTTGGCAGCATAACGGGCCGCTGTTTTGGACGGCGGAGAAAAATCAATAGGGACAAGAATCTTCATCGGCATTATAATTTTTAGTGTTAGTATCTCGATTTTTATAAAAATATATAATTATTGGTAATTGAAGGACATTGAACAGGTCTTTAGCACCAAAAAACGCCTGAACCTATGCCCCTTGCAGACTCACATCCCACCTTTTCGGGGTTCGCCATAGCTGTCTTTCCGGCACTCCGCTAGTAATGGAAAAAAAATGTTTTAGTTCCTTGATTTTCAATAAAATATACTTTAAATACCATTAGGAAATCCGCTTCTTTTCCCCTACCTTTGCACCTCAAATTTTGACACCATTTTATGAGTAAACAACAGGGGAGTTATGGCGCCGAAAATATCCAGGCGCTCGAGGGATTGGAAGCCGTCCGGAAACGTCCGGGCATGTATATCGGGAGCACCGATGGGAAGGGCCTGCACCACCTTGTTTGGGAGGTGGTCGACAACTCCATCGACGAGCATCTGGCCGGATATTGTACCCATATCGAAGTTGTCGTCAACAAGGATGGATCCCTGACGGTCACAGATGATGGCCGTGGCATCCCGGTCGGCATGCACGAAAAATTGCAGAAATCAGCCCTTGAAGTGGTCATGACGATTCTGCATGCAGGCGGAAAGTTTGATAAGGATACCTATAAAGTCTCCGGTGGTCTTCACGGGGTGGGCATCAGTTGTGTTAATGCCCTCAGTGAAAAAGTCCGGGCCGAAGTTCGCCGCGAAGGAAAAATCTTCCGCCAGGAATACCAACGGGGCAAACCCACCACCGGCGTAGATGCCATCGGAGAGTCCGATGAAACCGGAACCATCATCACCTTCTGGCCGGATCCTGAAATCTTTGAAACCCTGGATTTCAAATTTGATACAATGGCCACCCGACTGCGTGAATTGTCCTATCTCAACAGCGGACTACGGCTTTCGCTGACGGACGAACGTGATTTGGATGATCAGGGAGCCCCACGACATGAAGACTTTTTTTCCGAGGGAGGTCTTCGGGAATTCGTTCGCTTTCTCGATGAAAGCCGGACCCCCCTGATCGACAAACCCATCTATGTCAAGGGCAAAGAAGACAATGTCGAGGTAGAAGTCGCCATGCAGTACAATACCGGCTATCAGGAGCATGTATTCTCCTTTGTCAACAATATCTCCACCAAGGACGGCGGGACGCACGAGGCTGGTTTTAAAAGAGCGATCACCCGGATCTTTAAGAAGTATGGGGATGACAGCGGTTTGTTTACCAAAGCGAAAGTCCAACTTTCAGGGGAAGATTATCGCGAAGGATTGACCGCGGTGATTTCGGTCAAAGTACCCGAGCCTCAATTTAAAGGCCAGACCAAAGGCGAACTGGGCAACTCTGAAGTCGTCGGCATCGTCTCTCAGTGTGTTGGAGAAGCCCTGGCCACTTACCTGGAGGAAAATCCCTCCGATGCCAAGAGAATCACCGAGAAAGTGATTCTGGCGGCACGTGCCCGTGATGCAGCCCGTAAAGCACGCGAACTGGTACAACGAAAAAATATCCTTACCGGTGGTGGACTTCCCGGCAAACTCGCTGATTGTTCGTCTCGCGATCCGAAAAAATCTGAAATCTATCTCGTCGAGGGGGACAGCGCCGGAGGAACGGCCAAGCAGGGACGTGACCGAAACTTTCAGGCGATCCTGCCCTTGCGCGGTAAAATTCTCAACGTCGAGAAAGCGATGGAGCATAAGATCTACGATAATGAGGAGATCAAGAATATGTTTACAGCCCTGGGCGTCAGCATCGAAGAGAAAAATGGTGAGCGTATTCTCAATATTGATCGACTGCGGTACCACAAGATCATCATCATGTGCGATGCTGATATTGACGGCAGCCACATCGTGACATTGATCCTGACATTCTTTTTCAGATATATGCGCCCCCTGATCGACAATGGGCATCTTTTTATCGCCGCCCCGCCGCTGTATCGGGTGTCCAAGGGCAACCAGTTTCAGTATTGCTGGAATGAAGCGGAGCGTCAGCAGGCAGTTGAAAGCTATACCGCCGGAGACAAAGGCGGCAATGTCAAGGTCCAGCGGTACAAAGGTCTGGGCGAGATGAATGCGGAGCAACTTTGGGAAACCACGATGGATCCGGACAACCGGGTGTTTCGCCTGGTGACGATCGATGATGCAAAAGAAGCCGACCGGTATTTCAGTATGCTCATGGGCGATGAAGTACCCCCGCGCCGCGCCTTTATCGAAGCCAACGCCAAGTACGCCCGCGTAGACATATAGTGTACCTATGCGCGTAGCTCTCAATGCCCGCCACCTCCGATCCGATCGCCTGGAAGGCATCGGCATGGTAACAGAGGAGGTCATGCGACGAATCGTGGCCTCGCATCCGGATGATCAGTTTCATTATTTTTTTGACCGCCGGAGTGATCCCCGGTTCCATCATGGGCCCAATGTCAAAGCGCATGATGTATTTCCGCCGACGCGCCTTCCGGTGTTGATTCGCTATTGGCTCAATCATCCGGTGCGGAGTAAGATCCACAAAGATGGTGCGGATGTCTTTTTCAGTCCCGATGGTTTTATTCCACTGGGTTTGGCTGTGCCGAAAGTGTCCATGGTGCATGATGCGGCGTTCCTGCGACATCCCGAGTTGCTGCCCACGCACATCCGAAAGTTTTATGATACATGGATGCCCCGATATCTGGCGTATACGGATCATATCATTACAGTTTCCCAATTTTCAAAACAGGAGTTGATAGCCGGATATGGAATTCATCCGGATAAAATTTCTGTAGTATACAATGGGGTGTCCGGGGTGTATCGTCCGGCTACAGAAGAGCAGAAGCAGGAGACCCGGAGATTCTATACAGAAGGAGAGCCCTACTTCCTGTATCTGGGAGCTCTCCATCCCCGTAAGAATATTCTGACGCTGGTCAAAGCGTATGAGGCCTGGAGAAAGGCCGGCACAGGATCACACAAGTTGGTGATTGCCGGCAGACCTTCCTGGCACACGGATGAACTCGAAACGGCCATCCGGCAGAGCCCGTATCAAAAGGATATCCGGTTGACCGGATATATACCCGAGGATCAGGCGATCCGGTACATGGCGGCTGCGGAAGCCCTGATCTATCCATCCGTATATGAGGGTTTTGGATTGCCGGTGCTGGAAGCCATGTCCTGTGGTGTGCCCGTGATTTGTAGCAATGCATCAGCCCTTCCTGAGGTAGCTGGAGATGCGGCATTGGTTTTCGACCTGATGGATATGCAACAACTTACGCAACACATGGAGACCATAGTGTCGGATATGTCCCTGCGGAATCAACTCATCCAAAAGGGATTGGAGCGAAGAAAATTATTCTCATGGGATCGGGCTGCGAAGGAGATCTATGAGATATTGGCGACGCATGCCTTGAGCCGGTAGCTGTCACGCCTGGCGATATTCCATATTTTGTTTTTATACGATGCGAGTCGAAGCGGCGTCGGTGCCTTCGACTCCGCTCAGTCACCTTTTGTTCCGTATGCATGTTAAAGTATTTTTATGTTTCGCGGACCCGTATAATCTTTGACTCACAGAAGAATCTAAGGTCGTCGAGCGGAGCCGAAACGACCGATGACATAGAAAAATCCAGGCTCGTCGAGCGGTGTCGAAATGAGTAGTGTAGTCGGTTGGTGAGCGGGTCGGGTTTTTTTGATTTAAATTTTGGGGGCAGTTTTGATCTTTCGCAATTCAAATAAATCCTTTCGACGGTCCTTCAGATTGCGAACACTGCCGAATTGGTGGAGTTCGCGCAAGAGATCGATGTCTACATCTGCGATCAGGATCATTTCAGTATTAGGTGTGGCCTCGGCTTTAATACCGTTGGTGGGAAAAGCAAAATCGCAAGGGGTAAATACCATGGACTGCGCAAACTGGATATCCATGTTTTTTACATTTGGGAGATTGCCGACACTTCCGGCAATAGCGACATAACATTCGTTTTCGATGGCTCTGGCCTGAGCGCAATGCCGAACGCGGGAATATCCGTTTTGGGTGTCGGTCAGGAATGGGACAAATAATATATCCATTCCATCATCGGCAAGCAGGCGGCTGATTTCGGGAAATTCTACATCATAGCAGATGAGAATACCAATCTTGCCACAATCCGTATCAAAGACATTAACCTCGCTTCCACCCTGCATGCCCCAGACCCGTGCTTCATCCGGCGTGATATGAATTTTTTCATAGCGCTCGATACCCCCGTCCCGTTTGCAGAGGTAACCGCCATTATAGAGTTTGCCCTCCCGGACCTCAGGCATACTGCCGGTGATGATGTTGATATTATAGGAGATGGAGAGTTCGGAAAATTTCTTTACGATCGTATCCGTGTGCATGGCCAAAGCCCGGATGGCTTCCGCTTCTGACAAGTGATTGTTTTCGGCCATTAACGGGGCATTGAAAAATTCAGGAAACAACGCGAAGTCAGAACGATACCCGGATACTGTATCGATAAAGTACTCCGCTTGTTGCATCACCTCGTCCAGATTTTTATAGGGGCGCATTTGCCACTGGACCAGACCGATCCGGATTATTTTTTTCTTGGTCGTCGCCTTATGAGTTGGTTTTTCATAATAAATATTATTCCAATTTAATAGCACGGCATATTCATTGGAGGCCTGATCCCCTTCCAGATAGCCTTTGAGAATTTTCGTCGGATGAAAATCATTGGACATTTGAAAATTCAGAACCGGATCATCAATTTCACGGGATCGTACTTTTTCAATGTATTCTTTTGGGCTGAGTTGGTCCGCATAGGTATGATAATTTGGAATCCGGCCACCAAAAACAATGGCTTTGAGATTGAGTTTTTCACAGAGTTCTTTGCGGTAATCATATAAGCGACGCCCCAATCGTAATCCGCGGTATTCCGGTTTGATAAAGACCTCAATACCGTAGAGAATATCCCCCTCCGGAGAATGGGAATGGAAGGTATAATTATCAGTAATCTCCCTGAACGTGTGGCGACCGGACACTTTTTCATCATCCAATATGATGGAGAGCGCACATCCGGCCAATACACCATTGACTTTGATCACGATCTGGCCTTCCGGAAATTTACGGATAAGAGCGTCGATATGATGTTCTTTCCAATACGCACCCGGCATGGACCGGTATGACGCGATCATGGCTTCTTTCAGTTCCTGGTACTCGTAGAGCTCCAGATACTTCAGTTCTATATTTTCAATGTCTTGTGTTTCCATAGTCAAAGGTGTGAAGTTGGATCACGGGGATGAAGTGAAGGAGGTGGCGAAGGTACGAACTTCGTAGAAGTTGGGGTGCGAAGCTACAAACTTCGCAAAGTGAGGTGGTGTTGCGAAGTTGCAAACTTCGCGAAGGATGGTGATGTTGCGAAGTTGCAAACTTCGCAAAAGGTGGGATTAGGCGGTAAGCAGGATCAGCCGGCCGTGGATTTCAATATCGGAGAATCCAAAAGTTTGTTGAACCCATTCCATCGTTTGTGACGTGTAGAAAAATACATGCGTGGGATCCTTTATATAGTACCAGGATGCAAAATCGGTTTCGGGTTGGAATAAATGAGTCATGATGAAAAGAACACCCTTTGGAAGAAGCAGTCTTCTGAGGGCCTGAAATTCAAGTGCCGGGTGGTGAAAATGTTCGATGACTTCGCAGCAAGCGATGAAATCATATTGAACACCGAGCACTTCGGGTTGAGGATAGAAATAGGGATCATATAAACTGATGGAATATCCCAGTTCCTGCAACACTTGTGCAATGACCGGGCCTGGCCCGGCGCCAAAGTCAAGACCCCGGCTATTGGTTGAGTATCTGGAGATAATGGCAGAGGTGATCGGCGACACAAAGTTCCGGTACCGCACATCATGAATATCATTTTGATGTAGTGTATACTGATGCCGTTCATCCGCAGCGGATAGATAAAAATCCGGGTGACGAAAGACGCCATGACAGTTGGAACACGAGTAGAACGATACAACCGGCATGGCCTCAGCTGGATTGCTGCAAAGCGGACAGGTGAGTGGAGTCTGGGATGGGACTGTAGAAGAAGATGTGGCGGGCATGGAAATAAAATTTGGGTTGCGAAGTTACAAACTTCGCAAAGGGAGGGGGAGCGAAGTTGCAAACTTCGGGAAGAGGGCGTGGAGTGCAAAGTTGCAAACTTCGCACAGGGAGGGGGGGGCGAAATTGCAAACTTCGGAAAGAGGGCGTGGAGTGCGAAGTTGCAAACTTCGCACAGGGTTGGTGGCAAGCTTCGCAAAAGGGATTAGTTTTCTTTTCGGAGTTCTTCGAGTTCGAGTTTTAGGAGATCAATGTATTGGGATAAGGTATCAATGGCTTCCTGTTGTGTATTGAGTTGGTCGGTGAGTTCCTGGACGGATTTTACGAGGGGGACTACAAATTCTGCATAGCGCAGTGCATAGAAATCTTTTTCATGGGCGGGGGCACAGACACCGCTGAAGTCATATCCGGCATCCCGGGCGGCGGTTTCTACTTCCTGAGCAATAAAGCCGGAGAAGGTATAGGACTCGATATCATATTTCTCAGGATAGTCGAAATCATGCCGTTCACCATAATGTGTTTCTTTCCAGTCCGTCATGGCATCCAGGTCCATGGAGTACGTGACGGGACGAAGCCGGTTGATGAAGTCAAGACCATGTACATTTTCTGTCACATGGTTCTTAAAGCGGGCATCACTATAGGTACCCCAGTTAACCTGCCCCCCGATAAAGGTGATACCGTTGTTGCCGATATGGACGCGATTGCTCCCGGTGGGGTCAGCATCATAGCCGATGCCGGTGCTGTTGGAATAGTTGGAGTTGTTGGAGTGCGCGCTATATCCGACCGCCGTATTATTACTTCCGGTCGTACTGTTTTCGAGCGCGTAGATGCCGATGGCCGTATTGTTTTCTCCGGAGGTGTTTGACCTCAGGGCTACGGTTCCGACGGCCGTATTCCGGTGTCCGGTATTGTTGCGCAGGGCTTCGAAGCCGGTAGCTGTATTATATATACCCTGGACATTGAGATGCAGCGCGCGGTATCCGCTGGCGGAGTTTCCTTCTCCTGTGGTATTATTTCTCAGTGTTTCATAGCCAATCGTGGTGTTCCAGTTACCAGTGTTATTGGAGGCCGTCGTAGATCCGCGAAGCGCCTCGTATCCAATGGCGATGTTTCCATTATTGAAGGTACTGGTGGTACTATTGGCATATTGCATAGCGAAAGCACCGATCGCTATAGCTTTGGTTCCTGCGCGGTTTTCTTTTAGTGCCCTATGTCCTATGGCCGTATTGTGATGGGCAATGGTGTTAAATTGCAACGCTTCATAACCCGTGGCGGTATTATATGCACCCTGCGTATTGGAATGCAAAGCGCGGTATCCGCTCACTGTATTTCCCTCTCCTGAGGTATTGTTTTTCATGGTTTCATACCCCAGGGTCGTATTCCAATTGCCTGTATTGTTTGACGCATTTGCTGAGCCCCGAAGGGCTTCATACCCAATAGCAATATTTCCATTGAGGAATGGACCAGTCGTGTTATTAGAATTTTGCATGGCAAATGAGCCGATCGCAACAGCATTCGAACCAACTCGATTTTCCTCAAGTGCCATATGCCCAATGGCTGTATTATGGCTGCCGTGGGAATTTCTATAGAGGCTTTCATATCCAATAGCAATATTCATCTCTCCGATGGTATTATAACGGAGGGCACTGTTGCCGTATGCATGGTTTAAGGTTCCACTTGAATTGAAGTTCAGCGCGAGACTACCTGTAGCTATGTTCATCGAACCGGTTGAATTAAACTGAAGAGCTTGATGCCCTACAGCTGCATTATATTCTCCGGTCATGTTGTATTGCATAGCTTTACTGCCGATGGCCACATTCCCCAATCCGGTACTATTTTCGACTAGGGCCCGCTCTCCGATGGCTGTATTTTCTTTTCCCGCCCCGTTCCATTTGCCTGCATGATAACCTATAAATGTGTTTTTGCTCATGTTCTGATGGTCGTTCATGCCTGCGTCCTCCCCAATAAAGACGGACTCTGCAGTATTCATCACCATAAGCCGGCCCTGTTCCATTCGAAAGTGTTCCGATCCATTGAGTTCAAATCGTATCTTATTTTCATTCGGCAAAGCTTCCACCCGTACCCGCGTATTATTGTCTGCGTCGGTAATTTGATCTGAAGGACCTCCCGCAGATACCGTTTGCCAACTTACCTGACCACTGCCATTTGTTTGAAGTACTTGTCCCGCAGCGCCATCCAAAGTGGGAAACGAATATAATCCTGCAATTTGCAAAGTACCATTGATACGGAAGAGTCCGGTGTTGAATTCACCATAGACGAGGGAGTTCAGCTCATCCGCCGCATAATTATGTATGTAGAGCTTTTGACTACCCGTTTCATAAAAACCTGCACGGTTACCTATGAAGACATTACTGCTTCCCGTATTAGAGTAACCAGCGCCATATCCCAGAACGGTATTGGAGGCTCCATTTATATTTTGGTATAGACCTCCTGCGCCTACTACGACATTCTCCCAACCCGAAGTTCCACTGAGGTATGCACCATACCCCAGTGCCGTGTTCCAATACCCGCTCGTATTTGAATGCATGGCACTTTCGCCTATAGCGGTATTTGCATTTCCATCTTCGTTTTCAAATAAGGCGAAGGACCCTACAGCCGTATTTGAACCGCCGAATGTATTGAGTGCCAGAGCCGCAAATCCGATGCCGGTGTTTATGGATCCCTCAAGATTGTCCCGCAAGGCCTCAAGACCTAAGGCTGTATTATAGATCCCGGTGGTATTTTGATACAAAGCCTGGTGCCCTATAGCCGCATTTCCATACCCGGTCGTGATATGCATACCGGCATCTTCCCCGATATAAACTGAACTTCCGCTATTGCGGACTTCCAGACGTGGACCGATCATCCGGAAGTGTTCCGTTCCTTCGAGTGTAAATCTGATCTTGTTTTCATTCGGACTGGCTTCCGTGTCTATATGGGTGTCTCCATCTGAATCCATAATCTTTGAGCCGGTACTGAGCGGTGCCCAACCACCGGAGGTGTATTGCCACACACCTTCGGTATTGATATCATAAACCAGCAAACCATACGCGGGTGATACGATCCCAACCCGTTGGACCGATGTCATTCGCGGCAACAGAATTCCTTTGTCATTGCTTTCTATATCCAATATCGCACTGGCAGCAGGCATGGTGGTGCCTATTCCGACTTGTCCCTGTCCTGAAAGTGAAGAATACGTCAGTACCAGATATCCTATGAGAAGCGAGAGATAAATTTTCATTCGACTGTTTATTGTAAGATGTAGAATATACTTACAAATAAACCCGATAACGAACGACGGAGAAAGCACAAACGAGAATTTGGCAGATGGGCTTAGAATTTGGGAACGTCCCGGGGAGGAGATGGTTCCAACTTACAGCATCAGTTGGTGATCAGTTGAAGCAATGCCTCCTTATTCGCCCGACTGACGGGGATTTGGGTGCCGTCTTTCAGCACGAGATATCCCCCTTGTCCCCGTACATATTTTTTCACATGATTGAGGTTGACATAGTACGACTGATGCACTCTGAAAAACTGAGGGAACGACATCATAGCCGACACATCTTTGAGCGTGCGTGCCAGCAGATACTTTTGTTGGGAGAGCAGATGCACCCAGGTATAGTTATTGTCCGATTGCATATATTTAATCTCATTGACCGGCACAAAGTCGAATCCTTCTGAAGTGGGAAGCGCAATATTTTCCAATTCCTGCCGGGACTGGACATGCATATGATTGATCAGGGCTTTCAGGTGTTGCGGATCCAGGTTGTGATTTTTTTTGTCGGCCACTTTTCGGACGGCCTGGATCAATTTGGCTTTCAGGACAGGTTTGAGCAAATAATCTACAGCATTAAATTCGAAGGCCCGAACCGCATACGCATCATACGCGGTGACGAAAATGACATCAAAGTCAATGGGGTCCAGTTGTTGGAGCAACTCAAACCCATTGAGATGAGGCATCTCAATGTCCAGAAACACCAGATCAGGGATATGTTCCCGAATAGCCAGAAGACCCTTGCGGGGGTCACCACAAGCCTCGATGATGGACACCTCCGGGCAGTACGCTATGATTTCGGCACTTAGGGATTCTAGGCTGTCCGGTTCGTCATCAATCAGTATCGCGCGCATGAGGTATGATGATTTTGACCAGCGTACCTCCTGGTGCGCCGGTGTCTGTGAATATGTCTTGTACGTCGACCCGGATACCCAGTGCATTTACGGCATTCATGAGTGTGATTCTGTCGGCTGTGATGCCCATGCCCATGGACTTATACCGGGTGGCAGATTTGCTTTTGATCGCGGCTGCTTGTATGCGACCGATTCCGTTGTCTTTCACTTCGCAGACCACGTTATGTCCATCTGTCGTCACCTGCAGGGACAATTGCCGATCTTCTTCTTTGTGTAGGAGTCCGTGCCAGATAGCATTTTCAATATACGGCTGAATGATCATAGGCGGGATGTGTACGTGACTCACATCAATCCGTTCATCGATCTGACAAGAAAACTGAAATCCGTTTCGAAATCGAAGCTTTTCCAGATCCACATACAGCAGGAGGGTTTCAATTTCTTCCCGGAGGGTAATCGTTTTTTCACGCGTATGCTGGAGGATCAAACGTATCAGGTGAGCAAAGTTGGACAAATATTCGGCCGCCTTCGAGGTTTCATTTTTTAATATATAATTCTTTATGGAGTTGAGGCTGTTAAACATAAAATGAGGGTTCATTTGTGCACGCAAGGCCTGCAGTTCCAACTCAGCCATTTGCCGGTGGATTTTTGTTTTGGCTTCTTCCTGCAGACGGATCTGATGCAACCGGTACCGGTAGATGGCATATACGATACTCAGGAAGATCAGAAAGCATACAGCCAAAAACCAGGTTCGCATATAGACCGGTTTGGCAATATTAAAATCAAATGAGGTCACCGCTGCGATCGTTTCCGGCAGTCCGGCCTTGACTTCGAATGTATATTTTCCGGGAGGAAGTTGGGAAAGCGTAACTGCATTATTTTTTCCGGATGAAATCCAGTTGTCATGCAGCCCTGCTACTCTATAACTATATCGGACATGACGGTCATGGGGAAAGGCGAGTCCCTGAAATTGAATATCCAACGTATGCTGATGAGGTGCGAGTTGGATCGGACTTTTAGCATGGAGGGTTAAGGGTTGAATGTTTTCTTTTCCGGAAATACGAATCGATGTTAAGACCACGTCGACGGTGGCAGGAGCGGATGCATTCCACAGGGAGTCGGGGTGAAAGACAATGATGCCATTGGCACATACGGTGGATAAACGTCCGTCTGGTAGGGTAATCACCTGCACCGGATCCATGGCACTGATCGGAAGACCTTCCGGTACGCCGATATTTCGGGTTTGCCATGTGGACGGATCAATGACGCTCATCCCACTATTGGAGAAGATCCAAATCCGTCCCCGTAAATCGACGTGGAGTTGTGAAGCTGTGATATTGACCAATCCGTCTTTTGCTGTGATATAGCGAATGCGTTCCAGACTGTCTCCGCGGAGTGTGTACCGTCCAACATGGTTGATGGTGCCGAGCCAGTAATAGCCTTCATGATCCTGGACCAGATGTCCTTTTTCTTTCGATAGTATTTCACGTTCCTCGCCGGAAGCCAGATGCACAACATGCATTCGTTCACCATCTGACAGCAACGCCCTGCCGTCTGACGTCAAAAATAGTCCGGCATGCGAAACCTGGTCCTGATGTTCGACTGTGAAATGGCGAGAATGAATTTTGTCATGCACATCTTTAAACCAGAACAATTCATTGGAACCTAAAGCCACCACCCAACCGTCCTGCTGCGTTTGCATACTCCATAGTCCAGGTAGTGGTTGAGGTAGTGCAGTATTGGAGAGCACCGGAAGCAATGATCTCCTTAAAGGATCCACCTTGAATATGCCTGTCCGGCTAGTGACCAGGACTTGTCCTTTTTGATCCACAGCTACCGCAGACAGTGGCATGTTGGTTGGAATAAAGTCTGCTTTTCGTGAACGGTCGAGTGGAATAATATAAAGCCGGGGCTCACTTCGGTTGATGAGGTACAGGGTCTGTTCACCTGGGTGAAAGGCTAACCGGCCGGGATAGATACGATCGTGTACACCGAACTGATCCAATGAAAAGAAATCAATATGCTGTGAACCCGGATGGTATACTTTCAGTCCATTGGAGGTGCCCACCCATGTATTGTGGGTGCGGTCTGTGTACATGACATTCACACCGCCGAGTCCGGTTTCTTTCAGAAGAAAGTGATGTTGTAATGGGTCATTAACGGAAAGCAGTGAATTTCTGGATCCGATCCATGTCGTTCCGTTGTGCATGGGATGAATGGCAAATACGCCATCACTGGATTGTTCACCGCTGTCAAAGACAATGTCAAACCGAAGTGAATCACACTGCCGGGTTGCAGGATTGAAGCGTACAAGTCCACTTGACCATGAGCCTCCCCAAAGTCGTCCAGAGGCATCCTGGTATTTGAGGTTGCCGGCACATGGGGATATATTTTTAAAAGTTTCGGTTCGCCGGTCAAATTGTATAAGTCTGTAGGCCGCCCGCCCCGGATAAGCGACCTGGCTATAGATAAATGACGAAATCCAAAGTATTTGAGGATTCGTTTGATCCTGAAGGATACCTGTGATACCGGCTTTCTCACCAGATGGGAATATGTTCGCATCCGGTTGCCAGGATGAAAAGGATGCAGACGCTTTGGAAAAGCGAAGCAGGATAAAGTCATCGGCACCCAGCCATATATCGCCATGTTCATCTTCAAAAATCGGATCGGTAAAATTGGACGGGACCGGAGCTGCATATCGAGTAAAGTGACCACTCACCGGATCGAATATATTCAATCCATCGCGTCGCATCGACAGACAGATCGACCCATCCTGTGACAGGATCATTTGGGAAATTTGTCCGGGACCAATACTATTCGGGTCATCCGGGTCATGTGTGAAATCTTCAAAGACATGGCCATCATACCGGATGAGTTGCTGATAACCACCGAAATACATATACCCTTGCTGATCCTGGACGATGGCACGAATATCATTGCTGTTGAGGCCGTCTTTCTCTGTAAGGGGATCAAAGCGCCATCCCCGCCATTGGCTATATCCCGCTGCAGGCAGGAGAAGGAGGAAAAGGCACAGACGTATCATCATTTACATCAAAGATCAGGGTATCGGCTGATCCGTCTAAGATAGTGACCCGGAATGGAGGAGCCGCAGTAGCAAAAAGGATTTGGTCGAATAGGTGAGTATTTGGCAAAAAGGAGTGCGAAGTTGCAAACTTCGAAAAGAAGGGGAAAAAGTGCGAAGTTGCAAACTTCGCACAAGTAGTGAAGCAAACTTCGCACCTAAAATAAAGGAGGTCTGCTACAGCAGACCTCCCCAAAAGCCAAAAGGGCTTATCTGAGATTAGTCTTTCATTTGAACCGTACCCAGTACATCCAGAGAGCCTGAAGGAGTTAGGGTCAGTGCTTTTGGCGTACTATCCTCAAGATTGTTTTCCATCAAAACATTTTCCAGCATCAGGTCGCCTTCCACCCAGATGGCCCCACCGTTTATTGGACTATTTGAATTTTTCAGCGAAATATTTTTGATGTGCAGGTTCTTTCCTGGAGCCAAATGAAATATTCGGGTGAGGGTAGAGCCGGAAACAGTAAGAAGGTGAGCACCTGGTCCATTGATGGTGAGATTTTTATTGATCCATATTTCTTCCTCCAGGCCTATCGTAAAGCCGTCCAATGCCGGTGAAAAGATGATGGTTCCACCATGGGGTGCACAGGCTATGACATCCCGAAGTGTTCCGGCTCCGGCATTGCCTGAATGGGTGACCATACTGCAGGGATCAAATCCGAATTCGTCAGCACCGATGTCGGGGGCTACCAGATCCCGGGGTTCGCTATCGATGTCATCATCGATGACACCGGGCAAGGGTGTTCCATTTCCTGCAGGAAGAGTGGCATCCGGATCAATATGGAGATCATCTGAACTGATAAATCCGGGATCACCTGACAGGGAATTAAGGTCACCTCCTGAGCCGGGTGTTGGATCAAATTGATCGGTCTGCCACCCTGCCAGATCCCTGTTGTGAGCTGCAGCTGTGCCCAGCCATTGAGCCAGGTGGCTATCATCCAGGTTGTGCAGGATGTTGAAATCTGATGCTTCTGGTGGCCATCCGGTCGTAGAGACATTGGTATTGGCGATTGACACATGGAAGCCTGTGCCACCAGACCGGGTATTGCTGAAGATATTATTCCGTATATCCATGACCCCTGTGCCACTTCTGCTGAAAGCATAGGTGGGATGATTGCCGGAAGCTGTACCCCCGATACTGACCGAATTATAATATATCGAATTTGTGGCAGGACTCATAGCTGTGGAGAGAATACCAGAGACCAACCGATTGGCGACATTCCCAGCGGATAAACTGATCATATTATTGGCGACTGTCATAGAGGCGACGGAAGAATTGATCCAAATGCCATATACCTGATCAGCAGTTGTACCGGTTCCGCTGCTGGATCCGAATATGTTTCGGATTATATTTTTCTCTAATCGCGATCCTTGTGCTGTGCCGGGGGCACCAATCCGTATACCGGCAATGGTATTGGCAAAATTTGAAGGTGTCGGATGAAGATGCCCTATATCCTCTATAGTATTTCCCACGAGCGTCAGAACACCACTGGACGTTATATCAATGCCATGGGTCTGCGTACTACTGAATGTTTCCCGACTATAGTTGGTAATATTCCTGATCTCATTCGAGGTGACCGTATGGGATCCGGATCCCGCTATTCTCATACCATAGAGGATCTGAGGGGATGTGACCGGATCGACACTCCCAAAGCGATTGATGATATTCTGACTTACCAGACAATTGACGTTACTGGTGATATTGATACCATAGGAATTATTGCCTCGAACATCAAATCGCTCATCCGGATTTGTGGACCCAATGAAATTGCCCGCGACAGTACCTACATGGACCAAACCACTTTCAGCGTAGATGCCAAAGCTGGCAGTTGGGCCTGTAACGGACGTCCTTATGTTTTTGATGATGTTCCCGTGGATTTGGGTGGGTATCATAGCATTCGCTGCAACATGAATTCCGAAGACCGCGTTTGTCGAAACCCAGTGACTGCCACCCGCAAGCGGAGCCGTGCCCCCGATATGGTTGTTGAGGATCGATTGACCGGTGCCATGACCTGCTATAGCCACCAATGCAGTCGTTCGTGTGGCGGTTTGATAAAAGCTGTTGTTTTGAACGATCCAATTACTTCCACTTAATGAAACCCCCCTGATGGTCCAATTGTAGATATTGCAACCTGAGATGGTATTATCGGTATTAAGTCCCTCTGATGTCAGGGCATAACCGGGCAGCCCGGCTGCATCCGAACGATCCCTTATATCGCAATTTTCCAATAGATTAAAACTATTGCGCAGAGGGCCGGTAGATGTTCCGAAATGCACGGTACCTATCGTACTTGTGGCGACACTTTCGATGATGGTATTCTTGAAGATATTGTAAGTAGCGTCATTGATCAATTGAAGTGTCCGGGCCGATGTATGGGTATTGCGCAGGGTAAGATCTTTCGAACTGCTACCGTTGTTTGAACCATCGATGATCACCCGGTCTGCGCCATTCAATTGAATAAGTGAAGTAGCTACATTGCCTGAGATGACAGGGGAGGTGGATACAGCCGGGGAAATCGTCAATGAGTTGTCACTATCCCCGCATTCAGGCCATTCGGTGATCACGAGCATGCTGGTCAGCGTCATGTTTTCAAGGATACGGAGTGTAGTATGATCGCCCAGGCTATAAATGCCAATATCGGACAACGCAGCAGCCAGTGTCGGATAGTTCCCTCCTGTGCCAACTGTATATTCTCCGCTCATCGCTCCCCCGACAATGGTGCGCTCTCCGGGAGGGGCTTGCAGGGTGGGTACGCGCATGACAGCATCTACAATGAGGGATGTACACTCGGCATCGATGGCATTGCCTACAGTAGCGGTACAAACAACATCGTAGGTGAGCCAAAAATAATTTATCCCTTCAAATAGAAGTTGGGAACCGTCTATAGTAAAGTTGCCTGCTGGAGCTGCCACCGTGGTTCCAAACTGGTTTAGCGTATTGAAAGCGACATTCGTTCCTGTGTTGTACAGTTGGGCATTTGTGATATCGTTGAGATTTGTCGTCCCATGGGTATTGAACTCAAAGGAAGTAATACTCAACGCCTCAGAAGCTCCGGTAGTGAAAATCTCTATTCCGATCACTTCCTGCTTTGTTGTCCGTGTGTTGACATCAGCCGTATTGTTTTGCGTTGTTGTGCAGGAGACATACTGCATGGCAGGTTGTGGAATAAAATCTCCTTCATCTGCACCGATATCGGGGTTTATTGCATTACGTGAATCGCCATCAAAGTCGTCGGTCACTCCCGTGACCGGTATGCCGGCGCTTTCTACAGCAGTGGCCATAGAAGGATCGATATGGAGATTTGTGGCCGAAATAAATTGCGGATTCCCATTTCTGGAGGTATTATCCTGATAGGTATGCGTCCACCAGTCGCCGAGAGTCGCAAGATAGGTGCCATTGTTACCTCCCACGCAGCCGGTATGCGACTGATCATTCCCGGGACTGATATAGAAATTATTGTGATCAGAACCTCCGTCGCCCCAGACATATCCGGAGGGTATGTTAATGCACGCGTGACGTAAAGCAGGAGCGCTGGAAGAACTGAGATCCATTAAGACGATGTTGTTTTTAATCAGCGGGTGTAAAACGACAGTACTACTGATGGAAATCCCGTAACCACTGAATGTAGGGGTGGTGGCTGACGGATGCGGGTCGGTGTCGCCGGTCATATAGATAGAATTGAAAACAATCCGGTCACCAAAGGAGGCACTTGTTCCAATACCAATCGGAAAATCCCCGGCGGTGCCATTCGTTTTGATGGTATGGATCATATTGTTGGCAATCAAATTGTTCGTTGGGACAGTGTTGATGGATGGATTGGGGCTGGCATTTGCTGCAATAACAATACCGGATGCAGAAAATGTGCGTTCATCTACAATGTGATGAATGTGATTGCCATATACGACGGCATTTTTTATATACAAGGTAGTGGGCACCCAGCCTGCATCGGAGCCAAACGTAATTCCGCCGCGATCTGCCCCGGCAGTCGTATTGGCAAAATCACCTCCGACAAACCGGATGGTATTGTGCGACACTACGATTCCATCCTCATGTCCGGCCACGACACCACCTCGTCCTATCTGATCAGCACCGAAAGCCTCCGGGCCGATGATATTATGACTGATGATCGTGCCAAAATTCGGGTTCGTGTTGCTTATACCGCGGGTAAATACCCCGTATCTCACGCGCACTATGGAATTTCCGATCACACGATTGTCATCATTATCTGCACCACTGGCCATACTGGATGGGGTATTACTGAGTGTAGCACCGGAGATCACGATACCAAAAGTTGTCAGTGCCGAAGTATTCTGTGTTATGCCGGCCCGGATATGGCAGTTTGTAACCGTATTATTTGTCGCACCTTGTCCTACCCCTTTTGAAGCCAGCCAGATGACGGCTGTGCCACCGGTAACGGACGTATTTTCAATCATGAGACTGGCTCCGCTGTTATTGATGCCGTCGATCGTCACGTAGTCGGCTCCATTCAGTTTGATGAGACCCGATGCGGATGTGCCGGATGAACCAGTGATCAAGACCGCAGTGCCACTGGCCGGACGGAGAGTCAGCGTGTTGACGGGACTCGCTTCGGGATGACTTTCGATCACGACCGGAAACGTCTCTGATGTACTATACATCGCATCTTCCAGTTCGAAAACTACAGGACCGGTCAGACAAGCCACATTGAAAGCCTGCACAGCGGAGGACAGGGTGTGGAAGGGTGCGCTCTGGCTTTCACCTATCGCATAGGTGCCGCTAAGTGTATAATACACATGGAACACATTTGGTGTCGCCGGAGGGGTGTGACTATGTACGGTGCCGGAGGTTACTCCGACAGGATTTGAAGCAATCCGTGCAGTTGGCAACGCCACATCCTGAGCTACCACATAATAAGAGACGGTATCGCCCGGGCTCACGCCCCCCATATCGTCTATCAGGATTGTAAAACTCCATTCACCATTGTTGAGATTTCCATCTATCAGTGTCCCCGGTTGTGAAAACCAAGATCCGCTGTTCTTCCGGTAATACACCCGTGGCTCATCACCTGAGCCTTGCGCTGGAATACCGCCGACATCTGATATCAGTGCACTAAAAACCTGGTTGACGGATGCGCATGAAGACGCCAATGGGGTGAGTTCGATCATAGGAGGCAGCATATCGACAAAGGTGTAATCCCCGGCATCAGCGCCAATATCAACAGGTGTAAGATCAGCACGCACTTCACCATCGAAATCCTCGACTACGCCCAGTTCGAATCCGTTACGCTCTGCAAGAGTAGCTAACGTCGGATGCAGATGAAGATCTGGCGCTGCATGTGTCGGGTCATTGTATTGCGGGTCATCGTGGAAGCTCCATACATCCTGACCCACTGCAGCTTGCCATGCCGCAAGGTCGACTCTGTCGATAGCATTGAACAGTCCAAACACGCTGCCTGTGCCATTGGCATAGTAGAGATTGTTATTGATCGTGAGTCCGGGCGGATTTATAGAGGTGCCACCGACCCGGATGACGTAATTTTTACCGGTAGCGCCATTATTGTTGCGTGCATTGAAGAAGATATTATTGCGATAGCTCCGGGTATTGGTCGTGACGGTACTGCTAAAGGCGAAGCTGTTAGCGGAGCCGGTGGTAGGACTTCCACCGATGTACACACTGTTGTGGTGATAGGAGTTGCTTCCTGAGGCATCCAGGACGCCATTGATCATGATCGCATTTGTGATGGAGGCGCCCAAAGCGATCATATTATTGAGATATGCAACTGTACCTTGTCCACTGTAGAGGCCATTGACTGTAGAGGTGACAGACGTACTTGAACTGGAAAGGGTGTGGATAAGATTCCGGCTGACAATATGCATGCCGGCATTCGTAAATCCTGCACAATAGATCCCGATGACCCACACCGCGGCAATGCCTGAGGAATTGCTGAGATCATGTATAGTGTTTTGAGAAAGGAAAAGATTTCCTGTCAAAACTTCAAATCCAAAGCGAATTCCAATCAGCGATGCTGATGCCGCCGTTCCGGTATTGGCACCATTCATCGTGAGATGGCGTACGACGTTTCCTGTAATCGTTGATGCACCACTGGAGAGATACAGTCCATAGGTATTGGAAGATGATGACGTCGCCTGATTGACTAACGGGGCATCTGCAAATCCAACTATGTTGTTTTGCAATGTATAACTGGAGGTTGAGCCGGAGGCATTGATGCCGTATAAGTCAATACCCCCTGTAGATGTATTTTGGGCATGAATCCCACCAATGATATTATTTGAAATGTGACTTGCAGTATTTGTTGAATGCCGTATCCCATAGAGATCAGCCGTGGACGTCGTGGTGGTAGAGAATGTAATAGCCCCGGATGTCGTCGCGCTGCCGATGATGTTCGGTGTGATATTTCCAATATTGGCGTTGCCTGATTGTATGTAAATTCCGATGAAGGAAAAGCCAGAGAGATTACCATTCATCGAAATAGCGGTAATGGTATTTCCCTGAATACTTGAAGCTGTCGAATTGGTGGCCTGGAAAAAATAAATCGGGTGAAAACTACTGCTGGAAGTAGGGCCGGTGAAGGTATATGTTCCCGTGCCTGCACTATTAGCATAACCAATAATATTGTCGCTGATGGTGAAGCCATTGGCAGCAACATTTTCGACCCGGATCGCTGTATGCAGACTCCCGGTGGTTTGGACCCGCGCTGCCGTTTGATACATCTTATTGTGTTGAATGATCCAGCCTGAGCTGCCATTCGCCAGGGAGATGGCCGAACTTGTCACCAAAGGACTGAAGTAGTCATAGATATTATTATGCAGAATCTGAATACCCTCATTCATATGCGCCATGGTCGTCGTCGTACCATTGCTGTAAATCCCTTTTGTAGAAAGGTTTGATCCGGCCGGTCCGATATCGCAATAGGATATTGTATTGTTGGAATTGCCGGTAGCATTGTCGATGTCCGTAGCGAAATAAATAGTACCTCCATTGACGTTCACCGCACCCGAGAAGGACCCTAGTACAGAGCACCGGGTGATTGTATTCTGTGTCGCACCGTTGATCAATCGGATCGTGGAGGTACTGATGACATTGGATGCCGTTGTATTTGAAATGATCAACGCATCGCCTCCTGTGTTTAACCCGTCGAAGGTGACATGGTCAGCACCATTCAGATCAATGAGCGGACTCCCGACTGCAATAGCACCGCTGATCGTCCGGGTCATTCCACCTGCCGGCCGGACCAGCACATCCGTGTATGATGCAGCACCACTGCTGCTTGCGTTGAGTACGGCTGGATCTGATTCGGTTACATCACCGGTCACTTCGATCAGGATACTTTGCGTGTGCGTACCAGCATTAATAGCTGCAAAAGCATCCCGCAAGGTTGTATAAGGTGTAGGTCCTGTATCTCCGCCTGTAGCGGTAACACTTATCTGGGCATTACCTGTTCCGGAAATAAACAGTATTCCGAGTATCGAGAGAATATAGAATTTCGAAAGGAGCTTTAAAAAGGTTGTAACGCTTCTGTCACGTCTGATGCTGTCAGGACGAGTAAATGGTGCATATGGAAACGGGAGTTGTGCAATATTCATGTGTATTGTAGTTTGGATGTTGGCGATGCCCGGCCGACGAGTTCAATAAAGCAGGGTCACCCGTCTGCGGCATTGATGCAATAAAAAAGGAAGACCTGCCTTTGCAGGCCTCCTCTGTAATAACAAGGTTTTTGCATTTGGCGTACAAGGGTTTCTCCATTTTGTAAACTGTAGCCGACGATATTGGGAGACATGCGCCATGACCGAAATGACCAGTCAGCCTTGATGTCACGCAAAGCATTGGAGCGGGTGTCAAAAGAGGGATTCACGCCCAACAGATCAAATGCCGATGAAACCGGTATTGAAAAATCAAGGGGTGCCATACGTTGATCTCCTTCTACACGAGAGGTCAGGAGTTGCTGAGCGAAGGAGGAACCCATGTAACTCACCATGAACATCATGACCCAACTCCATCTGCTCACCAACATTGGATGATTTTTTTCTTTTCTATATATATAAGGTGTCATTTGCACATGAGGATGAACAAGCATTTCAACGCTTCAAGATGCCACCGTGAAATTCCAAGTTCTACCAGGTTGGACCAATAGGACTTTTGTCCTATTCATCCAGATAGGCCATTCTGATATTGAAAAATTCAACTATTCTTACAGTGCAGACTGAAGCAATACTCAACCTATGATCCACTGTTTTCGTTGGTTCAACGCCATGTACATTTGCACATTCCGTGTGTCTGTTTGCCTGGCCATGACGTTGAGTGCCGTGATGCATGTAAACAGTCAACAGGGGCAGATCCCGGGCTTTACACGCTACAATCCCACATATCCTGGTATCAGTAGTCTCACAGTGATTAAAACCTATGAGGATCATCGCGGACTGATGTGGTTTTGTACCCTCAACGGGGCTGATTTCTTCAATGGGAAAAACATACAGAGCTTTAAATTCAATGCGCAGGACACCAACTCGATTCCTGCCCCGATAGTAGCGGCGATGCAACAGGATGACCGCGGGCGGTATTGGTTTGCTTGTATCGGTGGATTGGGTATTTATGATCCCTATGCCGCCAAAGACAAGCAATGGTCCCGCTTGTATAAAACTACAGAGAAAAGAAAAGGATTGCCGGGAGATCAGATTCAATTCTTACAGTATGACGGTCATGGTCATATGTGGGCTTCTACGCTTGCGACAGGTTTGATGAAAATCAATGTTGAGACATTTTCCGTTGAGGTGGTGGACCTTCAGGTGCCAGAAGACAGGTTGGTAAAAGATGGCGTAGGTATTGATTATAGTTCGACCGATACCATTCTCTATACTGCAGCTAATTTGAATTTTCTCCGCGGTATCCATGTCAAGACGGGCATTGTTTACAACTATGAGCAAAGTATTGACAGTATCCTGGCAAGGGCAGGACCTCATGCTCCCCCCACCGATTTCAGGGTGAGCAATGTGTTTCGCTCCACCGATGGTACGCTATGGATGACTACACGCGGCAATGACCTCATCGCCTGGAATCGACATACCGGGTATAGCGGTGTGTGGCGCTTTGGTGAAGCATGGCAAACACAAGATCGCATCTACCCTATGGCTGAGGACAGGGAGGGTCAGATCTGGTTTGGCTTCCCCATGAAAGGACTTTTTATTTTGAATAGAGCTACCGGAGACATAGTCAATTATCTGAACAATCCTCATGATCCTGTGAGCCTCGCCTCCAATACGGTCCATCATATCCTTAAGGATTCAAAAGATAATATGTGGCTATCCTCCTACAGTGGTGTCTTCAAGTTTGATCCGTTTGAGCATCCGTTTCATTACAAACGGCCATACCTGGGCAGAGAGACACGGGATGGACCTCTGATGCGGTGCTACCTTCAGGATGCCGCTGGCAATGAGTGGGTCGGAACTGAAAAAGGCTTGATCTACTTTCCGGGGGGAGGTGATGCTTTTGAGGAAATCCCGGTGATCGGGCCTCAGCAGAACCACCTGGTCGTACAATCTCTGGCCCCCTTGTCAGAAACATCATTACTACTGGGCACCGGAAGCGGATTGTATATATTTCATATCCAGGATCGTACGATATCACCGTATCTGTGGAAGGAGTGCGCGGGTTGTCCGTCGTCGTCGACGGGAGGCACTGTTGGCGTCATGTTGCCGGATACAATCGATAGCACTCCCTATGTGTGGTTGGGTGGATGGAAGTCGGATTTAGGTTTGCTTTTGCTCAACCTTCGGGATTCAGTGATCCGCTTTGTGGCCGCTGAAATGGACTCCACAGGCTGGATCCCCAATGACCTGATCTGGGATATCGAGAAAGACCGTGAAGGGTATGTTTGGATCGCTGCACGCAATGGGCTTAGGCGCATCGACAGCATGAATCCATGGACATTCAGCAAGCCACCTCACTTTGACCATGATGCAGGAGTATTCGAAGATGAAATTGAAGTGAAAGACGTGTGTTTTGATGCGCAAAATCACCTCTATGCTATTACTACCCGTGGGCTTGTTTTTCAGCACAATGGCCACTATGTACACGGTACTAAAATGTTTCCCGGCATTAACATTGTAGCACACAATGTATTCACGGATATTCGTGACAACGTCTGGATTGTCACTGGCACGGAGTACATCCGTTACCAGCCCGGCAAAGGAAAGTTTGCAATGTATGATAGTCGGATAGCGTCCAGAGGTAATCTTGGAGTCTCGCATTTTTACCAAAGAAAAGATGGATCATTTGTTTATCAAAACAACAGACAACTCAACATTATCGAGCCCGACCGGGTAAGCTATGATCTTCCACCGCACCAAACCTATATTTCCGACGTTCAACTTTTTGACACCTCCAGACTCGACCTCTTCGGCCTTGAGCATCTGCGTCTGCGCTATACGCAAAACAGTATTACATTTTATTTTGCTTCCAATAGTTATTCCTTCAGCGATCTCAACCAGTACAGATGGGAGCTCACCGGTGTGGACAGAGGCTGGACGACAGTGCGGGGCCGTAACTATGCACAATATTCTGCATTACCGCATGGCCACTATACGTTCAGAGTCCAATCCCGCAACGTTGCCGGTATATGGGACGAGACAGGAGCAACCTATAGTTTTACGATTGTGCCACCGTGGTACCTGAGCCTGTGGTTTAAAATTTTAGTTGTTGTAGCCGGCATCAGTGTGGTCTGGTATGTATTCCAACAGCGGACGCAACGATTACTGGCCCAACAACGTATAGAAATTGAAAAATCTATCGCGCTGGAGCAGGAGCGATCCCGCATCTCCAGGGATATGCATGACGATCTGGGCTCCGGTCTCTCGGCCATACATCTGCTATCTGGCTATATCAAAGAGCTGTCGGACGAGAAGTATCCTGAATTTAGTGCTGATGTCGAAAAAATACAACAATCAAGCGCAGAGCTCAATCAGCGTATTCGGGAGATTATCTGGGCAATAGATTCCAGAGATAATAGTCTGACCTCCTTGATCCTTTTTATCGAGCGGTATGCGCATGAGATGGAAGAAAACACACGCATACCGATTCGGATTCATGCACCTGCCACTATCCCCGACCTTCCTATGAGCGGTGTGGAGCGGAAGAATATTTTTCTTTGTTGCAAAGAAGCGCTGAACAACGCCCTCAAGCATGCCCAGCCTTCGCAGATCGATATTTATATCTCGCTGGCAGACAACAACGGTATACGACTGGAGATCCGGGATAATGGCAAAGGTTTTGGGGAAGACATCTCAGTTCACACCCGTACCGGAAATGGTTTAGTCAATATCCACGCCCGTATGCGGGAGATACAGGGACATGCTGAAATACAAAGTCAAAATAACGGTACTACAGTGTCACTCACGCTGACTGGACAAGGAACTTCTAACGGCCAAAATACTTATTGAGGGCTTCCACACGGGTCCGCACCTGAAGTTTGCTGTAGATATTGGAAATATGGGCTTTAACGGTTTTGATCGCGATGTTCAATTCAGCAGCAACTTCTTTTTCCAGACGACCCTGGGCGATGATTTCGAGTACTTCTTTTTCACGATCGGTCAGTAAAGCAGCCTGAACCGGGTCAGCATATCCGATACGATTAAAGGAAAGGGCTACTTTCCGGGCGATGGCAGGGCTCATCGGCGCACCTCCTGCCTGAAGGTCCTGGAGCGCGGCAATAATTTTATCCGGCCGGTCTGATTTGAGTACATATCCCAGCGCCCCTGCAGATAAAGCATCAAACACTTTCTGGTGGTCCTCATAGATGGTCAATACCAAAAACTGCGACTGCGGAAGCAAGGGTCGTAACAAGGTGATGCATTCGATGCCGGTCATCCGGCTGGGTCCCAGGTCAATATCGACCAACACAATCTCAGGCTGAAGTGCCGGTAGTTTTTCTACCGCTTCCTCACCATGCAGATGAATCGACAAGACATCTACCTCATTCCGGGACTTGAGGACCACCCGTAAGGTTTCACACAGAAATTTATCGTTTTCAATAATACTGACCCGGATCATAGTGTTTTACCGCAATTCTATACGGATTGGAATCAAAGATATCTTTTCTGCCAAGAGGCATGAAATAGGCCTTTGGTCGTAGATGGATAGATGAATCATTTCATTTGGAATCTGCTTTTGTGCATACAGCTTTTACAAGCAGGCGCAAAGCTCAGTTCTCTGGGTACTCACTGAAAGATGCGAAGTTGCAAACTTCGAAGGAGAGGAAAGAGTGCGAAGTTGCAAACTTCGCACAAGTAGTGAAGCAAACTTCGCACAAGTAATGAAGTAAACTTCGCACAAGTAATGAAACAAGCCTCCTCCACAGCGGGCGTGGTTGATATTAGCGCAAATCATTTTTCAGATACGTTTCGATCAGGTTCAGATAGATATCCAGTTCATAAAGACTTTTCTTTCGGGCAGACTGATTTTTCTCATTGCGCGCCTGCAGCCCGTATACTTTGGCGCGTACATTGGCGCGATAACATTTGTAATACGTAAAAAGCAACCGCTCCTTTGTTCCGAACGGGATTCCGGATCCTGAGAAATAAGAGGTGGTAAAGGCCTCGCTGAGCTGGTGATACCCTTCCGCTTCCAGATCCATGCAAAAAAAAGCGATCTCGTCCAGAATGTCGATCTGCCGTAATTCATCATTGAATTCCAGACAATCAAAGATGACAGGCTTCGGGCATAAAAAAATATTGCGGGAATGGAGATCACCATGACAATCCCGGATATATCCCTGCGATATGCGTTGGATCAGCAAATCACGATGTTTCTTTAAAAACACATCCGACATTTTCACCGCCCGATCCAGAACCCCGGCCCTGACAATTCCAAATGTAGCCTTTACGATATCCCTAATGGACAGGATATCATTGAATCTTTCCACGAAATGAGACGGTTGAAATGGAGTGGCGATTACGTCTGTTCGTTGATGGAAATCGCGTAGGGTCAGGGCGATGGCCTTTATATGCTGCCGGGTGACCTGATGTCGATCCAGCATGACATGCATCTGACAGGCATCCGGAAGTCGCTTCATCTTGACAGCGTAGTCTACGATTTTCCCGGTTGTACCACCCACCTGGATACCCCCCGGGTACTCACGAACCGGAATGACGCCCAGATACATACCACTTGAAAGTCTGTTGTTGAGTTCTACTTCCCGTTCGCAATAGTACTTCCTCAGCGCCAGTGTGGAGAAATCAACAAAGGAATACCGTATCTCTTTCTTGAACTTGTAGGCAAAGTGCCGGCCAAGGATCACAAAGGAAATATGCGTCTCCACCAGTTTCCGGTTGACGAAGGGATGATCAAAAATTCCCTCACGCATGATACGCTCCATACGTTTCTGGTTCATCGGCGGCTACGAATGTACTCGAGGATCTCATCCAGCATGGCCGAAATATTGTCGTTGGAAGAGACCACGGTCAGGTGCTCCGCCGGAAGTGGTTCCTGAAGAGATTTGATTTTGAGGTATACACCATAATCGGCCTCACTATCGGTACGGGGTCTTTTCAGCCGGTCTTCAATGATCCATTCAGGTGCAATGACCTCGATATAAATGATATTCTCGTTCAAACACTCAGCAGCTTCATCAAACATACGACGGATGGAGGCTTTATAAAAAGTGGCATCCAGTACGATCGGTTTTTTCGCGGTGATGGCATCGGTCATCCGGGTGAGCATGGCCTGATAGACGGTCAATTTCTCTTCTTCGGTATACTGTCGACTGGAAAATAAGGCCTTACGGGTCAAATCAGAAGAGACATACGAGGCTCCAAGTTGAGCGGCAAGCCTGGAGGCCAAATAACTCTTGCCCGAACCGGGCAATCCCATCACAATAATAACCATACGTTCCAGTTTGTCCAGACTCAAGATAGGGTCATATTTTTACATCCCCATGCTGCGGCATGATCCCACACATCAGAGCATCACCAGCCCGATGTCCTTCAACTGCTCCATAATACGACCGTACCAGAAAAGCGTAAAATCCGGGAGATGATGATCAACGTAGTCCTGTTGAAGTTGCTCATACGTATAGCGAAGTCCACTTGCCGGCATCAACAACGGAAGGATTGAACAAAGCCAATGACCTTCGGCAGCCGGACAGTCCAGGTGATGCGTCTGCTGCCGGGTAGCAATATGTAACGTAGAGGTTGTTGTATCATACCGAACCGGCCCTCCAATCCAGACCAGTGTATGTCCTGGTTTTATTTCACGACCACGAGGTCGTCGGAGAAAAGTTGCAATAAGGTCAGGAGGCAGTGTCGTAGCAGGTACCTGATGATCAAACCAGTTTTGAAGCGGATGGTCCAGACATACCCCATGCATATAATTATAGAGAGAGGCCCGCAAGCCGGATGAAAATAATGCATGATCGGCTCCGGAAAGATCCTCATGATCAAGATCATTATGCGCAAATGAGCCTTGTGTCGGTTCCTGCAATTGCACTTGGAACTGCTCAGGATACAGACCCACAGGGCTGTGCGCCGTCGCGGCAAATCGGTGCCAGAAGGCAGATTGAAGTACGCCTTGCTCAAACATCTGCCGAACCACCTCCAGCGAGTCAATCGTTTCCTGAGCGGTCTGCGTGGGGAAGCCATACATCAGATACGCATGTACCATAATACCGGCCCGGTTAAAATGATCGGTAACGACAGAAACTTGTTCAACCGTCACGCCTTTGGCGATCAGTAGAAGGAGACGGTCTGAAGCTACTTCCAGCCCTCCAGAAACGGCGATACATCCTGATGCCGCCAACAACCGGCATAGATCATAGTGGAAACTTTTTTCAAAACGAATATTGGTCCACCAACTCACCACCAGCCCGCGGCGGAGGATTTCCAGCGCTACCGCTTTCATCAGCGCAGGCGGCGCTGCTTCGTCGACAAAGTGAAAACCCCGTTCACCCGTTTGTTGCACCAACGTCTCCATACGGTCCACAATAGTCGAAGCAGAAGAGGCTTCATAGTTTTTGATGTAATCCAGTGAAATATCACAGAACGTACATTTGCCCCAATAGCATCCATGTGCCATGGTCAGTTTATTCCACCGTCCATCACTCCACAACCGATGCATGGGATTGGGGAGCTGGATCACGGACAGATATTTTTTGAGCGGCAATCCGGCGTAATCCGGCGTACCCGTTTTTTCCTGCAGTATATCCGGGTAAAGACTCCCGTTGCAGTACATCACTTTACCGTCCACCAGGGTGAAGGTTCTTTTGAGCATCAACATGTCGATTCGTCTATCCAGGAAAGCCAGCAACTGCATCAGCGGGGCTTCGCCGTCATCCAGACAGATAAAGTCCACATACTCGAAAACACGTGGATCAGTCAGTGATCGCAATTCGGTGTTGGGATAACCTCCTCCCATGACCACAGGTATTGCGGGATGATGTTGCTTCAGCCATTGACCACATTTCAGCGCGGCAAACAGATTGCCGGGAAACGGAACAGACAGACAAACAAGTGTGGGTTGACTTTCCCGGATGATGTCTTGCAGCCGATCGAGCATGATCCCGGTGATGAAGCTATGTGGCTTTTGCAATTCTGCGTGCAACGTATCAAAGGAATGCGCAGACATCCCAAGACGTTCGGCATAACGGCTAAATCCAAAATATGGATCGATCACTTCAACGATAAAATCGCTGAGATCTTCAAGATAAAGAGTAGCGATATGGCGCGCCTGGTCCCGCATACCCATCGTACCAAACGCCCATTCAAAATCATCGGTATGTTCAAATTTTGACGCTTCCGGAAGGAACTGGCGACCTGCAATGAGGTACGCCAGTGTAGGATCCTCATCTTGTAGGAAACGAATCACAGGGTCAATGGTCTGGATATAGTGCGATCTCAGGGCATATATCCGTTGAGCGTTGGTTGTAGCATCGGCCATCTGTTCTTTGGACGACTCAAACAAAGCGGAAAGACTTTCCTGCGAAAATAATTGAAGCACGGTCTCTATGCCCAGATCTGCCTGCTGGCCGGAGATACCCTGTGTATTCAGAAACCCTTTGAGGTAGGCGGTCGCCGGATAAGGTGTGTTGAGTTGGGTAAAGGGCGGACTGATCAGAAGGATCTTGTGCTTCACGTTTTGGTGTATGACCTCTAAATATAGGGAAACGTTTTTGGGACGTATTCTACAGGCCGATTTGAACGTGTCTATGCAGGAGGGCTTAGGAGCTTAGGAGCTTAGGAGATTAGGAGATTAGGAGGTTAGGAGGTGTGTAACGTATGACCCAATTACTTCGAAGCTGGTTCGCGAAGCAACAGGTCCACTCTGGTGCCAGGGGGTACGGGCAGGGCCAGAAAACCAGTCAGGAAATTTCCTTCTGATACCGATTTGTTTTCCAGATAATACTCCAACATATCCTCACTGAATCGCACATGGGATACGACACGTTTGGTTTGATTCACAGCTTTACCTGCTCCCAGGATCAGCCCGAGCGAACCCCGCGTTTCGACCTCTACAACACCTGACGACTCGTTCGTAACCGGATCTATCAAAGCAGACATGGCGTCTTCCAGGGAAAGGGGCTTGATCATGTCACCATGGCGGATATGAAAATTGAAATCCCCCGGAAGCAGAATGGGTTGTGAGCCGTTGTTTTGAATTTGCAATGCGACCAGACTGACTTTATGCTTTTTTTCCATTCGGGCATAGGTACTACTGCCGGGACTTTTTAGTACATCGTATTCTATAGACACCTCCACCATCCGGTCTGGAAATCGAAATGTATGATCATTCATCTCCAAAGTTTGCGGTTGCAGGGAATAATAGGTAGACGTACAGCTGGCCAGGAGGAGGTACATCAATAACCAAAAAGCAATTGGCTTCATCATGGGGATGAGAATTTAGCCTTTTTCAAAACCTGTATATCACGGATCAGGCTCAAAAATCTGTTGGTGCAGACCCTCTGATTTGCTCTCAACCCGTGCGACAGGATTGAAACGAATATAAGAAGAGTTTAACATGGCAAAGGTTTGGTTTTCTCACGGGATGAAAAAATTGATCAGGGTTGAGGTGGTGAATGGTGAGTAGTGAGGATTGAGTTGATCTGCTGAATAGGAAAATCCTCTGATATCTACACGGAACAAAAGGTGACTGAGCGGAGTCGAAGGCGCCGACTCCGCTGCGCTTCGATTAACTTTCCGCCTTGCGGTCGGAAAGCTTTCAATTTTTGGATGATTCCGGATGTGGCATTGTTTGGGATATCAGAGCGTTCTCTTTTTCCAGCTCTGCGATGCGTTGGTGCAACTGCAGGACATAGAGGGTGAGCTCTTCTATTTTTTCCATCATATTCACCTGCATGGCAGCGACGTCAAAGCCATGTCCATCAATCGCGGAGGCGGGAGGTATTCCCGGAAGATGGCCCTTTTCTTTAATTGAGACCTCCAACTGATCCAGCGGCATTAAAGGATAGTCGGGGGCAAATACATAATCAGGCCAGTCCGCTTTTAATTGACAGCGTATTTCTTCTGCTATGATTTTGCCATTCACACTGAGATGATAGCCTGTCGCCATTTCATCGGATCCGATGGCCATCCGGCCATCATGGCTCAGTACCATATTCGTCGTATTGTTGTATTTCCAGAATAGATTATTATCCAGGTCATGATCGAGCGTATAATCCCAGGTATGTTGTCCATGTTGTAGAGAGAGAGTCGCATCATGGGATATGGATTCCAGTTTGAGTTCTGTGGGTGAAACATTGGCGTGTACATGTACCTGCACAGCAGGATCATCTGTTCCGATCCCGACCCGACCGTTCTTTCGAACCATAAAGGCATTCGATCGAAAATTTTCATTTTCACCATTGCCAATAATAAACAATGGCGTATCCCAGGCATATTGGGTTTGTGGAAAGAGTGCAACAGGATTGTTGTACATCCCAATCACGGTGCTGGCGTAGCCCCATGCTGTGGTACCTTGACCCAGTGTTGTAGAGATAGCTCCGGTTGCTTTACAACCAAGGCCCGCAGCGAACGACATGTTTCCTAAGGCACTCGAAGCATTTCCCGTGGCAAAGGATCTGTCACCACCTGCGATATTGCCCTCACCTAATGCACTTGCAGCCATTCCGGAAGCAATAGTATTGAGACCAAAAGCCATACTGTTCTCTCCACCGGCAATGGTCGTCTGACCTGCTGAAAAGGCATAGTCGCCTGTAGAAACAGACTGATAGCCATTTGCAGTGGAATACTCACCCAAGGCCTGGGTGAGGCGCCCGGTGGCCTGCGAACAGTAACCGGAAGCCTGCGTATTCCAGCCATTGGCAAAAGAGAACTGCCCGATGTTAGCAGGCTGCCAGTAGTCGTTGGTCGTGCGTCCTGTCCTGAATGCACCCAGATCTTTATCGAAAAACATGAGGTTGGTAAACATGCTGGTCAGATGATGATCGCCAAACACAAAATCATCTATATCATGATTGCCGGTATTGTGCACCACTCCTGCTGAATTCGCGAATACGCCACCGGATTGATTTCCCCATTCCAACTGATTGGAGTAGCCCATCTTCAGGACCTGGTTAAAGGCTCCTGTTTCACGCGGGAAAATGATATCCCCCAGTCGAACCTGACCAGTTTCACCAAAGACCGTAATGGCATGGACACGGCTTGTATCATTGACATTGATCTGCGTAATTAAGGCCATATCATCCGAAGGCTGACTCTCATAGGTGCCGGAATAGCTCCAGGCCTCCCCTCCACTATAGGGATTGGTATTGTTACCATTCCATTCACCAAAGGCATCACTGTCATGGCTCAGCTCAAGAAAAAGTACCTGACCGGCACTGACATAGACCGGGTAAATGTAGATGGGAATAAACTCAAACGTCGTGGTTGGTATTTCGACACTCCCCACAGCCAGCTGGAGCCCGTTGTGGTCATTTTCCCGAAGGGTATAACTGAACTTGGCGTTGCCGGGTCCTATACTCCTCACAAACACGTCTATTTGGTTCAGGAAGCCTTCCAAACCTGCTGTAAATCGCTGAGCAGCGCCGAAAGTCCCGTTGATCGGATACACTTCGCTACCCGGAGCGATGTACACATCTGTTTGGGGAAACTGCGAGATCAAATCACTGAAAACCATAAACGGATAAATGACATCGCTGGAAGAGGCAGGATTGATTCCGATATTCCCGTTTGGAAGCATCGCCAATCGGGTCGACATGTCGGAGTAATCCGCAGCGCCGGAGATCATCCGAAACGTATCATCCTGCGCGTACCACAGGAATGGAGTGGGGTCATCTTCGCGGCCCGCATACAACCGGAGAAAATGGCCTTTCGCGGGTGTCGCCAACAGAAAGGCAGGCGAATCCACTTCGGCTTCACTTCTGACATCAAGTGTTGATTCGGCGGGAGATACATTGATGCCGACTTTCGATTGGGCCATTATTACAAGTGGAAAGAACAGGGAGAGTGTCAAAACCAGATTTCTCATAGAGCAGGTATATTTTTTCTGTAAAAGAAAATAGATCTTTTCGAATGATCCAGTACCATCGAGAATCTGGCAGACTGACTGAGTATTTGGATGTTGTAGGACATATGAAGGCTGAGCTGCCCCGGGCCATAGTACACTCCAATGGGTAGAAAGATGAGCGCATGTGGAGATTCTACGGATCGGACGGGGGGCTTAGTTTCCCCGGAGGTTGAAGATGGTGGCGTCGCGGCACCTTCGTGCATATTCCTGCCTGATGTGGTCCGGCTGCCCCGTGATGAGCCCTTGACTAGAGACGGGTGGGTACAAAAGAAAAGCCACCTCATGGGTATGAGATGGCTTCTTCAAATTGGCTAGTTTGGAGGTTTTTTTATTAACATTGACCCAGGATCACCCAGATAATTATAAAAACTATGATAGTGCCTAAGCACCCACCGCCTAGTTTTTTTGCTCCGTAACCTGCAATTAATCCTCTGAATATATTGTTCATGGTCAATTCAATTTAAACGGGTCCGTGAGTTGCTTCTATATTGACGGCCTCTGTGGCTACCTCTGAGAGTTTTTGATCGGCCATTTTTTCCTCATTGAGTGTATCTTCCAGCAGTGATGCTGCTTCAGTTAAACCCAACGTTTCTGCAAACTGACGAAGTGTGCCGTACGATGCAATTTCATAATGTTCCACTTTTTGAGCGGCCGAAATTATTCCTGCATCACACATGGCACCGGGTTCGCATGATTCCATAATGTCAGCAGCTTCCTGGATCAGGCCTTCCATGGCTTCACACTTTTTGGCTACAGGCTTTTTTTCTATGGACTCAAACACTTGTTCTAATCTGGAAACCTGAACTTCTGTTTCAGCCAGATGATTCGTCAAGGCATCTACCAATTCCTGGGAGGTGGCGCTCTTGATCATCTTGGGAATGGCCTTGGTCAAAGCTTTTTCAGCCCAATAAATATCCTTGAGCTCATCCTCAAATAATTTCATGAGCTGAGAAGATTGCATAGGAGTATTTTTCGATGGCTGTTTTGATGGTTTACCGTTTTTCGAAACGGTGGTTGAACTCGCTTTACTGCTTTTCATATTAAAGAATTTGGTGGTTAAAAATAAGGTCAGGTCTTATGCATCGACCTTGAGTGCATCCCGCAAGGTTTTCACCCTGTCATGGTCTGCCTGAAGCAGTGACATTTGTGAGTTGATCATGCTGATATGGCTGGAACTCAGATGTTCCCGCTCGTTTTTCAACACATTCTCGTATGTTTGAAGCGCTTGATCTTCTCCGAATTCACATGAATTTAAAATCGCTTCACGATCCTTACCGGTAAGTGCCGCTTTGACGTCCATCCAGGCCCGATAGAGTTTGCCTGAGTTTTTTGTTCCTTCGGTGGGCGTGCCGTCGAGATTGGAAATCTCAGATGCGAGTTCCCTTCTACTCGTGTGGCTGGCCTGGGCAAATCGCCCAAACAAGGTTTTTAAATCCTGTTCGTCTGTTGCCTTGGCAGCCGTTTCGTATCCTTCGATTCGGTCATTGTTGATTTCAACCAGTCGGTTGAGTGCATCAACGGTTTTTTTATTATTCATTTCTCAATATTTTTAATGATGAAATAGTATAAGTTTAATCAAATTGGTTTTAGGTATAAATAAAAGAACCTCTGTCCGAAAAGTGTATGTTCAGGACTTTTCGGAACAGAGGGACGCTCTATTTATCTCGTTACATCGACGCCTTGATTGGCACGCCAGTCTTGCTCAAAGTATTTGGCATCATCTTCGCTGCGTGGATGCACGCCGACAACGACATTACCATTTTTGACTCCGGCTTCGTACAGCTTTGCACGTTCTTCCGGAATCCCGGATCCCACCAGGGCTCCAATAATACCGCCTGTCAAGCTACCTGCGCCTGCGCCGGCTAAACCGGCTGCAATAGGTCCCGCAACAACCAGTCCGAGACCGGGTATAACGATACTGGTACCAATCGCTGCGACCAAACCCGCAATGGCACCGATGGCCCCACCGATGGCTCCACCTTTTCCTGCACCTTCAGCTGCTTTGGTTCCGATTTCAGTTTCACCTTCATCGGAGAAGTGCTTTTTACGCGTTTGATCAGACATGATCAGGTCGATGTCATCTTTCGTGTATCCTCTATCGTGCAGCGAGTTGTACGCCCGTTCTGCACTTTGGCGATCCGGAAACATACCCGATACCATTCCATAACGATGATCGGGATTATGGCCTTTCTGGTGATTTCGCTTGTTGTCCGACATCACGTCGTTTTCTAAATCTTTCATGTTTATCTATTTATATTAGTGAATAAATGAAGTATACCATGTTTATTTCAACATGAAATGACATGAGATATACCTGGTTCATTTTCGTATCGTTTTATTGGGGAAAAGGTTTGAGGTGCTCAGGGACAGCATAGATTATACTGTGCTACTCTGAAATAGAAAATCTCTTTGACGTTCTTCTTCAAGTCTGGCGTTGATCCGATAATGAAGGACCAAATCGGCATCATCCTGGTCATGGTTTTGATCCAGATCATCTGGCATCTTCAATTCTTCATTTTTGTACAGATTCCCTTTCTGCAAACTCGGATGCATCGGAATACGTTTACGTTTCCCTGTCCTGGGGGTATTGATCTTGATATCGGATATCATGATATGAATTTAGTTTTTTGAGTACTTTATCCATACAAAGGTATGCGCATACCCCCATTTTGATCTCATACAATTGTTCCTATCTCTTATATAATTCATGTTCAATCGGGGAGCAGCGTGAGCTATGAACGTTGCCAGTATGTGCTACGAAAATCTTTACAGTTTATTGTGTACGATTGAAAGATGATCAGCGCAGAGTGTTAGGAGAAAACATATATGGAAATATATGATGCATAATTACTATTACATTTCCACATAAACAGGGGTTGGAAAACCGGTCCATCGGCGCGAAGGTGGTGACTATCGATGCAGGAGAGCCGTAGTGAAGAGTATTGAGCTCCGGATGATCAGATGATTGTAAAAGGTGATCACCGTCGAGGGCGTATAACTTTGATTTAGGGAAACGCCTCAACAGGGGTAGATTCATAGTAAAGCGTTACTGCACCGCCGTTAAATGTTTTAGTCCTGATGAGTGTAAGGAGAGTCCTGTCGGATATATTATCGAACAAGGGTAAACCGCTTCCAACGATCACCGGATGAATACAGATTTGGTATTCATCGATCAAATGGAGTTTCATGAGTTGGAGCATTACACTCCGGCTCCCGATAAAAATATCCTGGCCCGGTTGATTTTTAAGTTCTACCACTTCTTCCGATAGGGTACGATGGGCCAGCGTTGCACTTTTCCAATCTACAGTATTCAGGGTGTTGGAAAAAACAATTTTGGGAATCCTATCCATCATAGCAGCGAATTCGTCAGTGGCTTTGTTGCCGAATGGATTGTGTAATACCGTTCGCCAGTATTCCACAAGTTGGTATGTTTTCCTGCCATATAGAACGACCCCGGCATTGGCAAGCAGATCGGCGTAATGTTGATGTATTTCTTCATCTGCGATCACGGCTGTATGATCGCAAAATCCATCAAGGGTCATGTTGATGGCGACAATTACTTTTCTCATATTTTGTTTTTACTCGTCATTTAATGAATGTACGTCTTGTTTTTTAAGCCTTTCAAGATGCTCTTTCATGGCGTTGACCTGCTCTGCCGGGTCAAAAAGCGATTCAGGATTAAAAGGGGAAAATTGATAAAAATCAGGGGTTATTGCACAGTCTGACGTTTTGGGGGTTTGCGAAGAAGCGAATTTAGAAGCACAAAAGTTCGGTTTAGTACAAATGTTTATTAGAATTCCGAATGTTCAATTTAGAACTGAACGCGCTTTTTTACCAAGCCCCTGTTGTGCCTTCGTGTTTCTTTGTCCATATAATAGTAAGGTAGTTATAGAAACAGCTAAAGCAATTTACTTTAGCTGTTTCTATAAAATTTTGTTTCTACTTATTTTGAAGCGTCATTATAAAATGTAATAGTTGGAACTCCAACTACGCCTGCCTCTTCCATTAATTTTTTAAGCTCTGGGTTGGCCATTCTTGCTTTTGCTTTTGCCATATCTGTAACTCCAAATACAATATGAACCAAGTTGGGGTCGTCAAGGCCTCTTCCCAAAGCTATATCCTTCAATCCATTGTCGGCTCTTGTTGCTGCCCCTTCGCCATCAAAAACTTTTTCCCATGTGTCAAAGTCTTTCACTTTGTGTTCGATTTCAATTCGGGCGCCTCCTGTTAATTGATTTTCCGGTGTAAATCTTATGATGCTCCAGAAATTGACTATAGGCTTAGAAATTACACCTAACTTGTCCATTACATCCTTTAATCTGGGGTCAGCAATAAATGCTTTTGCTTTTGCCATATCCGATGGGGCTAAAACTATCTTTACATCATTTGGCTTATCGGCAGATTTTTCCACTGCTATTAATGATATACCACTTGCCAGTCTTGCTATTGAATCAGTATCAAAACCTGGACGCCATTGGTTATAATCTTTTACAGTATGATAAATAATTATCACATCCATTGGTAATGTTGGCCCGGTTTGGATTGGCTCATTGGTGTTTGTGGTTACAGTGTCTCTAGTTTCTGTTGAAGCTGTTTTTTCGCTTCCATTATTGCAAGAAGCAATACCTAACGATATACTCAATGCAATTAGTAAATTGATTTTTTTCATTTTCATTTTTTTTAAGTGCCTACTCTGAAAGGTTTTCGGCTTCCCCCGTGTCATTGCAAAATTAATAATTTAAACTACATCAAGTATATAGCGTCACAAAGCATGACGCACAACGTCAGTTCGTGCAATGACCCATCCTCACCATCCTATACCCCTCCATACCAGGCTCTGTCACCGAAGTACGCATCTTGATCCTTTTCTGGTTTTGTTCGACTGCACGGGTCTACTCGCTGCGCTCGATGATACGGCCAGCCGGATGGGTGGTGCGTCGCTCCCGGGTCGGGCAAGTCTTGCATTCCTGAGTGCGGTAGTGCTTGACGCAATATCGATGACCCGGACTTCGGCGTCAGCCGGGATCAATTCATCGATACACCTCGGAAATAATACGGCTTGGTATCGGTAAAAACCCTGTACATACTTCATGATGGCGGATTTTTTGAAATATACAAAATTCGATCCTGAATAGAAAGAGAAATGGAATAAAATTTGTAGAAAATCAGGGGTTATTGCACAGTCTGGGTTCCGGGCTTAACGAAGGCGGGGCATTTTAGCACTGCACTTTCTACAAAGCACCACAGGTCAAATATACGAAAAATTGTCCAACGTAGCACTGCATCCCCGCATTCGTTAGCCCATGTTAGCGGTTCGTGCTATACTCTGTCCATGTTCAATTCTCTTTGGGTAGTTCAGAACCATGCAAATATCCAACTCGCCACTCGTTGTCAATGCGCTGCCACAAAATTGTAACTGCTGACTGTCCAGAAGTAGCTGAACTTCCGTCTGCCATGTTTATCGTTTCAGTTGCAGTAAATGTTTCCAAAACAGTATCAGAATTGATAAAATTAAAGTAACGGCTTTGCACATTATAATCAATGAACCTTACCCCATTTTCCATTCCCATTTTTATATGTGCCTCCAATATTTCATAGGTTCTGATTTCACCGTTCCAAATGAAACGATAGTAGGGAGAATTCAAGTGCATAGAAACACCTTTCATCAAGTCGCCTTGTCGTAATGCCGTCAACAAATTAGCTTCGGCATACATAACTTCTGTTTTGATTTTGTCTTTGTCCATAGTATTGATGTTTATTTTGTTTGGAGTTATCTGTCACCCAAACCTTGCAATAGCCAGTGCCTGATGTGACGATATCAGGCGTCTTTACTACCTTGTAGGCCATGACTAAGATACATCAAAATGGTACATGAACTAGCCCATGAATTTACCTCCCGTAAAATCAGTCCTTGGGGAGGTATAAAATACTTTCACAAAACCTATGTTTCTAGCGGAACTAAGGCATTTTTATCCACTTTGGACTTACCCCAACCGGGTTCCAACAGGGGATATGATCCTGTGGAAATGGTAGAAGGATTTCTGACCAGTGTGGTTTTAGGTGCTCGCCGCTTGGAGCATAGTGGTATGATTCGCATGGATAAAGTGATTGAAGAGATTTTCGGTTGGAAAAAAGGAATGGCGAGTGCAAGCACATTTAGTCGTTTTCTGAACAAGTTTGATGTAGATCGAAATGATCTAATTTTTCCTTCACTGATGAAGCACCTAATAGGCACGGTACCTATTCGATATATGACAATTGATATAGATAGTTCTGTGATTACACGATATGGAAATCAGGAAGGTGCACTCAGAGGTTATAATCCAGGTAATCGAGGTCGGCCATCACACAATCCTATTATGGCCTTCAGCGACGAATTAAAAATGGTTGTAAATGCCTGGATGCGCACTGGAGATAGTAACTCCATTACTAATGCAGTGGAATTTTTAGAAGAAACATTTCAAATTGTACCTCGCGACAATGTAGGACTTCTTCGGGGTGATGCAGGGTTTTATAGTGACCAGATAATGAGCTACTTAGAAAGCGGAGAGCACCCCGTCAAGTATATATTCAGGGCAAGAATGACGTCAGCTTTATATGGCAGAATCATCCGCATCCGCAAATGGCACCAGAACAATTCGGTAATGAAACAAGGAGCCTATGCTGAAATTAAATACCAAGGTTCAAAATGGGAAAGACCTCGAAGGATGATTATAGTAAGGATACCAAAGAGAAAAGAGAACAATGGTCAGCAGGAGCTATTCCAAGAATACGAGCAATTGGCGCACTATGAATTCATGGCCTTTGTAACCAGCTCAAAGGATTCGGCCGTAGAAATCCATCGACGTTACAATCAGCGAGGTGACAGTGAAAACCGAATCAAGGAATTGAAGTATGATTATGGCATTGACGGTTTTGCTTTACAGCACTTTGGAGCCATGGAAGCGGCGTTTCGGTTTATTATGGTAGCTTTTAACCTGATGTCCATCTTTAAGCAAGCCATTATGACAAGTGAAATCCATCACCGACTATCAACAATTAAGTTCCAATGCATTGCAATAGGAAGTTATCTGGTTAAAAATGGTCGGAAAATGAAGATGAAATTGTCAGCTGAGGGAAAACGAAGACATTTTTTGGAGCACTTGTTTGATAATTTGGAGCTTATAAAGCCCCCTTACACGTTTTCTAATGCATGATTTGGGT
>JBGTGP010000051.1:0-157503 GCA_041746735.1 Saprospiraceae bacterium
TCGTCAGACCAGTGCTTTGTCTCCGGCTTCCTTCATCCATTGCTTCACAACAATGAACTTGCCGTTCAACTAATGATTCCCCTTACCGGGCTCATAATGGACTTTCACCATCAAGTGTCTGCGCCCTGCCGGGCGCACAAATAAAAAAGGCCACCATTTGGTGACCTCTTTCGTCGGGATACCAGGATTTGAACCTGGGACCCCCTGCTCCCAAAGCAGGTGCGCTACCGGACTGCGCTACATCCCGAATTTACTCGTATTCGCAATATCAAGCTTCGCATGCCATAACAAAAAATCTTTGCGGTGAGGGAGGGATTCGAACCCTCGGTACATGTTTCCACGTACGACGGTTTAGCAAACCGTTGGTTTCAGCCACTCACCCACCTCACCGGGACTTGATTCACTTTTGAATGAAGCATTGGGCTGAAAAAAATTCCACCGCCGACCAGTCAGGATCCATCCTGCCCCTTAACGGAGGGGCAAATATAGAAAATCTATTCTCAAAACCTTTTGCATCTTTATCCAATGCTTTCCAGAATGACCCACCCACCCAGACAGACTCTTGTTCCATTACTCTTCAGTCTCTCGATTATACTCAGCGCTTGTCCGAACGTTAGCAGCAATAGTAGGTCAGTTGAAGGTCCATCATCCACCGCGCATTCAATAGTAAACCCAAATCCGACAACCCCATCGGATAGCCAGCAAGCTTCCCCACCGCATCCCGCCTTTCCCGATACCCTACCCGCTGCCACACCGATCCCAACTTCTATTGATCAAAATACAACAACAGAATCCACACACCCGGCCTCAACACCCCGGACGAACTGTGACCCGGCTTTTATCCTCATTTCCAATACCCCAAGGACAAACCATATCTATCAGGTCAAGAACTTTGACCCGGGTTCATTTAGCTGTTGGACTGCATTAGAACGAGAAGCCATTCGCATCTGCAGCAACCAGATGCCTTGTGTTGTCACTTTTCTGGACACGTACAATATCACAAAAAATACTACCCCACCCTATTTTGTCGATGAGCCTATTCTTCGGGAGTATGGTATCGGCCACTTCGATTTTAAAAACCAATGGTGGGAATTACGAGGTGCAAAGATTTGGGGACGTACGCAAACCGGATATGAATATTATAATTCCAACCGCTATTAAAGGAACATGGATATGCCTTTAAGAAGCCGATTGCAGGTTACCAGCCAAAGCACGGGCCACTAGCTCCGCCCCGGTCCATGCCGCCTGAAAATTGAATCCACCCGTAACTGCATCAATATTCAAGACTTCGCCCACCAGAAATAATCCTGGCATCCTCTTACTTTCAAATCGGCGCATATCTACATCCTTAAGATCCACACCGCCAGCTGTGACAAACTCTTCTTTAAATGTAGATTTTCCTGTGACCCTGTAGATATCCTTTGTCAAGGTGGCCGCCAACTGATCTAATTGTTTGCTTGTCAATCCTGCACAAATTAGGTCCGGGGGAATCGATGCCCTATGACATATATACTTCCAAAGACGCGAAGAGAATCCAGGAAGTGGCACATTGGGCAATTGCTTTTTCGCCTGCAGTATGGTCTGTCGTTTCAATTGACCCACCACTTCCGACATCTCTATATCTCCGCACCACGAAATAACAATATCAAACACATAGTTGCATTCATATAGGAGCCTGGCACCCCAGGCCGATAGCTTTAGAATCGCCGGTCCACTAAGCCCCCAATGCGTAATTAACACAGGGCCCTCCGCCTCCAGTTTAAGTGTTGGAATGTACGCGACTACATTTTCCTTCGAAACACCCATCAGTGCAGTAAGAGCCTGGTCCCGAATATGGAATGTAAAAAGTGAAGGAACGGCTGGTACAATATTATGACCGAGCGTTTTGAGGTGTTCCCATGTACGGGTATCGCTTCCGCTCGCCACCAGAAGATAATCTGACTTGAGCACAGTTCCATTCATCAACTCGACACGCCACGCCTTTTGGTCCGCATCGTAAGACCAATCGACGGCCCTTGTCGAAGTCAGTAACTGAACACCGGCCTTATCTATAACCCGCAAAAAACAATCAATGATCGACCTGGATGAATCCGATTGGGGAAACATACGTCCATCGCTTTCCGCTTTAACCTCAACCCCATGTTCCCGCAGCCATAGCACCATGTCAGCAGGCTGAAAATGATGAAATGGCCCAAGCAGTTCTCTGCCACCTCGGGGATAATGGGCTATCAGCGTTGCCGGTTCATAACAGGCATGCGTAAAATTACATCGTCCGCCGCCAGAAATTTCCACCTTCGACAATGGCTTTCGGCCGGCTTCTAGAATGACTATACGAGCTCCCGGATGAAGTTCTGCCAGACGGATAGCAGAAAAGCAGCCGCCGGCACCTCCCCCAACCACGATAACATCTGCCTTCATACATTAAATGATATAACTGACTCCGGAGACGAAGTTATCACCTCATAGGTCATCTGGTACGGAATACAGATCTCTTTATGATATGCCTGACGACGGAGCTCCAGGAGGTCCGCATAATGGGCGTGGCGAGACAAATAGATCTGGACCACCTTTGCTATCTTCATGTATCGCACCAGATCATCTATCAAAGGAATCTCAGGACTACCTACCAAAAGACAAAATAAACGGAACACATCAAGACCTGGATACAGTGTATAACGGTCAGGAAACAGGCCAGCCAGATATAAACTCAACATACTGGCATCCTGCTGATGCCACGTCTCCAATGCACCTGGGTGTTGGTGTCGATGCGTCTTCAATAACTCATTGCAGTAATATTCAAATCGGCCTAAGCGGCCTTCAAGGGAAGCTGCTTCATTGGCCAAATCCTTCCAGGCCATTGTCGCCAGTTCAGGCTCGGCTTTAATCAATAGCTGCATCATCTCCTTTTGACGGTGTTGCTGCCGCTGCCACCATCGCTTCGAATACGGGCTATACAAACACGCATCATACATTTCATACAGTGTCTCTGAGTTGGGGGAGGTCCACCGGCTGTGAAATGTATACACTAATCCATGCGGGAAATACCAGTCTGTATTATCCTCGCGCAGTTGCATTGTGATAAATCGTTCTATGGCGGACTCAATCAGATGGACTTTCATAGTAAAAAATCAGCGTCGGCAAGTTACAATCTATACCGGGCGCTGCGAAGAGGATGATTGTTAAGAAATCAGCAGGTCTATCTATGTGCAAATATCTCAAATACAACGGCCCCCTTTTTCAGCTTACTGGACGCGATAATTGCTATGGCATTGATTATGTTTAACATACATATTGTAAGTGAAACTCATATAAAAGACGGGGCCTTTCCTGACATCTGACTCTACTTGATTTTTCATCGAAAACCGATTAAACCTCATGGGCGTCAAATTTATTTACCTATCTTTTCCTTTTGAAATAAACACCGAAGAAATATGATGAATGAACCTTTATCCTCGATCATGACCCGCAACGTGATCACGGTCGGGCCTGAAGAAAAGTTGAGTACAGCGCGTGACATATTTATGAAACACAGGGTACATCATTTACCTGTCGTGATCGGGCCAAAATTGGTAGGTATCGTGACCACCTATGACCTTTTTAAATTCGTTCAGAAGGATGGTGATTATGACACCACCCTCGTAAAGGATGTCATGACAACACAACTGGCCACCCTGGAGCCGGAAGATAAAGTGGGGTCTGCAGCGGAATTGTTTTTAGAAAACCTTTTTCATGCGGTACCTGTAGTAAAAAATGGAGAACTCCAGGGGATCGTGACTTCATTCGATGTCATCAAATACGAATTCAGGAAGGAATACCCTACCCAACCCATTTAAGCGTATTCTCCGTGGCCACTCCGGCTGACATCATACATCGTTTTCATCCACTTATATCCCAAAGGTACAAGTGGCTTGTTTGGATAGCCGTTGCAGGACTGATACTCAGTTTGAGTCTTAGCATTGGCTTGCGTCAGCACCTTTTTATCCGCGTATTGGGTGCCAGTTGCAGTGCCTTGTTTTTGATCGCGGTGCTGAATCTGTTTCAACACCGGGCTTCCATGCTACGATGTTTAATGATAAACGTTTCGAATCCGAAACAGGGTCTCGTAAATCTCCTGAATGCACGTATTCACCAATGGGAGCGATCACTACAAGTTCGTTTAATTGCTGGAACCCTGTTAGGTCTGACCATGCTCTTCCTCATGTTTCTATTTCGGGAAAACCCATGGTCGCGCATTGTGGCAGGTTGGTTTGTGGCCTATATCCTCGCGGTCATGCTTTGGGGGTGGTTACTTTTTACAGAGCAAATCCTACTACATGACCTTCATCGCATAGATCATCAGGATTCAGAAAGCTCAGAATGATAGGCCTGACGCACGATCGTACCATCCAGAATCGCGGAAGGATCGATCTGACTTTGCGTGATAATCCCCCTGTACTCACCAGAGACCAACAATCGGGCACACTCCACTAAAGGAGCCGCTGTACACGTCTGGATCGCCCGCATAGTAATGCCTCCTACCATCAACGGGTAGATATGCTGGGCATGTTGGATAGAGCGCAGCTGGCCACCAGCATCAAAACCTGAAACCGCCGCATAAATCACAATGACATCATCCTCCACATGCGGCACTTCACTAATCATGGTTGTTTCCAACGTATTGATTCGGGTGTCTGCATCGCCATGCGTATTGCGAAGGAGAGAATCAACCCAGGCAAAATGGCCCGGGTATCGAATGGTTTTATAATCTATGTGCCGAATCTGCTCCCGGTACACATGCGGGAGGTCAGCGGCACCACCACTGGTCAGGTCGGCTTCATATCTCTTACCATTGAGAATCAGCGTTTCACGGTCTGATAACGATGGCAGTCGAATAATCTCATGCTCACGCACTGCTTCAGAATCCTGGACATACTCCGTAGCCACACCGATGGTACTCCAGGTAAATCCATAGTAATGTGGTGATTCACAAAACTGAGCCAGGGCACCAACGCGCATAGAAAGACGTTCCAGTTTTTCTACCCCGTATTTCTCTATAAAGGTGTCGACCAGGTGGACGGCCAGGTTGTTGACATATCCTGGTGCCAGACCGGTCTGCAGGATAAAACCCGTTTCCGCATCTGCCGCCAGCTCCATGATTTCTTGTGTTTCCTTTACATACTCCGTCAAATTGACATAGTGGAGTTGATACTGGAGACAAAGCCTGGCCATCGCAGGAGCCAAACCACCAGGCAAACAATCCAACATCACATCTGCATCGCGCAAAATATCAGCATACATTTCCGGATTGCCGTCAACCGGCATCATAAAAGTTGTTAAATGGGCCTGTCTTCCTATTCCTTTTTGAATCCAGGCAGAAGCATCCTCCAACTGAGCCCCGGAAACATCCCCCAGAATCACTTCGCAAGCCCAATCCTGAGCATCCAGGATTAACAATGCCGCTGCACGGCCAATACCACCCGATCCTGCAATGAAAATTTTGTCCATATCCGTTCGTTGCTATAAACTTTAAAAACGGCGCCAAAGGTAGCTAATTTGAGTACTTCCGTTCGAAATGAAGTCAAATGCTGTGCGGGTCAAAAAAACATATTAAATAAAAAAATCATGTATATATACCTATATTTGTGGATATAACCATATATTTGACCGTCATCCCACGACAGGAATAGTCTCATTACTATGTCCATATTTGTACCCAAGCGAAAAAAAGCCAGTGCTACGGCACGGCCCAGGGCTAAGAAAGGCAGCCAGAAGTCGCCTTTGATCCGCGATCAGCGTATCCCCAAACTGGCAGGCATCACCCTGGTCCTCCTGGGTGTCTTCGTGCTCGTTGCCTGCATATCTTATATATTCACCTGGAAGGAAGATCAGGACAAAATCCTCAATCATCCCTTTTCTGCTCTGGGTGAAGGGGATCTGATCCTGACCAACTGGTTGGGTCGACTGGGCGCGGTGACCGGTAATGCCCTGATTTACTGGGGATTTGGCATCTCCGCTATACTCATCCCGCTCCTGGTGATCGGTTTTGGTTTACGACAATTTGTCGGAGCCGGTTTACAGACCTGGTATGCCCGGGCCGGAAAATCCATTCTGGCTATGGTTTATATGTCGATGCTGCTGGCCTTTGCCTTTTCACAGGCCCATTTTCCATGGGGTGGTTCATTCGGCGAGACGACAACCCTATGGCTCACTCATTTCATGGGCTTCTTAGGAGTTCTGATGTTGCTCCTTTTTGTGCTGGCGACGACACTGATCATCCAGTTTAATCCGACTATTCAATGGAAAGGTGAATTTCTTTCCTTCCCATCCATCGGCATGCCTGCGTGGAAGACTGGCTGGTCGTACCTGGGTATGGACTTTTTTAGAAAGAAAAAAGGGGTTGAGTCATCCGGGGCTTCCCATGATGAAGAAGCTGACGATGATGCTTTTGATGAGGATGAGGACGATACATTGCAACCTGGTTTTCTCGACCGGTTTTTAAAGAAGAACACAGATACAACAGCGGCGGAGTCCCCTGCGGTGGACTCAGATGATTTGGACCAGCTTGAGTTGGATCTGGATGAATTCGAACTTCATCAATCGGATATTGACATTGAAGAACCTGAACTGGAAATCCAAAACCTGAACGACCCTGGAGAAATAGCAGAAGCTTTTACAGAAGCACATGTGCCTGGAACTTTTAGTGGCGTCCAGGATAAAGTTTTCCTTATGGATCAGGAAAACAGCGAGCACAGTGAACCCTATGACCCAACGCTGGAACTTTCATCCTTTGGTGCACCCACGCTCGAGCTCCTGCAGGAATACTCGGATGGCAACATCCTGATTGACCGGGCAGAAGTTGAGGCCAACAAAGATCAGATTATAGAGACGCTACTCAACTATAAAATAGAGATTACCAAGATCCGGGCGACCATAGGTCCCACCGTGACCTTATATGAAATCATCCCTAAGCCCGGCATCCGGATTTCCAGAATTAAAAATCTTGAGGATGATATTGCGCTTAGCTTGTCCGCACTGGGTATCAGGATCATCGCGCCAATCCCCGGTAAAGGCACGATTGGAATTGAAGTGCCCAACAAGAAAAAGCAAATTGTTTCGCTGAAAGAAGTATTAGCGTCGGATAAATTTATTTCGGGAAAAATGGATTTGCCGATTGCGCTTGGGAAGACAATTTCCAATGAAGTTTTTGTTGCGGATCTGGCCAAAATGCCACACTTGCTCATTGCCGGTGCAACGGGCCAGGGGAAGTCTGTCGGTATCAATACAGTACTAATGTCCCTGCTTTACAGGAAGCATCCCTCACAACTCAAACTGGTGCTGATCGACCCCAAAAAAGTGGAACTGTTTCCTTATGCCAAGCTGGAAAATCATTTCCTGGCCTTCCTTCCCGACCAGAAAGAACCTATCGTCACGGAGACCAAGAAAGTCATCTATACGCTGAACTCATTGTGTATAGAAATGGATGACCGGTATGATCTGCTCAAGAAAGCACATGCACGCAATCTCAAAGAATACAATGAAAAATTTGTCAACCGCCAGCTCAACCCCCTGAAAGGACACCGATTCATGCCATTTATTGTGTTGGTGATTGATGAGTTTGCCGACCTCATCATGACAGCGGGGAAGGAAGTGGAAATGCCGATATCCCGTCTGGCTCAATTGGCCAGGGCAGTTGGTATACATTTGATCATCGCTACTCAGCGCCCATCTGTCAACATAATAACAGGGGTTATAAAAGCCAACTTTCCTGCTCGTCTTGCTTACAAAGTAGCGTCCAAAGTCGATAGCCGGACTATACTCGATATGGGAGGAGCTGAGCAACTCATTGGTCAGGGGGATATGCTCCTTTCCGTGGGCAGTAATATGATTCGCCTTCAGTGTGCCTTTGTTGATACGCCTGAGGTAGAGTCAGTCATCCAGCATATTGCTGATCAGCAGGGCTATCCGGAGCCTTATTATTTACCCGAGTACATGGGCGATGATGAGCCCGTTCAGGGTGGTGATGGCATCACGTATGCAGAACTGGACGATATGTTTGAAGATGCGGCCAGACTCGTGATCCAAAACCAGCATGGCAGTACCTCGATGATTCAGCGCCGGCTCAAACTGGGCTATAACCGCGCAGGACGGATCATGGATCAACTGGAAGCAGTAGGTATAGTAGGTTCTGCAGAAGGTAGCAAACCACGGGATGTACTCATGTTTACGGAGGGCGATCTGGACAGCCTGTTACTTCGCATGCGCTCAAAAAACTGATTTCACATCTGGCGTTAACCTTTCTTTAGGGTATACGAACGTTACTTTTCGGTTAATTTTGCGTTTTCCTGTGTGACGCAAACATGTAACGCCTTATGAAATCATACCTATTCGCTGTTTCCCTGATGTTGATGTTATCCTCAGGCGATCTTAGCGCCCAATACTTGTCCGCCCGGGAGTCCGATCCTGAAGCCATCCAACTGATGAAGGAAGCCGGAAAAGTATTTAACACCAGCAATGTGCGGGTAGCGTTTAGCCTGAAAGTCTCTATCCCCGGACAGGCACCTCAGATAAACGAAGGGGTACTCTACCAAAACGGTAAATCCTATCATTTGGATTTGAGTGACTATGCCATCATCAGCGACGGAAAAACCAGATGGGTCTACCTCAAAGGTCCAAATGAAGTCAACATTTATAATGAGTCTAACGGTCAGGACTGGATCAGTCCGAATGATTTCCTGCAACTTCACAATGCGACCGACCTCGTATTCGTCAAAATGGGTGAAAAAGGAGGGCGGCACATGATTGAAGCGAAGCCACTGAAAGGCGGACGCTTTGAGGAATACTCCAAATTTACCATCGGGGTGGATGATCATGGGTTGAATTTTATTTTTGGCATCTCCAGTGATGGCTCACGTCAGGAACTCACTATCAACGCTATTACACATCCATCCACATTGGATACGCAAAAACTCTTCACCTTTCAGAAAGAGAAATATCCGGGTGTCCACATTGAAGATTTGAGACTCGACTAAACTTTCAATGGGTGTAAAGAGCAGGATCATCATGCTTCTGGCGAATCGAACCCGCCGGCGGATTGAACGTGATGCCTTACGGGCGATACCTCATCAGCGTCTGCAATTCGAGGAGCTTGTACGCAAGGCATCGTCAACACAATTTGGTCGTGATCATGGCTTCACCTCCATTCGCAAGTTTTCCGATTTTGCTCGTCAGGTCCCTATTCGCGATTACGAAGATCTCAAGCCTTATATTGATCGGATCAAAGCCGGACATTCAGATGTTATCTGGCCAGGAAAGCCACTATATTTTGCCAAAACTTCCGGTACTACAAGCGGAGTCAAGTATATCCCGATCACGCGTGACAGCATCCCGAATCATATCCATAGCGCTAAAGATGCCCTGTTCAATGCCGCTTCCCGACGAAAGCTCCATACATTATTCGATGGCAAGATGATCTTTCTCTCCGGATCACCGGTATTGGAGGAGACGGCCGGTATTCCAACGGGTCGTTTGTCCGGCATTGTCAATCATTGGATCCCGACCTGGCTGCGAGCTAATCAAATGCCTTCATACCCAACCAACTGCATTGACGACTGGGAGACGAAAGTCGATCGGATCGCATACGAAACACTCCGGGAAGATATGCGCCTGATCAGTGGGATCCCTCCGTGGGTGCAAATGTATTATGAGCGATTGCTTGATATCAGCAGCAAGTCCAATATCCTTGAGTTATTTCCAAATTTCCAGCTTTTCGTTTATGGTGGTGTCAACTTTGAGCCCTACCGGAATCAGTTGGAGTGCCTGGTCGGAGGGGCCGTCAATACCCTCGAAACCTACCCGGCATCTGAAGGTTTTATTGCATTTCAGGATCTGGATAATCCTGATGATGGTCTTCTATTATTGACCCGGTCCGGCATCTTTTATGAATTTATTCCTACGGATCAATTAAAAAATCCATCTCCAGACCGACTGACCCTTGGGGATGTTGAAACGGGTAAGGAATACGCTGTGATCCTGTCCTCTAATGCAGGGTTGTGGGCTTATTCGATTGGGGATACTGTTGAATTTGTTTCGCTCCATCCCTACCGGTTGAAAGTCACCGGACGGATCAAACATTTTATCTCAGCTTTTGGTGAGCATGTGATTTCCAAGGAGGTCGAAGAGGCGTTAAAGGTAGCTGTCACTCTACATCCCTGTTTGATCAATGAGTTTTCAGTAGCGCCACAAGTACAACCGGCTGCAGGACAAAAACCACATCATGAGTGGTGGATTGAATTTGCTAAACTCCCGGACGATCTGGCAGGATTTGAACAAAGTCTGAATGAATCCATGCAAATTCAAAATCTGTATTACCGGGATCTGCTTAAAGGGAAAATCCTGCAACCTCTGGTTGTACGACAATTGCCTCCGGGATCGTTTAAGGTGTATATGCAATCAATAGGTAAACTCGGCGGACAAAACAAAGTACCCCGTCTCAGCAATGACCGGAACATCGCCAACGCGCTGGAAGCGATTTTCGGAACCCCCTCAGGATGAAGCCCTTCGGACCGTTTCCAGCCAAAATGAAATCCCCTGAATCATCCAATATTCCCTATCTTTGCACACTATTTCAAAAACCTTCGATGCGATATTTTGCTTACATTGTATTGATAATCACTATTTTAACTGCTTGCAAAAGTGATTTTGAGCAAGTTCGTATCAGCAATGACCCGGAGCGAATCATGACCGAATCCATCCGTTATTTTGATAAAGGGGATTATTTGCGGGCCCAAACGCTTATGGAACTCATTCTCAATCAATACCGCGGTACCCGTCAGGGCGAAGAGCTTTTTTTCAAATATGCCTACACGCATTATCACCTGGGGAGTTACCAATTGGCGGCTACCTATTTCACCAATTTTGCCGGAACTTTTGCCTATAGTGCGTTTACTGAGGAAGCTGATTTCATGACAGCGTATTCGCAATACAAACAATCTCCATCCTTCAGGCTGGATCAAAACCCCTCTATTCAGGCTATTAATTCTTTTCAGGATTTTGCCAACAAATACCCGGACAGTGATCGTGTGGCCCAGTGCAATGAACTGATTGATGAATTGCGGATGAAACTGGAGGAGAAAGCGTATTCACAGGGCCAACTGTACTATGACCTTGGCCAATACCAGGCCGCCATTACAGCCTTTGACAATATGCTTTCTGAGTTTCCGGAATCCAATCGGGCGGAGCTCGTACGATTTCTGATCCTGAAATCCGCGTTTCAGTATGCCACTAACAGCATTTATGACAAACGTGCTGAACGGTATGAAGAAGCTAAAGTGAAATATAAGGAATACATCAATCGGTATCCTAAAGGGAAAAATGCCAAAGAGGCACGAGATATCAACAAACAAATTGACACTGTTTCAAAAAATCTGTCCAAATGAGTAATATTAAAAATCTGGCTGCAGCCATTGACCCGAATGTAAAAGCAAGGGACATCAGAGATCTGGCATCCCGGTCAAGCAACATCTACGAATCTATCTCCATCATGGCCAAGCGGGCTCGTCAATTGTCAGCAGAACTGAAAAGAGAACTGCATGACAAACTAGAGGAATTTGTTGTCGTGACGGAGACAATTGAGGAGATTCATGAAAACAAGGAACAAATCGAGATTTCCCGCTCGTATGAAAAAATGGCCAGCCCCACTCTTCTGGCCACAGAAGAATTTATCAACAATGAACTGGAGTGGCGTTATCCGGAGCCTGTCGTCAAGGAAGAAGAGTTTCCTGAAGATATGGAGTAATGGATCTCCCATTGCAACGGATAAGCATGTCGTCACTTCGAGGCAAGAAGATATTGCTGGGGGTTTCCGGTAGTATTGCGGCGTACAAATCAGTATTCCTTGTCCGATTACTGATCCGGGAAGGTTGTGAGGTACGGGTGATTATGACTGGATCTGCGAAAGATTTCGTCACGCCGTTGACTTTTTCCACACTCAGCCGCCATGAAGTTGCATCTGATGTACACCTGCAAGAGGAATGGACCAATCATGTTGAGTGGGGACTCTGGGCTGATGCCATGATCATCGCTCCAGCCACGGCTCACACTATCGCCAAATGTGCGCTTGGACTTTCTTCGGATATGCTTTCCGCCACTTATTTGTCCGCCCGTTGTCCTGTATTTTTTGCACCCGCCATGGATCTGGATATGTGGCAGCATCCTGCCACGCAGGAAAACATTAGCCGCCTTCAATCCTATGGCCAGTTTATTATTGAGGTGGGCACAGGGGAATTGGCCAGTGGTCTTCAAGGGCCAGGACGACTGGCCGAGCCGGAAGATATACTCCTTCGACTGAAAGAATATTTTCACTATCGTGAGGATCTCAACGGTCTACGCGTATTGATCAATGCCGGTCCTACCTATGAAGCTATAGATCCTGTCAGATACATCGGGAATCACAGCACCGGTAAAATGGGTGTGGCTATTGCCGAAGAATTTGCCCAAAGGGGGGCTGAAGTTACACTCGTGCTGGGGCCGGGTGCTGTGCAACCTGCGAATCATCATATTCGCGTACATCATATCACTACTGCCGAAGACATGCTGGCCGAATGTTCCCGTTATTTCCCGCTCTCCGATGTGGCAGTGCTAGCGGCTGCCATTGCCGACTACCGACCGGCAAAAGTCGTTGAAGACAAAATCAAAAAAACAGAAGACCGGTTGATGCTGGAACTGGTCCGTACTCCTGATATTGCATCCGCTCTGGGTCAGACTAAGAAGACGGGTCAATATCTGATTGGTTTTGCCCTGGAGACACGAGACGGGATAGAGCAAGCCCGTCAAAAGATGAAGCAAAAAAATATGGACATGATCGTCCTCAACAATCCGCTCGACACAGGTGCCGGATTTGGTCATGATACGAATAGAGTCACTTTTCTTTTCCCGGACAATAAAGAGCAGGCGTTTGAGTTAAAGACAAAAAAAGCTGTAGCCCACGATATCGTCAATGCCATTTATCAAATGACACGTCCACATGTTAAAACGTAGCCCTTCCCTCTTTTCAATATTTATATTTCTGCTACTGGCATTGTACCTACCCTTACAATCGCAGGAACTCAATGCTCTGGTCGTCGTGAGTGTACCTGCTCTCCAGGAAACCGATCCCGCCGTCTTCCGGACATTGGAACGGGATCTCCAGGAATTTCTGAAACAGGAACGTTGGACCCGGGATGAGTACAAACCATTTGAACGGATCGATTGCAACTTTCAGGTCAATATAACAGCGGAGTTGGGTAATAATGTCTATCGTGCCGATATAGCCCTCAAAGCAATCCGGCCGGTTTACGGTTCGGATTATAAAACCGTCCTGGTCAATCATGTGGATCGCGATATTGTATTTTCGTATCAGGAATTCCAACCCATTCAAAACGGCACTGAGTTTTTCAGGGATAATTTGTCTGCGGTTTTTTCATTCTATGCCCATCTGATTCTGGGGCTTGACGCGGAAAGTTTTGCATTGGGAGGTGGTGACCCCTACTTTCAAACCCTGCAAGGCATTATTAGTCAGGTACCTTCCAATATTGCAGACAGCGATAAAGGTTGGCAATCACTCAACCGGAAAACAACACGCTACTGGATTTCCGAAAATCTGCTCAGCCCCCGGTTTAAATCCTTCAAAGAAGCCTGGTACCATTACCATCGCAAGAGTCTTGACCTCATGCACGCCAATACCGAGGTGGCTTTAACCACCATGGTTGATGCGCTGAAAGAGGTTGAAAAAACCCATGCCGGTTATCCCAATACCATCGGCGTCCTCATGTTTGTCACCACCAAAAGCGACGAAATCGTGGAGATAGTGAAACACGGTTCTCGCACCCAAAAGTCGATGGTGTATGATATCATGCGCAAACTGGATCCCTCCAACAGTGGAAAATACAATGTCCTCCGGAATTGATTTCCGTCTGGCCATTTTGGCGTCCGGGAAAGGAAGCAATGCGGATGTTATTTGCTCCTATTTTCAATCCCATCCCTCGATTCATGTGGTATTGATCCTCACTAACCGTGTGCATGCTGGTGTTCGTCAGGTAGCATCTCAGTATGGCATTCCATCTTTACATATATCTAAGGACACATGGTCGGACGCTCCAACAATAGAGAATATTTTAACTCAATATGAAGTTACCCACATCATCCTGGCAGGTTTTCTGCTTCTGATACCCGACTACCTGACTCGCAAATATGAAGGTCGTATCCTCAATATACATCCAGCTCTTTTACCCCATTATGGTGGCCCTGGAATGTATGGCCACTTTGTGCATGAAGCCGTCAAAGCAGCAGATGAAACGGTGTCCGGTATTACCATCCACGAAGTAAATGAAGCCTATGATGCAGGAAAAATAATATTTCAAAAAGAGGTCGACCTCCTGCCGGATGATACTCCGGACCAGATCGCGCAAAAGGTTCTCCGGCTCGAGCATCACTATTATCCCAGGGTTATCAGCCAATGGATCCTGGGTTCACCTGATTTGCAGCGGGTCAAATGAGAAACCCGGATATCGAGTTGACGACGGATACATACGGACTCCACGCTTCGGGAAAACGGTAAGCAAATCCGGAAAGACCCTGCAAACCTCCAGTATGAATGGCCAAAATGTGGTCTGAAGGTTTACACCATCCCTTCTTTATTTTATCTGTTATGGCAAAAAGCATTTTGCCGGTATACACCGGATCCAGGGGTATTCCAGTCTGCTCTGTAAATCCGGTCATAAAATGAATCAACCGTTCATCAAAGCGTCCATATCCGCCAAAATGATGATCAGGCCATATCTCCCAGGATGCTGTGGCTGGAAGCGAAAAACGATCAAGTACGTCTTCCACATAGTCGGGCGTACAACCTTTCCAGGCTGGCACGACTATAACTTGGGTGCCGGGTGGAGCTGAAGCAATGAGCCCACAGGCAGTGCCCATCGTTCCCCCGGCTACAACAATATGCGTTGGGCGGTATGGCGTGATTTCATCCATAATTTCTGCTGTGCCCATCAGGCCCTCCTGATTCAGTCCCCCTTCCGGTATAAAACAGGCATCCGGAAATCGAACGGCCGTTGCCCTTTCGTCAAAACTCCGGTATATGTCAGGTGACAGGTACTCGATCCTTCCTCCCATGGATCGGATATATTGAATTGACGGATTGTTCTCGTCCGGGCCGAAGGATCTTACTAACGCTATCAATTGAATCCCATGTATCCTGCACGCCCCGGCCAACGCTGCCAGATGATTGCTGAACATTCCGCCTTTGCTCACCAATGTTGAAATCCCTTGCTCCCTAATCTTCTGCAAGGTGTATTTGAGTTTGAAATATTTGTTCCCGGTCGCCCATGAACGGATGAGGTCCAGCCTGAGTATGGACACAGACGGTTGACCCGGCTTCAACTTGATAGTCTGAATCGGTCCGGGCTCATACGTTTCAAGTTTCATACACCAAGAAATACATTCTGAACAAAACCTTCCCGATCCATCACCTCTCAGGGTTGAATGAGGACCAGCCGCTTGGTTTTGATCGAGCGACCATTACGGTCTTGCAGGCGACACAAATACGTCCCTCTTTGCAACTCTGATAAATCAAGAGATAGAGTCCTGCGGTTACTATCCACCTCGATGTCCACTTCTTTTACCTGCACACCGAGGATATTAAAAATCGTCAACTTGTATCGACCATGCACAAGGTCACTCAGTTGGAAACGAACCAGATCATAGCTTGGATTGGGGTAAACAAAGATGTCCGGACGAACTGGCTCTTCTGTAAATATCCGGGTCACCATGGGGTGTGTTTTGAATTCAATTCGCACAGGATCGGTTCCGTCTTTCAACTCTATCTCTGCTAAAGGCAGCCCTGAACCCGCAGCGACAAAGCGCAATACATGCGTGGTGGTGAGCAACCGGACACCGGGGATCAGGGTCGTAACATCCCTCCACCTGCTACCATTTTTGACTTCGACCTGTAGAGCCCGTCGTGTAGAAATGCGTTGGCGATACGCCTGATTACTTTCTGTGGGCAGATAGAGTGTGCCTTCTCCATCAACTGTAATGTGTTCAATCAAGGAATAGGTGACCCGGCAAGAATCGGGAAAATCGGAAGGTGACCACGCACAGGACATCGTTCTGGGCCATGCAAAGGTGGATACCATTTTACCTCTATAGGTATATTGCTCTCCCAGTACCCCGTTGAAAAATGGAATGTACGCCGGGGAAACAGTATAAACGAGTCTGGCGCCCTGGCAGACAGGATTGCTGCCCATCCACTGGACCACTGAAGCATTCTTACCGGAAATCTCGAGGACGGCATCAGTCTGATTGCCATTAAGCATATTGGCAAATGCTTTGCCGTCGCGCTCTCCTGTCAGCACGATCCGCCTGCTGATAGCATACGGTGCTTTAAGAGACCTGAAATTCCAGCTTTGGGCAGGACCGCCCATCGTGACCATGAGGCGATCAGGCAAGTACTCATTTGCATAGTAAACCGAATCTTCAGCCAGCCGGATCCAATGCATTTGCTGACCCGTCAAGGCCACAGCACTGTGGAAGACGAGTATAAATAGCCATTGTATTTTGCTTACTGCACCCATTGGAGTCCTACAAATTTAGCGTACTCTCCCTGACGTTGCATGAGTGTGCCGTGATCTCCCGTTTCGACGATCCGGCCATCCTGCATCACCACAATCATATCTGCATGTTGTATGGTGGACAATCGATGGGCAATGACAATGGATGTGCGGCCTTCCATAATGTGCGAAAGTGCCTCCTGAACCTGACGTTCTGATTTCGAATCAAGTGATGCCGTAGCTTCATCCAGGATCAGAATAGGCGGATTGGATAGTAAAGCGCGGGCTAGCGTCATGCGCTGGCGTTCACCACCACTCAACGTACTGCCACGATCCCCTACCATCGTATGATATCCTTTGGGCGTCGACAGTATGAAATCATGGATCTGGGCGACTTTCGCGACTTCGATGACGTCTTCCAGGGTAGCATCCGGGCTGCCAAAGGCGATATTATTGAAAATCGTATCGTGAAACAATACCGGATCCTGGTTGACAATGCCCATCAGACTCCTCAACTGCTTCAGGTCCAAATCTCGAATATCTACGCCATCGATAGTGATGAACCCTTCAGAGACGTCATGAAACCGGGGCAGGAGATCTGCCAGAGTGGATTTTCCGGTTCCACTGGAACCGACTATCGCTACGATGCGCCCTCTGGGAATCCTGAGATTGATATCCCGGAGCACCCAATCCGTTTCCGGGCCGTAACGGAATCCCACGCGATCGAATACGATTTCGGTTTTAAATCGCTGTATGGGTAGCGGATGCTCAGCCGGCTTGATCTCCTCTGTGTTATCCAGTACTTCATTGACGCGATCGACAGCGGCCAGGCCCTTCTGAATGTGATAATAGGCGGATGAAAAAACTTTGGACGGGGCAATAACATTGAAGAAGGCATACAGGAATGCAAAGAACGTCTCGGGCTTGATCTCATCCGTAAAAACGAGATGCGCACCATACCACAGCAGCACCGCTACGATGGAAATACCCATGACCTCCGAAAGTGGTGAAGAAAGGTCCCGGCGGTACATGATGCGGGTCAGGAGGCGTCGATACTCGTCATTGATCCGGCCAAACCGGCTTTGCTGATATTCCTGGGCATTGAACGCTTGCACGATCCGCATACCATTGAGGCTTTCCTCCACATGCGTGACCAGATTGGATAAATGCTGCTGAACAGCTTTGGATTGACGCTTAAGGTTGCGGCTGATCCGGCCCACGATAAAGACTGTAAAAAAGATCAGGGCAAAAGCAAAAAGCGTCAGCTTTAAGCTGGTGACGAGCATAAACGCAATGCTTCCCAGAATCACGATAGGCTCTTTGAAAATTGCTTCGATCACATTCAGGATCGAATATTCAATCTCCTGCACATCCGTGCTGATCCTGGACATTAGATCTCCCTTTTTCCCCCGGGTAAAAAAGGCCAATGGAAGGTGCATGTATTTTTTAAATACCGCATTGCGCAGATCCCGGACGATGCCGTTACGTACCTGCGCCATGAACACTAACGACAGATACCGAAATAGATTCTTCAGGAAAAATATCACCACAAAGGCAATACAGACCAAAATGAGCGCTGTCTGATGGGAATAGGTGGTCACCAGCTGTCCAAAAACATATTCCAGCCAAGCCTGGATCTGATTGACGCTAAACGGGACAGGTTCGGGCAATGGTGTGACACGTCCAAAGAGAATCTGAAAAAACGGAATGATGATCGGTATGCTGATCACCATACAAACGGCCATCAGGACATTACACAGTATATTGAGAAACAGCGGGACCTTATAACCCCTTAGGTAAAAAAAGAGTTGGCGAATGGGACTTTGCCCTGACATGACCATCAGTCCTCCAACTTAAAATTGTCGAGAAACCCGGTGTGGAAATCACCCGCTCTGAACTGTGGATCCTGCATCAGTTTTTTGTGAAAGGGGATCGTGGTCTGGATGCCTTCGACGATAAACTCATCAAGCGCTCTTTGCATTTTTTTAATACAATCCTCGCGGGTAGGTGCTTTACAGATGAGTTTGGCTATCAAACTATCATAATATGGCGGAATAGTGTAACCTGCATACACATGTGTATCCACTCTCACCCCATGGCCTTTGGGACTGTGAAACGATGTGATCGTGCCCGGGCTGGGCCTGAAATTGTGGAAGGGATCCTCGGCATTGATCCGGCACTCCATGGCCACACCATTGGGGTAATAATTTTTTCCCGAGATAGGGATACCTGCGGCTACTTTGATTTGTTCCTTGATCAGATCATGGTCGATGACCTCTTCGGTCACAGGATGCTCTACCTGAATACGGGTGTTCATCTCCATGAAATAAAAATTCCTGTGTTTATCGACCAGAAATTCAATCGTCCCGACACCTTCATAATCAATGGCCTTGCCGGCTTTAATGGCGGCTTTGCCCATTTTATTGCGGAGCGATTCATCCATGAAAGGAGAAGGAGATTCTTCCAGAAGTTTTTGATGACGGCGCTGGATAGAACATTCCCGTTCGGACAAATGGACCACACGTCCATGCTGATCTCCGACGATTTGAAATTCAATGTGTCGGGGTTGTTCTATAAATTTCTCAATATAGATGCCGTCATTTCCAAATGATGCCTTAGCCTCCTGGCGTGCTTTGTTCCAAAGTTCTTCGAGATCCTGGTCATTCCATACGACCCGCATACCTTTTCCTCCACCTCCGGCAGTCGCTTTCATGATGACCGGAAACCCAATATCCTTGGCAATTTTGCGAGCATGTGCGACATCCTGGACCAGACCTCCACTGCCGGGAACTACGGGTACACCCGCTTTGATCATGGTTTCCTTAGCCGTGATTTTATCGCCCATTCGGGAGATCATCGAGGGGGTTGGGCCGATAAACTTGATACCATATTCCTTACACACTTCAGCAAAATCAGCGTTCTCTGCAAGGAAACCGTATCCCGGGTGGATGGCATCTGCATTGGTGATTTCGACCGCTGCCATGATCCGGGGGATACTGAGGTAGGAATCGCTGGATTTGGGCGGGCCGATACACACCGCCTCATCCGCAAACCGGACATGAAGACTGTTTTTATCTGCCGTGCTGTACACGGCGACAGTACTAATGCCCATCTCCTTGCATGTGCGTATGATCCGCAAAGCGATCTCACCCCTGTTTGCTATGAGTATCTTTTTGAACATCCGTGATGATCTGTTTAGAATAAGAATACAGCATCCGCTACCCCTTCGAGTGGTGTATGGATGTTATCCGTTGGGATCGATGAGAAACAACAATTGGTCATACTCTACCGGAGAGGCGTCTTCTACCATAACCTTAACAACTTTTCCCGCTACTTCGGACTCGATTTCATTGAAGAGTTTCATGGCCTCTACGATACATACGACTGTACCTACTGTGATGGTATCACCGGGCTTGACATAGACCGGTTTGTCCGGAGAGGCAGAACGGTAAAAAGTACCTACGATGGGTGACCGGATCTCAATCAGGTTGCCCTTGGCCGCACTGGGTGCAGGTGTTGCTCCGCTATCTGATTCAGACTCTTCTGTAGTTCTGGATACAGGTGTGGCCGGTCCATTCGATGGCGTATTAGCAGGAACAGGCGCAACAGGCATATAGGAAGGAGCGAGCTCTGACCCAGACCGGGAGCGCAAATAATATTTTGTCCGGGCAGAAAACTCAAGATCTCCCTGTTTGAACTTGAATTCAGCCAATTCCAGACGATTGACCAATTTGAGTAATTCTTGTATTTCCTTGGAATCCATAGCGATTGATTATTTAGCCCGTTCAACATACGTACCGGTGGCGGTATCAATTTTAATTTTCTCCCCGGCATCTATAAAGAGTGGCACCTTGACTTCGGCTCCGGTTTCAACAGTGGCCGCTTTGAGTGTATTGGTAGCCGTATCTCCCCTGAGTCCGGGCTCGGTGTATGTCACCTCCAAGATAACATATTGGGGCAATTCCACGGACAATGGTATCTCCTGAGCAGCATGAATAAGAATCTCCACTTCAAGCCCTTCTTTCATCAGTCCGGCGTTCCCAACCATACTTTCATTTACACTCACCTGCTCAAAGGTTTCATTGTTCATGAAATGAAAGCCCATTTCATCATTATAGAGATACTGAAACTTGCGGCGTTCAACCCTGACATCATTGATGGAGTGTCCGGCCTGAAAGGTGTTGTCGACGACCCTGCCTGTGGTCAGACTTTTCAGCTTGGTCCGTACGAAGGCATTGCCTTTTCCTGGCTTAACATGCTGAAAATCAACAATATAATATATGTCATTATTGAACTCTAGACAAAGCCCTTTCTTGATATCTGCAGTCGTGGCCATAAAAACCGTGTTGATGAAATAAATGCTAAAAAAACAAGGGCGCAAATATAGGCCTTTTTACCTGCCCCGAAGTGCCGGACTCAATGATTCCAGGTAGCTGCCAACCAAGTGATCAATAGGCCCAGTCCCATAGACTTGCTCCCCAGGTGTACCCACCACCGAAAGAAGTGAGGATGATTTTGTCTCCGGGTTTCAGTTGGCTTTCCCATTCCCAAAGACACAGCGGGATGGTCGCCGAAGTAGTGTTCCCGTATTTCTGAATGTTGATCATCACCTTTTCCAAAGGAAATCTGAGCATATCTGCCACCGCATGAAGAATGCGGAGATTGGCCTGATGGGGTACGACAAACCGGATTTCATCCGGCCCCAACCCATTGCGTTTCATGATTTCTGTAATGGCTTCTGCCATGCCTTTGACAGCAGCTTTGAACACCGGTTTACCATCCTGAAAAAGGTAATGCCATTTCTTGTCCACCGTTTCATGTGTAGGTGGATTCATCGAACCGCCCCCCTTCATGTGGAGAAACTCTGCGCCTACGCCATCCACCCGCATCCATGAATCGATCATACCATGACCGCTTGTATCCGGTTGCAAGAGAATCGCAGCGGCCGCATCACCGAATAAAATACAGGTAGCCCTGTCGGTATAGTCCGTGATGGAAGACATCTTGTCCGCACCGACGACAATGACATTTTTATAAGCTCCGGATTCAACAAACTTGGCGCCGGTGGTGGCGGAAAATAAAAAACCTGAGCATGCTGCCTGAATATCATACGCAAAGGCATTTTTTGCGCCAATGGCGTGGCAGACCAACGTACCGGTATCCGGAAAAAAATAATCCGGCGTCACCGATGCCACGATCAACAGGTCGATGTCCAATGGGGAGAGTCCGGTTTTGGCCAAAAGACCTTTAACAGCCTCGGTAGCCATATAGGAAGTGGCTTTATCCGGATCGCGTAGAATGTGACGTTCTTCAATGCCAGTGCGTGCCTTGATCCATTCGTCATTCGTATCGACCAGAGTTTCCAGATCCTTGTTGGTCAGGATATCCGGTGGAATATATCCGTACACTCCGGTGATGGCAGCGCGTATCTGTGACATCAGGCTTAAACTTTTAGGACGACGAAGGTATGCAATTCTAAACTTCCTGACAGTGATGCTGTCATCCCTGGTGACCCTTTCGGTGCCTTTAGCCCACTTTGGTACAATTATTGTTGTTTATCATGATAATTTACAGCATTTTATAGATAATAAATAAAACAAATATGAAGATCATTCTCCTTTCATTCATTTCCTGCTTGTCAGCCGCTTTTTCGACAGAAATCCCCAATTTCAGATCTACATATACTGCTGCACGGGAGGCCTCACGGCATCAGGAAAAAGACCTCGTGATTTTCTTCAACCAACCCTCATGCGACATTTGTAATGCTGCATGGTCTTCCTTCGAAATAGATGCTCTAGGGCCCCAACAGTATATCTCCACCCGAATCAACGCCGGTGACTTTGATGGCAGTGTACTTTTTAATCGGTTCGATTTGACCCGTGTACCCTCGTGGGTCATCATATCCCCCGATGGCTCGATAAAAGATATTTGGGAAGGTGGTTGGAAAGATGAAACGGGTACGCCGAAAACGATTCAGGGCCTGACACCGTCTGCAATCGCAAAAACAAAACCTGCTGCCTCTACAACTTCAACTCCACCATCCCAAGTGGAAAAAATATATGCGCCTGTGTATACCCACACGGATCAACCCGCGGATGGTGGGACGTTGCAACACACCGGAGCGCCCCATATTGAAAAAGAAGAATCACGCCACTCAAAAACGCAACCGGAACAAGGATTTGTCCTTCAGACAGGATACTTTGGGTCGCAGCCCAACGCCGAGAAACTCAGGGATGAACTCCATATCAAGGGGTTTAACGATTATTTGGTCAAACCTACCCAACAAAACGGCACGACATATTATCGGGTGATTTCCGGGGTATTTTATTTCGAGAACGAAGCCGCTCATGAACAGGAAAAACTTGCAGCTAAAAGTATAAAAGCGTCTATAAAGAAGACGACTGAACTGTAAATCCTGTATACTGGCCTGGATCCCGTGTCTCAAAGCTCCCCTGCATATTCTTTACTTTTGTCTTGTATAAACATCATCGCCATTGTCAGGGTCTGCTATATTTCGTCGTATTGCCCGTCTGTCGGGTTTACTTCCTGAAGGCGTAAACCGTCTCAACGGAAGGGCTATGGGTCACCTGCATGAGCTCGAGAACGCTTACCTCTGGGTAGAAGATGGAAAAATTAAGCAGTTTGGTTCTGACGCCGAATGTCCGGTGCAGCGGGCTGATGAGATCATTGATTGTACGGGTCGACTGGTTTTACCTGCCTTTTGTGACAGCCATACACATCTGGTTTTTGCAGCGTGGAGGGAAAGCGAGTTTGTGGACCGGATTCAGGGTATGACCTATGAAGAAATTGCACAACGGGGTGGTGGAATATTAAATTCTGCAGAACGACTCCAAAAAACGGAGGAGGATGTATTGTTTGATCAGGCGCTGACCCGATTGCACGAAGTTATACGCATGGGTACAGGAGCCATTGAGATCAAAAGCGGATACGGGTTGACCACCGAAAGTGAACTTAAAATGCTACGCGTCATCCGTCGACTGAAGGAACAAGCACTCATTCCGGTAAAAGCTACTTTTCTAGGCGCTCATGCTATTCCTGCTCCTTACAAATCCGACCGGGATGCTTATATCCGATTACTCACGGACCAAATGCTACCCAGTATTGCGGGAGAAGGGTTGGCGGATTACATAGATGTCTTTTGCGACAGGGGCTTTTTTACGGTTGATGAAACGAGCCGCATACTCGAGGCCGGAGCCCGATATGGTCTGAAGCCAAAAATACACGCCAATGAATTGGATTATTCAGGTGGAATCCAGGTGGGTGTGGAGCATCATGCGGTATCGGTCGATCATTTGGAATATACAGGCCCGGAAGAGATTGCAGCTCTGGCGGGTTCCGGGACCATCGCCACCATCCTGCCATCTACTGCCTTTTTTCTGGGTCTTCCCTATGCCCCTGCACGTGAGATGTTGCATCATGATCTGTGTGTGGCCCTGGCCAGTGATTACAATCCGGGATCATCGCCCAGTGGGAATATGTCGTTTATTTTGTCCCTGGCCTGTATTAAACTCAAAATGAAACCAGAGGAAGCAATCAATGCTGCGACGATCAATGGAGCCGCGGCTATGGAAAGCGGTCATCTGGTGGGCAGTATCACCCCATCCAAAATGGCCAACCTGATCCTGACGCAACCGGTATCCGGTCTGGCTTTTCTCCCCTATTCCTTCGGTCAGCTCCATATTGACAAGGTCTACCTGGCTGGCCGGTCGTTCTGATGTGGTACAGAAACCAGTTCGAATTATTTTAAATATCCAACGATTACACTTTTCGTATGGGGCTGATCGTTACCTGAAAACCTGCCCGCCAGGCAGCCTTTGGATATGATGCTGCATCTATTCACCACCCACCCTTTGGAAAATAAATGAAAACCCCGACTATAAAGCCGAAGTGAAATCCTATTTTTGCGGCAACATATTAGAGAAAAACTTCATATTATTGTCTTTGAATGGAAAATCTACTGGTTACATACATGAAAAGGTGGGTATATCTGTCGGCTGTTTTGTCCGGTTTTTTCCTTCAGGCTGGATATGCGGAGAGTCCTGAAGCCGTCTATTCCCTATACCCCACCTCTAAGTCTACCCGTGGTATGGACCCGGTGATCTTTACGTTTGGTTGTTTTGATGGCCAGCCGGGAGACACGATATGTATCCCGGTAACGGTTGAAAATTTTAATGCTATCGTTATTGCCCAGTTTGAAATTTTCTGGAACAGCGATGTTCTTCACTATCTTGAAGTCACGAATCCAGGCACACCCGGTGTAAATGTAAATGCCGATTTCAACCTTTCAGGACCAAACGCGCTCAAGTTTATTCCTCTTGGATTTCCGATCAGCGGGGTGACTCTGGCTGACGGAACAATCCTTTTTGAGATTTGCTTTCGTATAGTCGGCATACCCGGGTCCTCCAGTTGTGTTGGCATAAGTCCCTATTTTGATTTTGAAGTTGCGGATGTGAATGGTGTTGTTCCCTCTGATTCAGTCAACTGTTGTATGATGGTTGAAGATGCAGTTGATCTCGTGGGCTTTATTTCGAGCTGTGGCCCTGCGGTTTTGGGTGGGAATGGGACCATTGATCTGACAGTGTATGGAGGTACGGCCCCTTACAATATTACCTGGATGGAGACTGTCTCCATGACTTCCGGGGGCCCTGTGGGTATTGCCACAGAGGGCGGGACCGGTATCCTTAGTGTTCCGACAGGCAATTATGATGTAACGGTTACTGACGTTTTAGGAAACGCGGTGACCTACAATACCAACGTAGCAGCTCTTGCCCTGACCATCGCGACAACACTCCGTCACCCAACGTGCTATAAGTTCAGAAACGGCACGATCTGGATCAAACCCCAGGGTGGTATGGCACCCTACAGTTATATCTGGCAAAATGTAAATAATCCCAACAATGCCGGATCCGGATTTATTCGTAATCCAGGCGACTCTTCACTAGTCACCAGTTTGGATGACGGTATGTACCGTATCCTTGTAGCAGATGTGAATGGATGTAAAACCGAGATCACGGTAACCCTGGATGACAATCCTTTTATCATCAATATCACTAACCTTATTCCAGCTACTTGTGTAGGCTCTGCGAATGGTGTCATCAGCCTCGCCTTCTCAGGTGCCCGGCCGGATATGGATGGAAACTATACCATACGCATTCCACCTAACAATGTGATTGTCAGCAATTCGGTCAGTGTGGGCCTACTCAATCCAGGAAACTACAGCATTACGGTCTCAGATCAGGTCTCCCAATGTGACACGGTATTCACTTTTACTATTGGATATACAGATACGATCTCGGCCAATATCATGGTCAACAACGTCCTGTGCGCCGGAGGTAACAACGGAAGTGTGTCGATCAGGGGCCATACCAATGGTGTCACCGGACCGGTGTATTCTTACAGAATCTACCAACAAGGTACTCTCATTACTCAACAGAATAATATCGGGGGCACCTTCAACTATAGTCCGCTAGGAGCGGGCACTTATGTTGCTATTGTTCAGGAAGGATCCTGCCTTTCGGATTCGATCTATTTTACGATTACCGAACCCCTGCCCATTCAGATTACACAAGCCGGTTTAGTGCCCGATAATTGTATACCGTTACCTTCTGGGGATATATGGTTTACGATCACCAATGGAGTCGGGCCGTATATCCTCAATGCGGGCGCCGGGTCTCAAAGTGGTGATACCATCTTCAATATCAATGCAGGCAACTATATCCTGACGGTCACGGATGCGAATGGCTGTACCGCTACCCTGCCCTTTACCATGATCAACTATGAGGCAAACGAGGAGGCGGATATCACTTTTGTGTTTGATGGTATTCCCTGCGAAGGTGGAACTGTGACTGTATTGTACCTGGGCAATCCTATACCTCCAGGTGCGGGCGTGATGTGGAGTAATGGAGAAATAACTCCTACCATCACTATCACAGGTTCAGATACGTTAAGTATCGATGTGATTTTAGGCGCGCCTATCTTTTGTATATTGGATGACACGGTTCATGTAAAATGTAATGATATACTCCGGTTGGATATCACAGTGACCCAGCCACTGTGTGGCAATAGTGCATTGGGTGGACCTTATACAGGCACCGTGATCGTAGATACCATGAATGCCGTACCACCCGTGACCTGGTACTGGTCGATCCCCGACACAACCAATTCAGGACTATACACCGGCCTCACACCCGGGTGGTACTATGTCACCGTGACCGATGCCTTGGATTCTACCGCAGTGGATAGTTTTGAAATCCTTGCACCACCCAATCTCGGTCTGAACTTCAGTAATCTGGAGCCTACATCCTGTCCGGAAACCTGTGATGGTGAAGTCCGGATTTTTGCATATGACGGAGATCCTGCTTTGGACTACCAACTCTACTGGAATGCCGGCACGCCGATGTCCGCTACAGGTTCATTTCACAATATAGCAGCACTATGTGCTGGCACGACCGTGTTTACTGTTTCTCAGGATGGTATATGTTTTTATGAATATCCAGTGGAAATCCTGGCCCCTGATGCAATGGCCATTTCTTTGCAACAGCAACAAAATGTGACTTGTTTCGGTGCAAATGACGGACTTCTTGAGATCGTTGTATCCGGTGGTAGTCCAGGCTACATCTATACATGGGACAACGGCCCTGGCACCGCTTTAAATGGAAATATTGCTAGCGGAATATATACCGTGCTGGTGACCGATGACAATGGTTGTAGTCAAACGGCCAGCTATGCCATCGTTCAACCTGATTCGCTTATCGCCATGATTGATGTCGGCGGCACTCTGGATTTGTCCTGCGGAGGCACGAGTGATGGTGTCATTACTTTGGAAGTTAGTGGTGGAAATCCGGGTGGATACTCCTTTCAATGGAGTCCCAATGTATCCTCTATATACCAGGCTGTCAATCTCTCTGGTGGTACCTACCAGGTGACTGTTACAGATCCTGCAGGCTGCAGTGACACTGTTTCCTATACGTTGTCCGCTCCACCTCCGATCGTGGTGAATTGGCCCGATATAATGGCGCCAGATTGCTTTGGGGATGAGACACTATTGTTGATTGACCAGGTGAGTGGAGGCAGTGGCAATTTTAGTTTTACCATCAACGGCGGTCAGGTGTTTGACATCGGAGAGCCGGTGATGATTCCTGCCGGTATATATCTTATTACAGTTTTGGACGACCGGGGATGCAGGAGCGATTCGACGTATATGATCATGGAACCCAGCCCTATCCTGGTGGCCATTGAACCTTTGAATCCTGTCATAGAACTGGGGGATAGTTTGTTTATCACCGGCATCATCACCCAAAGTGACAATCCGATCCTGATGACCCAATGGACGGGCACAGCTCCGGTAAGTTGTGATATTTGTGCCGGCACCTGGGTGTTCAATGCGGTACCGACCGTATATACCTGGACAGTTACTGATATCAATGGTTGTACGGGTTCTGCCAATATCACAGTCAATGTCGATTACGACCGGGATGTGTTTATCCCGAATGTTTTTTCGCCCAATGGTGATGGTCGTAATGATGATTTTAGAGTGTACACTGGTAATGGAGTTGTATCTATCAACTCCATCCAGATATTTGACCGATGGGGTAATCTGGTCCATCGTGAGGGCCCTCAGGCCCCCAGTCCGTCCGGTGCAGGCCGATGGGAAGGCACGTCCAACAAGGGAGAACTCCTCAATCCCGGCGTTTTTGTCTACCTGGTGGAAATCACTTTTATCGACAACAATACAACCTTGACCTACAGAGGGGATGTTACATTGATCCGGTAAACCGGCAGGGGAATTATAAGCGGAATGAAAAATATCAGCGTATCAGTACCACACTACCGGTCTTCCGACGCTCTTTTTCATTGCAACGGTACGTAAATACATATACATACTGCCCTGGCATCATGTCCTTACCCTTGCTGGTGCCGTCCCATCGTACAAAGGGATCTGTGGTTCTAAATACTTCTCCACCCCAGCGGTCAAAAACGTCCAGTGACAAAAACTCCCCGAGAAACACCACATTGCTCATGCCCCAGACATCGTTGATATTGTCGCCATTAGGCGTAAATCCTGAAGCAAAAAACACTTTATCACAATCGAGGTCGGCTGAATCGGCCACTGTCACCCGGATAGAATCTGTAGCCTGGCAAAAACCATAATTCAGGTTGACTTTATAAACCGTGGTCACCAGGGGAGACAAGTCAGGTTGCTGTATCGTCGTGTTGCTTACACCTGTGGAAGGCGTCCATTGTACAGACGGAGCACAGGTGATAGGTAATCTCACTTGCATAGAGGTACCAGTAAACAATACCGTGTCCGGCGAAGTGATTTTATCTACCGGTCTGTATAGTTCCATAACTTCAAACGAAGTCAGGGCCCTGTTGTACATCCTCAATTCATCCAATACACCCCGGAAACGCGTCTCTCCATTGGCCAGACAGGGACCGGCACCCAACGTAAGTATTCCGTCATTGATGATCCGGACCAACGCCAGACTGGGACTCAGACTTTGTTGCACACCGTCATAATATAAGATTAATTCCCGGTTGCGCCGCACAAATGCAATATGATGATAACATCGATTCTGCGGCAAACGGTAGGCAGTTCGGACAGAAAGATTAGCATTTTGAGAAAGTGTAAGACTGATCTCACGTGTCACCGGATTATATTTCAGTTCGAGCGTGCTGTCGATTCCACAGGTTTCACTTTTGGATAAAATATCCATGATAGCGTTGCTCTGGGGATTTGGGAAAAAGAAAAAACTAAGTGTAAAGTCGGCCCCGAACAACACATCCTGATTCCCCAGAATTTGGACAGAGGTATTGCCATCAAACTGGAGCCCGTTACCCGACACACCACAGCCGCAGATACCATTTCCCATAATGATTCCATCTGCTCCGATACCCGTCTCTTCTGAAGCATCACAGGCATCAAACGTATAGTAAGCAATCAGCCCATCAGTGGGCTGCGCCCTCATTTCTTCCACGACCAGAAGAAAAAATACAATACCGGCCACACGGAAGGGCAATGTCAGTCTGGAGGAACAAATCATAGAATCATAAGGGTATTTGTGATGATAAAGGCCTGATTCGCAAGACAATCTTTCATGACCAGGAGCGACATTATCCGGAGGCAAATATAAAGATATCAGTCCCAATCGGCTATTACCACCCTCTTAACGCCGGAATACAAGGGTTATATATAGATACTTCACGATATTCGCCCCCTGATTGTTCCAACCGGCAGGTGCAAAGCTATGACACAGGAAACACGGCAAAAAAACCCGAATGAAATGAGCTTCTTCGAGCATATTGAGGAACTCCGCTGGCATATCATACGTGCCCTGGTCAGTGTGCTGGTGGTCTCTGTGGTCGTTTTCATTATGAAAAATTTTGTTTTCCACTATGTCATTCTGGGGCCGACCACCCAAAACTTCATCACCTACAAGGTCTTTTGCAATCTCTTGCCGGATTTCTGCTTTTATCCGCAAAATCTTCAGATTATTACCCGTGACATTCAGGAACAGTTTATCAGCCACCTGAAGGTGTCTCTTTGGTTGGGCTTTATTGTCGCGTTTCCTTATATCTTTTATGAGTTCTGGCGCTTTATCAAGCCGGGACTTTATAAAAACGAGATCCGTGCCGCTCGTGGAATGGTGTTGATTTGCAGTTCATTATTTCTGCTGGGGGTAGCCTTTGGATACTTTATTATTTCTCCATTAGCCATTACGTTTTTATCCACCTACAGTGTGAGTCCCACTATAGCCAATACGACCACCCTAGCCGCTCTGGTCAATTCCATGACGATGTTTACCCTGCCGGTTGGACTGGTTTTTGAAATGCCGGTCATCATGTATTTCCTGGCTAAGATTGGTCTTGTCAGTGGCTCCTTCCTGGCCCAATACCGCCGTCATGCTGTCGTGATTATTGTCATCCTGGCGGCAATCATTACCCCTCCGGATGCCATCACTCAAATGATCATTGCTATTCCACTCTATGCCCTGTATGAGATCAGTATAGTCGTCACCCGCCGCATCGACCGTGAACGAAAAGAAAAAGAAAACGCAGAAGAATCATCCTCACCAACCTCTACCTGATGCAAAGGGTCTCCTCACAACTCACCATAGTCCTTCGGATAGCCCTTCCGACGATTTGGTTGACCACGATCCTTTCCCTTGTCTTCCTTCTGGCGTTGGCGGTACAAGGGAAAGCCGGGATTTTTGGAAATCCCTTTATTTGGGTGGGTCTGGTTCTGATCCTGGGGAGTGGAATCGCCCTGATCAAATTTCTGTTTTGGCGATTGTACCGTGTGGATATTGATGACCAGTATATCTACGTCAGCAATTACTTCAAAACCTACCGGTATACCTTCGCGGATGTGGAGGGCATCCGGGACTCGAAAATCGTCTCTGGCCGAATCTTCTGTATCCATCTTAAGGCAAAAGGATCTTTCGGGCAGCATCTTTACTTCCTGGCCAGCCGGGTATTATGGCTGGATGTACTCGCCTCCAACCCCCAGGTACGGAATCTACTCCGCGAGGAAAATGACACGCCTTCTTCCTGAGTCTACCCCATCCGGAAGATAGCAATACATCACACAATACGTCTATGCTACCGCACTATGGCTTTTGGCGACAGTCGTATGATCGGGCAGATCATCTCCTCCAACGAAATACCCCCATGCTGGAAGGTATTTCGATAGTACATGTTGAAATGATTGTAGTTGTTGGGATATAGAAAGTACTTATCCTCTTTGGCGAAGATGAAGCTTGAACTTAAATTTGGCCTGGGTAGACCCGCTTCCTCCGGCTTTCGGATTTCCAGGACATCTTTGGCGTCATATTGAAGGTTCTTGCCCATTTTATACCGCAGATTGGTCGTGGTATTCCGGTCACCGACAACTTTGGACGGTTGCCGGACGCGAATCGTCCCGTGGTCCGTACCAATGATCAATTTGATACCCTGAGCTGCCATCTTTCGCAATGCCATCCATACTGGTGAATTGACAAACCAGCTAAGGGTCAAAGACCGGTAAGCCTTCTCATCACCAGCCAGTTCTTTTAATACTTCCATTTCAGTCCTGGCATGTGACAACATGTCAATGAAATTGTAGACGATGACGACGAAATTATTGTTCAGAAGATCTAGCGCTTTTTCCCCTAACTCTCTTGCATTCTCAGCATTGGTGATCTTCCTGTATTGCCACTTGATCTCTTTGCGTAAACGACGCTGAAGCTGTTTACCCAAAAGATCAGCTTCGTGCATATTCTTGCCCCCTTCTTCAAAATCCTCCACCCATAAACCGGGATAATGACTGGCGATCTCTCCCGGCATCATGCCAGCAAAAATGGCATTCCGGCTATACTGCGTAGATGTAGGCAAAATGCTGTAGAAATAATCCTCCTCTTCCACATCGTACCATTCTGAGATCACCGGCTCCAGAATCTTCCATTGATCCCAGCGCAGATTGTCCAGCAATAGAAACACTACGGGTTGCTTGTCATTGATGAAGGGAAACACTTTTTGCGCCAAAAGGTCCTGAGACATCAAGGGTGCCTTCTCCTTGTCTTTCATCCACGTCAGATATTGCTTGCCGACAAACTTGGAAAACTCACTATTCGCCTCCATTTTCTGCATGGACAGTATATCCATCATTTCTTCGCTCCGGGAGGAATCAATCTTCAGCTCCCAGTTGACAATCTTCTTATAGGCCTGGACCCATTCGGCATAATCCAGACCACTATTGATCTCATTGAGGATACTCCGAAATTCAACCTGATAATCCGAAGAGGTTTTCTCCCGTACCAGTCTCTTGTTGTCCACAATTTTCTTCAGCGTCAGCAGGATTTGGTTGGGATTGACCGGTTTGATCAGGTAGTCATCAATCTGGGAACCGAGTGCTTCTTCCATGATGTTTTCGGCTTCATTTTTGGTAATCATGACTATGGGCAATGCCGGCTTTATAGCTTTAAGCCGCTGCATCGTCTCCAGTCCGCTCAACCCTGGCATACTTTCATCCAGAAAAACAATATCAATGTCACCTGCTGTCCTGAACTCATCCAAAGCATCATGGCCGTTAGAGACCGTGGTGACCTGGTAGCCTTTCTTTTCCAAAAAAAACAACTGTGGTTTGAGCAAATCGATTTCATCGTCTGCCCATAGGATTTTTATTTTTTCCATATCGTAATAGTACAACCGTTTGGGGAATGTGTTCACGCTAATTGAATCCATCCAACGATACCCGACCGGCGGATATTTTCCCAATCTTTGTTCTATGAACAAAATGAAGCTCATAAATGATCCGGTGTACGGCTTGATCCCCATCCGCACTCCCCTTCTTTTTGACCTGATCGAGCAACCTTTGTTTCAACGCCTCCGGAGGATCAAACAGACCGGACTGACTCATCTGGTGTATCCGGGGGCCCAGCATACCCGATTTCATCATGCGCTGGGCGCTATGCACCTCATGGGGATGGCAATTGATGAGTTGCGCTCCAAACAGACGCTGATATCAGACGAAGAGGCCGAAGCCGCCCTGATCGCCGTCCTGCTGCATGACATTGGTCACAGTCCATATAGTCATGCACTGGAAGGGCTCATCATAGGCGTCGGCCATGAAGAGATCGGGAAGATCATCATGCATCATCTACAGTCGTCATTTGGGCCTTCACTCCAACTGGCACTTGATATGTTTACGGGGAAATATTCACGGCCTTTCTTTCATCAATTGATCAGCGGCCAACTCGACCTTGACCGACTAGATTATCTGTCCAGAGATAGCTTCTATACCGGAGTGGCTGAAGGTGTGGTCGGACATGATCGTATCCTTCGTATGCTTCGCGTGGTCGGGGATCAATTGGTCGTCGAGGAGAAAGGCCTCTATAGCATTGAGAAATTTCTGGTTGCCCGCCGAATCATGTACTGGCAGGTCTATCTCCATAAGACAGCCCTCGCCGCAGAGCTTATGGCCAAAGCCTTTGTCCGGTTACTTCGGCAACAGGATCCGCTGGAACGTTCGGGTATGCTCGCCCCTGAACTGGAATATTTCATGACGCATGATCTGGATGAACATCAGTTGGAGTCAAATCAGGAGGAAGTCTTGCACTATTTCATTCAGCTGGATGATGTTTCGGTCGATTATAGCTTCAAGCGGCTTCAGACCCATTTTGATACGGCTCTGCGTTTTCTTACCACCAACCTGATCCATCGAAAGCTGCATAAAGTAAAGTGGTCAGATCAGCCGTTGGATGCAGATATTGTAAATGGGATCAGGCTCAAGTGTCAGGAACTGTATGGATGGTCAGCAGAAGTTACGGATAAACTGGTGTGGCCAGGCAGTGAGTCCAATTCAATCTACAAACGTGAACAGGATGAAATCCAGATTCTGATGAAAAATGGAGATATCAGGCCATTTTCCACCTTCCTTGAATCTCCGTTATCCATCGCGTTTAGTAAAAAATATTTTATCTGTCATCCGAGGCTGGTATAATCTACATTTACCATCTTTGATACATTACAAACCTTACCATACATGGATACCAAAACCATATTCGAGCTGATCAGCAAAGAAGAAAACAGACAAAGAAAAGGCATTGAGCTTATCGCTTCGGAAAACTTCACGTCTATTGCGGTGCTGGAGGCTATGGGATCATGCCTGACCAATAAATATGCTGAAGGCTATCCTGGAAAACGGTATTATGGTGGATGTGAAATTATCGACGAGATCGAAACCATAGCTATCAACAGTCTTAAATCTCTCTTCGGTGCCGAATATGCAAACGTTCAACCTCATTCCGGCGCACAGGCCAATTCTGCTGTTTACCTGGCGGTACTCAAGCCCGGTGATACAATATTGGGTTTCAATCTGTCGCATGGTGGCCATTTGACACACGGCTCCCCTGTCAATTATAGTGGACTCACCTTCAATGCCGTCCACTATAATGTCCACCGTGAGACCGGTATAGTGGATATGGAAGAGGTCCACCGAATGGCGGTTACTCACCATCCGAAATTAATTATTTGCGGAGCTTCGGCATATTCACGGGATTGGGATTATAAACGTTTCAGGGAAATTGCTGATGAGACAGGTGCATTGCTCATGGCGGACATCGCCCATCCTGCCGGACTCATTGCCTCAGAATTACTCAACGATCCGATGCCCCATTGCCATATCGTGACATCCACAACCCATAAGACGCTAAGGGGCCCCAGGGGTGGTATCATTATGATGGGAAGAGATTTTGACAATCCCTGGGGCAGGGTCAATAAAAAGGGAGAACGAATACGGATGTCAACCATCCTCAACAGTGGTGTTTTTCCAGGGATGCAGGGTGGTCCACTTGAGCATGTCATCGCCGCCAAAGCCGTTTCCTTTTTAGAGGCTGCCGGACAGGATTTTGCTGCCTATAGCCGGCAGGTCATCGCCAACGCTCAAACCATGGCCACTGCACTGGTGGATCGTGGGTACCACCTCATATCAGGTGGAACCGATAACCACCTGATGTTGATTGATCTGTCCAACAAAGGTCTCACCGGAAAGGAAGCGGAGGAAGCCTTGATCCGGGCCGATATTACCGTCAATAAAAACATGGTGCCGTTTGATACAAATAGCCCATTTGTGACCTCCGGAATCCGTGTGGGTACCGCTGCTTTGACCACCAGAGGAATGAATCAGGAAGATTGTATCCGGATTGTGGAATGGATTGACAAGGTGCTGATGCATCGCCATGAACCGGAGGTGATCGCAGAGATACATCATGAGATCAATGCCTTTGCCTCGTCTTTCAGGCTTTATCCGGATGAATAAGTTTCCAAGGATTCCATGCTGGAGCCAACCTTGTCTTAAGGCAAGCGCTAACGGCCTCCGTATACAACATCCTCAAGGTAAAGTCCTTCCGCCGGGACACTCCAGGCAAATGGGATTGGTTGCTGTAGCACCATACTGGTTTTGATGTCCTCCAGGGATACCTTACCGAGTCCCACATTCAAACATGCCCCAACCACCAGCCGGACCATCCCTCTGAGGAACCTGTTTGCACGAATGGTATATATTGCAAAATCCTCCTCCCAATGCCATTGAGAAGTTGACAATTGACATCGAAAGTGATCTACATCTGTGCCGGTTTTACAAAAAGGCCTGAAATGTTCAAACTGCATCAGGATGCTGGATGTTTCCTCCATGATCTGCCGATCTAAATTGGTGGGCTGGTGAAAATAAAAGGACCTTCCTTCCAAAAAAGGATTCTTTCTAAAGTGTATATAATATCTGTATAACCGTTCTACCGCATCATACCGTGCATGAAACTCCGGATGGACAAGATCGATATGCTGTAGAGCAATATCTGCTGGTAAAACCGCATTCAATTGGTAGACCAATCTATCTTCAGGCGCATCGTGATTAAAATCAGTATGGGCGATATACTTACGCGCATGTACTCCGGCGTCTGTTCGTCCGCATCCGGTAATTTCCACTGGTTGACGAAGCACCATAGAAAAAACCTCCTCCAACGTTTGTTGCACCGAAGGATCACTCGGTTGGCGTTGCCAACCACAATACGAAGTACCCAGATAACTCAATTGAATTCGCCACCGCATTGCACAAAGATGCAGAATGTAGAAGAACTGTAAAGTCACTGACATCCAACTAAAATTTGAGATCTATCCAATGTGTGTGGACATATCTCAGTCTGAATCTAGTTGCGTCCTAGTTTGATGATTTGAGAGGCTCTTTTGCGATGGAGTTGGAGTATAGAAAAGAAGCTCCGGCCAATGCTGTGTCCTTGAGGAGGCCACCCATTGCACCCGCTTTGGACATCTCATCCGCAGCATTGAGAATGCCCGGAAGGTGTATAGTCAGCACATAGATAATGAGTAAAAAACCCAATAGTAAAGTGGCAAGCCCATCCCTTTTGCCAAGGAAAATCGCGACGGCCGCCAGGATCATGGCCAGGCCAGCCAGATATACCCAAATGACACCGCCCGGAAAGGGCACCATACCGGCCATAGCATTGCCGTTGAGAAAATGCATCACACCAAAAATCGCAAATGGAAGGGCGAATAAATATTTTCCTAATCCAGTAATTGCATTCATACAATATGTATTTAAAAGGTTGAGAAATACAAGCATGGATGCGCATGAGATACCCCAAGATAGATCGAATGTTTGAAATATTCAATCTTAATGGTTAGTTATCCTGGAAACGATTTAGAACGCCAACGACCCGGATAGGTGGTAACGCTGTATTGCTACAGCGGCACTGGCTTATCATGAGCGACGGATCGTCTAGGCCGCCTTGAGTTTTTTAAGAGAGACCTTATTCAGTTTGGATTTGGCATACCGGAGATCCACCTCCAATGTTGTAATATCCTTTTTGGACGGTAGATCATACATGGCATCCATCATGATGGCTTCACATATCGAGCGGAGTCCTCGTGCCCCAAGGCCAAAGTCAATCGCTTTTTGTGCAATATACTCGATGGCATCATGGGTCATGGTAAACTGAACACCCTCCAGTTCAAACAACTTCTTGTACTGTTTGAGCAATGCGTTTTTTGGTTCGGTCATGATCCGGATAAGCGTTTCAATATCTAGTGGCTCGAGATAGCCCAATACAGGCAATCGGCCTATCAACTCCGGAATAAGCCCAAAAGTCTTCAAATCTTTATGTGACACATACTGGAACATATTGTCTTTGTCGATGGCTTTTTCCTCCTGATTTCCAAAACCGATCACATGGGTATTGAGCCGGCGGGAAATGATTTTTTCGAGGCCATCAAAGGCACCACCGGCGATAAAGAGTATGTTTTGGGTATTGACTTTCATCATCTTTTGTTCCGGGTGCTTTCGTCCACCCTGGGGTGGCACAAGGACATCCGTCCCTTCAAGGATCTTGAGCATTGCCTGTTGCACGCCTTCGCCGGATACATCGCGGGTGATGCTGGGATTGTCACTTTTTCGGGCGATTTTGTCGATCTCGTCGATATATACTATACCCCGCTGGGCGGCTTCTATATTGTAATCACAGGCTTGCAGAAGGCGGGACAGCATACTTTCCACATCTTCCCCCACGTACCCGGCTTCGGTGAACACGGTGGCGTCCACGATTGCAAAAGGGACATCCAGCATCCGGGCAATTGTCTTGGCAATCAGTGTTTTACCGGTACCGGTCTGCCCTACCAGCATGATATTGGATTTTTCCAGTTCGACATCGTCCTCAGAAGTCGTTCGTATTCGCTTGTAATGGTTATAGACGGCTACGCTGATGCAGCGTTTGGCCTCCTCCTGGCCAATGACATACTGGTCCATGTAATGCTTGATCTGATGCGGTGTGATGTGCTCAGGTACCTCTGTCGGGACTACTTCCTTCTTACTTTTTCCGTTCGGGTCATACAACTCCTGCCGGACAATCTCATACGCCTGCTCGACACAAAGCTCACAAATGTGGCCTTCAATCCCCGCGATCAGCATCAGTGCTTCCTTCTTATCCCTTCCGCAAAAGGAACAACCGAATTGTTCTTCACTTGATTTCATGCTCCTGACGTTTGATAATGAAAAGGATCTAACATGAGTTTACTTACTCCGTATCAGCACTTCATCCACCAGGCCATACTCTTTGGCTTGGTTGGCGGTCATCCAATTGTCCCGGTCGGAATCCTTTTCGATAGCTTCGAAGGGCTGCCCGGTATGTTTGGCCATGATCTCATATAATTCGTTTCGCATGCTCCTGATGAGGTTGTAGGAAATCTCCATATCGGAAAACTGGCCCTGCATTCCCCCACTCGGCTGATGGATCATGACCCGGCTGTGGGGTAGGCAAGTACGTTTGCCCTTGGTTCCTGCAGCCAATAAGACAGCGCCCATCGAAGCCGCCAGACCCGTGCAAATGGTACCGATCTCAGGTGATACATACTGCATGGTATCATATATACCGAGACCGGCAATCACAGATCCACCAGGACTGTTGATAAACATTTGAATATCCCGCTTATTGTCGGTGGACTCTAAAAAGAGTAATTGTGCCTGGATCACATTGGCAACATAATCATTGACCGGAACACCTAAAAAGATGATACGGTCCATCATCAACCGGGAAAAAACATCCATCCCGACTACATTCATCTGGCGTTCCTCGATCACCTGAGGCGTAAATCCATGTATATCCGGAACAGATGTGCGCATATAGCGGTCCAGATCAGCACCCGAAATCCCAGCATGCTGGGTAGCGTATTTATAAAATTCGTTGGATTGGCTCATGTTTCTACTCGTTTATTTGGTTTGGCACTCTAAAGTAATACGTTTACCCATGGGAATGTTCATGCTCTCCTTGGGAATGATCATGCTCCTGATGGTCATGGTGATGATCGTGATCTCCATGATCAAAAATCTGATGGTGAAGGTCATGGAAGGCTGTCTCAAAGGCCTCTTCCGTCACCACGTTTTCCTCAAAACGAAACTTCGGTATCATATGGGCGAAAACCACCTCTTCCAGCGCGTTTTCTTTCATATTGCTCATAAAGTACTCATTCGCGTACAACTGGTCCATTAGCTTACGAATATCCGTTTGCATGTAATTGACATTCTGGACAATCCATTGGGTCATTTGTTTCCGGATATCGTTTTCCGACACTTCAAGTCCTTCCTGATCGGCAATGCGGTTGAGTAACATGGCCCAGCCTGCATCCCGCATCAACTGTCTGGATTCGCGGGTATGATTCTCAATCTTTTTATCCCGCTGCTGATTGATCCAACGAAGTAAAAAGTCCTCCGGAATAATAAAGGGATTAGCCTGGATTAGGGCCAGCCGCACGGCCATTTTTTTCATGTCGTTCACCCGGCTTTTTATGGAATCCTGCTCCCGTCGTTCCAACATTTCTCTGAATCTGGCTTCGTCTTCCACCTGATGTCCGGTCAGTTTGCTCAGTTGCTCGCCTGTCAGAGGTGTGCGCTGCGGCCTGCTGATTGAAGTTAAGGTGGCTTTAAAGGCCAGCGGAGTATCCGGAGCTGGATCCTCGTCCAGGTAGAGCGTATTCTTCAGGATTACAGACCGTTCCTGCCCCATAAAACCTTCCAGTTCCAGGTCAAGAATTGCGCCTATGGCCAGCCCAGTAAGGCTTTCTGTCGCAGTTCCGGTGACATGTTCGAGATCAACCACAATATCAACAGGCTCGTCAATGATCCCATTTGGCTCAGTTGTCCGGTCCAACAATAGTCCGACTTTATCAAATGCCTGGACTGTACCATCCGTAACGGTCTCGTCATTCCCAAACAGACGACGATATCGAATGATATTGTCATCGATTCCAGAGAGATCTACTTCCGGGATACTTACCTCTACAGGTTGATCCAGGTTGTACGCGAGAGTAAAATCAGGCTTGAGACCCAGATCAAAAATAAAGGTGTAGTCCTTAGGTGTTTTAAGTTCAAACTCAAGGGGTTCGGCGAGATCGCTCAACAAGGGCGAGCCGAATATTTGTATGTCTTGCTCCTTGAGATAATCGAAGAGCTGCTCATTCATAATCGCGGCTACGGTCTCCTCCAGGACTCCTTTGCCGTACATTTTAGAGAGGACGCTTTTAGGCGTTTTCCCGGCACGGAAGCCTTTGATATTCAGCTTTTTGCTGTATTTCTTAATATTCTCATCGAGTTTGGATGCATAGTCTGCATACTCGACGATCAGGGTCAACCTGGCATTGACTTCATCCAGACGGTGTAATTCAATTTTCATTCTGAGTATTTCGCTGTTTTAGTGCGGACAAAAGACTGTGGTGAAGTACGTAATACTTTCAGGAGAACATCTCGACATGGATGCACCTGAGCCGCTCAGAACCAGGTATTCCCCTACCCAACTTCCGGAGAAGTGGATGGTGCGGGTGGAGGGACTCGAACCCCCAAGCCTCTCGGCACTAGATCCTAAGTCTAGCGCGTCTACCAATTTCGCCACACCCGCCTGATCCAAAACGGCTGCAAAGGTAGGGATTTCCCGAAAGAAAAACCTGTGTGCTGATCCGAGTTCCTCCGGAGGAGCCTTTGTTTCCATTAACTAACTTGGCATACTTTTGTTATTACCTTGTGTACCTATGCCACATATTGCCTCAGGCCTGACCGAAACTGAACAGACGGCTCTGCAACGTGAGTTTCGCAGACTGATGAAGGCTTTGCCCGCGCCGCTGGATGAGACAGACAAAAAAAATCTCAGAAAGGCATTTGAATTGGGTTTGTCGGCTCATGCCCGGCAACGACGGAAGAGTGGCGAACCCTATTTCTTTCATCCCATCGAAGTGGCCCGAATCTGTGTCAGTGAGATCGGCCTTGGGCCCACAGCGGCTGTATGTGCTTTGTTGCATGATGTTGTCGAAGATACTGACCTGACCATCGAAGATGTACGGGCAGAGTTTGGAGAAAAGATCGGCCACATCGTAGATGGTCTCACCAAACTTGATGGACTCTACAATGTCCCGTCCCAACAGGCAGAAAATTTTAAGAAAGTATTGTCGACATTGGTCGAAGATGTCCGAGTGGTGCTGATTAAAATAGCAGACCGGCTTCACAACATGCGTACGATCGCGCCTATGCCAAAGCACAAGCAGCTTAGTATCGCGGCCGAAACTGATTATATCTATGCGCCTCTGGCCCACCGGCTCGGGTTGTACAATATCAAATCCGAATTGCAGGATATTATCCTCCGCATCCAGGAACCCGAGATCTATGAAGAAATTGAACAGAAGCTGACCGAAAGTGATCAGCAACGTAAGCGCTATATCCGGGAGTTTATCAAGCCCCTCAAAAACAAACTGGATGAATTGGGCTTCGAATATCGGATTGTCGGACGACCTAAATCCATAGCCTCGATCCATAACAAGACCAAGAAAAAGCAGGTCCCTTTTGAAGAGATCTTTGATCTCTTTGCTATACGAATCATTCTAAAAGTCCCATCGGAAAAGGAGAAATCTGCCTGTTGGTTGGTCTATAGTATTTTAACAGAGACTCACACCCCCATTCCTGAGAGGCTCAAAGACTGGATCACCACCCCCAAGTCAAATGGCTACGAATCCCTACACACTACGGTGATTGGACCCAAAGGCCGATATGTCGAGATCCAAATCCGGACAGAACGCATGGATGAAATAGCCGAACGCGGATTTGCGGCGCACTGGAAATATAAGAATGTCAATACTCAGCAATATATCTATGAGAACTGGCTCGACAATATCCGGGATATGCTGGATGATTCTCACAAGGATGCGTTGGAGTTCCTCAGTGATTTCAGGACCAATCTTTATGCGGAGGAACTTTATGTCTATACCCCGAAAGGAGACCTCAAAGTGATGCCCAAAGGCGCAACGGCACTTGACTTTGCCTTTGCCATCCATACCGATATTGGTTACCATACCAGTGCGATCAAGATCAATAACAAGCTGGTGCCCATGGGCTACAAGCTTCAGAATGGGGATCAGGTCGAAATCATCACGAATCGTAACCAGAAGCCAAATGAAGAATGGCTTCGGATGGCGGTCACCGGAAAAGCACGGGCCAAAATCCGCACCGCGCTCAAAGAATCCAAGAAGAAGCAATCGGAAGATGGCATGGAAAAACTGGAGCGTAAACTCCGCAGCATGAAAGCGGATCTCGAGGAAAACGTGGATCCACTTGCCCGGCATTATGGCTATAATTCCAGGCTGGATTTCTACTATGATATTGCGATAGGCCAGTTTGATCCGGGCCAGGTAAAGGAATTGGACGTTGAAGGCGGCAAACTTATTTTTCCGGTCAAACAACCTCAGCGTACGGCCGTCACAGACACCGAGCCTTCCACCTCACCGGCGCTCGGAAAGGATATGGTTCATCCCCGGATCAGTATTGGAGGTGAAGATGCGGAACAATACAAGTATGCCCTGGCTTCCTGCTGCAATCCGGTGGTCGGCGATGAGATTTTCGCCTACGTGACATCCAATGCCGGTGTAAAGATTCACAGAGTCAATTGCCCGAACGCCATGCACCTCATGGCCAGCTATGGGTACCGAGTGCAAAAAGCAGAATGGATCACTTCAGGCAATGTACAGTCAGTCGTCAATCTCAGAATAACCGGTGTCGATAGCGGACCGGGTGTGATCGAAAAGGTGACCAATAAAATCAGTTCGGGTTTGGGTATCAATATCCGCTCCTTAGCCATAGAAGGAAAAGAAGGATACTTTGAAGGAAAAGTAACCCTGGTCGTGAGCAACAAGAACCAACTCAACATGGTCATTCGCTCTTTGAAAAACCTGGAAGGCATATCATCCGTTTACAGAGAAAATTAAACTCATCATGCGAACAACGCCCTCAACCCCTGCATCCCTGGCCCAACGGGTAACCTTTGAAGAAGTCAAGGCGATTTTTTCCAATCATCTGGAAGCGCATCACCTTCGGCGGACTCCCGAGCGCTTTGCGATCCTGGAAGAAATCTACAGCCGGTCCGACCATTTTGATGCAGAGGCGTTGTATATCCACATGAAAAACTCCAACTATAGGGTAAGTCGTGCTACGGTCTACAATACCCTCGACCTGCTGGTCCATTGTGATCTCATCACCAAGCACCAGTTTGGTAAAAATCTCACCCAATATGAAAAATCATATGGATTCAAGCAACACGACCACCTCATCTGTGTAGATTGTGGCCGGGTGATTGAGTTTTGTGATCCGCGCATTCAACAGATCAAATCCACGATGAGCGAACTCTTGGATTTCAAGATTCTGTCTCACAATCTGAATCTCTATGGCAGATGCAAGACCTGCAGTTTGAAATCCTGATGTACTTTTATAACATGAAATATTCCTGACGCAGAGCAGGGTGCAGTGGCTGAAAAAAATCAGGACTGACTGAACGATATACGGATCGGATGAAGGTGTCAACAGTTCATTATCTTCGCCTCTCAGGGCCGTGAGCCCTTTCTTTTATATGGACCGACTCCTATGGCAGTAGATGTATTGTTAGGCCTCCAATGGGGGGATGAAGGCAAGGGTAAAATCGTAGACTATCTGGCAGATCGGTATCAGTTGGTGTGCCGGTTTCAGGGAGGCCCTAATGCCGGCCATACCCTTTGGATCGGTGGAAAAAAAACGGTACTGCATACGATCCCATCCGGTATTTTCCATGAACATCTCGTCAACATTATAGGGAACGGAGTGGTGATTGACCCTGTGACGCTCATGCAGGAGATCCAACAACTGGAGGTGGGGGGTACCCCAGTTCGGGATCGTTTGCGGATTGCTAAAAAAGCACACCTGATCCTCCCTACCCATAAATGGCTGGATATAGCCTCTGAAGCATCCAAAGGGGAAGAAAAAATCGGATCTACGCTACGGGGTATCGGACCTTGCTATATGGATAAAACGGGCCGAAACGGACTTCGGATCGGCGATTTGCTCAGCCCGCAATTTGAGCAGAAGTATGCTTCACTTCGGGATAAGCACTTGCATCTGCTGAAACTATATCCCGAGACCACCTTTGATCTGGTACCCGAAGAAGAAAAGTGGTTTGCAGCGGCGGAGCAGATACGGGGTCTTCAGCTTATTGATGCCGAGTATTACCTGAATCAGCGACTTATGTCCGGTGATGATATTCTGGCAGAAGGCGCCCAGGGCATGATGTTGGATATAGATTTCGGAACTTATCCGTATGTTACCTCTTCCAATACAATTACGTCCGGTGTCTGCAGTGGGCTCGGTGTCCCCCCCTCTTCTATCAGACATGTGATTGGTGTTACAAAGGCGTATTGTACACGTGTTGGATCCGGACCTTTTCCATCTGAACTTCATGGTGAAGCAGGGGACCGGTTACGAAATGCCGGAAATGAATTTGGCAGTACCACAGGAAGGCCCAGACGATGTGGCTGGCTCGATCTTCCTCAGCTGAAGTATGCCGCCATGATTACAGGTACTACCCATATCGCCATTACCAAGTTGGATGTCCTGAATGCATTTGAAACCATTGCTGTCGCTCATCAATACCAAAACGGCACTACGGTGTCGGATGAGATTCCATTTGACCTTGTGGAAGGAATTGAGCAGGTTCTATTCACCAAACACGCTGGCTGGATGCATGATATTACCGCAGAAGGCTATGATAGTCTGCCAACTCCTGTTCAAATATATCTGAAGTATCTCGAAGATCAACTTGGACTTCCGGTGGCCTATGTATCCACCGGTCCCGGACGGGAGCAACTGATTGTGCGATAAGCTCAGATAGGATCCTTACTCCTTTTTCGCCTTAATAATGTACTGATAGTCGAGAGACTCCTCATCCACCTTTAGAATAGTATACCCGGCTGAACGGAGTTCGCGCTCTACCGTCGGCACATCAAGTCGATCTTCGACCGGGGGGCCAAAAGGGGTTTCCTTTTTTTTGAAGTCAATAATGACGACAAAGCCACCTGGTCTGATAGTTTCCTGTAATCGCTCGAAGTACTCAACCCGCCGGATCAGATAGGAATAGGTATTGACCAGCAACACAATATCCACCTCCTGGGAGGTTAGCTTGGAATCATCTGGTTCTGCCAGACGGATGACCAGCCGGTCCCTGAGTTCGATAGGAAATCTGGCTTTCTGCTCTTCCATCCATAGAATGGCGCGGGGATCTATATCAATGGCGATCACACGTGCTCCTTTGTATGCTATTCGGCGACTAAAATAGCCGGTGCCGGCACCCAGGTCGGCCACTACTTTTCCTTTGACATCACCCAACTGCTCAATGACCAAATCCGGCTTCTGCCAAATGACGCGGTCAGCGCTTTCATATTGCTCTGCTTCATTGGCGTACTGTTCGCTCTTTCCGTTCCGGTCTGCTTGAGGCTTGGACAGGAGGTCCGCATTGCGATCAGCAGATGATCTATTGCATCCCGTAAACAGAACAAGACATACGGTCAGGGTAATCCCGGCGACTATTTTGATTTTCATACGATAGTGGCAAAGATAGTTCAGATGATCATCGAAACGGGGCAATATATTTTCCATAATGATCCGCGTTACGCGGGAAGCCAGGCGACCAAAAGTATGAATGGCTTTGGAGCCCGTGCCAGGAAGGACCTCATTGTTTCCAGGTTGTGTGAGTCTGACTTCCCTATACAATGACGGGTCTGGCATGGGTTTCAATGAATTTGATAATACAACCGGCGATATCGACTCCGGTAGTCCCCTCGATCCCTTCCAGGCCTGGAGATGCATTGATTTCAAGGATCAGCGGGCCCTGATTGGATCTGAGGATATCCACACCGGCCACCCCCAACCCCATCAGACTGGCGGCCCTGAGTGCCAAATCTTTTTCCTCCGGGGTAATCCGGACTTTTTTGGATGAGGCTCCCCTATGCAGATTTGACCTAAACTCATCTCCCTGGGCACTCCGTTCCATGGTGGCGATGACTTCCCCTCCGACGATGAAGACCCGAACATCCCTTCCCTTGGATTCTTCGACAAAACGCTGCATTAAAATCTCTTCCCGAAGTCGCAAAAAAGCTTCTGCAACAGATTGAGTTGCATGTCGGCTTTCTCCAAGTATGACCCCCATACCTTGCGTGCTATTGAGTGTCTTGATGACGACTGGAAACTGATCTCCTAAAAGATTGAGCGAGTGGCTGACATTGTCCGGCATAGCGGTAAATACGCTGTCAGGTACCGGGATCTGGTGCGCTGCCAGATACTGTAAGGTGGTTCGTTTGTCCCTTGCTTTGAGGAGTGCCTCAGTAGAAATGACGGTATAAATACCCATCATTTCAAACTGCCGGAGCACTGCGGCACCATAGCTGGTGACGGAAGAACCTATACGGGGTATAACCGCATCAGGCCTTCCGAGAAACTCCCCCTGGAATCGAACACCCAGCCGGCCATCCAAAATAGACAGGTCACATTGCATATGATCGACGACCCGGACAATATGACCTTTTCTGCGGGCAGCCATCACCAGGCTGTGTGTCGAATACAGGATCGGACTTCGGCTGAGAATCAGAATTCGCATAGGAGGCAATGTAAGAAAACCCGAGGAATGATATGAAAAAATCAAAGAAGGTAAATGTCACAGGCATTCTGTCCCGGACCTCGGGCTGAAGGTAAAATTATACCTTCACGTCATGGAACTAAACGACAAGCGTACTATACGGGGATGGGCCTTTTTTGACTGGGCTAACTCGGCATATTACCTTGTCATTTCGACTGCGATATTCCCAATCTACTATGCCAACGTCACCGATGCAGAAATACAGCTATTCGGTGGGCGTATATCAAATACAGCCCTATACTCCTTTTCCGTTTCGGCTGCCTATATTTTGATTGCGATCATCTCACCGTTGTTGTCGGGTATGGCTGATGCTGCGGGACGGCGTATGTCGTTTCTCAAATTATTCACCCGAATGGGGGCATTAGGATGTGTGGGTCTATTCTTTTTTCATTCCCATGACACCCTTTGGATCGGGACTTTGGCCTTCATGTTGGGTACCATCGGGGCGGCAGGTGGACTCGTCTTTTATGATTCATATCTGCCGATCATTGCCTCCGAAGATCAGTATGATAAGGTGAGTGCAAAAGGGTATGCCTTTGGCTATTTTGGTAGTGTATTATTACTCATGTTCTGCTTATTACTGATTCAGAAGCCAGAATGGTTTGGGCTCTCCGGCGCTACCCTGCCCTCCCGCATTTCATTTGTACTGGTGGGCCTTTGGTGGTTCGGATTTTCTCTGATCACCTTTCGCCGTCTTCCGCAAGACCGTCCTATCCCTTTTCAGGAAAACCTGTTTGTCAAAGGTTGGAAAGAACTCCTGCATGTCTGGAATGGTATAAAGCATGACACACACCTCAAGCGATTTTTAGCCGCCTATTTCTTTTACATCGCGGGGGTTCACACCGTTATCTACCTCGCTTCATTATTTGCCGATCAGGTGCTGGGATTTGAAACAGGCCAACTCATCCTGACCATTCTGATTTTGCAACTGGTGGCTATACCAGGCGCATTGCTGTTTGCCCGGATATCTACGTTGCGGGGAAATAAATTCAGTCTGCTGCTCCAATTGCTAATCTGGATCATGATCTGCGGAGGAGCTTATGCCACAACCGAAAAATGGCAATTCTTTGTTATTGCTGCAATGGTCGGAATGGTCCTCGGTGGTATTCAATCCTTATCCCGGTCGACGTATGCCAAACTGCTTGAAGGCCGGAAGGAAGATCCCACAACCTTCTTCAGCTTTTATGATGTGCTGTCCAAGTTGGCTATCGTCTCAGGCACGCTTATATTTGGTCTGGTCAATTCGATAACGGGAAATATGAGATATAGTGTGCTGGCCCTGGCTTTTCTTTTTGTCATCGGGTTTCTTCTGCTGACGACAGTAACAAAAAGGAGGATCAATACAGCTCCCATGAATCAAGGAGAATAGAGGATCGAATAGTTATTCCTTATATTCATAACACCCTATGTCGGGTTGTATCAGATCTCTGGGTGTACCTTCAAGATCATCCGTTATGCCCGGGATTGATATCCCTTTCATTTCAGCAATAGAGAGCGTGTCCAGATGAAAATCTGCCTTGTTGATATCCACAAACAGTTTATCAGACAACATATACGGAATACAGTTGAGGCACAGGGTCTCAAAGAATTCCGGATAATTCGACATTTTCAAGAGTTCCTTTACCACCACGATATTGTGTCGCATTTGGATATCAAACAAACCCTGTCCGGTTGCATCTGCATCCGCCAGCCACACTTCGTCCGTACTGTTTCCGGCCATAATACAATTTGTCACGCTGGCCGTTATCTTGTTTAACCGGGCCCCTCCCGTACATAGGGCATCGACACAATAAAAATTATTCATCAACAGTGCTTCGCTGCTGTTGCCAAAACTGGCCAGCGTACTATAACTGATCTCATAGTCGCCTCCATAGGTGAGGGCTACAGCCTGTGCACCATTATGATGAAAAAGGGTATTTCGAATGGTGGCCCGGGCATGTCTCGCCAACAAACCGGGCCCGCCTGTATAGGCAATGATACTGTGATCTATTTCGGCCACTGTGGCACTATCCGCATAAATGCCTACAATGCCATTTTGCAGCCGCATGTGGCTGAATCTATGCGGCCCGCTACCGGGACCCAGGCGAATGCCTGCCCATTCACCGGTATGATCCGGTTCGATCCGGTCGTCCCTGATGATCACAGGTGCCCCGAGGCTACCACGCACATTGATTCTACCATGTGGCAAGGTATAGATCAGGCCTTCATTGTAAATACCCAGATCATTATTGGCTATCCCTCCATGCACATACAACCGGGCGCCCGGAGGCAGCACAAGGGTACAGGAATCAATCAGCAGGGTCCCATACAATACATAAGGTCTGGGATCGTCCCACACGACTTCACCGAGATTGCAACTCAGTAGTGAAATCCGGTTGGGGGTATGAGGACCCGGTATATAATTGGCATTCTGCCCCCATGCCACAAGAAGGACATGCTGTTCATTTCCATTGGTCATGCAGCGTACTTTGGCCTCGAGAAAAAAGGGACTCTCCGATAATGGCTGATCCGGATCGATGGTCGCTTCAGCAAAAACATAAATACTGTCATGCGGTAAAATTCGAATATCACGCAAAACCGCCCCACTATAGCCATCCACATTCATCCTGAAGAAAGAAGCATTCGCACCTGTAAGCCGAATCTCATCAATCAAGATGGATAGGCTATGGGGGTTGTATATCTTGAAAAATCGGGTCACGGTGCTGATTTGGGTCAATACCGTATCAAACGTCAATGTATCAGTCGAGAAAGTAATCCGGTCATTCTCATGGGTTGTAAACCGCTCTTCAAAGCAGGATGTCAACAGTAAAAAAAACAAGAACAGGCCTGCAGTGCCATTTCGGTAGCCGGTCAACTTTGCTTCGTCCGCCTGTGGCAGCATCCTTTGCCTGTCACCACGTATACAGGAGCCGAGTATCAACTGACCGAATTGTTTTAACATGCTAACGGATATCACAGGAGAAAAGTAAGTGAAGAGCGAAATTACACTACCCGGGGATAACGTCATCCTCAAACTGGATGTTATATCCAGGCACTAAGGATATCTGGCGAACCAGTAATCTTTCTGGACACGGATATCAGAACCCAGGCATGAGTTACCTTTGCGAATGCTCTCTGGTTTATGAACAATCCTCCATTGATCGATGTGATCATTCCCGCGCACAATGAAGGGCTCTCCATTGGCAAAGTTATCCGGGATATACCGAAAGATCTGATCCGGCATATTTTGGTATGTAACAACAATTCAACGGATGATACGGCGTCGAAAGCACGGGCTTCAGGGGCTATAGTGGTCGATCAGCCTGTGCGGGGATATGGCATTGCCTGCCAGACGGCCATAGCCTATTTGGAGGCTGAAACAGCCGGATTCCCGGCTGACATTGTGGTATTCCTCGATGGTGATTATTCAGATTATCCTGGTGAGATGACACAACTTATTGCAATTGTTCTGGCCGGCAAGGATTTGGTCATTGGGTCACGCGTACTAGGAGATCCTGAACCGGGCTCGTTGACCTTGCCTCAACGATTTGGCAACTGGTTGGCGACCCGTCTGATACAACTTCGTTTTGGATTTCGTTTTACTGATCTGGGCCCGTTCAGGGCTATTCGATGGGATAAGCTTCTATCCCTGAACATGCAGGATCGCACATATGGATGGACGGTCGAAATGCAGGTAAAAGCATTGAAGTATAATCTGGGTTGCGCTGAAGTACCGGTATCCTACAGAAAGCGTATCGGAAAATCCAAAGTCAGCGGCACGATCAAAGGCACTCTTCTTGCCGGGTATAAAATATTGTGGACCATTTTCAAATACAGTTGAACCCATGATGATCGAGATTCTGGCATATGCCGTTATCGGGCTGTACACGCTGGCCCTGGCTTATGTTACCCTGTATTGTCTGATGCAATTTCATTTGCTGTTACACTATTTCAGAAACAAGAAAGCCACAATATCACCAACGTCCGACCGCCCCTTTCTACCGAATGAATGGCCTGCGGTTACGGTACAACTCCCCCTGTACAATGAACGCTATGTGGTAGAAAGGTTACTTGAAAACATTGTACAACTTGATTATCCTTCAGATAAACTTGAAATCCAAATTCTGGATGATTCGACCGATGAGACACAGGAGGTTTGTCAAAGAATGGTACGTCTGTATAAGGAACAGGGAATCCACATTACATACCTCCATCGTCATCACCGGCAGGGCTATAAAGCGGGTGCATTGAAGAATGGTCTATCCAGTGCTACTGGAGATTTTATCGCCATTTTTGATGCTGATTTTTTACCTCCGAAAACCTTTCTGACTCAAACGATCCCTTATTTTTCGGACCCTCAGGTAGGGGTGGTGCAAACCCGGTGGGAGCACCTCAACTACGATTACTCGTTGATCACCCGGCTGCAAGGTTTTCAGCTGAATGTACATTTTACCATAGAGCAAAGTGGCCGGCAAGCGGGAAAGTATTTTCTCCAATTCAATGGTACGGCCGGGGTCTGGCGACGAGAAACGATTCAGGATGCCGGAGGATGGGAATCGGATACACTCACGGAAGATCTTGACCTGTCCTACCGGGCACAGCTTAGGGGTTGGAAGATCATGTACCGGCAGGATATCGCTTCACCCGCTGAGCTACCGGCCGAAATGCACGGACTTAAGTCCCAGCAATTCAGGTGGATGAAGGGCGGAGCTGAAAACGCGCGCAAACTTATACCCATAGTACTGGCGTCCCGCCTGCCCTGGAGCACAAAAGTTCAAGCAGTACTGCATCTGCTGTCCAGTTCGATTTTTATTGTGGTCTTTATGTTGGCTATCCTCAGTGTACCTGCCTTGTTGATGAACAACCTGGTTGATCTGGATATGCGTATATACTGGCTGTGCATGACGGGCATGCTCACGATAGGCTGGGTTTATTTTGTGGCCAACAGTGATACAGCCTGGGTCGGCCTTTCTTTCAGGCAGCGGTTGCTTCGATTTACGACAATGTTTCCACTTTTCCTTTCGCTGTCAATGGGCTTGTCCCTGCATAACAGTATAGCTGTGCTGGAAGGGTACCGGGGCAAACCCAGTGCTTTTGTCCGGACACCGAAATTCAATCTTCGTCGGATTCAGGACCAAATAAAGCCTGGCGTATATGCGGCAGGAAAACTCTCGTTTACCACGTTGGCGGAAGGAGTGCTCGCCCTATATTTCCTGTCTGCTATCGTCTTTGCCCTTTCAAGCGGGAAAACCGAATTTGTGTTGTATCACTTTATGCTGATGTTTGGTTTTGGGGGTATCTTTTTTTACTCTATCCGACATCTCCACGTCAAATGAGCGTTCAGCAATGGGTTGCGGGTATCATCTGGCTTAGTACCATGACAATCCTACATTGTATTGAGCGATCTGCGTTTCACCTGCTCTGGCCACTTTATACCCTCGCATTCAGTGCATACGTCCTGATGGTCTTTCGGCATCCCGGTCGTTCTCTAGGTTTTGGGCTAGTACTCGCCCTTATTGCCAGACTGGTAGGGTATTATTTTGAACCTCAGCTTTCCGATGACTATTTTCGTTTCATCTGGGATGGTATGCTCATCGAAGCAGGTATACATCCAATGGCGTACACCCCATCCGGGTTGTTGGAAAGCGCTTCAGGGATTTCACCGCCTGAGGGACTTTACAGTATGCTCAACAGCAAAGAATACTACAGTGTATATCCGCCAATGCTGCAATGGATCTTTGGTCTATCGTATCTCATTGCCGGATCGGATATAGGAAGGAACATTCTCTTTTTAAAATCCATTGCACTCATCACGGATGGCACGATCGTATATCTGCTATTCCGATTGACAAAGCGACTGAAATTGCCTGCGAACGCTGTACTGATCTATGCTTTGAATCCGTTGATCGTGTTGGAGTATACTGGCAATTTGCATCCGGATGGCCTGATGATCGCAGGGCTGCTCGGGGCTATCATGGCAGTGGAAAAGCGACAATTATTTCTTGGTGGATGGCTGATGGCCTTATCCATACTTTCAAAACTGCTTACCCTGATCCTCATTCCGTTCATGCCACTGCAACATTACTGGAAACGTATAACTGTATTTGCGGTGATTGCAGTCTTGTCTTCTATGATTCTCCTGTGGATGTCCTTTGGCTATCATACCGGATGGCTGGATAGTGTTTCCCTTTGGTTTACATCCTTTGAGTTTAATGCAAGTGTATACTATGTGGTCAGAGCGGCTGGATATGGTATATGGGGTTACAACGCTATCGTGCTTCTCGGTCCGGCAATGGCAATTTGTACGGGATGTGGTATCCTCCTGATCTGGTGGTGGTACTTACGCCAGGATAAACTGGCCTGGCCGCTGGCGATGCTGTGGGTGATGACTTTATATTTCCTGATGAGTACGACCCTCCACCCCTGGTATCTTGGGCTTGTATTAGTACTGGGCATTCTGAGTCAATATACGTATCCCGTGATCTGGACGTATCTGGTGTATCTCAGTTACAGCCATTACCAGGGTGGTGGGTTTAAGGAGAACTATCCGCTGATCGCCACGGAATACCTGATACTGATGAGCTGGATGTGGTTTGAGCTCAGATATAAAAAAAGAGCCTTTGACTGGGTCAAAGGCTCCGAATAACTTATTGATTTAACTGGATCAATAGGTCCAGAGATCGTGCTCCCAATTAAAAAGTTCCGCTTTGATGCGTTCAGATTCCATGAGTCTGGCTACACCGTCGAATTCACCTGGATAGTAATCATCGAGGCGATAATCCAATACGTTGGATTGCTTGAAGATATAGCTTGCAAAACGGCGTTGCTCAAAGAGATCATACCAGGTACCGGGTGAAGAATCATTGGCGTCATTAAAAACCTGATACCGGGACAACGTTTCGCGCGCTTCAGGGTAATAGACCCAAAACATCGGAATAGCGTATTTGAATTCCCCTGTATTCTTGTCATATTCGTCCTTAATTGGTGCAATGCCGAGGATACGAACGCCCATTCTGGAGCTTTCCTCATCGAAATACCACATTTCCTTTACCCTGTACTTTTTAATGTCTTCCGGGTTGACGGGACTGTTGGTGATCACGACTTCATCTTCATAGGTATCCGGGTTGAAGACCAAACTTGTGTCCACTGCCATCAGTTTGGCCATCACCTCATCCGGGGTCATGAGTTCTTTAAAGTTTTCGTCTTTAAAGACTAGAATCTCACCGGACTGCGTACCATCCGCCAGAATAGAAAAGAACGGCTGGATCGGATAGGAAAAAGGAAGATTGAGTTTTTCCCGGACATCGATAATCCTCCAAATCCGTTTGGACCAGGGGATATCGGCTTCCCGGAGTGGCTCATATGGCAGTACCCGATTTTCGTATATTTCTGTCCGACGGACCACATCGTCAATATAACGGTCTTCCACAGGTTCGCTGGATTCGGTAATGATCACGCTTTCGGCCTGACTCCAGGCGAAACCTGAAGAGCAGAAAGCGACAATCAATGCCAGATACTTCACACATGACTTCATGATATCGATCAGTTAATTTTGAATACAAGTTGGTTGATGTCACGACCTGAGGCATCCCCGGGACACTTGGCTTTCACGTTCTCAAAGTAGTAGGTATCGCCTGCTTTTGCTTTATCAACGAGTGATTTGGCATTGGCATTATACAATCCGCCTTTATTTGTTTCGGGTTCTGGATCTTGTCTGCGAGGTACCCGGACCAATTGGTAACCCAGAATCTCACATTTGGCGTCAAAGTCAAAGTTTTCCAGAAACGCATACAACCCCCGCTGTGCTTTGAATTCACCTGAACTCATAACCCCTCCCATGGAAGAACTCAACTTGGCTACCGGGTCAGGAATCCGCTTGACACGGAATTCTTTGCGGGCTGTAAGGCCGGGGGCCGCGACATTGACGTATGCGAATTCTCCTTGTTTTGTAGGCGAACTAACATTGACTGTAAATGTGCCATCGCTGTTGCGAGATATACTCCCACCTCCTGATCCGCTCATACTGACCTGAACCTGGTTACTAGGAACACCTGCGGCAGATACTTCAACCGGATTAGGTACCCCCATGTAAAACACGTTCATTTTGGATGCAGAAACGGATACAGAGCGCTCACCAACTTCGTACTCAAACTCCTTTTTGAAGGTTTGTACATCACCTGTTACAGGGTTGGTGACACTGATGGCAGCATTATACTTGCGGACACCTACGCCTCCCGCCTGCGCAGTATACTTGGCTACTCCTTCTGAATCAACCGGAAGGTTACGTCCATCGACCGAGATAGAGATACCAGTTTTACTGTCTGCACCTGCAAACGCACTCAGGAAGATATCGGCTTCATAACTATCGCCTTTGATCACATAGGATTTCTTGGCAGCAGATACGACAGTAAACTTGTCGAGGACAACGTCTGTCGTGGTACCTACTTTATTGGCCAGGTAATTCAGAATCGTAGCTTCTGAATTCTTCACATCGTTTTGAAACTTACGAAGGATAGGAAGAGCTGCCTGTAAGGGCATATGGTTAAAATTCAGTTCAGACCAGGACTTCTTCTTTTTCCTTTTCCAGGTTTCATCATCGACGGCAAGTGCGATATCCTTAGAATAGGTTGATAAATCAGAGGAGTCAAACAAACTCTCAAACTTACCACGGTATTCCATGATTTTGGCTTTGAGTTCCTCTCCTACGCCTTTATCGACGAGGATTCGGGTAGTGACATCTTTGTTTTTCTCACCTCTGAGGACATCCGTTGCCTGCCCTGTTTCTGGATCAGGTAAATACCCACCGGTGACCGTAATCATCGTATCGATGATATTCTCAAGGTATTCATTGAGTTCCTTGGCATAACGGCGAGCAGGTTCGACTCGTTCCGCATAAGTCGCAAGGGACTCTCTTTTCAACGCACCAGCCTTAATGGCTTCAGGCATTTTGTTGTTGGAGTCATCCAGCGCTTTATTACTGAGCTGCATACTCTTGTCGACCACTTTGAACGCATTAAAAATCTCCGCTGAGACGTTGAGGGCGAGCAGTGCCGTCAATACCAGATACATGATATTGATCATCAACTGCCTGGGCTCCTTTGGAATTGACATATCGGTTGACTAATTTTCTTAAATAAATGGTTCCAATCACATCATTTCGCAAGACCTTAGGCCTTACCTCCGGTCATAGCACTCAATACATTACCGTAGACACTGTTGAGTGACCGCAGGTTCTTGTTGAGCGTGGACATTTGATCTGTATAGCCTTTGGCGTCTGCTTCAGCACTTCCCATCTGAGCCAGCGCTGCATTCATAGCGGCCAGCTGATCCTTGGAGGCCAGTACAGACTGGTACATCTGGCTTACACCTTGTATGTTTTGATTCAGGCTGCTGATATGGCCCCGATATGCTTTCGTTTCTTCTACACTGTGGCTCAACTCCTGCATCGCCTGGTTCATTCTGTCGTAGAAGTTACCCATGGACTTGATCTGCTCCGATGTTTGAGAGAAGTCAACTTCCTGCAGGGCTTTTAAGGAACTCATGCTCTTGGACATGATTTGAAGTTCTGACAACATGCCTCCCAACTGACCTTCTACTTTGACGCCATTTAACGGCCGCTGATCTTCTTCCAGTTCGCCTACGGCCAAAGGGGCGATGTTGCTATTGTATTTTTCAAGTCCCGGATACAGTTTTTCCCAGTAGTAGTCTTTTTCAGGTGGAAGAAGACCTAACATGAGGAACAGAAAAGCTTCAACGAGAAGACCCGCCGTGATAGCGGCATCACCCCAGGGTGCGCTTCTGATTTTTCCGAGAGCCCCGATCATTACCACAGATGCGCCAACACCGATAATGAAATTTTTCAGATACTTGAATGAAGCAGATTTAAAAACCTTGTTCATGCTGGTTGAGATGTTTTTGATGTTAAAAGAATAAGTTATTGAAAATTTCAGGTATTTCCCTTGTTCCACATGGCGGCGGAAGCACCTGTTATATTTTACATCTGGGTGTGATATTTATCCGATATCAACATTGCTCCGGAGTCTATGATGGGGCGCATACGGCCGTAGAGCAACTGATTATCAATTTACTTGGCATCATCTATCGCCCGGCCCAGGAATGTCAGGGCGCACCGGAAACCAATGTAGGATTTGGTGGTATCCTGATACTCCCAATGACGGGTACCAGTCTGCAGATAATAGGCTACATCTTTCCATGAACCTCCGCGGATCACCTTACGCTTGTAGACCGGAGGATCGTCCGGTTTGGCATCGTACTTTATATCCGGGTTGTTGTCATGTACAATCGAATGAGCGTTTTCGAAATACGCCGTTTCGGTCCATTCGGCAACGTTTCCGGACATGTTGTATAACCCATAGTCATTGGGGAAATACGCATCTGATTTTACGGTATAATGTCCTCCGTCTTCCGGATAGTTACCGCGGCCGGGTTTAAAGTTGGCCAGCAGACATCCTTTGGCATTCCGAAGACCATAGCCACCCCATGGATAAGGAGCCAGATCATGGCCACCTCGGGCTGCATATTCCCACTCATGTTCTGTCGGTAGTCTAAACTCTTCCGTATTGGGCTCATCGCCCTTAAATGTATTCCAGAGATTGGTCCTCCACGCGCAGAAGGCTTTGGCCATTTTCCAATTGACACCGACTACAGGATAGTCATCAAACGCCGGGTGCCAGAAATAATTACGGGTAAACGGCTCGTTGTAAGAGTATGCGAAGTCCCGAATCCATACCAGGGTATCCGGATAAATACTGACTTCCTCTCTGTTGATAATTTCACTTCTCTTGCCTTTGAATGAGGTGCTGGCGGCTTTCTTCCAGTCTTTCCATTCATACTTATAGATCAACTCACGGGTATCCAGTTCCTTCTTTCCTGCAAAAACGTCATCTCCCTGGAAATACATGTCGGTGAGCGTTTCATCCGCCCAGTCAATTTCATAATCCCAGTCGATGGACTGGTTGCCTTCTTCATCTTCCCGGAAATGGTCCAGCATGGAATGGGCAATGGAATCCCGAACATAATACACAAACTGACGGTACTCATTGTTTGTGATTTCCGTATCGTCCATAAAGAAACCGACGATCGAAACAGCAAGTGGACGCTGGATATAGCTATTAAAGATATCCTGATCCGACTGACCGATATGGAAGGTACCGCTTTTGATGTACTCCATACCATAGGGATTGATCCCGGTGTACTTCGGCCGATCCATCACGCCAACCAACTGCCCTGACTCTTTGGTGCCACAAGCACTAAAGAGAGAAGCCACTGCCAGAATGGCCAATACTGAGATTGTAATGTTCCTCATCCTTTTTAAAAAAGTTTCGCTGTTGCGGGTATCTTGTAAAAGAGGCGTAAAGATACTTTTTGAAAATGATATCCAACAAATATCTTTTTTTAATCCTCGCCTGCGACAGCATATTTTATGCCAACAAAGGTTGTAACGACATATTATCTAGTCATATTTTATGAGTTTAGGAATTTAAATTTGGTTAGGCTCCAAACTCATATTGGATGAAATGAAAATATGTAACAAACACATCATTAAGCCAATATGCTCATATTATTGTTTATCCATCCGGATAGGATCGTTCAAATGCCCTATATCCCGTTCGTATATCATTGTAGACCCTGTTGACATCCGGGATTAATTCTACAGATGTCTTGGATTGTAAATGATCCTGGGTGGCAGTCCTGCACCGATCGTTTTGCCCAGATTGTACTTCAGAAGCAATTCATGAGTACCCTGATGCACGGTGCGAAGTCGACTAAGACCTATATCATATCCATAATGGAGAAAGAACTTTGGGGACAGCCGGACCCCGGCGGTAATCATAATTGCATCAAAATTATTGCGGCCAAACCCTCTGTATCCCACACCGGCAGTAACGAGATTCTGCCATTCCATCCGCAGTGCCACTTCAGCCTGGGTTTGAATAAAGTCTGTTTTAACGTACACGACCGGATACAAAGATACTTGTTCAAATGATTCAAAAAAGTATTCTCCAAAAAAATGAAAAACAGGGCGCGGAGATACGTGTATATCCTCTCCCAACCTAATGCCGGCAGGGTAATAGCCGGTCATCGAAACACCAGCTTCAAACTCATTGCCCGCAACGTACATGCCTCCTTCCAAAATCGGAGAGGTTCCATTGACAATTCCATTAGGCAAATGGATATCGCCATGGTTAATGATTGAGCCTTCATAGGTACCATCCGGAGCACGGAGCCGGGCGCCATCCAGTGACCTTTGCGAAATACCCAGCCTCAGCCCTCCTGAAAAAAGGCCTGAACCTGATTCATGGATATAATTGTAGGAGGCCAGGAAGGCAGTGGATTTTTCCGCACCGAGCGATTCACTGAGGATTTGAAATCCGAGCGCGCCCTGCCAAAGATAAAACGGCAGATGGACGTTGAGCATTCTGGTCTCCGGATTGCCCTCCAATCCGGCCCATTGAGACCTGTACTGCAAACCTGCAGCCAGGCTCCGCTCCATACCGCCGAACGCCGGATTGAAAGCGTATCGCTCATGCATAAAGAGGCTATACTGTCCGGCAAACTGACCATATCCCTGGCTTGCTGTCAGCAGCAGAATTCCTGTGATCATATATTGCCATTTCATCTTCATTCACCAGCCTTTTCTTCTTCGTAGTCAGATACGCTCTTATATTGTGTGCGGCTTCCGACGGGTAACATAGTTATTTTTCTTCAATACAAAGCGGCTTCAGAGATGAAACCGAAATGACATGCTCCTGACCCGCCACTTTCCTCCGCCCAATCAGCATTGACACAAACTAAGGGGTTCCATCCGCATAGTCACTCTTAATCGGGAAAATACTACTTATCAAAATGCACATCATCATGGGATTGTTCAACTTCATGGCTCGATCCGCAGAGTCAGACCGTCATACCCGAGCCGGATTGGATCAGGCAGTCGTTTCTCTGCCTCAGCGTGAAGCCCCATATCATGGCTGATATGGGTCAGAAAACATCTGGAAGGTTTGAGCATATCACACAGGCTGATCACGTCCTCTACATTCAGGTGGGTGGGGTGAGGCTTGAACCGAAGGCCATTCAGGATCAGTACATCCAGATTCTGCAATAATGACATGCTGGACTCCGGAATAAATTTGGCATCGGTGACATACGCCAGACGGCCGATCCTGTATCCCAGCACTGGCATATCACCATGATCGACCGGGATCGGAATGATATGAACATCCCTGAAGGTAAATGGTGCATGATCAATCGTGACGGCATGTACTTTGGGCTTTCCTGCATAGGTATACAGCGGATCAAAGGCATAATCAAAACGTCGCTTTACCTCCAATAGGGTCCTTTCGCTTCCCATGACGGGCATATCCCGGTTATAGAGGAAATTGATCGGACGGATGTCGTCAAGGCCTGAGACATGGTCATTGTGTTCATGGGTGAGCAGGATGCCATGAATATCCAGGATCCGGTTGGCCAGTAATTGTTGCCTAAAATCAGGACCAATGTCAATGGACAATCCGGTATCGCCCGACTTGACATAGGCAGCGGTTCTCAGTCTTTTATCTTTTGGGTGGTGCGAGGTGCAAACGATACAATGACATCCGATGACCGGGATCCCCTGAGATGTGCCGGTACCCAGTAACGTAATATGCAGTTCCGGGTTCACGAAGCGTGAAGGAGAAAGGATTTTCTCAATTTTTTAAACCAATCCAGGTGCTCCTCCGAAAGGCCTTCCATTGAAATTTTTCCGGTTTCCAGGATCTCGAGTAGGGTATTCATCCGGGCTTCCACATCGAAAAAACGATTGATAATGACAATATTTTTGCCGGCTACAATACAATAACCGGATTGGAAATTGCCTTTTTCATACCGAACCGTAATCTTTAGCTCCCGAAAGAGATCTTCCAGCTTATTGAGATTATGCTTGGTATATTTGATCATTATTTCTGTCGCTTTACTTTACTTTAACCATGCCGAAGATGAAAAAGATTTCATTTTCCGACTCAACATCCGGCCATGAAATTAGATAATTCTTTGATATGTCTCCGATCGGTGATGCTGCTGTTGGTGGTGATGCTGTTGCAGGTTCCGGCAGGAGCTCAGCGTTTTGCTGCCGGGCTGGTCGGTGGCTTTAATGCTTCACAGATTGATGGTGATGACCTGGCGGGCTTTGACAAAGTGGGTCTGACAGGGGGTATAAAAGCCATTATGGACCTAAAATCCGCTTGGGATTTCAATATTGAATTTCTGTACAGTGAACGGGGAAGCCGACCGGATATCTTCAACCCGGACTATGACCCCGATATCGAGATCACGCTCAAGTATGCCGAGATTCCGGTTTATATCAGTCTGGGAGACTGGTGGCAAAAGGAAGGCGAGTATTATAAAGTGTCTGCCCATGCCGGCCTGAGTTATGCCCGGCTGATCAGCGCGCGCACAGTAGACTATTATCACCCATCAGAAGAGTCCTACGACAAACTGGTACCTCTCTTCAATGACAATGACCTGTCCTGGATGCTGGGTGTATCCTATCGCATGAGCAAATCCTTTGGAATCACCGGCCGATATACACGAGGTATTACCCCTTTGCTAAGCCCGGAGAAACACAATCTGGCGATCCGACGTTTGTTGACCTACTATATGACCTTTCGACTGGAATATTATTTCAACTAAATCATGCAAAACAGCATTATCAAATCCACACTGGCGCTTACATGTCTACTCTGCCTCTGGGGATGTCAGCCTCAGAAAAAAGAAACGGTCGCGGAAACAGCTACCGCTCCTTCCTACCCTGCTCTGGGTAATGCTGAAGTCAGCAAACTCTACGCAGAGGCGGATCAGGTCGATATTATATTTTTCCATCTTCCAGTGAGTGTCAATCAGGATGACCCGACCAGTGTAAAAACAACGGTGCTCTATGTCACACCGGCACCGCCCAAAATTACGGGTTCCTGTCAGGCGATGGCGCGGCTGACGTGGATGTCCCAGGGTACGATCATCCGGGAGGCCGATGTGCACCTGAGTCCGGGTTGTCAATATTTGCTGTTTATGGAAAACAACCAACCGATAGCGGCCAATGCCATGTCCAAGGCCGGCGTGGATTTTTTCAACAATGTGGTCACCCAGGTTGAACAGCAAAAGAAGCAGATGGAGCAAGTCCTTCGAAAATGACGGGTGAACGGCTTGCCGTGATCGACCTGGGATCAAACACATTTCATCTGCTGATATGTGAAGCCCGGCCCAATGCACTTCCGGTCGTCATTTTCAAAGAAAGGATCTATGTCAAACTGGCCTCTGGTGGATTGGACCGTATCGATAACGCAAGTGTTCAGAGAGCCGTTGATGCTATGCAGCGCTTTGGGGAGCATCTCCGGGCGTATGATGTCAGTCGTGTTCGTGCCATAGGGACATCAGCACTTCGGGAGGCTCAGAATGGCAAGACAGTTGCCCAGCGGTTATCTGAGGTTTCAGGGATCGTCGTCGAAATTATTGACGGCTCCAGAGAGGCTGGATATATCCTCCAGGGTATCCGGTCTTGTATTCCCGCATTCGATCGTCCCGGGTTGATCATGGATATTGGTGGAGGCAGCGTTGAATTTATCTTATACAAAGGGGATCGTATATTTTTCAAAGGGAGTTATCGGATTGGGGTAGCTGTTCTATACCGGGCCTTTCATCACACAGATCCCATCAATACCGCTGAGTTGGAGCTGTTGCATCAACATTTGGATTCTGTGCTGAAACCCCTTATTGACGTAGTCAGGAAAGCCGGGACCTATAATCTGGTAGGCGCAAGCGGTTCCTTTGAAGTCATCCATGATGTCATGCCTGTATTGTATGCCGGAGACCATTGGTCGGAGCTCGACCTCCGCCAATTAGAGGACTACCTGGACTACATCATCAGCAGTAACATGAAAGTGCGTCGGCAGATACCCGAGATTCCTATTGAAAGATTGGACTATATCGTGGTGGCGTATACACTTATCCGGTATATTATCCGGCAAATTCCACCTGATAAGCTCTTCTATTGTGATTATGCTCTTAAAGAAGGGGTATTGGAGGAGATGCTTCAAAATTAATTTTTGATCAGTCTAAAATATAATTTAGTTTAATTAAAATAAAATACCTTTACCCCATGGAAATTTGGCAAATACTCCAGGAGCCCTGGGCGCTCAGGGCGTTAGCCGCCTCGACTATGGTCGGTGTTACTTGTGGGATGTTGGGTACTTTTATTGTGCTTCGAAATATGTCTCTCATTGGGGATGCCTTATCTCATGCTATTCTACCCGGCGTTGTCGTGGCTTTTGCGATTTTGGGATACAATACCCTGGGGTTTTTCTTTGGTTCGGTAGCTGCAGGCATCCTCTCGGCTGTCGCCATCACCTGGATCCAACAACATGTGCGGACTAAAAATGATGCAGTTATCGGCATAGTTTTCACAGCCATGTTTTCCATTGGGGTAATAGGCATTTCTTCCATCTCCAGGACGGGTGTTCATCTGGATCTTAAAGATTTCCTCTTTGGCAATGTGCTTGGCGTGTCTAACGATGATCTCTGGATGACCGGGATGGTTATGGTGCTGGTGGCGGGAAGTTGTATCATTCTCTTCCGGTATTTATTTGCCTCTACCTTTCAACCCACCATAGCCTCCACTATGGGTATTCCCGTGAAAAGTATTCACTATTACCTGATGTTGCTGTTATCCTTTGCTGTGGTGGCCGCCATGCAAACCGTCGGCGTCATTCTCGTGGTGGCGATGCTGATCACGCCTGCTTCGACAGCTTTATTGTTAGCTCAAAGGTTATCAAAGGTGGTATGGATTGCGGCTGTCGCGGGTTTTATCAGCAGTTTGTCCGGGCTCATCCTGTCCATTCTCTATGAAATGCCTCCTGGTCCTGCAATTGCTGTCATGGCCACCGTACTTTACCTGGTAGCCGCGTTTTTTTCTCCTCAGCAGGGACTGATCACGCGCTGGCTGCGGAGTCAACAACAAAAGCAAAAAATCCGGCTGGAAGATATTTTGAAAGCGATTTATAAAATCGAGCTGCATCAACCTGCTGATCTGACGACTCTTGCCGGAAAAATGTCTGTGGCGCTCTCCCGCTTAAAGACGGACGTACAGCACCTTTTGAAAAGGAATCTATTGTCGAAAGGTCCGGGGACCACTTTGGTGCTGACAGAACGTGGAAAGGAACAAGCCAACCATCTCATTCGCGCACATCGGCTATGGGAAAGCTACCTGGTTCATGAAATGGGTATGGACCCTGATCATATACATGATGAAGCCGAACGGTACGAGCATATTTTGTCTGCTGAAGAAATTGATGAAATGGATCATCAATTAGGGTATCCCGCTCTTGATCCCCATGGATCTCCCATTCCCAGTAAAGAAACATCTCCGTCGCTGGCACTGGACCGGCTGAGTATTCGGGAGACCGGAAGGATTGCCCAACGTCAACCCGGAGCGCAGATCGCACACCAGTTATGGGATCTGGGTCTGGGACCCGGAGATGAATTTATTGTTGACCAACTGGATACAGATGTCAGAATTCGGGTAAAGGATCAGGTGATCTTCATTCCCGGGGATATGGCCCGTATGATCAGTGTAGAGCGTACGGAGGGATAGCGATCATTCTTCTTCTGATCCCATCTGTTGATCTGCCCGGAGTTGTCTGAGCAGGGTATCCATTTTAAAAAACTCATCCAGTGAATCATCCAGGAAATACTGAAGCTCGGGCATACGTCTTAATTGCTTACCTACTTTACCCCCAAGTACGTAGCGTAGCCTGGATCCGTTTTCATGCATAGCCATGATTACTTCCTGTTTATGATCTGTATTAAAAACAGAAAGGTAAACTTTAGCATTCTGCAGATCGGGAGAAACGGAAACGCGGGTAACCGTCACCATCGCTTTGTCAAACATATTCGGGCCTTCTTCCATCAACACCATACTAAATTGTCTGCGCAACAATTCATTGATTTGCTTTTGTCGCTTCGTTTCCATGCCGGAAGAGATTTTGAGATTACGGATCGGGTTAAAAGTAAGGCATAAATCCCTTTTGCCCTAAAACCCTCTCCTGCTGATACGCTCCGGAGTAATTATCTTTCCCCTTTCGGAAAAAGGACAACCTTTACTGCACCGTGGATTCCATACTGCACCAGCCTATTGAATACCTGAAGGGTGTCGGCCCTGTCCGCGGTGAATTACTGCGCAAAGAATTGGGCCTCCACCGTATCGGTGATTTGCTTTGGGACCTGCCCTTCCGGTATATTGATAAATCTCAGATCACCACCATTCGTCAGGCGCGGTCGTCTACTGAACCCGTCCAACTCAAAGGAAAATTTTCTGACAAGCGCATTGAAGGCAGTGGTCATAAAAAGCGTCTGGTGGCCAGCTTTGAAGATGAGAGTGGGAGTCTGGAGGTCCTGTGGTTTCAACGGGCCAAAGAAATAGACCAATGGGTTGAGCTGGGAAGGCCATATCTGCTATACGGAAAGCTTCAGGATTTCAGAGGCCGATATAATATAGTGCATCCGGAAATAGAAGAAATTTCTCCAGAAAAAAACGTAGCCCCCGGACTGGAACCTGTATACAGCAGCACAGAAAAACTGGTGACCCGCGGACTCGACAGCAAGGGTCGTCGTAGAATAGTCCAACATCTGATCAGCCAGCTACGGCCTCATGACCTACCCGATAATTTACCTGCCCCGGTGATCCAAAAACTTCGGTTTCTGAACCGATATGAAACGATCCGCAAAGTACATTTCCCGACATCGCAGGAAGAACTTACACTGGCCCGTAACAGGCTCAAATTTGAGGAATTGTTTTTCCTTCAACTCATGCTTTTGCGGGCAAAAGTCAAACGGGATCAGACGGTCAAGGGGTTTGTATTTAAGGAAGTTGGACAGATATTCAATACATTTTACAATGAGCACCTCCCTTTTACACTGACCGGAGCGCAAAAAAGGGTACTTCGGGAGATACGTCAGGATATGGGCTCCGGACATCAGATGAACCGTCTATTACAAGGCGATGTGGGTAGTGGCAAGACCATTGTAGCCCTCATGTGTATGTTACTTGCGGTAGACAATGGCTATCAGTCCGTCCTGATGGCTCCGACAGAAGTACTGGCCATGCAACACCTGGCCTCCATCACCGAATTAGTAGAAGGTCTTGATCTGCAGGTCGCTTTTTTGTCCGGCAGTGTCACCGGCAAAGAACGAGCGATTGTTCTGGAAGGAATAAAAACGGGGGCTATACATATCCTATTGGGGACGCATGCCGTCATTGAAGAGGGTGTATCCTTTGCGAATCTAGGGCTGGCCATTACAGATGAGCAACATCGATTTGGTGTAGCCCAGCGGGCTCAGATGTGGACTAAATCTCCGCTTCATCCACCGCATGTCCTGGTGATGACGGCTACACCCATTCCCCGCACTCTGGCACTCACCATCTACGGAGATCTTGATGTATCGATACTGGATGAGTTGCCCCCCGGCCGCAAACCTGTTGTGACCACCCAGCGAACAGAAGCGCATCGTGGCAGGGTCATGGAGTTTGTTCGTCAGGAAATCCGTAAAGGCCGGCAAGTCTATGTGATCTACCCGCTGATCGAGGAGTCTGAAAAACTGGATCTGGAAAATCTGCAGGACGGATATGAGCGGTTGCTGGAACAGTTTCGAAGGCCAGAGTATCAGATATCAGTTGTGCATGGCCGCATGAAAGCAGACGTTAAGGGGGAAGAGATGCAGCGTTTTAAAGACAACAAAACACAGATCATGGTTTCTACGACCGTGATCGAAGTCGGTGTCAACGTTCCCAATGCTACGGTCATGATTATTGAAAATGCCGAGCGGTTTGGTTTGGCGCAACTGCATCAATTGCGAGGACGGGTGGGTCGGGGTGCTGATCAGTCCTATTGCATTTTGATGACCAGTTATAAATTATCCAAAACGGCTCGCGAACGACTTGATGTGATCTGTAAAAGCAATGACGGATTTGTGATTGCCGAAGCTGACATGAAGCTTCGGGGGCCTGGTGATATAGCCGGGACTCGGCAGAGCGGGGCCTTTGAATTTAAAGTAGCCAACCTGGTAGAGGATCAAGCGATCCTCAGTACGGCCCGTATGGTGGCGGAGGACATCCTCACCCGTGATCCGGGACTGAAACTCCCCGAACATCTCACGCTATCCCGTTTTCTAACTACTGATTACAAATACAAACAGGACTGGTCTAGAATATCTTAAGGAGGCAGTGATTTGGCACAAAATCGAATGGCTCTATCGATAAAATCAGGACCGGCATCTAAATACTACTCCGCATAACCCGGAGAATGACGTACATTTCAACTGTCAATACGCAAAACCAGTAAGTTTATGGGACCCAGATATAAAGTCACCGGATGTGCTCGCTTTTTTTTGTTCCTGATCCTCTTTGTGCCGGCTGTATTTTTTGGGGCCGCGTATATCCGGGGAGAAAACGGTTTGCACATCCTGCGGGATTTCTATCACAGTATCGCAGGTAGTTCAGGTACCACGTCAGAAAAAAAGCAGGACTCTGACACCTACGATACCGAAGACCTGCAACGGCAATTACAAAAAGCGCAGGAAGAAATCAGGGAATTGAAAAAGAGGATTGAAGAACTGGAAAAACAATAGAAGGATTTTCAGTTGGCGCTACTGTGTGGGTGCATTCCATCAGGATAGTAATATAAAATCAACATCTACGCTGTCCAGGCGGAATACCTGTTATACTCGATGTCAAGATGGTGTACACATGGTGTAAAAACGGACACTTCAAATGGCTTCTCCGTCTACATGTGGAAAAGAGTGAAGAAATATCTTTTTCTTTGCTGCCTGAATTTTTCAACTATTGACACGACTACACGACGATATGAGTCAGATCAGGATACTTGCCAATGACGGCATCGATGATGCCGGTAAAACCATGCTGGAAGCCGCTGGATTTGAAATCGTAACGACGCATTTTCCGGCGGAAGAACTGGAACAACGTCTGCAGGACTTTGATGCCATTACAGTACGAAGTGCGACACAGGTGCGTAAGGCGCTGATTGATGCATGTCCCAGGCTCAAAGCCATAGGACGAGGTGGTGTCGGTATGGACAATATCGATGTCATGTATGCACGGGAACAGGGACTAGGTGTATATAACACACCCGCAGCCTCATCCCGATCGGTCGCCGAGTTGGTGCTCGGGCATACCTTTACCCTCTTTCGCCATTTACATACGGCAAACCGGTCTATGCCGCAAGACGGACAGACAGATTTTGCCAATCTTAAAAAGCAATGCAGCGCCGGTTATGAGCTGTTGGGAAAAACCATGGGTGTTATTGGGTTTGGTCGAATAGGTCAGGAAGTAGCTCGTCTGGCTCTTTCCATGGGAATGAAGGTCGTAGCTGTTGATCCTTTTGTCAAAGAAGCCGAAATTTCGATTGAAGTGCATGGAGCTGATGCAGCACTGCACGTCAAGGTGGTCACGATTTCGATGGACGAAGTTTTACGCTCCGCTGATGTGATCACAATCCATATTCCTAAATCAGATAGGCCTGTCATCGGTCAGCCGCAACTGCCTCTGTTAAAACGGGGGGTCGTTCTTATCAACACCGCACGCGGGGGAGTCTTTAATGAGGATGCCTTACTTGAAGGCCTGGACACGGGTATCATCGGTGGTGTAGGATTGGATGTGTTTGTGGGAGAGCCTTCTCCGCGTGCGGATCTTCTGGCTCATCCCAGAATCTCCCTGACGCCTCATATTGGTGGATCAACTGCTGAAGCGCAGGAAAATGTTGGCAAAGAGCTGGCCGGATTGTTAATCCGCCATTTTAAAGCCTAGTCTTTTCTCTGCCGCATAATATATCCAATTGATTTTGCTGGAGAACCTTCAGGTAGTCGTTTTCGTCCATAAGTTCCGCTCCCATAGAACGCATGTGTGGCGTATCCTGTTGACAATCGATCCAGGCCAGTCCCTCTTTCGCTAATCTTTGGGCGAGTGTAATAAAACCCACCTTGGAAGCATTAGGACGCAGGGCAAACATACTTTCGCCAACAAAAATATTGCCCAGCAGGATACCATACAGGCCCCCTGCCAGGCCTTCTGCATCATAGACTTCCACGGAATGCGCGTAACCCAATTGGTGCAATTCCGAATACGCATCCATCATCTCCGGCATGATCCAGGTTCCAGACTGACCCGGACGGTAAACCGTCGCGCAGTTGGACATGACCATTTTAAAGGCTTGATTGAAGGTCACTTTAAAAGTCCCTTTGTTGATACAATTCCGGACAGAGTGAGAGACATGTACATTTTCGGGGCGCACCATCAATCGCGGAGCAAGCCACCACCACAGGAGTGGTTGACCTTCATGGTACCAGGGAAAGATGCCCCAACGATATGCCAACAGGAGACGTGCCGGAGAAAGATCACCACCGATTGCCAGCAGGCCATCAGGATCGCATACTACCGGATGGGGAAATATGAGTTCGTCACCGAGGGAAAAGACAGGCATTTACAGGTGCATCACCTGTTGACTTTCTCGTGCTCGATAATGGCATTGAGTCCACGGTCTACCAAGCCGTCTTTGAGGGGTTTGAGTTCCTCAAATGTTCCGAGCTTGACACTCGCACGTCCTTTGGTATGGATGATCCAGGCAAGTTGCTCGGATTGCTCATTGGTATGATGAAGCAGGTCTATAAAGCATTCGATGACCCACTCAAAAGTATTGTAATCATCATTGAGGACGATGAGTTGAGTCTGCTCACCATGGGTGGTCAACTCGTCAACCAATACATCTTCAGCTTCTTTGTTTTGGCTATCGTACAACATGGGCATTAAAAAATTAAGAACAAAGAAATCGTAGTCACCTCCAGGAAACCGACTGCAAGGTACGAAGGGATTTCTGTACTGCATCCAGATCGGGCATTTTTCCAGCTTTTTCAAGTACTTCGGCATGACAGATGATCCCTTCTCCATCCAGCACAAAAACGGCCCTCTTGGCCACACCGCTCATCCCGAGACTGAACTCCTCATACATGACATCATAGGCTCGTATGACCTCTTTATTGAAATCAGAGAGCAGTCTGAAATTGAGGTTGTAGTCCTGCTTATACCGGGCCAGGCTCTGGGGCGAATCCACAGAAATAGCGAGGATCTCTGCCTTCAGACCTTCGTAGATATGGATATCATCACGGGTGGCGCAGAGTTCTTTTGTACAGGTACTGGTAAAAGCCAGTGGAAAAAACAGAAGCACCACCGGGTGACCTGCAAAATCACTCAGATGGATGAGCTCTTTTTCTGAAGAATAAAGCGAAAAATCTGGGGCTTTATCACCGGGTTGGATAGACATGACAGGTTCGTTGAAGTGCGTTAACGATATGGATGACTTTTAATGTGCTATACTTGCGGAAGAGATAACAATACGCTGTCCGTTGAGTTTAAAAAGGGCTTATATCGATCTTCATATTGCGGTGATCCTGCTGGCCTTTACCGCGATTCTGGGCGATCTGATCACGTTGTCTGCGAGTGTACTGGTTTGGTGGCGAACGCTGATCGCCGGAGTTGGAATTGGGGCATGGCTACTCCTTTCCGGAGGCATGCGATGGGATTGGGTCAGGACTAAGACCAAAATTTATATACTGGGAGCTCTGGTGGCCATCCACTGGATTTGTTTTTTTGGATCGATCAAACTGGCCAATGCTTCCACGGCACTGATCTGTTTTGCCACGATCTCGCTGTTTACTGCCATGATTGAGCCGTGGATTACAGGTCGCAAGCGACAGCGTCATGAGTTGGTCTTTGGATTGATGGTGATTCCCGGGATTGTGCTCATTGCCGGCCGTGCACAGGGAGATCTGATGTGGGGTATTGTGCTGGGGATACTGGCTGCCTTTCTGGTGGCTGTGTTTTCCAGTCTTGAAAAAAAATGGATCCCTGAAATCGATCCCGCCCACATGACCTTCCTGCAGATGGCTGGTGCCTGGGCTGCGATGTGCATCTGGATGACCGGAGAAGCCGGCTGGCGAGGGGTGGACGTCTTTATGCCAACCCAGCAAGATTGGATTTATCTTTTAATCCTCGGGCTGATCTGCACAAGCATTGCCTGGGTTCTTGCGGCCAGAGCCATTCGTTCGGTAACGGCCTATGACTCTGTCATGGTCATCAATCTTGAACCTGTCTACGGCATCATCATGGCGTTGCTTCTCCTCGACGATAGTAAAGAACTGACGCTGTACTTCTACATCGGGGCCTCGATCATCCTGGCATCTGTGATTCTTCATCCGATCTGGCAATACCGTTATGCTCGCAACTGAAATTCAACTTTACGCCGATTCACTCAGCAACGTGGATGACCCCGTGCTGGCCGAAATAGAACGGTCAACTCATCTCCATACGATAGCGCCTCAAATGCTGAGTGGTAAAGTACAGGGGGCTTTGCTGACCTTGCTGACATCGCTGATACGGGCCAGGCAAGTGCTTGAGATCGGGACCTTTACTGGCTATGGTACAATCTGTCTGGCACGTGGATTGGATCCGGCTCCTGGTAGCAAAGTTGTCACGATAGAATCCAATCCGGAATTTTCATTTCTGATACAAAAACACCTTCGTCTGGCGGGCATGATCGAACGGGTGGAATGTCTGACCGGAGATGCTTTACGACTTATTTCGACAAGAGAGGAACAATGGGACCTGGTCTACATTGATGCCAACAAACAGGAATATCTGTCGTACTATGAAGCCGTCGTGGATCAGGTGCGTCCTGGTGGGCTGATCCTTACGGACAATGTACTCTGGGGAGGCAAGGTGGTTTATGCTCCAGAGGATGTTGATGCGAAAGTCATCCGGCGGTACAATGAACTCCTCTTTCGGGATCCCCGGGTAGACGTTTTGATAGTACCCCTGCGGGATGGGTTGAGTATCGCCAGAAGGACAACTGTCAATCGATGACCTGACAGTACTGCGTACCTTTGCTCAAGTGGCCGGTATCTATATCCATATTCCATATTGCAGAAAGGCATGTCATTACTGCAACTTTCATTTTTCTACTTCCTTTCAAACCCGCCAGGAACTGATCAGCGCCATGTTGGTGGAGATCGAATTGCAGGCAGGATATCTGAAGGGGGCCATGATAGAAACAATTTACTTTGGAGGTGGAACACCCTCTGCTATTCCGGCGGAGGACATCGAAAAGTTACTTTCCGCCATTCAGTCCATATACCCCCTCTCCCCTATGGCCGAAATCACACTGGAAGCCAATCCGGAAGATATACATACTGAAAAGCTGAGGGTCTGGACCGGATCAGGTATCAACCGTTTAAGTATAGGCGTGCAGTCCTTTCAAGACGAAATATTGGCTGCCTGGAACCGAAGTCATTCCGGAGAGCAAGCCCTGACATCCATCCAATTGGCACAATCGGCCGGCATCACGAACATTACTGCCGACCTGATCTATGGTGGACCGGGATTGGGCGATCAAGACTGGATGTCCAATATTAAAATGCTTGTGGATTCAGATATTCCACATATATCCTGTTATGCCCTGACAGTTGAGCGTGGTACGGCGCTCCATCATCATATTCATACCGGCAAAACCAAATCACCAGATGACGATCAGGCTAACCGGCAGTATGGAATCCTCCAAAAAATGATGCAGGAATATGGATTCAGACAATACGAAGTGAGCAATTTTGCCAAACCCGGTTTTGAATCAAAACACAATTCAAGCTACTGGCATGGTGTCCATTACCTGGGCATTGGCCCTGCCGCTCACAGTTTTGATGGTAACTCACGTCAATGGAATGTGGCCCATAATGTCCGGTATATCCAGAAAATGCAGGAAAAGGAAATACCTTTTGAAAAGGAGATCCTTACACATCGGGACCGATACAACGAAATGGTCATGACGGGTCTTCGAACCTCAGCCGGCATAGATCTGAATCAAATACAATTGCTTGGTAATGACTTTGAAAAACACCTGCTACATCAGCTGGCCGGGTATCTGGAAGAGCAAAAACTCATGATGACACCAGATCGTCGGATGGTGTTGCGGCCGGAATATTATTTCTTCGCTGACGGAATAGCCTCTCAGGGATTCATGGACGACAGTTCGTAGTTGACGTTAATTTTTACGGAAGAATAAAAACCAGTAGGCCTGGATTATTTCAATTTGCCGAGGAGTTGAATCGCTGCTTCAGCTATAACCGTTCCGGGGCCAAAGATTGCCATCACGCCCAGCGTATAGAGGCGCTCATGATCCTGATCCGGAATAATACCTCCTACCACGACACCAATATCCGGACGACCCAATTGATGAAGGGCATTCAGGGTAGCGGGTACCAGGACATTGTGGCCGGCGGCCAGTGAGGAGATACCGAGGATATGGACATCATTTTCAGCAGCCTGAAGTGCGGCTTCCTCCGGAGTCTGAAAGAGTGGACCGATGTCGACATCCCAGCCGAGATCGGCAAAACTGGTCGCGATAACCTTAGCGCCGCGGTCATGTCCGTCCTGTCCGAGTTTGGCTACCATGATACGCGGACGACGTCCGGCTTTAGCTGCAAAATCATCAGCCGCGGACCGGGCTTTCTTAAATGCATCATTCATACTGATCTCTTTGGCATAAACACCGGAAATAAGCATCGGAGATGCCGTATACCGGCCAAAAGCTGTTTCCATAGCATCACTGATCTCACCCAGGGTGGCTCTGTGACGGGCTGCGTCTACTGCGGCAGATAGTAGGTTCCCTTTTCCGGAGATTGCTATTTGAGTCAATGTATGCAGTGAATTCTTTACTTCCTGAGCGTTTCGGCTTTCCTTCACTTGTCGAAGTCGAGCCAACTGAGCCTGGGTGACGGTGGTATTATCGACTTCCAACAGTTGAAGCGGCGTCTCTTCTTCAGGACGGAAAATATTAACCCCGACTATTTTGTCCCTGCCGGTATCAATCCGGGCCTGGCGCCGTGCCGCTGCTTCTTCAATACGCATCTTGGGAATGCCGGTTTCCATCGCTTTTGCCATACCTCCGAGTTCCTCCACCTCCTGAATATGACGCCATGCCGTGTGAATAAGGTTGTCCGTCATAGATTCCATCAACTGTGAGCCGCCATATAAATCGATCCAGCTGCAAATGCCGGATGTTTTTTGCAAAAAGTGTTGTGTTGCTCTGGCGATGCCAGCGGTGTGATCAGAGGGAAGTGCGAGGGCTTCATCCAGCGCGTTGGTATGCAATGATTGCGTTCCACCCAACACCGCAGAAAGTGCTTCAATCGTCGTCCGGGCTATATTATTGTAGGGGTCCTGAGCGGTCAGACTCCAGCCGCTGGTCTGGCAATGGGTGCGGAGTGCAAGTGACTTTGGATCTTTGGCTCCAAATCCACTCACGATCTCCGCCCACATGACACGGGCGGCCCGCATCTTGGCCACCTCAGTAAGATGGTCCATACCTATACCCCAGAAAAAAGAAAGCCGTGGTGCAAATCCATCGACCTCCAAACCGGCCGCTACTCCGGTGCGCAAATATTCCCAGCCATCTGATAAGGTGTACGCCAATTCGAGATCGGCAGTTGCACCGGCCTCATGCATATGGTATCCGGAAATACTGATCGAATTGAACCGGGGCATATGCGTGGCCAGGAAAGAGAATATATCTCCGACGATCCGCATGGAGGGTTTGGGTGGATAGATATAGGTGTTTCGCACCATAAACTCCTTGAGAATGTCATTCTGAATCGTTCCGGTCAAATCAGAAAGAGCGACACCCTGCTCCTCGGCTGTCACAATAAAAAACGCCATCACCGGAATGACCGCACCGTTCATCGTCATGGAGACTGACATTTTGTCCAACGGTATCTGATCAAAAAGGAGTTTCATGTCTTCCACCGTGTCGATAGCTACTCCGGCTTTGCCGACATCTCCAATGACGCGTGGATGATCCGAATCATAACCCCGATGGGTCGGCAGATCAAAAGCCACTGAAAGCCCTTTCTGCCCTGCCGCCAGATTGCGGCGATAGAAGGCATTGCTTTCTTCTGCTGTAGAAAAACCAGCATATTGCCGTATCGTCCATGGACGGATCAGGTACATGGTGGAATAGGGTCCGCGAAGAAAGGGGGGAAGACCTGAAACATAACCTTCCAGAGGAAATTTTTGGCGTTCCGGTGCACGGTCCTGTGACCAGTCCCATTTCATCTCAGGCATCATGCCACGCTGGCTCATCCGGTAAAAGTAAAGAATACGGAACGCACTTGTCACCATAATTCTGTCTAATTTCGCCCCACCATTTCAACAACTGCTCTTGATACATTTTGAAAAACACATCCTGGACAATGGCCTGACGGTACTGATCCACCAGGATCTTCATACACCGCTGGTGACCACCAATGTGCTGTATAAAGTCGGTTCCAGAGATGAATCGCCGGAACGAACCGGGTTCGCCCACTTGTTTGAACACCTCATGTTTGGGGGTTCAAAACATGCGGAATCCTTTGATGACATCATCCAGTTGGCAGGTGGTGAGTGTAATGCTTACACCAATGCTGATATCACCAATTTCTACAATACCCTTCCGGCCGTCAATCTGGACACCGCACTATGGCTGGAAGCGGACCGAATGCAGTTTCTGAATATCAACCAAAAGACACTCAGTACCCAGCAGCAGGTCGTCATTGAAGAGTTTAAAGAAACCTGTATCAATCAGCCGTATGGATTGGTCTGGCATAAACTGGCGGATCTGTGTTACAAATTGCATCCGTACCGATGGCCGACCATTGGACTCCGAATGGAGCATATAGCAGAGGCTGAGCTCCGTGATGTTCAATCCTTTTATAGCACCTATTATGGGCCTAACAACGCCATTCTTTCCATCGCAGGGCCTATTGATCCGAAGGTGGTTTTAGAAATGGTACAGCACAGATTCGGGTCCATTCCTTCCCGCCCGGTGACCCGTTTGCACCGTCTTACAGAGGTTGATCAAACGGCATCCAGGGTCCTGACCGACGAAGGAAAATATCCCTCTTCGGTGCTCTACCTGGCCTGGCTGATGGATGGTCGTAATGGACCAGACTATTATGCATTTGATCTGGTCAGTGATGTGATGAGTCTGGGCCGGTCCGCTATTTTTTACCAGCGAATGGTGAAAGAATTGAAGGTGTGTGCGCATATGGATGCCTATATCACCGGTGCTGAAGACCAGGGTTTATTTATCCTGGAGCTGCGACCCGCTGCATCGATCCCCATGGACGTTATGGAGGGACATCTTTGGGATGAACTCAAAAAATTGCAACAAGAAGACATACCGGAAAGTGTATTGCAAAAATTGAAAAATAAAAATGAAAGTACTGTATGCTTCAGCAATGTCAGTGCCTCGCACAAGTCTACTAATCTCGGCTATTATGAAAGTCTGGGTGACGCTAACCTTATCAATACCGAAGCGGATCGAATCGCGGAACTCACGGCTCCTGATATCCGCCGTGCAGCTTGCCACCTGCGTCAAGACAATGTAAATATCCTCAGACTTATAGGGCAACAAAGCGAAGGAAGCCTTGTGTTGCAACCTGAGGTGGACGAAGATGAGGATGAATAAAACTGGCCTTTAATAGCGAAATTGTAGACCGTCCATCAGATTGAGCGGATGGAAGAGTTTGAAATTGGCCATAAATGAAATGCGTTCGAACCATCTGTCCCGAATGACATAAGAAAGGCTTTCACGAATGTCACGGCTCTCCAGAAACGGTATAAAAACTTCAAACACATCTTTCATCAATACGACCGAAACACCACCGCTATAACTCAGTTGGGTGGTTTGGGTAATAATCGAGGGATACACCGCTGCATCCAGATAAAAATGGATCACTTTGAAAGGGAGTGCTGAGCTGGCCCCTCCACCGAACATCCATTGATCACCAATACCGATTGTCGACAGCGTCTTCAACCCTGCATCCCGCATAAAGACCTGCCTGGAAAAAAGACCACTGACAGCATTCCGGCCGCCGAGCCATTCATCAAACATATAGTCGCGCGCAAAAAATCCGCTGGATGCCATACCATTAATGGACAATATGGTATTCGCCGCCGGCTGGTCAAAGACCGGGAGCCAACCGCCATATCCGTGTACCCAAATACCGCGCATTCTATCCTTTCCAACAAAATGCTGCCGGTAATGAAGGTTCAGTCTTACAAAGCCCTGGCCGGCCTGGACATTTGCCCTGGCCGAATACGGTCGTAGTGCATGATCAGAGCGTCGGTGAAACGCGAGCTCGTGCACACCATAGGTGCGGGAATCCATCGTGAAGACGTACTGATCGTAATTGATCCCCCGGCCGTACTCCTGCCCGATATGGACATATCTATAGCTTAGCCACTGATGGATCAAGGGCGAACGTAAAGAAGGTTTGAACCGTAAAGCCAATGCAGGTGACAGGCGCGTATAGCTATCTCTGAACTGGTAATGCGTGTCGACGTTATATCCAAAGCGCGAGGCACTAAAAGACAAGAGCAGTTTGTCAAATGACCGGCCCTGGAGATCACCGATGTACCGGAATTCACCTACCCCTCGAAGTGATTTGCTTTCAAGCCCATACATAGGCGCCAGCAGGAATTTGAGGCGCTGCTGCGGAAATATTCCTGACATGACAGCGAGGCCAGGCATGAGGCCATCCGTCACATTATTTCCAAAAAAGGGTGTGGCAGATACCTGCCAGACACCGTAGCTTCCCACTTTTGGGATTAGTGAAAAGCGAGGAAAGAAAGGCCGTGGTAAAACCTGTCTACCCCACAACGTATTGACGCCTTCCAGCCCTTCGTACAGGCGGATAGCGTCCGCTTTGAAATCAAGATGGATGATCTTTCGACCTACAAATGCCGGAATCCAGTGATCCCTGACTTTCGTTCCTTTTTTAAACGTAGAAAGTTTGAGCGGCACCATGACCTCACCATGATTTTCGAGCGTCACTTCCTTCTTGGATGGTCGAAGCCGGGATGCTCTGTAATCATTTTTATGGGCGTGGTGAATCCACTGGTCAAAAAACCAGCCAAGATCACATTCACAGGACCCTTCAAAGGATTGCCTGAGCAACTCAGGTGTGACATGGGTAAAGGCATGTGCATCGAAATAGTCACGATACATACGCTTCATCTTTTCAGCCCCCAGCATCTCCTGCATCATCACCAGTCCAAGGGATGGAAGGTGATAGGCGCTCATAGCGTACTGTTCCCCGGACTGGAATTCAGGAAGCGTCGCTGGAGGTTGTAAGGTGCCTTGCCTGCGCATAAAGTGCAACATCGCCGCCGATTGTGACATGGATATCCGACTATCCAGTATCTCGGGAAGGAATTGGTCCCGATACGAGGGCTGAAAAAGGGCCATGTATTGTGCTTCCAGAAATGTATTCAGGCCTTCATCAAGCCACGGGTGTGCGCGTTCGTCATTGGCCAAAATGCCATACAACCAGGTGTGTCCGATCTCGTGTGCAATGGCCAGATCCAATAGAGCAGTATCCCCTGTGTGACTGATCTGAGCTAACATCGGATATTCCATAAAACCGGCCCTACTGCCGGGTGTATGAACGATGGACATCCGGGGGTACGGGTACGTTCCGAGCCAGTCGCTATAAAAACGAAGCGCCCGTTCGGCATACACCGATGCACGTTGCCAGACATGTTGGTAGGCTGTATCCGTGTACACGTGAAGCTCAGTCGTATGGCCTTCCGGCAACCCTACCGTATACCAGTCATGCCTGAATGTTGGACTGGCAAACCAGGCAAAATCAATAACCTGTTGTGCCGAGAAGGTCCACACCGTCTTTTTCTCTTCCTGTCGGGCATGCGTCATAACACCTGTAGCGGCTACAATATAATCGGGAGGTGTATGCACCTCCACCTCAAAATCAGCAAAATCATTGAAATACTCCCCGCTATCCAGATAGGGCATTGGGTTCCATCCTTGCTCGTTGTGGACGGCCAGGTGCGGAAACCATTGCGTCAGTTGATACGTGTTTCCTGCGCGACCCAGTCTCGAAAATGATTGAGGGATTTTCAGGACGAAGTCACAATGAATCTTTATAGATGCACCAGGTAAAAGTGGTTCAGTCAAATTCAACCACCCAATATCCAGATGATTGGTATCAATTGAAAAAAAAACCGGCTGATCAGGTGCCTCAAAACGGAGTTTATCAAAACCGCCGAGTTGCTCTTTTCGGGCGTTGTGAAATTCAATACGACCTTGTCGGAGCATTTGGCGGCCCATTGCGGTGTTTTTGCGGCTGTAGGCATTGGGCCAAAGGTGGATCGCCAACTTGTCCATTGAGATAGTAGAACGATTGGTATAAGATATGTCCATGGTTCCGGACAACGTATGTTGCGCCGTATCTAAAGTGACCAGAATAGCATAAAATGGACGCTGGGCTAACGATACCAGAGAAATCGAGAAGACAAAAGAAAACAATATCAGATATCGTAGCGCCCTCCTGACAAACCAGGATTCCGCGGCAAGGTGTAATGGCATGTTTCAAAAATAGGAAAATCATGGTGGCTAGACCGTACGCATTTCCGGAAGCCCAAAAAGTGGAATCAAAGATTTTATACACCTTGCAGAAAAAATAGCGGAATGACCGAACGACTCCTGCCTGTGCTTCGGGAAGCTTCTCAAGCCATCCTCGAAATTTATGCTGACGAAGACCGGTTTCAGACTGAGGTAAAAGGCGACCAGAGTCCGCTGACGGCAGCCGACCGGCGTTCCAACGAAATCATCTGTGCCGCGCTGGCCGATCTGTATCCCGGTATCCCTGTCATCTCTGAGGAGACACGTCAGGTGCCGTATGCGCAACGTGCTGGTTTCCCGCGTTTTTTTCTGGTCGATCCTTTGGATGGTACAAAGGAGTTTATTAAACGAAATGGTGAGTTTACCATCAACATTGCCTACGTAGAAGGCCAGTCTCCGGTAGGCGGATATGTGTATGTACCATGCTCTGGTTTGGCGTATGTTGCCCAGCGGGGTCTCGGGGCGTACCGTGTGCAGGATGATGGCCGCCGGGAAATGCTGAAGTCAAGACCTTTTTTTCTCCATGATGCCGCACTCCGGGTTGTGGCTTCCAGAAGTCACCGGGATCCGTTGACGGAAAGAATGATCTCTCTGCTCCTGGAACCTGAGATTGTCGCCACGGGAAGCTCCTTGAAATTTTTACGTATTGCTGAAGCTGAGGCTGACTTTTATCCACGCCTTGCACCCACGATGGAGTGGGATACGGCGGCTGCGCAATGCATCTTGGAGGAATCCGGAGGCAGCATCGTTCATTTTGAGCGCTTGGTTCCGCTGGTATACAACAAGCCGGATTTACTTAATCCTAACTTTATTGCTATGGGGGCTTTGCTGGATCCGGAATCGCTTGCCGCGATGGCAGAGGCGATACGTACATGAACAGTCCTATACCTTTCCGGAGCGGAAGTACGGTAGAAGTTCATATTAAATAAAATCGGCATACGTTTTGCAGGATACATCCTGTATCTAAAACCGTAAACCGTATCTACATGCGCCACGTGACGTCAAAGCTCATGCTATGTCTGAGCCTTTGTACCCTATTCTGCTGCTCCCCCAAACCCTTCACTGCCGTGATGGTCCGGCCGGCATCCTGTTCGGATCAGGTTCAATTTGCTGAAGCGGCTTCCATGGGACATCTGCTATCTTTTGCGGATAAAATGCACAAGCCGGTGTTCCTTTATTTCTGTGTGCCTTGGGTTGAGCCCTGCAAGCGGATGGAACAGTACGTATTTACCCAAAACGAAATGGCGTCGTATTATAACCGGAACTTCATCAACTACAAGGTGAATGTGGAAGGTAGCCATGCTGCATCAGACCTGGCCAACAAGTTTGGAGTGACTTCCTTTCCTACCATGGTGTATGTCGATGGTAAAGGCAAAGTCATGCGTCGGCATACGGGCCCGGCGACTGCAGCGCAATTGCTGGAGATAGGTTATTTTCTACACGAAGCCGTCGAGAAAGAATATCTGACCCTTGGAGGCAGGTGACGGTGTTGTCTTAACCTGATGATATGAGTCAACCTTACACTACACGTAGGACTATGCATTGCGGGTCTAATGGCTTTTCTTACGTGATCCATACTCCATCAGGATTCCTCCGGCGTTGAGCCTGATCGAAGTGCCGCTATGATACGTGTTGCAGCGGATGGTCCGGCGACCTTGACGATCTCCTCTTCAGGGGCTTCCCTTAATTTCTTTACGGATCCAAAATGCTTAAGGAGTTTAGTAGCCGTCTTGTCCCCTATTCCCTTGATCTCCGTAAGGCCGGTTTTGGTGAGAGATTTACTACGGGCATTCCGATGAAAGGTGATGGCAAAACGATGCGCTTCATTCCGTATCTGCTGTATCAGTCGCAATGATTCTGATTTCTTGTCAATATAGAGCGGAATCGTATCTCCCGGAAAATATATTTCCTCCAGTTTTTTGGCAATGCCAATGACCGTCAACCGATCCCGAATCCCGAGGGCATCAATCGCTTCCATCGCCGCACTCAATTGACCTTTTCCACCATCAATGACCACGAGGTCCGGAAGGTTTACATTCTCATCCAGCATTCGCTTATATCGCCGTTCGACGATCTCCCGCATAGAGGCAAAGTCATCTGGTCCTTCGACCGTTTTGATATGGAAATGCCGATAATCCCTTTTGGCCGGTCGTGCGTTTTTGAAAACAACACAGGAGGCCACCGGATGTGAGCCCTGAATATTACTATTGTCAAAACATTCGATATGCAATGCAGGACGGTCCATCCGCAGATCCTGTTGCAGCCGGCCCAGAATTCTTTCCGCCGGAGTTTGCTTCTGCACATGGCGAAGTTTGTCTTTCTGTTTTTGAAGCAGAAAATACCTGACATTCTTTAGAGAAAGATCAAGCAACTCCTTCTTTTCACCGCGCTGCGGAATGGTCTGGCTAACTCCCTGTTCGACCAGTTCGACATGATACGGCACTACGATCTCCTCGGTGATACTATTAAATTTCTCACGCAGCCGATCGATCGTGTAGGCCAGCAATTCTGGTTCATCCTGATTGAGATTCTTTTGCAACTCCTGCGTATAGCTGTTGATAATAGCTCCCTGCACCACCTTCAGATAGTTGACATACGCGTATGTATCATCCGTGGCGATGCTAAAGACATCAAGGTCTCGCTCCAGGTGGCTGACCACGGTTGACCTGGATTGATAGTCTTCAAAAAGGGTCAGTTTCTCTTTGATCTGTTGAGCTTTTTCAAATTCCATTTCCAGGGCATGGTGGTCCATACGTGACTTCAGATGGAGGATGACATCCCGAAAATGTCCCTTTAAGATATTGCGGACCTGGTCAATACGGGTATTGTAGGCATCTTCGCTTTCGAATCCTTCGCAGGGTCCCAGACAATTTTTGATATGATACTCCAGGCATACCTTGTATTTTTTTGCCGCTATGGGTTGAGGATTGAGCAAGAGCGTGCAGGTTCGCAGCGGGAAAATTTTCTTTACGATCTCCAGAATCTCTTTCACTCTGGCTTTGGAGGTATAGGGTCCAAAATAGGTCGATCCATCCCGGATCACTCTGCGGGTCAGGAAGACACGGGGAAACCGTTCGTTTTTAATGCAGATAAACGTATATGACTTGTCGTCCTTCAGGTTGACATTATAGCGGGGCTGTAGCTGTTTGATGAGCGTATTCTCCAGCAATAAAGCATCTTGTTCGCTTTCCACGATCGTGAACTCGAAATGGTGTGCATGGCGAACCATCGTCCGGGTTTTGAAATACTGGTGCTTTTTATCCCCGAAATAGGAGGCGAGGCGATGGCGCAAACTTTTGGCTTTGCCGACATAAATGACCTTGCCTTCTTCGTTGAGGAAGCGATATACTCCTGGACCTTTCGGAATGGAATCTGATACTGCCTTGTAATCGTCATCCGTCATATATCGGTAAACTCATCTGCGATCATACCTTTGAGGAGATACTCAGCAGAGGCCGGATTGGTGGCCAGCGGAAGATTATGTACATCGCACAGGCGCATGAGCATCTGGACATCAGGTTCATGCGGGTGCTTACCGAGCGGATCGCGAAAGAAAAAAACGAAATCGACCTCTCCGGCAGCGACTTTAGCGCCAATCTGTGCATCTCCGCCGTGGGGGCCGGAGAGGACCTTGGTGACCTTAAAACCTGCTTTTTCCAAAAAGGTGCCTGTTGTCGCGGTAGCGATGAGTTCCGTATTGCGAAACAGGTCCTTATGCTGGAGGAGGAAAGACACCAGGTCTGCTTTTTTACCATCATGGGCGATCATCGCGATTCGGAGCATAGGCGCAATTGTTAGTATTTTGTGGGGTAAAGTTCATCAAAAATCAAATTCCCGGCACTATACGGGGACATTTCCCATTCACTATGAAATACATCCTCACCCTTTCGCTTTTCATGCTTTTCTTCACCGTTTTGCAAGGTCAATCCGGCGCGAAAAAAATATTGGATCATCCCGATTTTCTGATCTGGAATACGCTGCAAGACAGTCGGATCTCGGCGGATGGGCGCTATGTGATCTATCGGACTGTGCCGGGAGAAGGTGACGGAAAACTCCGGATCTATGATGCTCTGACGACCATTACCTTTACTCTGGACCGGGTCAGTAAGGCGGCAATAGATTATGATGGCCGGTATGTATATGGCCTGATCAGCCCTCACCGGGATAGTTTACGCAACCTCGAACGACGTAAGGTGAATAAAAAAGAATGGCCTTGTGATACACTATTTATTGCCTTGCTGCCTATGCAATCCATCACCCGAATACCTTATGTCAAGGACTATACAGCACCTGAAAAGCTAGGAGGTTGGTTGTCCTATACCCTGAGTGATCAGGCTTTTCCCGCCGACACGAGCAAGACTAAAAAAAAGACTAAAAAAGATATTGTTCACCTGATCATTCGTCAACTTACGACAGGAAGGGAAGATACCCTCAGGCATGTATTGGAACATGTTTGGGCGGAAAAAGCACCTGTGCTGGTTGCTGCTACAGGCGCCAGAGACTCCACCGAAACAGCAGGGGTAGCGTGCTGGGTAGAGCATACCTGGAGGTATATTAAAAGACAAAAGGGCGAGTACACTAAACTATCTCTGGCACAACCTGGCAATCAGGTTGCTTTTGTAGCACACTTTGACACCACCCAACTACAGGTGAAGCCTTGGGAGTTATTCTATTACGACTTCAAAACTGATTCCGCGCAATCGATAGCCCGAAAGAACACATCATCCCTGCCTCTCGTCAGTCAGCATAGTGACCTGAGATGGAGTGAGGATGGAAAATACCTGTACTATGGTCGTGCTGAGATTCCTTACATCAAAGACACTACCCTTTTGTCGGATGAAATCGTGGATGTCGAAGTATGGTCGACAGATGATCCAATACTGTATACGGTGCAGAATGTCAATAAAAGCAATGAAGAAAAAAGGGCATACACCTTTGTCTATGACACACAGAGTGGACAGCATACCGGTTTGTCAAGTCCGGCCTGGGAAACTGTTGTTTTCGGAATAGACCGTAACGGGCGGTATGCTCTGACCTACACCGAGAAGCCTTATCTGAAAGAAGCTACCTGGGAGGGTGAAGTCCGGAAAGACCTGGCCAGGGTCGATTTACTGACAGGGGCGGTCATGCCTTTTAGAAAAGGACTATACACCCATCCACGTATTTCACCCGCCGGGACCTATGCCTATGGATACAGTGTAGCGGACAGTACATGGTGGGTGTGCAACCTGGCTACAGGAACTTTGCGATGGATGGACCGAAAAGGACGCAACGGTTTTTCAGACGAACAATTTGATATGCCGTCCCATCCCCATTCTTATGGATTGGCCGGATGGATACAAGCAGACCAGTCTTTAATCGTGTATGACCGATATGATCTATGGGCCTGGTCACCTGAACAAAGTGCTGATCCCGTTGCTCTGACAAATGGCCGGAGTAGGCAGCAAATATACCGGTATGTCAGAACGAATCCGGAAGAACGATACCTGTCACCTACTGACCCCTGGTTGATCCATGTCAGGGATGACATCAGTAAGTCCAGTGGGTATACCTGGTTTAGACCATCATCCATGACGCTGGATGAGCCTATCACTGCGCCGTATGAATACAGCCGTCAGGTCACCCGTGCCCGAAATGCGGAGAGTTGGCTCTTTCAAAAAGAAAATTTTGAGACCTTTCCGGACTTGCGTCTGTCTACAGATGCTTTTCAAACAGACCGACAGATCTCTGAGGTCAATCCGCAACAAAAGGATTATGCATGGGGTAGTATCCGGCTGTATCACTGGAAAGACTGGCAGGATCAAATGCGTACAGGATTGCTGGTGTTACCGCCCGGATATGATACGCTACGGAGTTATCCGATGATCGTCAACTTTTATGAGCGGTCTTCTGACAACCTGCACAGTCACCCTACCCCGGTACCGCACAGATCGACGATCAATTATGCGTTTTATGCCAGCAGAGGCTATGTCATCTTTAACCCGGATATCGAATATCGAACAGAAATGCCAGGCGAGAGTGCCTATCAGATCGTCATGTCCGGCACTACGAGTCTGGTTCGAGACCGGATAGCCGATCCGGAAAACATGGCCTTGCAAGGGCATTCCTGGGGTGGATATCAGATCGCCTATATTGTCACCCGAACTCCAATGTTCAAATGTGCGGCAGCTGGTGCGGCAGTGGTGAATATGACCAGTGCGTATGGTGGTATTCGTTGGGGAACGGGTATGGCTCGAATGTTTCAGTACGAGAAAAGCCAGAGTCGTTTGGGGAAGTCACTTTGGCAGGACCAGAATATATATCTTCAAAATTCGCCGCTTTTCAAAGCAAATAAAATCGAAACGCCACTCTTGCTGATGCACAACGATGAGGATGCGGCGGTACCCTTTGAGCAGGCCATTGAGTTTTATCTGGCGCTTCGCCGACTGGATAAAAAGGCATGGCTCCTCAATTACCGGGGTGAACCTCACTGGCCGGTCAAGTGGCATAACCGAAAAGATTTTCAGTTGCGTATGAGTCAGTTTTTCGACCACTACCTGATGGGAAAGCCCATGCCGGAATGGATGGCTAAAGGGGTTCCTGCTGTGGCAAGGGGCATCAAATCGGGATTGTAACATGGGTATACTGATCAGCGTGCATCCTAAATTGCCTACGCGGGATATGGATGTTACAAAGAGGTACTATCAAACTCAACTTGATTTTGTTGTTGCTGGTGAATACCCGGAATATCTGATTCTGGTATGGGATGATATCGAAATCCATTTCTTTTCCTTTCCGGGCTTAAAGCGGGAGGAAAATTATGGGCAGGTCTATATCAGGACAAATAATATAGATCGGCTCTATCATTCTCTACTGGATAAAAAAGTAAAAATTCACCCTAACGGACATTTGGAAATGAAGCCGTGGGGGCAGCGGGAGTTTTCGTTATTGGATCCTGATAAAAACCTTCTGACTTTTGGTGAAAGTGTTCGGGTGGAGTTGTAAAGTTATGCAGATCTTCATACGCGTCACAGATTCATTAGTCATCTAACCATTCTACGACTACCTTTCCTATACTTTTTCGGGCTTCAACAAATGCGTGGGCATCAGCCAGTTGGCCGGAAGGAAAAATGCGGCCGATGTGGGGCTTAAGAACGCCTTCCTGGTACAGTTGCTGAACGCCGCGGAAAGACGTTGCGATCATGTCCGGTCGATAGTCGGCGATGCGGAGCATATTAATTCCTATGAGGCTTTGGGATTTACCGAGGTAGGCAATAGGTGAAAAAAGTCCGAAGCCCCAGGCCAGTCGAAGTAATGGTATAATCCCTTTTTTTCCACTCAGCGCAGCGGCTCCGAGTGAAATAATACGACCACCTGGAGCGAGAAAGGATTTTGCGATCCGGATGGACTTTCCGCCGATATTGTCAAATACGACGTCAACCTTTCCATCGAGATGCTGATGAAGGTAGGTCTGATACTGAGTTTCATGGTGATTGATGACATGTTGCACACCCAGCGTATGCAGATAATCTGCTTTATCCTTACCGCCTGCTACACCGATCACCGTACAACCGCGCCAGAGGGCAATCTGAATCAGCGCAGTACCCAATCCGCCTGCCGCTGCATGAATCAATACCTTCTCCTCAGGGAGTAGTGTCTGGGCCTGCATGGTAGCATGCCAGGCCGTAACGCATTGAGTGGCCAGAGCACATCCAATGCCGATAGGTGCATCATTCGGGAGCAATCCTACAGCTTCAGCCCGGGTGACAGCATAGCGGGCATACCCTCCAAAGCGAGTGAGGGCAAATACCCGATCTCCTTTCCGTAAACCAATTACATCCGGACCTGTCTGATCAATAACGCCTTCCACATCATACCCAATAACACAAGGTAACGGGGGACATTCCCGGTACAATCCCTGTCTGGCCATGATATCTGCGTAGTTAAGACCAAAGGCTGTCACCCGGATGCGAACTTCTCCCAGACCGGGCATGGGATCCGGAACTTCTTTGAGTTGAAAAGAAAGAGATGGCGTACTATGGCGAACGAGCAGATGAGCGAGCATAAAGTCAATTTTGATTAGAATCCAATAGCAGGGGCTTCATAAAACAACCGGTCTCAAACGATCAGCCGGCTCTGAAAATATTGAATTCTGTGGAAATTAGCGTATACACGTGTGAAAGTGTTCTGCTAAAGGGCCCTCAACGCCTTTTTAGCCCGATGTGTTTAGATGCAAAAATATGGATGACCCGTGTACCTGCGATGTAGCCGGATGGAAACCCGTCGGAAATACATTCTTATTAGAAACTTCTAAGGAATAGTAAATACCGGATAAACCGGAGAAATGCCTTCCTTTTTGAGTACCTTTGTCCCTGAAAATATCTCCTCATGCGAATCCGGATTTTCGCTCCCTTGTTGCTCCTCCTCGCGCTTCATACTGCGTGTAATCAAAATGGTTTTGACAACTCGGTTTGCGCCAATACTTCATACATCCATCAGGCAGTTGATAAAACGACCGACATCATTGTACATGATATATTCTCTCCGGTTGTTGCGGCGCGTATATATGCTTATGCGTCAATTGCGTTGTATGAAACGCTACGCCATGGAGATTCATCCTATAAAAGCCTGGCCGGCCAATTACATGAACTGACCGAGGTCCCCGCGCCTCCATCTGACCCTGCTGTCGATATCCATATTGCTGGTATGCATGCGTACACGACCGTCGCAAAGGCGCTTGTGTTTTCAGAAGTGGATATGGAAGATTTTCGTGTAGCCATTTATGATGATCTGAAAAGTAAGGGCGTACCGGAGTCCACTATTGCAGCATCCAAAGCGTATGGTCAGACTGTAGCCGATCACATATTGGCGTGGTCCAAAAAAGATAATTATGCGGAGACCCGGAGCGCCACGAAATTTACCGTCTCCAATCAACCTTCCCGCTGGCAGCCTACGCCTCCCGGATTTATGGAAGGCGTCGAACCCAACTGGCGACTTATACGCCCCATGGTCATTGACAGTGCCAGTCAGTTTACTCCACTTCCTCATACCCCGTTCAGTACGGATAAGAACTCGCTTTTTTATAAGCAGGCCATGGAAGTCTACACGGCTGTAGATTCCGGAAAAGAAGAAAAACTGGCTATTGCCAATTTCTGGGATTGCAATCCTTACGTGATGCATCAACAGGGCCACCTGATGTTTGCTACTAAAAAAATCACACCGGGCGGACACTGGATGGGCATTGCAGGTATCGCATCCCGCAAAGCAGGGCTGGACATGGTCGGCACAGCTGAGGCCTATGCACTGACCGCTATTGGTTTGTTTGATGGTTTTATCAGTTGCTGGGATGAAAAATTCAGAAGCAATCTGGTACGTCCTGAGACTTTTATCAACCGATATATCGATCCAAACTGGGTGCCGACACTTCAGACACCGCCATTTCCGGAACATACCAGTGGTCACAGCGTGATTTCTACGGCATCTTCAGTGATTCTGACCAGATTGTTTGGAGAAAACTTTGCGTTTTCGGATAGTACTGAAGTACCTTACGACCTGCCTGTGCGTGATTTTAATTCCTTTAAGGAAGCAGCGGCAGAAGCAGCGATCAGCCGATATTATGGAGGTATTCATTATATGCCTGCCATCGAATATGGTGTATCACAAGGTGAAAAAGTGGGTGAATACATCATGGCTAAGATTAACACACGCCAATAGGGTTTCTGTTTTTGGTCTTCCATAACCGGGTGGTTATCTTTAGCCTTCATTTGGTGATAGGTTATGGACTACAGAATCGAAAAAGACAGTATTGGCCCCGTCAAAGTACCATCCAATGTGTACTGGGGCGCTCAAACACAACGCAGTAAGGACAATTTCAAGATTGGAGGCCATCGGATGCCGATCGAGGTCATTCGTGCTTTTGCCATCCTGAAAAAAGCAGCTGCGCTTACCAATCAGGAACTAGGTGTACTTCCTCAGCCTAAAGCTCGGCTGATTGCCAGAGTCTGTGATGAAATTCTGAAGGGTCAGCTTGATGATCAGTTTCCTCTTGTCGTCTGGCAGACCGGATCTGGTACACAGTCCAATATGAACCTCAATGAGGTCATTGCCAACCGGGCACATGTACTTAAAGGGGGGAAACTGGAAGATGTCAAAAAAATCCTCCACCCCAATGACGATGTCAATAAATCTCAATCCTCTAATGATACGTTCCCTACGGCAATGAGTATTGCGGCTTACCGCTATCTCGCTGAACACACCTTACCTGCCCTACGGGTATTGCATACATCGCTCGACCGGAAGTCAAAAGCTTTTAAAAATGTGGTGAAGATCGGCCGGACCCACCTGATGGATGCCACGCCGTTGACCCTTGGACAGGAGTTTAGCGGCTATGCGGCGCAGGTGGAACACGCCATTAAAGCGGTTGAAAATACCCTGCCTCATCTGGCTGAGTTGGCGTTGGGTGGCACGGCTGTCGGTACAGGATTGAATACACCGAAAGGGTATGATCGGTTGGTTGCCAAGAAAATTGCCACCCTTACAGGTCATCCTTTTAAAACCGCCAAAAACAAATTTGAATCTCTGGCAGCACATGACGCTATCGTAGCATCCCACGGTGCTCTAAAGTCCGTAGCTGTAGCGCTCAATAAGATCGCGAATGATATCCGGTTGCTGGCTTCAGGTCCTCGGAGTGGTATCGGTGAGCTCAATATACCCAGTAATGAACCTGGTTCCTCCATTATGCCTGGAAAAGTCAATCCCACACAATCGGAAGCTTTGACGATGGCGATGGCGCAGGTCATCGGGAATGACGTTACGATTAATGTTGGTGGTATGCAGGGTCATTTTGAGCTCAATGTGTTCAAGCCTGTGATCATCTTCAACTTTCTGACCTCTGCCCGACTGATCGCAGATGCTTCGATGAGTTTTGTAGAGCACTGTGTGGATGGAATAGAGGCCAATCAGCCCCGCATCAAAATGCATCTCGACAATTCACTGATGCTGGTGACTGCCCTTAATACCCATATTGGCTATGACAAGGCTGCGGAGATCGCGAAAAAAGCACATAAGGAAAATACAACACTAAAAGAGGCGGCCATCACATTGGGGTATCTCACTGCTACCCAGTTTGACCAATGGGTGCGCGCAGAGGATATGGTGTAACCCCACCAACATTGGTTTTATCGTGTATCGTGTAACATTTTTTCTTGCCGCATCTGGTATTAAAACCGGAGCGACGCCCAGATGCTGCCAAGGACCAGGACGACCAGCATCAGTCCCATACCAAATATATAAGCTGTTCCAACACCAGGGCCTTGTTCAGAGTGAGCCTGTAGACTCCTGCTCAAAACCAGATGGCCACCAATAATTCCGGCGATCCAAAGACGAAGCAAGAGCAGTGGTTTGAAAGACATAGAGACAAAATATAATCCAAACGTCATCGGGAGCATCAGTAATGGAATAATGTATGTCGTGGAGATCCAAAATGAATCCATGGATCTGACAGGCGAAGAGGTCAACCGGGCGATCAGGAGTACCCATCCGTAATAGATGAGCCACATCACTTCTGGTCCGAGGAGAAAAGGAATAAGACGTTTCATACAAACAAAATTATTGCTGTGCAGTGGACACTATGATCGTATCCTTTTGGATCGAGTACAAATGGCCCGGAGCCTGATCGCGCAGAATGCGTCGGGCGACAAACTCAAGAATCGGCATACGGTCTTCGAGGGGGAGGTTGGTATTTCGCACCCAACTTTCTTCATCCGGCACATGGACAATAGCCAGAACATCATATCCACCAAACTCGTACCAAAATCGGAGTACGACATCTTGCCTGTAAAATATGACTGTACCTGAGCGTCCTTCACTGATATACTCCACATGTCCGATATGATCTTCAGTGATTTTGTCGAATCCCATGTCCATCCAGATTTCAGCTAACTGTTGGGGATCAAGTCCAAGCCATTTTTTCAATTGCAATGAGGGAATGCCGGCCTTGATCAGTCGGGTCACAACATCGCGATGGACCTTATGCTGTAGCTGTCCCAAATAGGTCTCCCGGTGCTGTTCGATCAGCTCAGCTGAAATCTTCTCTGCCTCTCGCTGAATTTTCTGAAGCTCCTGCTTTGCGGCTACTTGCTCCTCTATGGCGTGTGCCTTTGCCTCGCGGGCCTCAGCGGCGAGAAGATCGAGATGTGCCAGGGCGTCTTTCATCGTCTGCTCAAAAACATTTCGATCCGTCTCGTGATGCGGGGGTGATGTCATGTATTGCTTAATGTTGAGTCCATCTGTGGCTGGTGCATACCCCTAATTCCATCGGGGCTTTCCTATCATAATCACCAGCGCGAAAAGGATAACGACCACGCCTGGAATAGAAGCAGCGACGAGGATTCCATTTGCAAGAGATAGCTTACCACTATTCTTCAACATTTGCGTCCCCAGTAAAATACCCCCTATTAACAGCAGGATGATCATCCAAAGCCCGATATTCCGGCCATTGACACTTCCGTCATTCAGCCCAACAAAAAAGAAATAGATCGGGATCAACGCCATGACTATATTGAAAATCCAAAGTACCCAGAACGTATTCATTTTATGTTATTGATGTGAGATAATTAAGAAATGAATTTAAGCTTTTTCATCCCATAGGCCAACAAAAAAGACAAGAAAAACACAATGGTCCCAAGGACAGCAAATCTGGCGATCAGATCTCCCCATTGGGTATAAAAGGTCACCTGAGTCTCGGGGACTACATGACCTTTGATAGCGATGGCTTCTCCATACAATGTCGGCTGGTGAATCCTGCCCCATATATCAATAAAACACGATATCCCTGTATTGGCACTACGGGCAATGGGGCGTCGATGTTCGATCGCGCGCAGGGAACCGAGTTTGAGGTGCTGGATATGTCCGGGGGTATTATCCCACCAGCCATCATTGGTCACGATAAATAAAGCCGTTGCACCTTTCTTGACATACTCCCCCATGTAAGCGCCATATACCGACTCGTAACAGATAACCGGCGCCACGTGGAGTGGTCCTCCTGTAAATACATCTCGTTCTGCCTGTTTGGTGTGTCCTTCATAGCTGCCTCCCAATTTGTCTACTATGGGTCTCATAAAGAAGAGAACATCTCTGAATGGAAACATTTCTGGTCCTGGCACAAGTTTAGATTTGAAATACACCTGATAAGTGTCTGACCCGGATGCGAGTTGGATCGCAGAATTTTGAATATCCCACAACGTTGTATCACCCCGTGCATCGATATGGGTTCGGTAAGTATGGTGTGGCAAATGATCCTTCTCTAAAACCCGGAAGGATGAAATACCTGTCACCAGCCGTAGGTTTTGAAAAGAATCGACGAGACTTTGCATCAGTTGGACATAGACATTGTCCCGAAATGTATTCAGCCTGATGCCTTCAAAGCTGGTTTCGGGAAATACGAGGTAACGTGTAGTACTATCGATTTGGTCGAGTGATAACTGCATAAACCGCAATGCCTGTGTTCGTTGGGGGATTTCAAATTTCTCATAATGAGGTTCGAAATTGGGTTGCACCACGACTATAGAAACCGGGTCCGTATTACTTTCCTCTACCTGGTTCCATATCCAAACGGACAGCAATATGGGCAGACATACCAGGGCGATAAAGACCCCGATGGGAAGGGATTTGGCTCTGAGCCAGCGAACGATTATGGAATATCCCAGGTAGTTGACCAGCAAGATCCAAAGCGATCCTCCGAAGATGCCGGTATATTCATACCATTGAATGGCCCATGGATACTGAGCGAGTGCATTTCCGAGTGTGAGCCAGGGCCATGAGATATCCCAGAAGTGATGTATGTATTCGAAGGAGATCCAAATCGAAAAAAAGACCCACATGGACCAACGGTGATGGACCTGATGGCGTATGACATGGATGATGGCCAAGACTGTGGCCATGAGTGCGGCATTTAGAAAATTGGCGACGATACCAGCGATGAGTGCTGTATTGGTGACCCAAAATGTGGCGATGATATTCCACAGAACGAAGGCATGGAAACTGAAAAGAAACACCTGTCCGGGCATCACTTTATCCTTCCGCTGATACACTCCATTTTCGACAGCGAGCAATGGAATCCAGGCGAGGAAAATGATCCAGGTCAATGGTGATGGCGGGAAACCTACACCCAACATAACACCGGAAAGTGTGGCTGCACCCAGCCATTTGCGTCGCGTAGGATCGGGAGGATAAAAAAACATCACAATGGCCATCCAAAAGGACAGGAGCATGACCAGGGGCCACCATCCCCAAAGAGGAAGTCGAAGCATCTGCCAGGATGAAAAAGTGCCCAGGGTAAGCAGAAACAGGATGGTCAAGTTTCTGGCTGTCAACCAGGGTTTTGGGGCAGAGGTGGATTCCGGCATATGGCGCTAGGTGTGTGTAGCATTCAGCATCGTCCGGCAAGATACAAAGCCGGCTGACGGTCGGAGGTATGATTAACTGATGGGCATCCCACTTTCGTCAGATGCCGCCTGAACAAAAAGAAGACGGCCGTCATCATGCTGGGCCATGAGGATCATACCCTGTGAATCAACACCACGGATCTTACGGGGTTCGAGGTTCGCTAAAATGACAACTTGCTTTCCGGGTAACTCAGCAGGTGCATAATGCTGCGCGATTCCACTCACGACCGTGCGCTGTATGCCTTTTACATCCAGGGTCAGTTTGAGGAGTTTGTCTGCTTTCGGCACGGTTTCGGCTGCAAGAATGGTGGCCGTCCGGATATCCATTTTTGCAAACTCATCATAACTAACAGGAGGTTTACTTACTTGTTGTTTTGGTTCACCTACCGGCTCCGTAGCAGCGGATGACATAGCATGGAGATTCTCAATTTGCTTCTGCACCCATTCATCTTCGATACGGCTAAAGAGATGTTCGGGTTGTGCAAGCTGATGATCGTCCGGTATAAGTTTTTCTCCCGCGGCGAGGCTGTCCAGGGTTGTGACCCACACACCTTGTTCGGTAAATGGTCCCAGGTTAAGCAACTTACGCAATCGAGCTGAGGCATCCGGCATAAAAGGATGCAAGGCGGTGCTCATTGCGGCGAGATACTGAATGCATAAGTTCAGGACGGCCTTTACTGTTTCAGGTTCGTCTTTCTGGGTTTTCCAGGGTTCATTAAACTGGAGGATCTGATTGCCGGCCGTGGCGATGTCGAGTACGGCTTTGAGCCCTTCCCGAAAATCATATCTGGAGATCGCATCCTGCACGGACCACATACGGTCGAAGAGATCCATCATTTCAACTTCGTGCCATGATGCTTCGTCATCTCCGCGGGTGCCTACGATCGGGGTATCCTCATCAAAGGAAGGGACTTTTCCTTCATAGTATTTGTGGTTCAGGACCAGAACTCGCTGAACAAAATTGGCTAGTGTTCCAACAAGATCTGCGTTGACATCGGACTGATAACCTTTCCAGGTAAACTCGGCGTCCTTTTGTTCAGGCATGTTTTTAGTCAGCACATAGCGCAGGGCATCTGTTTGCTCTGGATACGCTTCCAGAAATTCATGCACCCAAATGGCCCAGTTACGTGATGTAGAAATCTTTTGTTCTTCCAGGTTGAGAAATTGATTGGCAGGAACATTGACGGGCAGATTATATTGACCGTGCGCCTTCAGGATGGCCGGGAAGATGAGGCAATGAAAGACGATATTGTCTTTACCAATAAAATGAATGACATTGGATTCCGGATCCTGCCAGTAGGCTTTCCAATCCTTACCGTGATCGGCGGCCCATTGTTTGGTTGCGCTTACATAGCCGATAGGCGCATCCATCCAGACATATAGTTTTTTGCCTTCAGCACCGGGTATCTCCTGTGGTACATCTACACCCCAGTCGAGATCGCGGGTCATAGCACGAGGTTGCAGACCGCCGTCGAGCCAGGATTTACATTGGCCCAGGACGTGTGCTTTCCAATCGTTTGGATCGTGATGTTCCTGGCCCTCAAGGATGCCTGTTTCTACCCAGGGGCGGAGCCAGGATTCATACTGATCCAGAGGAAGATACCAGTGGCGTGTCTTGCGAAGAATCGGTTTAGTTCCCGTTATGGTGGAGACGGGGTTGATGAGTTCGAGAGGACTTAATGAAGAGCCGCATTTTTCGCATTGATCTCCATAAGCATCCGGATTACTGCACTTCGGACATGTACCTTTGATATATCGGTCGGCCAGAAACTTTGCGGCTTGTTCATCGTAATACTGTTCGGACTCCTCTTCGACAAACTGACCTTTGGTGTAGAGGGTCCGAAAGAAGTCCTGAGCGGTTTCGTGATGGAGTGGAGAAGAGGTACGGTGATATATATCAAATGAGATCCCTGCCTTTCGGAATGTTTCTTCAAACAGTGCGTGGTACTTATCGATGATGGCCTGAGGAGTCGACTCTTCTTTAAGGGCGCGGATGGTAATGGCGGCGCCATGTTCGTCAGAGCCGCAGATAAAAGCTACATCGTGATCCAGCATCCTCAGCATTCGAACATAAATATCTGCGGGGATATATGCACCGGTGAGGTGTCCTATGTGTAGGGGGCCGTTGGCATATGGCAATGCCGAGGTCACAAGATATCGCCTGGGGGGCTGGATCATAACTTGACTGAATCTGGGGGCGAAGGTAGTCAATATGTAAATGTTCTTGCGCGTATTGCGCGCAAGGTGGGTAAAGGGTAAAGGGTAAAGTGGGGAGTGGGGAGTAGGGAGTAGGGAGTGGGGAGTGGGGTGCTTCGACCCGCTTGACACATCCTCGTGCTACAGCTCAGCAACCGTGGGGAGTGGGGAGTAGTGAGTAGTGAGTGGGGAGTGGGGAGTGGGGAGTGGGGAATAGTTCTTTATGGCGTTAAAAGTTTTTTGCGTCTGAAGCACTTGATCATGTGATCATTGTACATGCCGACAGCTTGCATGAAGGCGTAGACGATGGTGGAGCCTGTAAAACTGAAACCTCGTTTTTTAAGGTCTTTACTCAGGGCATCGCTTTCAGGAGAGTTGGCTCGAAAATCCTTTTCGGAACGAATCGTATTGACAATGGGCTTGCCATCAACGAAGGACCAGAGGTGGGTACTAAAGTTGAGGCCCTGATCCTGCATATCGAGAAAGGCTCTTGCATTGGTACGTGCTGACCATACCTTTTGGCGGTTGCGGATGATGCGTTCGTCGAGCAGGATTTTCTCCAGTTTTTTGTCCGTGTAGCGGGCGATTTTGTCTGGATCGAGATTGTCAAAAACGGACATGTAGCCCTCCTGGCGGCGCAGGATTGTAATCCAGCTCAGGCCGGCCTGGGCGCCATCCAGGATAAGTTTGGCGAACAGGGCTTTCGGATCATATTCGGGGACACCCCAGACCGTATCATGGTAATGGATATAGAGGGGATCGTTTCCGCACCATAAGCAGCGGGTTATCGAATCGGATTTCATGGGAGGAAGGTAAGGAGAAGTGGGATGATTGGAAATGGAAAAGGGGTGGGTGGGCGGATGATATTGGATAAGCTGGTGAAAGGGATTGGAGGGGCGGGTGGTGCTTGGAGGATGAGAATCCGGAAGCAAACTGTCAGGACTGATTTCGTCGAAATACGTCGGAAGATGACTGTGGTTATTAGGTTGTGGGCATTTTCAAAACAACATATTATTGCAATCTAACTTATGTTTGAAGTGACTGATTTCGTCGAAATCCATCGCGAGATAGTTGATTTTATTGGGTCGTAGAGGTTTTCAACACAATATATTATTAAATTATTAATATGTTTCATCCGACTGATTTCGTCGAAATCCGTCGCGAGATAGTTGATTTTATTGGGCTGTAGAGGTTTTTAACACAATATATTATTAATATTGTTAATATACTTTATCCGACTGATTTCGTCGAAATCCGTCGCGAGATAGTTGATTTTGTTAGGTTGTAGAGGTTTTTAACACAATATATTATCAATATTATTAATATGTTTCGTCCGACTGATTTCGTCGAAATCCGTCGCGAGATATTTGCTTTTATTGGGTCGTAGAGGTTCTTAACACCATATATAATTGAAATTTATTATTCATTCAATCCAACGGAGTTCATAGAAATCCCTCAATCAACCCCCGTGATCATTGACATCCCGTAAAGTCCAGCTTTCATCCTTCATCCCATCCGCTTCAATAACCTCTGTACATCCAACACGCCTACCCTACCCCTCACCTTCTCCATAGCAGCCATCACCTCCCTCACTTAAACCTGTCCAGCCAAATCCGTACTTTTGAAGAAAAAAACAATGCCCGTCTACCATACACTCGGATCCATCCCCCAGAAACGCCACACGGTATTTGAAAAACCAGCAGGTGGAATCCACTACGAGCAACTTTTTGGTACTATCGGCTTCGACGGAATGTCATCCCTCCTCTACCACCTGCATCGTCCCACTCAGGTCCGACACATAGGAGAAGCCATAAACGTCATGCCCAAGATCGCAGTCGAACATAATATGACTGCCCGCCTGCTCAAAGGTTTTGATATACCCCGCGCCAACGACTGGCTGACGTCCCGCCATCCGCTCCTCATCAATAAAGACATACATGTGGGCCTGGCCGCTCCCACTCAATCCCTGACCGAATATTTTTATAAAAATGCCGATGCCGATGAAATGATCTTTGTTCACCGCGGATCGGGCACCCTGCGTACTTTCCTCGGCAATATCCCTTTCGAGTACGGAGACTATCTGATCATACCCCGCGGCATGATCTACCAGATTGATTTCGATACGGAAGACAATCGCCTGCTCTATGCAGAATCCTTCCACCCGATCTACACGCCTAAGCGATATCGCAACTGGTTCGGCCAACTCCTCGAACACTCCCCATTTTGTGAACGCGATTACAAACTGCCCCGCGTACTGGAAACCTATGATGAAAAAGGAGATTTTCTGATCAAAATCAAAAAGCAGGGACAACTTCATCAACTGATCTATGCCACCCATCCTTTTGATGTTGTCGGATGGGACGGCTACAATTTTCCGTATGGATTTTCCATTCACAACTTTGAACCCATTACCGGACGTGTACACCAACCGCCCCCAGTTCATCAGACCTTTGAGACCAAAGCCTTTGTCGTGTGCTCTTTCTGCCCGAGACTCTACGATTATCATCCGAAAGCGATCCCGGCACCTTACAACCACAGTAATATTGATTCCGACGAAGTCCTCTACTATGTGGATGGCGATTTTATGAGCCGCAACAACATCGCACAAGGCCATATCACGCTCCACCCTGCCGGGATTCCGCATGGACCAGCACCCGGAGCCTACGAAAGAAGCATCGGCCAGACCGTAACAGAAGAACTGGCTGTCATGATCGACACCTTTGCACCACTCATGGTCACTGAGCATGCGCTCAAGATTGATGATGGTGTCTACTTTCAATCCTGGATCGGAGAGGAATAATTGCGGACCCACATCTACTGCACAAATCAGTCAATTATAATCTGATCCTATTACATTTTATACTATTTCGTCTTTTTACAAACAAACATTTTCGTTAAATTTTGACAGCCTATGACCTCGTGGATAGATATACCTCAGGATTCAGATTTCACTATCCACAACATCCCATTTGGAATTGCCACACACGCTGACAGAACTTTCGTCTGCAGCCGGATCGGAGATCATGTTATCGACTTGTATCAAATAGCTACAACAGGCCTTTTCCAGGGCTTGATGTTTGACATAAACGTGTTCCGGGAATCCTCATTGAATGCCTTTATTCGGCTGGGAAAAGACATAACACGCGAAGTTCGGATCCGGCTGCAAGAGACGCTGAGCAACGGACATTCACCTTTACGGCATGTATCGGAAGCCTTTATCTTACCCGACAAGGTTGTAATGCGATTACCTGTAGAGATTGGTGACTATACGGACTTTTATTCCAGCATCGAACATGCAACCAACGTCGGAATGATGTTTCGTGATCCTGCCAATGCTTTGCTCCCCAATTGGCGTCACCTTCCCGTTGGTTATCATGGCAGGGCTTCCTCTATTGTGGTGAGCGGGACCCCTATACATCGACCCTGGGGTCAGGTAAAGCCAAAGGATGCGGAAGTGCCTGTGTTTTCCAAAACAAGCAGACTCGATTTTGAGTTGGAAATGGGGTTTGTGATTGGAAAGGAAAGTCATCTGGGCTCTGTTATTACCACCCAGGAGGCGGAGGACTATATCTTTGGACTGGTCTTGTTCAATGATTGGTCTGCACGTGATATTCAAGCATGGGAATACGTTCCCCTGGGACCCTTTCTCGCTAAAAATTTCTTTTCGTCTATGTCCCCCTGGATCATACCCCTTGAGGCCCTTGAACCTTTCAGAGTGGCGGGACCTGTTCAGGATCCCGCTGTACTGCCCTATCTGCAATACGATGGATTGAAAAATTATGATATTCAACTGGAAGTGGCTATTGCGCCGGCAGGGCACATTGATTCGATTGTATCGCGCTCCAATTTTAAATATATGTACTGGAATATGTGCCAGCAACTCGCGCATCATACAGTCAATGGCTGCAATGTGCGTGTGGGGGATCTAATGGCCTCCGGTACGATCAGTGGGCCAGATGAAAAGTCGTATGGTTCCATGCTGGAGTTGGCCTGGAGTGGTACCAAACCTCTTACCCTTCCGGATGGTGTACAACGCTCCTTTATTGAGGACGGAGATCAGGTCACGCTCCGTGGATGGGCTGAAAAGGAAGATATACGGGTAGGTTTTGGTGAAGTAAAAAACCGGGTTATTGATGAAACCGTATCCTAAGCATGTTGTTACAATGGCTATACATACTTAAGGATTAAAGCCAGCTTTTCAGGCCGTTCATATCCCGTATATTTGTCAAATAAATTTAATGTCATCTCTATCATGTCTCAACTCACACAAACACAGACTTCCAACGAAACGCTGATCGATTTTCTTCCTATCCACGGTACGGACTATGTGGAGCTTTATGTCAGCAATTCCAAGCAAGCTGCTCATTTCTATAAAACCGCTTTTGGCTTCCAATCCTTTGCGTACAGAGGCTTGGAAACCGGCGAAAAGCATGTAGAATCATACGTGATCCGCCAGGATAAGATCAAGCTGATCCTGACCTCCCCCCTGCACAGTGGCACTGAGATCGGACGCCATATTGACAAGCATGGGGATGGGGTCAAAGTCATAGCCCTTTGGGTCGATGATGCCACTGATGCTTGGGATCAAACCACAGCAAGGGGCGCGAAGTCCTTTATGACACCTACCGTGGAAGAAGATCAACATGGCCGCGTCGTACGTTCCGGCATCCATACCTATGGTGAAGTTGTTCATATTTTTGTGGAGCGCAAAGACTATACGGGGACATTCCTTCCTGGATATACACCCTGGACTTCAACCTACAATCCGACACCCGTGGGCTTAAAGTTTGTGGACCACATGGTCGGCAATGTGGCCCAGGGCCGGATGAATCACTGGGTAAAATTTTATGAAGACGTAATGGGTTTTAAAAATATTCTCACGTTTGATGACAAGGATATTTCGACGGAATATACCGCGCTGATGAGTAAGGTGATGAGCAGTGGGAACGGGTATATCAAGTTTCCGATTAATGAACCTGCTGCCGGTAAGAAGAAATCTCAGGTTGAGGAATATCTGGATTTCTATGAGGATGAAGGCGTGCAGCATCTCGCTGTGGCTACTGACAATATCATCGATACGGTCATCAAACTGCGGGACCGTGGTGTTGAGTTTCTTCGGGTACCATCGACATACTACGATACCGTGCTGGACCGGGTGGGCGAAATCGATGAAGACCTTGCTCCGCTTCAAGAACTGGGCATCCTCATCGACCGCGACAATGAAGGCTATCTGTTACAACTTTTTACCAAACCCGTACAGTCCCGTCCAACCATGTTTTTTGAGATCATCCAGCGCAAAGGAGCCAAATCATTTGGCAAGGGTAATTTCAAAGCTTTGTTTGAAGCTATTGAAAGAGAACAGGAACTGAGAGGAACGCTTTAGCCCTCGGGGGGTTTAGGGCAATATTAGTTGCCCGACTGAATGGTTGATCCATAAGAGTGAAAGGTCCTCATGAAAATGTACTGCTGCACGACCCAAAGAAAAGTGTAGACTTGTTCCATATACGATAATCATATTTAAATTCTTTCCCATTGAAAACACCACTGGTTTCTCCGCTGCCTGAAACGGATCCTTCGATCCAGGATCTGGTGACATTCTACAACGAAACATTAGGGTTTTGTCCCAACAGTGTGAAGACCATGCAGCGACGGCCTGCCATCGCGGATGCGTTTATCCGGCTCAATAAGGCGGTGATGGAAAATCACGGAAGAGTCACCAGTGCTCTTAAACGACTGATCGCGTATATCTCCAGCTATACCACAGGATGTCAGTACTGTCAGGCGCATACCATACGTGCCGCTGAACGGTATGGTGCAAATGATGCGCAGCTACAACATATTTGGGAATACCGAACGCATCCTGCATATACAGCGGCTGAGCGTGCGGCATTGGACTTTGCCGTAGCGGCGTCTTCGGTACCCACCAGTGTAGACGAAGACATCAAAGTCAATCTTCGCCAATACTGGGATGAGGGTGAGATCGTCGAAATAGCAGGAGTCGTAGCGCTATTTGGTTACCTCAATCGTTGGAATGATTCCATGGGTACGACACTTGAGCAAGGGGCTATCGAATCCGGAGACAAGTTTCTGTCTGCGCACCAGTGGACCGGTGGTAAACATCGTCGTGAATCAGACCATAAAAATACCCTTTAGGTTCGGGTGCCAAACCCGGCAGGGCGTTGATTGAGAATCATTACTCCAACTCTGCCTACCTTCGGGAGGCTTAAATAGTCTCGGTATAATTTAGATCAGCCGTGAAAGTTTCACGCATTTTCCAAAGCGCTGCGTATGCTATGGCTGCCAGGATCACGGCCACGACCATGGAGGCTTTCAGGATATCGCCGGAATAGACATCATCCCTAAAAAACTGGTACATCAGGATAATGACCGGCAGTGACCCTCTTACAAAATTGGGGACTGTGGTCGTCACAGTCGCCCGGATATTGGTTCCAAACTGCTCGGCCGCTATCGTCACAAAGATCACCCAGTATCCTACTGAAAAGCCCATAGCCATACAGAGCAGATAAAACATTGACACTGAAATACCATGCGCATTGAGATACACAAAGACCATGGCGAGGTTTAAGGTGAGAAAAATGGCCATGACTTTCTTGCGACTGCGCAGCATCTGGCTCAGCAAACCACTCATGATATCCCCGAAGACCAACCCACCATAACACCACGCAATAGCATGCCCGGCGCGAATAACTTCTGCATTCTGTACCTGAAGGGCTTTGGCAAATTCAGGCGAGAATGTAATCAATACACCGACTAAAAACCATAAGGGTATTCCAATCAGAATACATCTCAGATACCGGGCAAACCTTTGCCGGTCCGTAAACAGAGAAAAAAACTGTCCCCGACCGGTCTGATGTCGTTCTATCTCCTTAAACATGAATGACTCCCGCACACTCATGCGGAGCAATAGTAATAGCAAGCCCAAAACACCGCCAGCATAATAACACAAGCGCCAGTCTTCAAAGATCTGGTACACAAAATTGGCCACCACAGCACCGGTCAGGCCCACGGAGGCGACGATCATAGTCCCGTAGCCGCGCTTCTCCTTGGGCAGTGTCTCCGCGACTAACGTGATACCTGCACCGAGTTCTCCCGCGAGACCTATGCCGGCAATAAATCGCCAGAAGGCATATGCTTCAACGGTATTGACCATGCCATTGGCGATATTGGCAACGGAATACGTAAATATTGAGCCAAATAAGACTGAGAGTCTGCCTTTCTTATCTCCCAGAATACCCCAAAGGATTCCACCGATCAGCATTCCATACATCTGCATGCTGATCAGAAACTCGCCCTGATCCCGGTTGGCCTGACCTGTGATACCGAGATCCGTCAGACTGGCGGTCCGCACGATCCCGAAGAGCAGGAGATCATAGATATCAACAAAATAGCCCAGCGCGGCGACGATGACAGCTGGAGTTAGGAGTCGGGTGGATTGGGTCATATAGTTGGTTATAGACTGACTGGTGATCTCCGGAACTTTGCAGTGACCTATCCCTCCAGTGCCGGACCATTTTCATTGGCGAAAAGTAGTAAGACTCAGGCAAATCAACTGACCTACATGCAAAAGAAAACCCGGCTGATGTGCAACCGGGTCAAATCGTATAAGATGAAAAGTGTTTCTGTGTATTACATACCCGTACCATGTGCCATGGCGGAATGACCTCTCCCGTTGATCCTGTAGGTCACGCCAAGATTGAGCAGGTAATCCGCAAATGCGGCATCGCCATGGGTATTGTTACCGGTCTGCTCAGTGCGCTGCTTGTCCAGATAACTTTGGGTCCGGTTGCGCGCGATCGCAAAAGGCATTGAAAAGTTCACTGCCAGATTGCCTCTATTATAATTGATGCCGGGCTCCAGCCCGATAGAATACCCCGGACGTCGATATGCATTGCTACCGCCTATAAGGTCTTCAGCCGGAACGCCTTCCATTCTGCCTCCACCATATACACTCAAACCTTGTAAGGGGGTGACATAGGTAAATCCTATACGTGCAAGGTATTGATCCGGTACTGCAAATTCGGTTCCGCCAGCCTGTTGATTACGAATAAGCACTCCGTTGCTTTCCTGAATGCCAAACATGTAGAACAACGTGGTATTGATCGAAAACCGGTCTGACAGGATGTGATAGCCCTGTAGATCGAGTGAAGGGCTAATGCCTCCATCACCGGGCTGGATTGATTGATCGACCACCAACTCTCGTTCTTCATTGCGGTCAGGACCCTGATTGTAAAACGTGTCTTTGTAATCATACTTGCCGGTATTCAATTTTACACCCAATCCGATCGCATAGTTGAATGTGGGATGGCGGTCCGGATTGAACAGCCAATAGCCTACACCCAACCGGATATCTGAAAGGCCTTGGGAGCTCGTAGCATGACGCTGGCCCAGTCCATTTGGGGGATTGCCGCCATGTTCATACATAGAGGTCCGGTGATGAAATACAAAAGGAAGCGTAAAAGTCGCATAGGTGCGATTGGAGACAGCATAATTGACCGTAAAATCAAGGAAAGATGATTTGTTGATCACTTCCGTACCGTTTTGCACTCTTTGGACTTCTTCATGTGTGCCGCGATAATGCCGGTAGGATTTAAAATAACGCACATTGGTCCCGATGAGGAAGTCGCCTTTGTTGAGAAATACACCAGTGCCCGATCCACTGCCGCAGCCTGAAAAGGAGCGGATAGCTACACAGCCCTGAGCATCAGCCTGTTGGAAGGCTCCCATGATCAAAACTGTAAGGAGGAGGTAGAAACGCTTAACCATTAAAAAGTGATTTAAAATAAAAAGTGGAATGTTTAGCAATAGCAAAATCAGGGATTTAAATATCCTGAAGTCTTCTACTATTTGGAAGGTCAAAAATAGAGCCAAATTTAGACTTGGTCCGGATAGAAGTACGAAATTGGCTTAGAATACACTTAGAATTTCATTAAAAATCTCAAATTCGTTTAGTCGCCTACCATAAACGCAGAGATTTTCCAATTTCCGTCAACATTCTTGTACAGAAAAAGCCTGTATCCCATTGGGCTATACACATAACGCCAGTTGACCCAGCCACGATACTTCCGGTCATAGGTCTCGACCAGGTACCATTCGGGATCACCGGCGTCGTTGCGTCCGGATTCAGCGGCACCTGCTATTGTCTCATCGTAGAGGTACCATATGGTGTTATAACTCAATTGTGAAAGTACCGGAGCCCTGGTATCTGGTTTTTCGCGGAGATTGACATTCTTGCCGGTAATCACGCCGAGGCTATAGTAGTCCACATCGACTTCAAAATCCATGTCGTATACATATGGGAAAACAAACTGGTACCTGCCGGTCTCATCCGCCATATCCTGCAGATAGACACCGCCCAGCTCCACAACATGCTTGAGCACCGGCCATAGTTTACCTTCCGGTTTGTGTGGTTGCCATACGTCTATAAACTCTTCCAGCCCGCCTTCGCCGCCAATGGCTCCGGAGACATTTTGATCTACTACTGAGAGAAGGAATTCGGCATCTTTCTGCTCAATGGCTTTGCGCAACAAAGTGGTGAAAGCCATCAAAGATGGGTCCCGGTCTGTTTCATTCCGGGGTGGGAATGTTGGTCCCTGCGCCCCGGCCATCATTGACGTAAAAAGGAAGATACTCATCAAAAGGATGATTCTCATCAGATTCATTTCGATGACTTTTTGATATGAAAGTATAAATACAAAGGTATGCCTATAGCTGTAAGTGCTATGCCCATGATGGAATTGATAAACTGTGATTGGCCGGATACATAATTAGTAATATCGGTATACAGGGTCATGCATAAAAAGAACCCCGTGAATGATATAAAAACTAAGGGTACTACCGGATACCCCCAAACCTTATAGGGCCGATGCACATCCTTCATTTTATGTCGCAATACAAAAATACCAAGGGCGCTCATGCCATAAAAGAACCAACTGACAAATATCAACATATCGGTCAGCATATCAAATGAACCGCTGATGACCAGTATGGATGCCCAGAAGCCATGTAATACCAGAGCATTTCCCGGGGTATCAAACCGGGGATGTGCCACTCCAAAGATTCTAAAAAAGTGTCCGCTGTTTGAAACGGCAAAGGTGACCCTCGTCGTGGACAAAATGTTAGCATGCGTGCTACCTAGCGTCGATAGAATGACCAGGAGGGCGATGCATGCTCCCCCCGCACTACCAAAGACCAACCGGGCTGCATCTGAAGCCACTAGTTCAGATGTAGCCATTATGCTGACTGGCATGACATAGAGAAACGCAAGATTGACCATAACATAAAGGAGAATACAAATGCATATCCCAAGAAAAAGGCTGCGCGGAATCACACGCTGTGGGTTACGGATTTCTCCGGCTACAAAGCCAATATTGTTCCATCCGTCAAACGCCCAAAACGCACCAGCAGCTGCGGCCATTACGGCTCCGGCCAAGGCCCATCCCTGAGGCCAGATATTCGCATCGTTGGTGACAAAATTTTTTATCTGACCATTGTCAGAAAAAAAGATCGCCAGTACGATCATGACGATCGCAGCAATTTTAAGCATCGTAAATAAGACCAAAACATTCCCGCCAACACGGGTACTGCGATAGCTGATCAGTGTCAAAACCCATACCACTAAAACAGTCATAGACTTGACTCCTGCATTTTGCAAAGGATAGATATAACCAATGAAGGGGATACTAATGGCTAACGATTGTTCTACCTCATCTGAAAACCGTGGAAAAGAAAAAAAATACTCGAGATAGGTGGACATGACATAGGCTATGGAAGCGACTCCGGCCGTATTGAACACGGCAAAAGCTGCCCAACCATATAGGAAAGCAAAAAAATTCCCATACATTTTTTTAAAAAAAACATACTGCCCTCCGGTCTCGGGCAGCATTGCGGCTATCTCTGCATTTCCAAGTGCCCCAAATAGAGTGATGACGCCTGCTCCAACCCATACAACAATCAACAACTCTGGCGAACCTAACTGAGCTGCCATGGTGGCCGGCTTCATGAATATACCTGAACCAATCACACTACCTGCGACAATGGAGACCCCTGTCCACACACCAAAAGTTCGGGTCAGAGGTTTCATGCCTGGCCGGAAAGGGCTGCTGCGAGAAGGCGATGAAAATGATGCGTCCCCTGTTCCCTCGTCACAGAATATCGTCCATGGGTATAATGCCTCGAACGAATGCCCTTCTGTACCGCCTGCACGACGGCTTCATCCTCCATCTCCACCCGAAAGAGATCCGAACCCGCACCCTGGTCAAGCAAATGCTCGTTCCACACATACGTATAAAATGAAACGATTGTCTTGTCTATTTCTACAGGACGGACGACATTGACAGAAAGTCCCCAGGGATAAAAATTGAACATCATATTGGGGAATACCCAGAAGTAATATGCCCCTACCCTTTTACCAAAATCAGGACTTGCCGGCGGTATGTCAAACACAGGCTCACCCTCTTTGGCCAGTCCTATCTGCAAACTTGAAAAAGGAAACAATTCGGTGGTATAGCTGCCATAGTCTATCACTGCATTGAGTCCGGCATGGACAAATGGGATATGAAACCCTTCCAGATAATTCTCACAATAAAGCGCCCAATTGGCCTCCACGGTATAGTCCTGCGAAAGATCCGGTCTGAAATAAAAATCATCCACCGGAAGCCATGCCAGCCGACGCAGCATATCGTTGAAATACATATCCGGCTGCGCCTCGCCATCAAGTGAAATGAACAGCCATTGGCCCCATTGAAATAAGGGCAGCGATGCCAGATTGTCCCGTGACGTTGGAAAATCTTTGACCTCTTTAAACTCAGGCATAGATGTAAATATGCCATCCAAACCAAAGCGGCGGCCGTGGTACCTGCATTGCACCTGATGAGCGGTACAGGGAGTGTGCACCAGGAGATTTCCCCGATGTGTGCATACGTTGGACAGGCACCGCAACTGACCCTGTTGATCGCGTGACCATAGCAAAGGTTCGTCCAGAAAATGTTCGAGTAGGATAAATGGAAAAAGACTTCCCTGCACAGGTGCCTGCCGTGTATCCCCTGCCCATTGCCAGCCTTTCGAAAAGATCAACTCCTTCGCGCTTTCAAAAACGGCCGGACTGGTATACACTTCCTTTGAGATCGTCTCAGCGCTGGCAATGTCCGGATGAACAAAATACTTTTGCATAAATAGAGTACCTGTTTTCAGGAAAGATAATGGTAATCATATTACCTCAACCTTGTAAAAGCTCTCCGGCTATACCGGCACGCAAATGACGTCGCCATCGGTAAAATCCCCAAATCGAAATTCCGGTATAGATCAGAAACAATAGCGCGAACAAAATGCCATCACTTTTCCAATACAAAATGACATAGAGGATGTCAATGACGATCCAGTAAATCCAATTGTGCAGATCCTTGCGAATCAGGAGTAAAGTACTCCAGACCGAAAGCAAGGTGAGTACCGTATCCATATACCCATAACGGGCTTCCGCATAGTGTACAAGCCCAATAGACACCGGCCAGCTCAATACCAGGCACAAGGCAATGGCAACTCCATGATAGAATGCGGAAGACGTGACTACAGGCTTTAGGGTTTGCTGCGATTGACCTCTACGCCATTGCACCAAACCCACCACACCGATGCCGATATAGAAAATCTGGAGGACCCCATCCGCAATCAAAAAATAATCTGTAAAACTTTTCCAGGCAATGCAGGCAGCGCTGAGAATTCCAAACCACCAGCATGACGGCTTCTCATAGGCGGCGAGGATCACATAGATACAGCCTGAGATCAATCCGATCCATTCCCATGCATCCTGCCGGGCGATCTGATCCCACAGCAATTGGAGGCTCAAGGGTCAGGATGTTTCATCGCTGCGCAACAGAACTCTATTTAATGAGTTCAAAAGAATACTTCAGAATGTAGACTATGGGATTGCGTGTCTTGGGATCATGTTGCTTGAGGATGATCTCAATGTCTGTCGTTTCGCTGATCTCCTTTTCCGAGCTGTCGAAGGTGGCTTTAATGGTGCCTTTCTCACCCGGCTTGAAGACCCTAAACTGTGGCCATTCAAGCGTTGTGCATTCGCAGGAGGAAATCAATTCGATCTCGATGGGTTGATTCCCGATGTTAGTAAATGAGTAGCTCATCTCCCGTTTCTCTCCTTTCTTTACCCGACCCAGTTCGACCAGTTCCTTATCAAACAGGAGGCTGATCTTGGGGTCAGAGGCCGGAACAGTTCCTTTGGAAGGCGCTGGGATGGTTTTGCTACTACTCAGTTCCTTTTTTTTTTGATCACCGAGGTCGGACTTCTTCACTTCGATCGTGGTAGGTCCGGCGATGATCTTAAACTCGGTCCGGCGGTTGACCCGATGCTCCGCATCTGTACAATCAATGCCATTGATGCAGTGATTGAGGATCTGGGATTCACCATAGCCGACTGCTTCGATCCGGCCTTCTTTGATTCCTTTTGCCACAAGCCAGTTCTTGGCCGACTGGGCCCGTCGCTGGGAGAGTCTGGTGTTATAGGCATCATTTCCCTGCGCATCCGTATGGGATGACAATTCGATGACCATGTCGGGATATTGCTTCATCAGTCCCAGTAAGAAGCTGAGATCTTTTACCGCATCCGTCAGAATCTTGTCATCGTCAAAATCATAGTAGATATTGTTGAGCCGTATCGCTTCGTTGATCGTCACCGTTTCCATACTGGCGTCCACAGGCTTTTTCGCCAGTTTGACCGTGCGGCGTATCGTATGATTATCGATCAGGCCTACTGTATTGAACTCAAATTCTGCAGGTTGATATCCATCTCTTTCGACGAGAGCTTTATAGGCTTTGTCCTGGTCCAGTGGAAACTGAAAATCATGGATTTTCTGATTGGTTTGCTGTTGTGATTTTCCGGTCTTGCCCCGATCCAATTCGAATACCGTGACTTTGGCACCGAGGAGCGGCACATTGCCTTCATAGACACTGGTGATCAGGTCAATGATGATATCCCGGATATGGAACTGGTAGATGTCATCGCAACAGGTTTTGGATTTAAGTGAGCGGGCTTCATCATCCGGGCGGTTTGAGACCAAAAATCCGAGTTTTCCTTCCTCATTGACGGAGAAATAGAGGTCATCATAGGATGAATTGTAACCAGCTCCCAAATTTTCCACTTTGCTCCATTCCTGGCCGGTCCAGTCTGATCTGAAAATATCAAATCCGCCAAGTCCGGGATGACCTGTTGAGGAGAAGTAGAGGCGATTGTTGAGGTAGAACGGTGTTTCTTCGTCAGCCGACGTATTAATAGTCGGGCCCAAATTAACTGGCCGGGCATACGTTTCGTCATTGATACGATCCGAATAATAGAGGTCAAAACCACCAAATCCCCCGGGCATATCGGATGAAAAGAAGAGAACTTCTTTTCCAAAAAGGACACCCGGAGTGGGCTGCTTGGCAATATAGTTGCCATTGATGCCTTGTAGTTCTACAGCGGGGCCCCAGTTTTGGGCTTTGCCGACACTCATATAGATTTTGCTTTCTGTCAGGTCATTGCCGGTGAGGACGGAGCGGGTGAAAAACATCCGGCTCCCATCAGATGAAAAGCTAGGGCTACCGGTGTGATACCCTTCACGATTGACCTTATCATTGAGTGCTTTGGGTACCTTCCAACTCGACTCTTTATCCTTTTCAGAGGCATATATTTTCAAATAGTAATCACCTTGCTTGCCATCCAGCTTTATGATTTCGCGGGTTCGCATGGAGGCGAAATAGAGATTACCGTCAGGGCTCAAAAAAGGAGATGCATCCGTATAGGAGTAGTTGACAGTTCTGCCGGCATTCTTGACCACCAGATCGATGGGGGGTTTGGATTGCATCGCCAGTTGGATACCGGCCACTTCATTATCTGCGAGGACAAGCAGGCTATCTGCCGGATCAAGTCCGGCGTAAAAATTAAATGCATCGATAGACTCCTGATACTTGCCCAATACTTTAAGGACCTGAGCATATTGAAAGACGGAATGCGGGTATTTTGCGCCTTGATCTTTTTGCACGATGCGCTCCAGCCATCGCTCGGCACGGACGTAATCGCGGAGTTTGATCTGAAGGGTGGCAATCTGCGCGGCTATATCCGGATCACGGGTCTCCTTGTAGGCATTTTCATACCACTCCAGAGCAGTATAATAGTCCGGTATGGCGAGACTGGCTTCGGCGGTTTCGATCATCATGTGGATGGGTACTTCATCCAACGGCTGGGCTACCACCCAAGTGGACAGCATCAAACAACATGAAAAAAATAAAAATTTTGCTCTGCTCATCATTTCCATTAGAATCGTGGACAAAAAATAATGGGATCCGGTTTGGGCCTTTTGTAGACCCTGCCCATATACTGGGCGGCCAACTCAAATCCGCCCTGTGTACCGCTGGCTGTAGAGAGGCTTGATACATTGAGATCGTAGGCAATCATCACCCTGATGTCTCGGATATCCGCACCCAACATGATCTGAATGGCATCACCGATGCCGGCCCCGCTTCTATACCCTAAACCTCCTTTCATCACAATTTGTTTTTCTGCATCATACAGATAATCCAGCATGGCCTGAGCTACAAACGTATTAGCAGCGCTTTTAAATAGTTTCTGGTAGGAAAGGTTTGGTAGAAAACGGATCCGATCAGACAGTACGGTAGACATGCCGATGTGGGCGTACCCTCTTGGATCGATGCGGTAATTCCCTCCAGTGGACAGGAGGGAGAAATCCGGCCGGCCAAATTTGCCCGCAGCGATGCCGATGAAAAACTCATCCGTTTTATTGATTTTGGACGTGAGTTTAAGGCCTCCGACATGATCGAGAAAGGAGTTGCCTTTCTGATCCATATTGATGATACTCAGGTCGAGGGAGCTTGATGGATTTCCGGACACCAGACCATCTTCGAAGCGAAGGTTGGCCACATTCTTAATCCTTCGTTGCACACCACCGGTCTGGTAGGCTAATGATAGCACACTATTGCCTTTCTTTCCCATGGAAAGATGATAGGCAGCACTCAACTTGTAAGAGGTCTGTGCCAAACCGGCAGTGCCTGATTTGTCGGTATAGAAAAACAACCCGACGCCCACCCAGTCTTTCTCCTTAAAGCCTCTGAGGATGGGAGCATCGATAGAAAAAGTGGGGGTGGTAAATGCGCCGTTTCCGGCTACGCTTCTGTATTGATCTCGGTACAGTCCTGAAATTCTGTACGATCCATAGAAGCCTCCGGTATTGGCTGGATTGAACGCCAGAGGCGTCATCGGATGGAGGGTAAAATGAATGTCCTGTCCATTGGTCATCCCTGCCATGCAGGAAAACAACAAGGCGAAAAGGAACTGTGGGGGTAGTCGAAGTAGCATCATATACAATCAATAGCGATTTTCCAACCGGTTTTATGATCCAAACAGCCTGCAAAATATCAATAATTGACGTTATTACGTCGGGATGGGGTCTAAAGGCAAAATTAAGTGTACAAATGCCAGGTACTTGCTGCTTGCGGTGGTGATGATCTGTTGTGTGCGGATGGAATCCGGGCTGGCGCAGCGGGATACCCTTGGTTTTTGGGATACGCCCGGGGCTTTCCATAAGGGTCGGTTTTGGGGGGCTGCAGGGACGGGGAGTGTCGCGTTGGGCGGGACCTTGTTTGCGCTGAGTACGTTTTGGTATAATGACTATCCGCAAACCTCATTTCACTTTTTTGATGACCGTCGGGAATGGCTTCAAATGGATAAGGCCGGGCATATGTTTACGGCCTATTTTCTGTCGGATTGGAGTTATTATGGGGCGCGATGGACGGGCATGTCGCGCAGTTCTTCGATCTGGGCGGGGATGTTTTCGGCATTTGGGATACAGGGGTCGCTGGAGGTACTAGATGGGTTTTCGTCGGGATGGGGATTTTCATGGTTTGATATTGGGGCCAATCTGGCGGGGAGTGCTTTGTGGGGTGTACAGCAGGCTTCGTGGGATGAGCAGCGGATACGGATGAAAGTTTCGGGTACCTATCGCCGGTATCCGAATGAGATAGTTACGGGTATACCGGGTGGAAGTAATACACTGGCAATGCGGGCAAAGGACTTGTATGGGTCTGGTATTTTGCAGACGTTTCTGAAGGATTACAATGCACAAACAATATGGATATCGGTCAATATCGGTTCGTTTTTGGGTGAGAGTCAGCGCTTTCCGGGGTGGCTCAATTTGGCTGTTGGGTATGGGGCTGAGAATATGTTTGGTGGTATAGAAAACAAGTGGGAGGCTCAAGGCAACAAGTATGAGGTTTCGGGGGAATTGTATCCTCGCTATCGGCAGTGGTATTTATCGCCGGATGTGGATTTGAGTCGTATACGGGTCAAGAGTCGGCCTTTTCGTATGGTGTTGGGGATGTTGAATGTGTTTAAGTTGCCTGCTCCGGCGTTGGAGATTCGGGGACGGGGGGGTGTGAGGTGGAGGTGGTTGCATTATTAGGTTGAGGGTTTGCAAGGGACGGATTTCGACTCAAAAACACATGTAGGATTTTAATAATACGTTGTTTCGCAAATGGCTATAGCCCAATAACAACAGGCATCCAGCGACGGATTTCGACGAAATCAGTCCAAGAGAACATATTAAATGTTTCAATAATACGTTATTCTGAAAATGGCTACAGCCCAATATCCACAGCCAACCAGCGACGGATTTCGACGAAATCAGTCGGAGAGAACATATTATATATTTAAATAATACGTTGCTTTAAAAATGGCTACAGCCCAATATCCACAGCCAACCAGCGACGGATTTCGACGAAATCAGTCCAAGAGAACATATTAAATGTTTCAATAATACGTTATTCTGAAAATGGCTACAGCCCAATAACCACAGCCATCCAGCGACGGATTTCGACGAAATCAGTCGGAGAGAACATATTATATATTTAAATAATACGTTGCTTTAAAAATGGCTACAGCCCAATAACCACAGCCATCCAGCGACGGATTTCGACGAAATCAGCCGGGTCAAACATTCCAGAAAAACCAACAATTTCTACCCTGAAAATCCTCCACATCCCAATAATACCAACCAAACCCCGGCGTATTGCGCCGAAATCAGCCCAAGCCATCATACCCCACCATACTCCTATTGAAACCGCCGAAAACCCCTACTCCCCTATTCCCAACCACGACTTCACCGCACCTACCAACTGCTTCTGGATATTTGGATTCGCTCCAACCGCCAATATTACCGATATCAGCAAACCAATCAACGCCGACCCCACATCTTTTAGAATAATCCGTAGGGCCTTAAACTTATGCGTATATCCCGTCTTGATCCGCGAAAGACTGATCGCAATCTCCCGCCCACCAATCACACCCAAAAAGACCCACGTCGTACTCATCGGGACCGTACTGATAAACAATTTATAAATCAACATCACCACATAACTGAAGTCAATCAGCGTCGCCGCCCGAACATCCGATATACGGGACTTCTCACTCACAATCCGTTGGATCTTATCTCCCTTGAGGTACAACAATAAGCCTAACCCAAAAAAGATCGTCCCCCCGAAGATGAGAAACTGAAGCGTATCCAACCGCCGCGGTAAAAAAACCGCCACATTGGCCCCATCCTGCATCACCCAGACCGACCACAAACACCCGCTGACGATCCACTGGATCACCGTCCAGGCAGGATTGGTCTTTCGCTGGCTAAAATATTTTTTAATCAGATTGTACCCCAGATACCAGATCAGAAAGGAAACCATAAACGCCAACCCATATCCCGAAAGACTCTTGCCAATGATGGACGTAATCCCCGTTGCATCCACACTAAACACACTCAACATCAAAAATGTCGTCGATACCGGCATCCGCAGCCGCGTCAGAACCAACAAAACGATAGGCGCAATAATCTGGAAAAAACTGAACTCCTCCGGGTGAGGATACTTGGTGACCCCCTCATCATTCAGTAATCGCTGGTACGTCACATCACCATCATAGTAAAACCAACTAAACGTGACGGTGATCAAAAAAATACCCCCAATAAACAGCCACATTATCCACCACTTCCTCTTTTTGTTGCTTTCAATAAATGTCCCCAGGGATTGAATACTGTCATTGGCCACTGTCGAATACGCCGCAAATAAAAATCCCACCCACATCGCCGACCGGCCAAAATAGACCATCACAGATGCCAGCAATGCTCCCGTCAGTACAATCAGTAAAAATGTCCGCTCGGTCACCAGGTAATCCAGAACGTTGAGCGGCCGGTTGGCCCGGGGTGCTTTCCTTAGCTTGGACATCTTACTTACAAAATCAGGTGGTTACACATATTATTAAGCGGCGCAAAGATAGACCCTCCTCCCTTCCTCCATCTAAGACTTCGCTCAAGTTATTGTTAATTCCTTAAGGTTCAATTTCCAAAATTTTTACATCCCCTTTACATTGCCCACATCTCGACAGATTTCATCCTAATAGCCCTGCCTGGTAATTCCGGTTACATTCGTTTCATTGCAAGTACTCCCAATACAGGTCCTGGTAAGAGTAAAAGAAAGATAAACTCAACACGGATAAAAGCTATCATCCATGTTACAAGCTGTATACTCAAAACCGTCACACCAAATCCCAGACTCAACACAGCCGTCAGCGCCGTCCCCCTGTATCCATCCGGCACAGTTTGCGTCACCAACGCAGAAAATTGCGGCGAATCCAGTATGACCACCACCCCCCAAAAAATCAAAAATAACAGCACCACCCAATCTATTGATAAGGTTAATATCCAGGGTGAAACAGCACAACAAATGCCTGATATCAACAATGCCCTAAAGGCAACTCTATAACTCCCGACCTTGCGTGCTATATATCCACCCTGCACACACCCCAACGCCCCCGCAGCAATCACCCCAAAAGATATCAAGGCAACGCACTTTTCATCCAATGCTGCTGTGCAAATCGTCCGACCCACCACATACGGTACAAAAGTCCAAAAGGCATAGAGTTCCCACATATGGCCGAAATATCCAAAGGCAATAGCCCGAAATTCCTTTTGGCTAAATACCTTTAAAAAAGAACCCACTTTAAAGTTGAAGTGTCTCGTCCGATACGGACCATCCGGTATAAAAAAGTATACCAGCAATCCCCCTGCCACCGACATTAACGACGTGGTCAACATGACGATTCGCCAATCCCAACCGGTTTGCAAATAAACCAGCAAATGCGGAAATGCCGTACCCAATACCAATGCTCCCACCAGATAACCAAGAGCCTTACCCAACTCATGCTGATAATAATCCGCCGCTATCTTCATCCCCACAGGATATACACCGGCGAGAAAAAACCCCGTTAAAAAGCGCGAACCATACATCATGCTCATCTCCCCTTCGGATATGACCATGCCTGCACTGCAACAAGCAGCGATAAGGGCACTCACCAGAAACACACCTGAAGGGCTAAACCTGTCCGCAATGGCCAATGCAGCAAAAACCAGCGTTCCTCCTATAAAGCCAAGCTGTACCGATGTCGTCAAATGACCGATAACTTCCGGCATCAAGCCAAACTCCGCGACAAGATCCCGGATCACGCTGTTGCCGGCAAACCACAATGAAACACATAAAAACTGAGAGATCACCAACAATACCAATACCCGTGCTCGACCGGGATAGGTCTGTGGCATCGTATCACCTGCCTGTTGTTTCACCCGGCTAACTTACGAATACTGCAATTCAACGACAGCTCACTGTACCCGTGAGCCGGCAAGTTTGATATCCGCATGTGCCCAAGCTTCTTTCAGCAAACGGTCTGTGGCTGCAGCCTGGTCAGGCTGCTTGTTGTCCAGATACGCTTTCTTTAAACCACTGAGTGCCCAGCCATTTTTTGGAAAAATCGTCAGGTCCTCTTTATACAGATCTATAGCCTCTCTGGCTCGTCCGGCATCCAGTAATATCGCTCCCAGATGATGACGCACAGAAAAGAACCAATCTGGTGGTTCGTTGTAATTCAATGCATCTTCCAGCACGACGGCTTCCTGCAATAATTTGATGCTTTCTTCCATCTTGCCCTCCTGAGCGAATATCTCGCCCTCCAACACCTTTATACCAATCTCCACTACACTATACAGCGAATTGATGCCCCATATAGACATTGCTTTGAGCGTATCATCCTGACTGACCTGCTGCAGACGTGTCAATTCCGCTTTGGCTTGTTCAATGTCTTGCATACCCAGATGCGCCATGCCTCTTGCATAGTGCATGATAGCTTGTGCGTATACAAGTTGTGAATCCGGTGCCGGCAACTTCAGTATGTCTTCCCAGGTGCCAAACTTGACATGCACGAAATAGGGTGTGACATAATAATGTTGAAGCGTAGCCAGATCGGGGATCAGCATACCTGTGTGGTTGACATGTCTGGCCATCTTGTGTGCTGCATCAATCGCCCATTCCTTCTTTCCTTCCAGCGTAGCCGTCGCCGTCAGAAAATGATAATTGTGCGGATAATAGGCCAGCGGGTAAGCGCCTTGCGCATGACATTGCGTCACGTACATACTGTCTTGTTTCAGGGCATTAATATTGGCCAGGGAGCCAAAGTGATAATCCCCAGTGTTGATATAGATATGCGACGGCATGTGCACCAGATGGCCTGCCTTGGCCACAAGACCGTCATCAAATTTCTTTGCACTGACCAATGCTTTCTCTGGCGTAGGAGAGGCTTCCCAGGCATGTATGTTATAGTGATGTCCACCGGGATGATCGGGATCCAGCCGGATACATACATCGATAGCGCGTATGATCTCCTGTGTCCAGGGCCGGGGTGTCCCGTCTTTTTCCCATAAATCCCATGGATGCATATCCATCAACGATTCAGCATAGATGGCCGCGATATTGATATCGTCCGGATAACGGTGATGCATGACTTTCATCGCCTCCATAAAGGCACTGTCGAGGTGTCGCCGGTCATCGGGGACTTCACGGCTATACCGCAGGACCATAGCTTCAATCAGATCCCTTTCTTTTTGTGTAGCAGAAGTTGACCATTTCCGGGCCTTGAGTACCGCATCATAGGCGCGCGCATAATTGTCAGGTTCCATCCCTGCATTATAGTTGGGGCCTAAAACAAAAGCATATCCCCAATAACACATCGCACAGGTACTGTCCAACCGACTGGCATGATAAAATGACCTTGCAGCCTCCGCGTGATTAAACGCATAAGCAAAAAGCAAACCCTGATTGAAAAACTTCTGTGCTTCTGGATTTGTAGTCGTGACCGGATAATGCAATAGATCCATACCTTCAAACACCGGAGCCGGATCGCCTGTGGCATACCAGTCGGCATCCGACAACTGCGGTGCGCACCGCATCGGGGATGGTGCAAAGATGTCAACCTGTACCGAATCTGGTTTGCGGCAGCCTTGAGCCGCGACGATCAGGACAATGAATAGAATTGATGAGTACTTGTGTAAAATGGGAGAACACCTCATGATAAAGTGGTGGTTTACGTAAAAGAAATACACCGGTTTCAACCATAAAGGTCAGTACACGCATCACCATACACAATCCCATAAATTGGGGATAGGAGTTTCAAGCACTCTTCGTTTCCTGATCAGGATGATTTAGACGACCGGATCACACTCAAATATTTAATCAGTTCTTCTCTGACGCGGGGTGCCAGCAGGAATAAGCCCAGCATATTGGGAAACACCATCGCGAAGATCATCGCATCTGAAAAGTCAATAACCGCGCCCAACGATGCGGACGCTCCGATGACCACAAAGGCAAGAAATAATACCTTATAACTCAGATCAGATGCGCGGCCACGACCGAACAAATACTTCCAGGACTGTAATCCATAATAGGACCAGGATATCATCGTAGAGAATGCAAACAGCACCACCGCCACGGTCAGCACATACGAGAAATGCGGAATGACAGCATTGTATGCCGCGGAGGTAAGGCCTACACCGGCAGCCGTACTGGTGTCGGCTACTGCACCATATACAAATACGCCATCCATATTGTACAGGACAATCACCAGTGCGGTCATTGTGCAGATCACGACGGTATCAATAAAAGGCTCAAGCAAGGATACCAATCCTTCCGATGCAGGGTACTTGGTCTTTACTGCAGCATGGGCGATAGATGCCGAACCCGTACCGGCTTCGTTGGAAAAAACAGCCCGGCGAAAGCCCTGGATCAGCACACCAAAAAATCCACCCACAGCCGCATCCGGTGAAAACGCCGAACGCACGATGAGCATGATCGCATCATCCAACTGCGTAAAATGAAACAAGAGAATAATAATTGAAGCAATAACATAGAGTATCGCCATGAAGGGTACTACTTTCTCTGTGACATTCGCGATACGCTTGATCCCGCCAATGATCACCACACCCACCATGATCGCCATGACCAGCCCGATAAAGAATCCGGCTGAACCACTCTGGATGCCGGCCATCTGGACGATCTGAGCAGCAGCCTGATTGGCCTGAAACGCATTCCCTCCGCCGAAAGAACCGCCGACGCAAAAGATCGCAAAGAGGACTGCCAGTACTTTACCCAGTCCCCCCATATTCATTTCCTTAAGTCCCCGGCTGAGATAATACATCGGCCCCCCGTGTACTACCCCATTCTTGTCAATATCACGGTATTTCACCCCGAGGGTACATTCGACAAACTTCGAAGACATACCGAGCAGACCGCAGATAATCATCCAAAAGGTGGCACCGGGTCCGCCGAGACTCACGGCCACCGCTACCCCGGCTATATTGCCAAGACCAACTGTCCCGGAGACAGCCGTAGCCAGTGCCTGAAAGTGATTGACTTCACCGATCTGGGACTCGTCCCGGATGGTATCCCGGATATCACCGGTTTCGGTGATATTGACTTCAGCGGACTTGATCACTCCGCCATTTTGGTCCAGGTAGTCATATTTGCCCCGCACGACGCGCACCGCCAGACCAAACTTCCGGATATTGACAAAAGCAAAATAAAGTGTGAAGAAAAAAGCTCCACCGACCAGCAGGATGACGACGAAAGGAACAGATATCGTCGGGGTAAATTCAATCGGGTAAAAAACAACCCTGCCCCATGCTTCCGCGACGGGAGCAAACCATTCATTCACCCGTTCATCAAGACCCCTCTCTGCCGTCTGCGCTTCCTGTGCCCAGGTCAGTAACGGGCTCAATACGGCAATCAATAAGGCAATAAGCCGTAGGCTGGTTTTCTTCATGGATATTTTATTCTGTTTCGGGCGCTTAAGGTATTTACTTATTTTAGTTTTTAGGTCTTCTGACCATTTTTTTTTGTTGAATACAGGCCTTTAGACGACATACTCCGCTTATAGTACAGGCCGCTCGATCCGGACGTGTTGCTGTGAAATACCGCTTCCTGAAAATCTGTTATTTTGGCTCCCCAAACCGTCTGCAGTCCGTATTGGACCAGCTTGGCGACTTTTAATGACTTCCGGTTATGAAAAAACTTCCTCTCCATGTACGCATCCTCATCGGGATGGCTGCGGGTATTCTTTTGGGTGTCATCGCGATTCGGTTTGATGGCGGTGCGCAGGGAGTGAAAGACTATATCAAGCCTTTCGGCACCATTTTTATCAATCTGCTCAAGCTCATCGCTGTGCCCCTGATCCTGGCTTCGCTGGTGAAAGGAGTGTCTGATCTCAAGGACATCAGCAAACTCTCCAAAATGGGACTTCGGACGCTGGGGATCTACCTGTGTACTACGGTCTTTGCCGTGTGTATCGGACTTGGAGTCGTCAATCTGATCAAACCAGGCTATGCCATCCCGGAGTCCACCCGGACCACGATGCTCACGGCTTATAGTGTGGATGCCGAAAAACGCCAGGCAGAAGCAGCCCTGCAAAAGCAGTCAGGTCCGCTCAAGTTTATCGAGGACATCGTGCCGGATAATATCGTCAAGGCCACTTCCTCCAATGCGACGATGCTGCAGGTCATCTTCTTTGCCCTCTTTCTGGGCATCGCGATGATCATGCTTCCAGAGCGACGTACCAGCGTCTTCAAAGCCTTCTTTGACAACTTCAACGACATCATCCTCAAGATGATCGATCTGATCATGTTAGGGGCGCCGTTTGGTGTCTTTGCACTGATGGCTTCGCTGGTGGCGGAGTCACCGGGTCCGGATATTTTTCTCGCCCTGGGAAAATATGCCATTACAGTGCTGACTGGCCTGGCCATTTTGCTTTTTGTGTTTTATCCTTCACTGATATTTCTGTTCACTCGCCGCAATCCGGTCACCTTTCTCAAGCAGATAGCGCCGGCGCAGTTGCTTGCGTTTTCGACCAGCTCGAGCGCGGCTACGCTTCCGGTCACGATGGAGGTAGTGGAAAAAAATGTAGGTGTAGACAATGAAGTCTCCAGCTTTGTCCTCCCGATCGGGGCGACAGTCAATATGGATGGCACAAGCCTTTACCAGGCGGTTGCAGCCGTATTTATAGCACAGGCGTTTGGCATGGAATTGAGTGTAGGCGCTCAGTTGGGGATCATCATGACGGCAACGCTCGCCTCAATCGGCTCAGCGGCCGTGCCGAGTGCAGGCATGGTGATGCTGGTGATTGTATTGTCTCAGGCCGGAATTCCGGAAGCAGGGCTGGCGCTTATTTTTGCCGTGGACCGGCCGCTGGATATGGTCCGTACGGTGGCTAATGTCACCAGTGACTGTACCGTCTCCACCATCATCGCCAAGACCCTCGGCAAGCTAAAAGATCCGCACCCTGTCATGCAGGATCCTTCCTAGGGAGACTGCACCACTACTTTGCCTGAGCGGACATCACGTCCTAATATGTCTGTCAAGGTCCAAACAATGCCAGGACCACATTTAATCCTACACTTGCACTTGCAACTTTACCTCAAAAAAACAACGCATTTGCAAAAAGTACTTTTCCATGATTCCAAAATGAACGGAACAGGGGATTGTCCACCATATACACCACCGAGCCACCCCCTACACGTTCATGCCCTGCCAGGAGGGTATTTCGCATCTTCTCCAGCGCCTTGTGTCCTGCAAATCCAAAATACGTTGATGTATCTTCCAGCACAATAGCATTGCGGCCGTGTTCCAACCATCGATACGCAGATGCGCCGGTCTTCAGCGTCCAGTAGGTCTGCCCGAGTCCAAAGCAAAGCGGATGCGTGCGATCCATGGTCGTCCGGAATATCGCGCCGGGGATCTCCTCCGTCAATGACTCACGCTGACCAGACGAATACTCATCAGGATGAAACGCCGCTTCCTCCCGACGCATCGAATCTGCCCGCTCTTCCGATCCATACACAATACCAAATCCACTCCGTCCCGCAACCCGTTGTATACCCGAACCCATAGCCACTACCCGACCTCCCCGCTGCACCCATCCGGAAATCCGCTCGATAACCTCATCCGACAAAGCATAGTACCCTTCAGGCAACAGCAATACATTGTATAATTCCATCGGTATATGCATCACTTCCTCTACATCCACAATGTGCAAACTTGAGTTCAACTCTTCTTCAAAAAAATGCCACATCTCACCCAGATGCAGCGAACTCACGCCCTTGCCAGAGAAGGTCAGTACTTCAGGGCGCCTGACCAATGGATACGCATCTGATCCCAAATCCCGTCCTGCATCTGCCATCCCACCCCGGATAAGGTGAAACGGCATCACCGACCCGTCGGCTATATCCCGGATCACTTCATCAAACCCCGGATGCTTGCGATTGTCCGCACGCATAAACAATACTGTCCCTGCCGGATATGATGTACCTCCGTTTGAAAACGGATGCACCGCATATCGTGCCACCACACCCGCCCGAAGGGCAGACATCAGGGTGCGTGCTGCAGGCACTGACCCCCACATCATCGCATAGGCATACGGGCGTTCGCCCGAATTGATTCGCACTCGAGCCGAATCATAACGGGTCGAATACGGCAGCACCTCCTCCGTACCATATACCTCCAGACCATATGCCAACGGGACACTCCATGCCGTAATGTCATAGGTCAGTGAATCGGACATCTTACCCTCCGGCTCAAATAACACCTGCACCAACACGGATCGGGGTTGCGATACAGGTATAATCAAATCCCCGGCAGATGCTGTGAACACCTGCGGCTCACCTGAAACATAACTCATACCCCTGATCCCCATTCGTTCATTCCGGACCACTCCGCAGATGATCTGATTTCGTTCGAGCAGCGTCAGCAAATCCTGCATACGACCCGGATTGTTGTTTCGCTTGATGACGTAACTATTGATTCCACCCGGTGGATCGGAAATACTTTTCTTGTAATAGTTTGAAAACTCACGCACCAGATCAGCGGCATGTCGGGCACTCACTTCGATGGTCGACATGGACGCCACATGATGATGAGCTATGCGATCATACAAGGTCAGCGTATCTCCGTTCTCCAGCAGTACGGCCCGGTTAGCATAGCCACTACCGCCCTGCTCATAGGTCATGCCGATCGCACCGGCAAATGTTGGATAGGTATCACCGTAAGACGGATAGAACAAATCAAACCGTTCCCGGGTATAATACCGCCAGCCCTCCCGATCAAAGTGTGACGCATGATTTTTTCCTATATCGGTCTGAAATGCGGATTGCCATTCCGTCACATACGGATGATAGGGCTGCGCCGCAGGTGCGAAATAATAAGGGGATTCAGCCCCCATCTCATGTATATCGGCATGGACATGCGGCATCCATTGCAAATAAAATGCAATGCGATCGCGTGATTCTTTCTGGGTCTGCCAGGCCCAATCGCGGTTGAGATCAAAGTAATAATGATTGGATCGTCCTCCGGGCCAGGGTTCCTGGTGGTCCCGTGTTTCAGGCCTTGGATTGAACGGGTGGGCACTGACACTATTGCTCCACTGGGAGTAACGGCTATAGCCATCCGGATTGAGACATGGATCTAGGATCACCACCGTATGCTCCAGCCAGTCATCAACAGGTGGACCACCACGGAGGAGATCATACAGCACCGCCATGGAGCTTTCAGCACCGGCGGCTTCATTGCCATGGACGGTATAACTCAGATAGACAAAGACGATATCTTCTGCCACGGTACCGCCATCAAGTATTCCGGTGCGGCGCAAATTATTTTGACGAATAGCCTCGATGCGGGACATATTCTCCGGACTGGTGATGATAGCTGCGACAAGTGGTCGGAGTTCATAGGTAGTACCGTACTCGATGAGTTGGACTTTATCACTGCTCCTGGCTGCTGCCCTGAAGTAATCGACGAGGAGATGATGGGGTGTAAATCTGCTGCCCAGCGAATACCCCAGAAATGAATCTGGTGATGGGAATGATGTCGCCTGAGCTATGACAGTGGAGAGCGCACTGGTGAGGGTCAGGTAGCAAAGGAGGAATAGGCGAAGATTCATGGACGAAAGATACACCATGGGGTGGTTGGAGCAAAGGGATGGTGGAGCAAGCTCCAACCACAGCAGGCTACAATAAACCTTTCATGATGCGGGTGATCGTACGGGCATCCCCCATCGTGTAGAAATGGATACACGGTACGCCTTCACGAATCAGCTCTTTACACTGCTCGATGGTCCATTCGACGCCAATATCCAGCACCTCTGCGTCCGTTTTGGTTTTGTTGACTTCACGGACAAGTGCATCCGGCATATTGACATAAAACTTTCGGGGTATAGCCGCAAGCTGATACCTCCGCGTGAGGGGTTTGATCCCCGGCACTATGGGTACGGCAATATCTCGTTCACGACATTGACGGACATAGTCAAAAAACCGGCCATTGTCAAAATACATCTGGGTCACAATATAATCCGCACCGGCTTTGATCTTCTCTGCGGTGTAATGGAGATCAAAATCCAAATTAGGGGCCTCAAAATGTTTTTCAGGATATCCGGCTACGCCTATGCAGAACTGGGTTTTACTGCCATTCTCAATATTGATATCCAGATATTTCCCGGCATTCATATCGGCGATCTGGCGGACGAGATCAAGCGCATAGCCGTGACCTCCGGGTGTCGTATTGAACTTTTCTTCAAACGTCATCGCATCTCCGCGGAGCGCCAGTACATTGTTGATGTCCAGAAAGGCCAGATCGATCAGGGCATTCTCGGTATCCTCTTTGGTAAATCCGCCACAGATCAGGTGTGGAACAGCTTCTACACCATACTTGTGCATGATGGCGGCACAGATCCCGACCGTACCCGGACGTTTGCGGATAGCGGTTTTTTCATAATACCCGCTCTCATGGCGAGTATATACAAACTCTTCCCGATGATAGGTGACATCGATAAAGGGAGGCTTGAACTCCATCAGGGCATCGAGCAGGCGGAACAGGTCAGCCATACTCCCGCCTTTGAGCGGAGGCAGTATCTCAAACGACATCAGGGTCTTGCCCGGTGTTTGATTGAAGTAGTCTGTGATTCTCATACGAAGGGTGTCAAAGGTAGTTGACCTGCCGAAAACGACAAAACCCCGGACCATTGTCCGGGGTATTCATCACCATTGATTCTCATCAATGTTTGTTCAGGATCAACATAGTCTTGGTCAGCTGGACATCGCCTGTGCGTATCGTGTAGTAATACAGCCCTTGCGGCCAACCGTCATTTCGTATAGTGAATTGCTGCATACCAGCGGCAAACTCATTGGTCATCAATAAGATCTCTTCGCCTACAGCATTGGTGATGCTGAGCGCCACCTCACCCGCCTGCGGGATCTCAAATGGAATAATCGTTTCATCTCCCCATGGATTCGGACGGTTCTGATGCAACGTCACCTCTTCGGCGATCCATGCCACATCTTCAGCATCCCATCTCAGCCGCAGGTCGAAGGTCTCCTCCTCTTCATTGTACATTTCGGATACCAGTACTTTATGATCCAGGCTGATCCTGTCTCTAAGATGCCCGGTATGCAGCGCCTGTACCGTGAGTCTGACAATACCTGAAGGTGCTGTCGCCTCAACTGGTGTCCAGGCAAAACGTATTGCCGGACCATCGACATGCCACATCTCCTCCCGAAGACCATCTGCCATCGGTGATATCTGTAACAATTTGAGATCATCCAGAAGCAGGCTCCATTGTCCACCGATCAGGCGTTGTCCATCTTCATCGAGGTGGATTTCGACTTCCGCAATTTCACCAGCCGTCATATAGCGGTTCGTGACATGAAGCGTTATCAGGCCCGCGCTGCGGGGTTGCAGTCTGTCGAGATGTGCGTTGACAGACTGATTGAGGTCACCGATCTTGATGCCTTTAAAGTCTTCTATTTTGCCATTCTCATCGAGCATAAAGGTGGCAGTCTCCTCAAAAGGCCATGGGTGATACGGATCGATAAAATCGAAGTCCTCCGGAATAAACCGCCATGACGGTGATTTTGGGAAGACATCATAAATACCCAGGATCAGTTTACGGATCTCCACCAGATCAATCGCGGATACACCACCACTGCTGTTGGCATCAGCAGCGATATAATGATAGGGTGTTGTGAAAGGCTCCGATCCCAGCAGGTGCTTCTGCAAGCGAACCAGGTCCAGGGTGGACACCCCGTTCTTTGGATTGTCATTGCGGTCAGCCTCCAGGGTATACATCTGCTCAGCAGGTACGACTGGAAACTGGAAGGAACCATCCTCTGTGGTCATAAAGGATCCATACATTTCGCCACCGGATAGGAGGGAAATGCCAACATGCGCTACAGTATGATTATTGCCCGGTGTAGTGACCAGACCGCTGACACCACCATTGGGCAGTCCGCAGACACCAGACGGATCTGTAAACACAATGGTCGTCGTGCAGTAATCATTGTTGTTGAAATTATCCCATACCCATACCTGCACCGGCATCTGTACACCCAATGCTAAAATATCTTCGCAGGTATACGTTCTGAACGGCTGGTATGCAGTACCAGAGAATGAGTATCGCAACTGGTTTTCATGCGTGCAGTTGTCAAAACTGCTGGCATTGAAATCTTTAGCCCAGATGGTGACGGAGCCGGTAGACGGCATAGGCACCGTGCTGAGTCCATTGATACAGACGGGGGTAGGCTTCTTACAATCCTCCAGACGAATACGATCCTCACATGTTGTGACCATTCCACAACCGGAGGTCACGGTCCAAAGCACTTTGTAGTGCTCCAGCGGAATCAACGGGTTGTTATACTCGAGACCATATTGTCTCAGGGTAAGATTGGGGCTTTCCTTTGTATTCATCGTCAGATCAAATGTTCCGTCCGGATTCATGACCACATCTCGCGGTGCGACCACCACGATGGGCTGATTGCTGTTGGGTGCGAATAGTTTGACATCATACCGGATGGTGTTGGAACAGATATCCTCTATGCGTTTGGAATAATTGAGATGAACAAAGCAACTGGTCTGGAAGGCTTGATTCGTTACTTCGGTGACTTCTTTGTCGAGCGTACAGTATTTCCGGACGGAAGTATTGCAATCCGGAAAATGAGCGCCTGATGTATCCGTGATTTTTACGACCTGGGTATACTTCCAGATCCCGGACTGGGTCTGGGTATTGTACTGGCACCAGTCGATGATGGTCCAGTCGCGCAGGATTTTTACACAAGCTCCATCGATTTGCTCAAATCGTCTTTCCTTGAGATTGATACCGATCTGAGCACAAGCGTCATTGAGAATGACCGGGTAGATGGTATCCGGCACACCACAATGGGTGATCTCCTGATCCGCCGGCCAGATGACATCATCGGTCGGATCATTTGGATTGGCATTGTTGATGTAGAAAGGATCATAGTTGATGACCCAGATATTCTGGATACAGAAGCCGACTCGTCCTGCCGGATCCGTGGCTGTAAATCTTCGCTGCACCAGTTTGATGGCACCTGGAGGCGCATTGGCAGGCAGATCATCGCCGCTGCAATCATCCAGTACCGTGACCCGAATATTCAGATTGAGGTTACAGTTATCTCTGGCATAGCCATCGATCCCCCACACATGTGGTTGTTGTAATTGTGTATTTCCCGGATCGTTGATGACGATAGGCTGACGGGCACTTTGTGGAAACAGAAATCCATCCACGACTGTACCAAATATGCGGTTGTTGGGATCATCGAGATCATTGGGATCAAACCAGAACTGGCAGCTGACCGAGATATCAGGTGCACACTGTACAATGGGGGCTTGTTTGTCCTGGACTTCTACCTCTACCATGCAATAATTGACATTGCCTTGCAGGTCACGTACTTCGAGTTCGACGAGTATGAAATCCTGGCTGGCATCGCAACAGGATACTGGCACAAACGCTCCGAACAGCGTACCGCGGTCATGATCATTGATCAGGCCATCGGGTTGGTGACTCATACCATTGGTGGTCCAGTCAAAGTTGATACAACTGGTCATACGACGAGCCCGGAAGGTCACCGGACCGCAGTTGTCAAAACTGCCGTCATCCAGTGTTGTGGCCGGAAGTAAAGCCACGCCCATCGGATGCTGGTTATTAATCGCAATGACGGTGTGCTTGTCGCAATAAGCTACCGGTGGTGTATTGTCATAGAGATCCAGCGTGGACTGACACGTGGCCAAATTGCCGCAATCATCCCGCACCTCCCAAGTAATAATGTATTGGCCGATTGAAAGCTGAGGCAAAATAAACTGACCACCCGTCGGATCTACGATCTGGCCATTCAGCCGCAAGACATACGTCAGCGGATCAGATCCACATGCATCGGTGGCCGGTGGCGGAGTCAGCGTAAGCTGAGCACCACATTTCCCAAAATCTGATGGACCTAAGATCACTTCCGGACAGATCATCACCGGAGGCTGATTGTCTTCGACCCTGATGATCTGAGTGCGATGTATAATGTTGGATGAATTACACCAATCTACCAGACTCCAGTCACGACGCACCGCATACGAAGCACCGCAATATTCAATAATCTTGTCTGTGTATCCGCTAAAGAATGTACCGCAGAAAGGTCCCGATATGCCGCCAATACAAGCCGGATCCGGGGTGCGATCCGGACGGATGCAGCTATTGCCGCAATAGATCGTGGTGTCACCTGGAAATACAAACTGATCGATAGTACCGCGGAGTTGATAAATGGTTTCCTGGCATGTCGCTGTATTACCACTTGGATCGGTGGCCGTCCAGGTACGGGTGATGATTCGGGAATATATACCGTCGCACATATACAGTTGCTCCTGGTCCGTATAGCTGATGATGGTCGGACCGCAATTGTCGATGGTATTGACTCTGTACTGGTTACCGCCGATATAGGTCACAATGGTGCCTGGTGCTACAGGATAGTGTGGTATGGCATGAGGCGTCACCGCGTCAGTACATTCCAGCGTAATATCGGAGCACACCAGCTCTGGTGGAAGTTTATCTTCGATCAGCAACTGCGTGCAGCAATAATTGCCTGACACCGGCTCTGTAATGCAAGCCTCCAGGTACTTTCCGATATGTGGTCCTGCAATGAGCTCACCATTAGAAAATTGTACCGAAGGATCAGCAAAGGTTATAATATAATGATCCCAGCAGCCATAATGACTGCCTTCGAGCAACATGTCCGGTGTAATTCTGGCTACGCAACCAAGTTCTACTGATACGTGAAGTATATCGTTACAGGCGAGTTCGATCACTTCCGGATACTCGATGACTTCGATGGTAAAGGAACATGCTTCGGAGTAGCCCAACTGATCGGAGATCATGAATTCAAGCGTCGTTATTCCGATCGGGAAGAAACCACCTGAGGTCAATCCAGTTCCATCCAATTGGCTGATGATCGGTTCTTGTCCGCATAGCCCCTGTGGTGCCATGGTATAAAATACCGTTGCTCCACATGCTCCAGGACCCAGGTAGACCTGAATATTGGATGGACAATCCATAATAAACAGTCCGCCATCCAGGATCACGGAAACCGTTTCCGTAGTCACATTGCCCTGATCATCTGTAGCTGTGATTTCAATGGTGACCTCATTAGAGGTCATAAAGTCTTCGCAGGTAATGACAACCTGACTCATTGCTACGCTGACCTCAGGATCACAATTGTCCCGAAGATTCAAAATAAACATCTCCGGTGTCAGGTGGATCGTATCGCCCAATGCAAAAGTCACCAAGGCATCTCTGACGGTCAGCCAAGGTGCGACTTCGTCGATCAGATAGATCATCTGCACGTGCTCTTCCACATTGCCGCAATAGTCTACACATACCCATTTCCGGGCATACTGATAGGGTACGACTTCACCCAGTTCTACGGCATACATGGTATCCATGAGGTAGCCACAGGCATTCTCCGGCATAAAAAGGTTACCTGTAATATTGTAATCCATCATGTCCGCATCACAGGGGATATAAGCATCTGCCGGAAAGACAATCTGGTTCATACTGTAATTCAAAACCGTAATTTCCTGGATCGAAGAGCTTGAATTGCCACAAGGATCCGTCAGGGTCCAGATGCGTTGAATCACCGGATTACTGTCGCAATCCTGAATTGAAGCCATATCATCACGCCAGGTGACTGTTATGTCCGGGATTGGAGCGCAATTATCAGTGTAAACCTTCACTTCACCCGTGAAATTCATATCCAGTGGATTGTCATTGCAATCAATCACAATATCAAAAGGCGTGTAGAATATCGGGCCGAGTGTATCTATGAAACGGATTTGCTGTATAGCGGTTGAAAAATTTCCACAAAGGTCTGTCGCCTTCCACACCCTCTCACGAAGTCCCGTGTTGTTGCAAAACAACAGGCCGGAGTCATTGTCCGAAAACGTAATGACGATATCACTGACTGGAGTACATGCATCTGTTGCCGTAGCTCGACCGAGCGCATCCAGATCATTTTCAAATTCACAACTGATCGTCAGATCGGCCGGAAGTGCCAACTGTGGGGGCGTCTGATCCACCACTTCGATGGTCTGAATACAACTATTGGAATTGCCGCAATCGTCATAGACGATCCAGGTACGGAAGATCGTGCCCGTGCCATTGCATCCACTGAGGCCAGTCGTATTGTCAAAATGGAGCAGATCCATGTCTTCCGATGCCGTACAATTGTCAGAGATCTGAGGTGTACCCAGTACAGACGGATCGACTGAATCGCCGCAATTGACTTGTAATGATCCTCCACACACGATCGTGGGGGGTGTTATGTCCACAATCCGGATGATCTGCGTTACACTTTTTGAATTGCCGCAGCGATCTGTGACGACCCAGGTACGTTTGAGCGTGCCGGTTTTATTACAACCATTGATGCCTGTAGCATCATCGGACATATCTACCTGGAGCATGGCACCGGGTGTACAATTGTCCGAAGCGGTGATATTTCCAGTGACGGATACATCCAGAGATGATTCACAGGAAACGGTGATTGGGGCCGGTGGGGTGACCACTGGTGCTTTTGTATCCGTGATCGTCAATACCTGAACACAGGTCGTCCGGTTACCGCAGGCATCAGTAGCGGCCCAGGTACGGTAAAGATTACCGGTACCGTTGCAACCTGTCAGGTTTGACACATCATCTGAGTACGTGATGGCGATCAGGGCATCCGGCGTACAATTGTCCGTGGCACGCGCATATCCCTGAGCGTCGGGGGATCGATCGACTTCGCAGGATATGGCATACGATGCGGGGCATTGGATTTCGGGTGCTTCGCTGTCTACGATCTCAATGGTCTGGGTACAGGTGGCTATGTTACCACACTGATCTGTGGCCATCCAGGTCCTGTAGATAAATCCTGAACCATTGCAGTTGCCGGACTGGCTGAGATCATCAGCGTAAGTAATAGCAATAAAAAGACTGGCCGTGCAATAGTCTGTAGCTGTTGCCTGACCCAGAAACTGGGGCAGCGTGGCATCTTCACAATTGATGATGACATTGGCCGGGCAGAATATTGTAGGAGGAATGGTATCCGCCACTGTGATGGTCTGGACACAACTCCCTTTATTTCCACAGGCATCTGTCATAAACCAGGTCCGCAAGATAACCCCGGTATTGGTACATCCTGTGAGCCCGGTCAGATCATCCTGATACGCTAATACCAGTTGGTTTGATGGCGTACAATTATCAGTGCCAGTCGGATATCCCAATACATCCGGATTGATATAAATACCACAATCAATAAGAGTATCACGCGGACAAATCACAACAGGAGGTGTACGATCGACAACGGTGATCAACTGCGTGCAGGTTTTGACATTACCACAGGCATCCCGTGCCGACCACATCCGGAGGATAAGTCCGGTTTTGTTGCAGCCATTGAGTTGCTTGTTGTCCGTATAAGTGATTTCCACCTGAGCGGTACAATTATCGGTTGCCGTGGCATATCCCGTCTGCGACGGATCGATTGAATCAGAGCAACTGATCTCTACATTGGGTGGGCAGGTGATCAGGGGGTCTGTATCATCGATGATCCAGATCTGTTGTACACAAGTCGAGACATTGCCACAGGCATCGGTGGCAGACCAGGTGCGGTGAAGTATCCCCGTGCCATTACATCCAAACAATAATGAGGTATCATCGGTATAACCAATAACGATATCGGCTACGGGTGTACAATTATCTGATGCTGTGGCTATACCCGTGATAGCGGGTAAAACGGACGATTCACAACTAATCGTTGCAGGAGGCGGACAGGTCAAAATTGGCTTTAGCAGATCCGTAATCGTGATCGTCTGCGTACAGATAGTACTATTGCCACAAGCATCAGTTATCGTCCAGGTGCGTTGGAGCACCCCGGTTGTATTACATCCAAGGGGAATGATTTCAATATCCGTATACTGCACATTCAGGTTGGCGCCGGTTGTACAATTGTCACTGATCGCAGGCGAACCAGTGACAGCAGGTGAGATTCCGGCCGAACAGTCCACTGTGATATGTGGTGGGCACGTGACCACAGGAGCGGTCTGATCCACGATGGTAATGACCTGCACACATTGTGCGATATTGCCACAGCCATCGATGGCACTCCAGGTCCGGAGGATGAAACCCGTACCATTGCAGAGTTGATTGAAGTGTTGATCGGTGTATCCGGTAAACACACTCCCACAAAGATCAGAGGCGCTTACGGTGCCCGTAACCGCCGGAAGGATAGAAGACTCGCAGGAGATGGTGATATCTGCCGGACATGTGATTTGTGGCGGTGTGACATCCTGAACTGTAATAAACTGGGTGCCGGTCGCGATTCTGTTACAGGCATCACGTGCAGACCAGGTCCGGACGATCGTGCCCGTACCGCTGCAGCCGTTGAGCCCCATAACATTGTCTGAAAAGGAAATCAGTATTTCGGCCACCGGTGTACAATTGTCCACTGCTGTGGCTGTACCGGTAAACTCAACACCTGTGCTTTGTTCACAACTGATCGTCAGGGATGGAGGCACACTCAATACAGGGGCTTGTGTATCTGTTATGACAATACTCTGGATACAAACGGCAATATTTCCACACATGTCTTCTGCGCGCCAATGCCGGGTGAAGGAACCAGTACCATTGCATTGATTGAGATTCGTAGTATTATCGGTATAGGTGATCTTGATCATGTGGGTCGGTGTGCAGTTGTCCATAGCTACAGCCATTCCCAGGTGGGCCGCAGCGGTATCAGTATCACAGGAAATCACCATAAAAGGCGGACAGGTCAGGGTTGGAGAGGTATTGTCTTCCACCACGATGGATTGAACACAATTGGCAGCGTGACCGCACTGATCCGTAGCCGTCCAGGTCCTGAGGATGGTACCTGTTCCCATGCAACCATTCATCTGACTGTTATTGTCTTGGTAGGTGATAGTGACCGACGACGAGCTGCCGCATTGGGTAGAGGCAGTAGCCGTTCCTGTGATACCGGGCAGCGGATTCGTGCTGCAGGATATGGTGATGGTCGGCGGACACGAGATGGTGACCTGAGCCTGTACCCGGAGACCGGGGATGGCCAGGAGCCAAACGAAAAGCCCCATCCACGCCACACTTCGGGGGAAGTGGCGGCCGTGGGGGGCGGAACCTGGGTAAATAAACAACTGCTTCATGTTAGATCCTGTTGACGCATGACCATTATGTGCCATGCATAAATTCCTGATAGCTACCATGAAGCAAAACGTATGCCAAAAAAGTATAATATGAAAACCAGCCCGTGACCCCTACATCATATTACAATGAATATCAATGTATTATGGCTGCAATTTGAGTATCCATCCCAATTTTTCGAATCTGACTCCGGGACTATCAAGAGCCTATTTCAGGTATCGGACTGCCTACGTTTTAACATTATATATACCATTTATAATCAACCCTAAGAGAAAAACTTAAATATGTTGTACCCTCCGAATCTGCTTGTTGGAAGGCCAGTCTTTTTGTGGTCTCATTTTCAGCCCTTTGCTGATAGTCGACGACATCGGGTCTATCTATGCCCGAACAGCCTTGTCAGACTGCCCGTCTATTTTTACTTTATGAAAAAATGGTTTTCTCTCGGTCTCTTGCTGACATCTCTGATCTGCTACCTGCAATGGGGAGGTGACAACTCCGGTTTTCTTTTCAACTCCAATTTGGATTATTTCGTGATGCCTTTACAGGGAAAAGGATCATTTCTGCACCCGCTGATCATTCTGCCTATGTTAGGGCAGGTGCTGTTCATCATCACCTTATTTCAAAAAGATCCGTCCCGCAAGTTGATTATTGCCGGCATGGTGTTATTAGGTCTTTTGGTGGGTATGATCCTGCTGGCTGGAATAGTCGGACCGAATTTTACTATATTGGTCTCTACCCTGCCCTTTTTCTTCGTATCCGGCTATTTCCTGTTCAGGCAAAGGTGCGGGGGCACACCCCACTGCAGCAGCGGTGCTTTCCGATCTGTCGGCCTTGAGTTATGACTACCGGTATGAATACAAGAAACTCAGTCCCCACGATATGTTGTTCCAGGAATCATCTCTATTCGTTCGTGTGTACTACCGCTATATCCCGGAGTCCCGTTTTCGCCCCCGTGCCTCCTTCACCAGAATTGAGGAAACGTATACAAGTCCACAGTCCGCATTTCTGGTTGGTATTCTTTCGCTCAAGCAGCTTAGATATCTCATTGGGAAAAATATGCAGGGACATTCAGTCATCCTGTTGAATATCATACCTGTAGAAGCAAAGCCGGTGACTGAGGGGATGATAACTTTTACTGAGCATATGGGTACTTGCACCCATCGGGTACCCGTGGAGATATAGTCGGGATCCAACCTGTATGTAAGGGAGTATGAGCAGGAAGGTCGATTCAGGCGTGATTGGACCAAGTTTCTTCGGTAAAAATATCTTTTGACGGCTTGATGCCTCTTCCTATCTTTAACACATGGATGAATCCTTTATACACCAGAATCGGATCCGCCAGCTTTTTTTCCTGTTCTGCATAGTGCTCCTGGGTGTTCTTTTGGCGCTGGAGCTGGCCGGATTTTTACCGGCATTGCTGGGGGCCGTCACGTTGTATGTACTGATGCGCTGGTTTATGAACTATCTGGTCATCACTAAAAGTTGGCCGAAGCCATTGGCCGCTTCAGTCATTTTGCTCTTGTGCCTGGTCGTGGTCCTGATCCCGATTGCGGGATTGGTGGGTATGCTGAGTTCGAAAGTAGCATTTGCCATTGAGCATTCGAATGAAATGATTAATAGTCTTAAATCCTTGATCGCCCAGTTGGAAAAGACTTTCAATATCAGCCTGATCAGCCCCGATACCATCACCGAACTGGGAAACATGATAGCACAGACCCTCCCAAAATTGATTTCCGCCACTTTTAGCACGCTCGGCACGCTCTTTTTTGTCTTTTTCCTTTTGTATTTTATGTTGGTCAACGGACCGGAAATGGAGGCCGCTTTATATGAATATATGCCGCTCAAAGATGAAAGTGTGGATCAGATAGGCCGGGAGATGCATACGATGGTGGTGAGCAATGCAGTAGGGATACCTGTCATTGCGATACTTCAGGGTGTGGTTGCGTTGGTCGCCTATTTTATTGTAGGTGTCAAAGAACCTTGGTTTTGGTTTGGCTTTACCTGTATTACAGCCATGTTGCCGATTGTCGGTGCTGCCTTAGCCTATGTTCCGCTGGCTATTATTCTACTGGCCGGGCAACAAACCTGGCAGGGTATTTTTATCCTGATATATGGCTTCGGTGTTATTGGGACCGTAGATAATATATTCCGTTTTACTCTTGCAAAAAAGATAGCCAATGTCCACCCGTTGATCACCGTCTTCGGTGTCATTATTGGTCTGAAGCTCTTTGGATTTATCGGGCTGATCTTTGGCCCGATCCTGATCTCTCTTTTTATTCTCCTGCTCAAAATATATACACAGGAGTTCTTCGTTAAGCAAAGAGAATTGCACCGGCATGGCAGCCGACATATCTGACCTCAACTGTTGTTATCGGATTCTACCCCGTTTATCTATGAATTTGCTTCGCCTTCATTTTTACATCCTTTTCCTCCTTACGGGCCAGAGTATCTTTGGCCAAACGGCCTATATCTCTCCTGAGTTTCCGTACGACAGCCTGATGAATATAAGCTATGGCTCCGCAATAGATTATGCAGGACATGAAGTAGACTTGCTGATGGATATCTATAAGCCGTTGGGTGAGTATAATTGCAAACGCCCTATCATGGTCCTGGTACACGGTGGTGCCTGGATCGCCGGTAGTCGTAAGGATCCTGGTATCGTGACAATGGCTCGTGCTTTTGCCCAAAGAGGCTGGGTCGCTGCCGCAATCAATTACCGGTTGGGCACCCACAAAACCTCCAACTATAGCATGTTTGCCCTTTGCAATGACCAGATATCCGCTCCCTGCGGGTATATCAGTGACAGTGCAGAAGTATATCGCGCCAACTATCGGGCCATGCAGGATGCAAAAGGTGCTATTCGTTTTTTAAAATCACGCCACAATATTGATTCCACGGACATTGACAATGTATATATCGCCGGAGAGAGCGCAGGCGGATTCGTCGCACTTGCCGTTGTTTTTACGGATCAGGAACATGAAAAACATCCTTCGTGCTATACGATCGATGCTGCCCCTGTACCAGATCCTGATTTACTAACGTATGGCTGCATTCCATCGCCCAATGATCTATCCCGGCCTGATCTCGGCCATATAGAAGGCCACCTGCATACGGGTACTTACGATGCTACGGTGCAGGGAGCAGGTAGTCTCTATGGTGGTGTATTAGACCTTGGAATGCTGCATCAGGCAAACGATACTCCCTGGGTCTATCTTTTTCATCAAGGTTCGGATATTATTGTTCATTATCAGGAAGGAAGATTACTGGGCCGGATGAGTTGGGAGTGTTTTGCTCAGATTCAGCTATGCCAAAGCTATCACTTCTACCCTACGGCATTTGGTGGCGAAAGCATCCGGACATATTTCAATGAAACAGGTTCTATCGTGCCCCGGTATCAAGCCGATATCGTTCAAAACTATATGTATCTGGGCAATTGTTTTTCGAATGGACACAGTCTGGACAACCCCTATAACCGGATGCAATCCATGGTAGAACTCTTTGCCGAGAAGGTTAGAAAGAGCGGTAATAACCCATGGCAAAATTGTTTGATAAATTCTGAAATCCCACACTCCGATTCTCCACAATTGGTCCTGTACCCTAACCCGGTAATGGCTGAACTCAATATTAAAGTACCAAATAATTTACTGGGCACTCTTTTCCAGATTCTCCACATTTCAGGACAAGTCATGTACATCGGCTCTCTGGATTCGGAATATGTCCGGATTAAAACAGGGATGTTTCCTCCCGGCCTGTATGCCCTTCGGACAGCAAGCGGCTACTCGTATCCGTTTGTGGTGAACCGGTAAACTCATGCGAGACGACCTCTGTTTTAGAACCTGTGCAATTTATACTCGCGGATCCAAACTAAATAACCGATCTGACCCTATCGTTTTTTACGCTTGAAATCTCCGCGTTTCCAGGCCTGGATAAATTCTTTCCAGGCAAAGGCATTGAAGATTTGGGGTGTCCGGATCTGCCCTTCATAATAGTATCGGCTGGCTTGCTGGCGCAGATACAGCGAGGTGTGTTCCTGTCCATCGGACGGAAGGTATTCCCGCAATTGCATTAAGGCTTTTTCCGAGAGATTTTCAGCCGCGATATCTTCGAGGTCATTGTGAACTTCCATGGCTAAAAACTCACGGATGAAATAATCAGGATCCGGCCACGGATAGATGACCGCCTCCGGCAGCAGAAAGGTATCTCGTGTCATGATCTGAAAAATGGTATACCGGTCACGAGATAAGGTATCCGGAACGTGAAATACCGCATCCTTGTATCCCAATACAGAAAATACCAGGGTTTCATCGGTGCGCACCACGATTGAGAAAAAACCCGATATGTCGGTCAGCGTCCCCCGGTGTGTGCCTCTGACCGCCACCACAGCGTAGGGCAGAAAGACGATACGCTCATCCTCCTCGGTCACCACTTTACCGGAGATCTGAACCACTTTTATACTATCCCGTGTGGTCTTCTGAGCCTGGACCCCAGAAATCAACGCAAAACTGATCAGGCTGACCAGTACCACCCACCGGTTACGAAAAGAATGGGAGAGATGAATATTCCGCATGTTGTAAAGGTATAATTTCCAAACTTTTGTAACGCGCCATACCCACCGGCAGCACAGTCACGTCTGAAATTTAACAAGGTTTTAACCTTTACGGTTTTCAGCAGATTCAGGCCCGCAGATAGCCTGACTATGCGTTTAAAAAGACCACAAATCCAGTGCCTGCTGCAACACCTCTTCCATCTTGTCAACATAGATAAAGCTCAAGCCATGGACATACGCCGGATTGATCTGATCTACATGGCGCTTGTTGGTACTGGACAAAATGATCTGTTTGATACCGGCCCGTTTTGCTGCCAGTACCTTTTCCTTGATACCCCCAACCGGGAGCACTTTACCTCGCAGTGTTATTTCACCGGTCATCGCCAGATGGCTTTTCACCGGCTTCTTTTTAAACGCTGAGGCCAGGGAGGTCAGCATCGTAATACCAGCGGATGGACCATCTTTGGGGATCGCCCCTTCCGGGACGTGAATATGGATATCGGTATTCTCAAATGTACCCGCATCAATTCCGAGTTGGTCGCTATGCGCTTTGATAAAACTGAGGGCCGTCGTCGCCGACTCCTTCATGACATCACCCAGATTGCCAGTGAGTGTGAGCTTACCCTTTCCGGGACTGAGACTGGATTCAATAAACAGAATATCGCCTCCCACTTTAGTCCAGGCCAGTCCAATCGCTACACCATTATTGTGGACTTCCGTATATAACGTTGGATCATATCGCTCCGGCCCGAGGATATCTGGCAACTGCGTCTTGGAAATGGTCGTATTATATTTTTCTTCCATCGCCACATTCTTGGCCACATTGCGCATGACGGACGCAATTCTTCGCTCCAGGCTTCTTACGCCTGACTCACGGGTGTAACTCTCTGCGATTTCCCGCAATACATCATCCTTGAGTTTGACATCGGCAGGTTTGAGACCATGCTCTTTCCGCTGACGCGGTATAAGGTGTTTTTTAGCGATCTCGATTTTTTCCTCGGTCGAATATCCACTGATGTTGATGACTTCCATCCGGTCCAGTAACGCCGGCTGTATAGTATTGAGGGAATTGGCCGTGGCGACAAACATGACCTTTGACAAATCATACTCCAGCTCCAGATAGTTGTCGTAAAAAGTGGAATTCTGTTCCGGATCAAGGACTTCCAGCAAAGCAGATGATGGATCTCCTCTGAAATCCTTACCTACTTTATCGATCTCATCCAGGATAAAAACCGGATTGGAAGCACCGGCCTTTTTCACAGACTGAATGATCCGGCCAGGCATAGCTCCGATATAGGTCTTACGGTGTCCTCGTATCTCGGATTCATCATGCAATCCGCCAAGTGACATCCGGATAAATTTTCGTTTTAATGCCCGGGCAATCGATTTCCCCAATGAAGTTTTACCAACACCCGGAGGCCCGACCAAACAGAGAATCGGCGCTTTCATATCGCCCTTGAGTTTCAGCACGGCGAGATGCTCCATGATGCGATCCTTAACCTCTTCCAGGCCGTGATGATCTTCATCCAGCACCTTCTTGACATTGCGCAGGTCAAAGTTGTCCTTCGTATAATGCTCCCATGGAAGATCCAGAAGCAGCTCCAGGTAATTGAGTTGCAGGCTGTATTCGGCTACCTGAGGGTTGATCCGCCGTACTTTGGCGATCTCCCGGTCAAACGTTTCCTGCACGGTCTTACTCCATTTTTTCTTTCTGCTACGCTCCAAAAGAGAGCGCACTTCAGCTTCCTGTGGATTCTGCCCGAGTTCTTCCTGGATGGTTTTGAGCTGCTGATTGAGAAAATAATCGCGCTGTTGCTTTTCGATATCAACACGGACCTTGGACTCCAGTTGATTCTTGAGTTCCAGCATCTGCATCTCGTTGTGCATCAACTTAAACACTTCGCTTGCCAGGAGATCAAGCTGCTCAATTTCCAGTAGTTCTTGCTTGCGGACGTGACTGATGGCCAGGTTAGAACATATAAATCCCAGCAGATGGATATCGCTTTTGATATTCCGGATCATGACGACCGCCTCAGATGGAATATTGGGGGACAATTTGATAATCTTTTCGGCCAGATCCCGGATCGAACCGATGATGGCATCAAATTCAATCTTGGTCGGTGGCTGGATATAATTGCGGGTATTCACTCTTCCCACCATATAGGGATCAAGTGAATCCATCCCCAGTAAATTAAAACGGGATCGACCTTGCAGAATGGCGGTTATGGATCCGTCCGGCATTTTGAGCACCTTGAGTATACGGGCGAGCGTTCCGACCTGGAAAAGATCAGACACCAAAGGATCTTCAGTCTCCACATCCTTCTGCGCCAGTACGGCTATCAGTTTATTGGTATCGTGTGCTTTGCGTACGGCTTTCATGGACTTCTCCCGTCCGACCGTAATCGGGATGACGATGCCGGGATACAGCACCGTATTTTTCAGGGGAAGTACGGGAATGAGCTCAGGGATTTCCTCTCCATTATGCGGCTCCTCATCATCATCTACTGAAATGATCGGCATAAATTCACTCTCCTCCACCACATTGCTGTTCATAAATATATCTTCAAACATAATGTCGTCTATAATTGGGAAAAATAGGGTGTTTAATCATGGTTTCGGTTCAATTTTCATTCCATGGGAAAATATCTGCCAAATAAGGTGTTCGCCATCCCAATCGGCTGACATTTCGTCAGAATCGTCTGTATATTACGCCAAACCACTAAAAGTCAAGCGTCCTGAATATGGAAAGCCTGACGCAAGGATGAAACTAAACGATCGTAAGTCAAGACTCAACATCTTCTGAAATCAACTCCTCCACTACAGTGGGAGTTTGGGTTGCATCGATTTCAAAACGGAGATTGCCAATAATAAACTCTTGTCTTTCCATGGTATTCTTTCCCATATAATACTCGAGGATATCGTCGATACTCGTATTGTCCTGAATGATCACCGGCTCCAGGCGGATCTGCTCTCCTATAAAAGCGCCAAACTCATCCGGTGATATCTCCCCAAGCCCTTTGAACCTGGTGATTTCAGGCTTGCCTCGCAATTTACGGATGGCCTCCTGCTTCTCTTTTTCACTGTAGCAATAAAAGGTTTGTTGTTTGTCCCGGACGCGGAACAACGGGGTGTCGAGAATAAACAAATGACCTTCCCGCACCAGATCCGGAAAAAATTGTAGAAAAAAAGTCAGGAGCAGGAGTCGGATATGCATACCGTCTACATCGGCATCAGTCGCGATCACGACTTTATTGTACCGCAGATCTTCCAGTCCATCCTCGATATTCAATGCATGTTGAAGCAGATTGAACTCTTCGTTCTGATACACGACTTTTTTGGTCATGCCAAAGCAATTGAGCGGCTTACCGCGCAGAGAAAAGACAGCCTGCGTATACACGTCACGTGCTTTGGTCAGCGAGCCTGATGCGGAATCACCTTCGGTGATAAAGATCATGGTTCTGTTTTTCTGATCCTCATCCACCCGGCTGTTGTCATTGTAATGGACTTTGCAATCGCGCAATTTTTTATTGTGCAGGTTGGCTGTTTTAGCCCGCTGATTGGCCAGTTTCTTAATACCGGCTATTTCTTTTCTTTCGCGTTCGGACTGCTGTATGCGCTTGAGCATTTCTTTCGCAGTGTCCGGATGTTTATGCAGGAAATTGTCCAGTTGTTGCGTGACAAAATCGTTGATAAATGAGCGCACCGTAGGTCCATCCGGGGCGATGTTGTTGGAGCCGAGTTTGGTCTTGGTCTGGGATTCGAATACAGGCTCTTCTACCCGTATACTGATCGCTCCGATGATGGATGACCGGATATCTTTTGGGTCAAAATTTTTATTAAAATGATCCCGCAGGGTTTTGACGATAGCTTCTTTGAACGCATTGAGGTGCGTTCCCCCTTGTGTTGTGTTCTGTCCATTGACAAAGGAATAGTATTGCTCCCCATAATGCTGTCCATGGGTCAGGGCCATTTCGATATCCTCGCCTTTGAGATGTATGATCGGATAGCGCAGATCCTCACCGGAGGTCTTCCGGGAGAGCAGGTCCAGCAATCCATCTTTGGAATGGAATATTCGGCCATTAAACCTGATCTTCAATCCGGCATTCAGCCAGGCGTAATTCCAGAGTTGTTGCTCTACAAATTCGTCCCGGTACTCAAAATCTTTGAAGATCGTTTCATCCGGTACAAACGTGAAGAGAGTCCCGGTATCTTCAGCCGACTTTACGATTTTGGATTCGGTGACAATCTCTCCTTTCGAAAAAGAAGCTTCTTTGGATTTGCCGTCCCGTATGGCCCGAACAAGGAAGTGATCGGAGAGCGCATTGACAGCTTTTGTACCCACACCATTGAGGCCGACTGACTTCTTAAATGCTTTCGAGTCATATTTTCCTCCTGTATTGATCCTCGACACACATTCCACGACTTTACCCAGGGGTATGCCGCGACCATAATCGCGCACGGTGACCGTCTTGCCTTTGATCTCAATTTCTATCTGGCGGCCATGCCCCATGACGTACTCGTCGATAGAGTTGTCAATGACCTCTTTGAGCAACACATAGATGCCATCATCCGGCGTGGAACCGTCTCCTAGCTTTCCGATATACATCCCTGGTCGCAGGCGAATATGCTCCTTCCAATCCAGAGATAGAATGTTTTCTTCGGTGTATTGTGTCATACTGGGCAAATCGTAAAGGGCAAAGATATGAGAGAAAGCCTGAATACACCTCCCGGGTCATTGCAGGATTAACCTATTGAAATGACAATTGATCGGAAAAGCCGTAAACGAATATGTTAAAATACAGTCAAATCGCCTCGTAAACATCAGGTTTTCGCTGAAAAAGGAACAGTTTGGCAGTAAGTTTGATTGTATATTTGAATCCAAGAGAATCAACTGTTGTGAATCCTGTCTTATTAGAACTTCGCTTTATAGGCAAAAACCTGAAGCCTAAAACTCTATCCATCAAAGAGTTAACTACATTATTGGATAGGTTTGACAGAGCTATGAAGGCCATTATGGTAAGTAGGCACCCTCATCTGGAAATCCCTCCTAACTATATATCATTAGAAAACATAAAGCACAATAGCATAGGACTCCAGTGTGCTGTAAACTCATTAGACGAAGAAAGTTATGAAGCTTTTTCTGAGTTCTCTGAAGGTATCCAATCCGGGGACTATGACAACTTTCCTGCCGAATCACTGGACAGCCTAAATTACTTCTCTACCTTCAATAAGAAAAGAAATTCAACAATGGTTGTCGGGACTAGAAAAAGTGGAAGGTTTAAAAAGCTGGCAGAATTTAAAGGTATCGAAAAATCTAAACTTTCATCTTTTTCTGATACAAGAACTCTATATGGAGAACTTATTCAGATAGGTGGAAAAACTAATCCCAAAGCGATTCTACGCGAATACAGTGGTCGTGAAATTCAAGGTGATATTTCTAAGGAGATGGCCATGAAAAATAGTCATCTTCTTTATAAAGAAATTAAAGCAACTGGTGTGGTAAAAATTAGTGGTCACACTTTAGCCCCCCTATCATTCAGAATAGATTCCATATCTCCATTCAAAGCGCTTACCATGGAGGAAAGTATTGATAGCATCAGGGCAGCTTTAAAATCTTCCAAATGACCCCTAAGAACAAACTAGTCTGCTTCGATTCATCTGTTTTTAAATACATCTTCCGCGACAAAAAACCTCCGAGAAGGAGTAAGGATATTCCTGTTGACTACATTGTTGAATTTGAAAAGGCTCAAACTCTGTATAAGCGCCTAACGAAGCTCGAGTATAGAATATTAGTTCCCAGCATTGTCCTTTCTGAATCGGCATGTATTCTTTCACCTGATGACCAAAATAAATTCTTTTCAAAGCTGGATGATAAAAATATTTTAGTTGGTGATTTTACATTATCCACGAGCAGAATATTAGCTAAAATACTTCATATGAGATATTACAAAGAAGACAGGTCTCATAAATCGCATCTGAAGATTGATAAGTCCAAAATGAAGTATGATTCACTTATACTGGCTATAGCTGAAGAATGGAATTGTGATGCCCTGTATACCACTGATGGTGATCTTGGGAAGTATTATTCCAAAGTTGCTGTTCTTTCTATGGATGAAAATCCTCCAGGTCTTTTTTACACGGACCGAATACCATTGGAATCTATAGAAGAGGAGGAATAGTATTTAGGATGTGCAGAATTCCCTCCAAATAGAGGGACTCAAGGTTAGCACCCGGCAATATCCCTAGGAAAGTCGACAAATCATCGTCTCAATTTCCAGTCTGGACTGTCGTCCTATGGAAAAAGGTAGGAAAAGAGGCACTGGCACTATGCTGGAACCCCTGCTCTGAAGTCTTTTCAAACTGGTATTGACGGACGAAATTTTTAAAAAAAGCGGTAAGATGTTCTTCCGGGACATTTCGGCTATTGGGTTTGGGGAAAAACGCCAAATGAGCTATTGTACCATCCGCATTGAAGTAGAGATTGAGCCACAGTTTGATACCCCGCAGGTCAAAATCCAGGGTGCGGGAATAGTCTTCCATATCCATCAAGAGCTCGCACCACCCTTTGTAGGCGGAGTCAATATCATATTTGTAGAGGGACATAAAGACGGTCGGATGTCGCCGGGAGATCTCGGGATAATGTACCTCATGCTCCCCGATGAGATAAACCTCAGGTACGTCAGCAGACCGTGCATGCGATTGAGCATGAATCGGGGCTAACCAAAGGGTGAGTGTTATGATTAAAAGATACTTCAAGGTTTGCGACTCTAAAACCTAATGATCTGTTTAACGCAACTAATATACGTTATTTTACCCATCCAAACGTTAAATTTATCCGGCCTTCGGCAGGAAGGCCCTACAGGCGAATGCTTCCTGTCGATGGCGAATCAGATTCTATGCTTATAATCTCGATATTTCGAACCCTTGCGGACTGACCTTTCTACCGATCAGCAACTCCTGGAGCGTTATCGCCACAAAGGGGATACCGGTGCTTTGGGGACTTTGTTCCTAAGGTACAGGGAACTGATCTATGGGGTATGTCTAAAGTATCTGGGGCAGCCGGAATCTGCCCGGGATGCGGTCATGGACATCTATGAGCATATCAGCCGAAAGCTCCCCGGGCATCAGGTTGAGCATTTCAGTGGCTGGTTGTACCAGGTGAGTAAAAATCACTGCCTGCAGGCCCTTCGACGCAAAAACAACGTATTAACGGTCTCACTGGACGATCCGGTTATGCAAAACGGCCGGGAATTGCATCAGGAGGATGACCATCCGGATTGGGATGCAGGAGTGGATATTGCAGATGCCTTGCACGACTGCATAGACCATCTGACGGAGCATCAGCAGACCTGCATCAGGCTCTTTTATTTTGAAAAGAAGTCCTATCAGGATATTTGTGAGGTTACCGGCCTGTCTATGGATCATGTCCGGTCGCACATTCAAAACGGAAGACGTAACTTAAAAAAGTGTTTACAACAGAAACAAAAACTTGGATCAGGAACTGACATATAAGTGGATACAGGATCGGTTACAGGATCTGCACTCCGGACGACTTTCGGTGCCTGACAAAGCACGTTTGGAGGAAGCCGCCCGTGTCGATCCGTTTGTCGCTGACGCTTTAGAGGGTTTCGCTTCGCACCCCGATACTGACCATGAAGCCTATCTCGCCCATATCACCACGCGCATCCACCACGAACACCGGCCGAGAAGGAGGTGGCTGCTGCCCAATATGACGGTCACGGCTGTGGCGGCCAGTGTGATGCTGATCATTGCGGCCTATGCCGTCATCAGCCGTATACAGCCCGCTGGTGAAGAGTCCAGACTGGTGGTCCTGGAGCCTGATTCCATCGCTGGCTCTACTTCATCGGAGCAAGTTCTGGTCTGGAATGAAGATATTCCTTCCGTCGCAACAGAGTCTGAGATAAAAACTTTACCCAAAAGAGAACCGGTGATGTCTGCGCCTGTTACACGCCCCCCATCAGGCAATATGCCTGTGGCATCTGCCCCAGCAAATCAGGATGATTCAACCCCACAAAAATCCGAACCAGAGATATCTCCTGCTGCTGCTGATATGGCCTATAGTGAGACGTCGTCGGTGGCTGCACGTAAAGAAGGCCGGGCAGTTGAAATAGCGGATCCGTATCTGGCGCATTTTAAAGCGCATTCCTTATATCCCCTGCTGGAAAAAGCCGGACCTGGGGCTAAGACCGTGAAGATCAGTTTCATTGTTCCCGCAGAGGGTCGACCCCAACGTTTAAGTCTCGTGCTGAGTTCTGGCATCAAGGGGATGGATGAGGAAGCATTACGGCTTCTTCGCGAAGGACCTTCATGGTCCTGCAAGGATAGCACCTATCCATGCAACATCAAATACACGTTTTACTTTCAATAAGATCTTCTTCGGGGGAATACTTAAATGTGTGTGGCACCCGGATTGCGGCTCAACTGATATCGGCAGCGCCTATCCTTCTTTTACAATTTCAAAGGAGGCGTCATTCCATTCTTCCATCACTTCGGTGATCGTGACATGCTCTACCCGGGCGAGGGGTGGACCCTGCCGGCACCACTCTATAAAGGTCTGGATTTGAGGGTCGGGGCCCTGTGCTAAAACTCCAACAGAGTCATCGGCATTGTTCCATACCCGTCCTGTCAATCCGAGGCGGATAGCAGCGTCTTTGGTGGAGGCGCGAAACCAGACGCCCTGGACTTTACCGGTGATGTGAAGGCGGATTGTTTTCATCCTGTTGAGGCATCATACTCCGGTACAACTGATCATCGGTATATCTGCCATGGTACGTAGGCCCGGATTGGCCTTCAGTATAGACCGGCAGGCATTGAGAACTATGGAACATGTAGCAATATCACCATGCACTCCGCCCATGATCCGGGACCGGATATGGGGGACACCAAAGATTTCGACTTCGTCATAGGAATCAGCTTCGCCCACGGAGGCCTGGAAGGTAAGTTTGATGCGTTCCTCGCCATCTACCCAGCCGCGGCCAGTCTGGCGTATGCCTGCTGCCTGGCCGGAGATAATCGTCAGGGCTGTAGATTGTATCGTCCGATCTGCGATCACGGGTTCTATTTTATCGTCGGTCTTTTCCAGCGTCCATCCCATCTGGTTGGCGATAAAATGCATGGATTCGGTGAGGCCGACATGACGCAGGCTGCCGTCCTGTTTTTTTCTTTCAAACTCAGCGAAATCGAGACCTGCGCCAATTTTCTTCTGGAAGGGAATGCGTCTGAACTGTGCATCCTGATAGCGTCGTACTTCGATTTTCTCGACTTTATTACAAACACCCGTCAACATGGCGGGCAGTGTGTCCATAAGGAAACCGGGATTGACACCTGTACCGAGGACGGCTACTCCTTTGTCCAGCGCAGCGCGATCGATCGTGGCTGACCAGTCGCGGGAACTCTCCCACGGATAAAACAACTCCTCGCAGGTCGATACGACGGGGAGTCCGGCTTCGATCAGGGAGAGTAGTTGAGGGCCGATCCTGGGAAGGTCGGAGACGGTGGCTAAAATGGCTACTTCGACCCTGTCGGATGGTTCCAGGCGTTCGGTGATGATAATGCCGGTGGCTTCTTCTCCGGCATGAAGGCCCATATCTTGGCCTGTCAGGGTTGGATCGATATCGATGACATGGGTGATGATAATATCGCGACGCATCAGGGCGTACTTGTAAATGTTGATTCCCAGGGGGCCGGCGCCGATAAGGGCTACATGGATAGGCAGGTGAGTGGACATGTGATGGTATGTAGTATGTTGATACGGTGGTGAAAGTAAGTTATTCCGGATCGTTGACCAAAGGGCTGTAGGTGGATACAGGACTGGAGTCTCAAGGGGTGGGTTCAAAATTTGAAAAGGGGTTATCTTTGCGGTCCGATAATAAAAAAATCCACGGAGGAGTGGTAGAGTGGTTGATTGCACCGGTCTTGAAAACCGGCAAGGTGTAAAAGCCTTCGGGGGTTCGAATCCCTCCTCCTCCGCAAATGGAACAGGTGCCACCTTAGGTGGCATTTTCATTGTATGGCTTGGCCATCAAGCTTTTTTGCTTGTATGGACGAGACATACAATGAAAAAAGCCCGCAGGGCGCACCTGTTTTATTTGCAGCGACCCATTTCGGGATCGGCGCAGCCAATCCCTCCTCCTCCGCCTTCGCTCGCCGAAGCCCCGACAGTATGAGGGGCGAAGGAGAGTCTTTAACCAGTTGAAAATCTTTATCATGGACGCTGTGGCGAGCTATGATCTCCATGGACCGTAGCCGTCAGCGATACATACCATACGTAACAACCGACCCATTCTGGTGTCAGAATAACATCCCCTTAGCCCCTGTACAAAACAGGCATAGATCACACCCCATATCAATCACCATAGATAAGAGAACTTTGCGCAACGCCAGATAACCCACCTCACTAAAATTAAGGGGCATATGCTCAATGGTCCTTCCCGCTTACGCATTCACCATAAACGTCCTATAGGCAGGTGTATACTTTTGATGCCAGAAAATTTCTCTCCCATTATGAAATCAAACTTGACCATTCTTCGTCATTTCTCTCTTTTGATGTGCTTGCTCCTTATGGGCGAATCCAAGGCCCAGAACGTCGGTATCGGAGCGCCGTCTCCTGACCATAAACTCCACATTTCAAGTAATACATCCGCCTTGCTTCGTATGGACAACACGACAAGTCTCAACACCGGGGTCATGTCGGAGCTGCACTTCAGGACAGGCACCCTCTATACGGGGGCGATAAAGACCATTGGCAATGGTACCGTCACGGCCCGTCTTGCCTTTTTCACCTATGCAACAAACAGTTCTTCCGCATTGCTGGAGCGCATGTCTATATTGGACAATGGATTTGTTGGGATCGGGGTCAATAATCCTGGATTTCTTCTGGATGTGAATGGCCGGATGCGTCTACGACATGGCGGCGGCACCTCAGGGATCATCTTAATGGATGACGCTAATTCGGTAAACCGCGGATTCGTCGGAATGAAGGACAATAACTCCATCGGGTTTTTTGGATATAACGGAGGTGGCTGGGGGCTAACCATGAGTACCACCAGCGGGGATGTACATATACCAGCACGGCTTTCAGCTTCATCATCAGCGTATAATACGGCCAGCTTCGTCAACTTTTCCGGTGAAGAAGATTTCGCGGCCGTCGAAGCAGATGCCCGGTTTGTAGCTTCCAGAGGCCGGGGTATTCTGGCTAAAGCTGGTGGGACCGGTGTGTATTGCATTGCGGATATGGCGGGTTCAGGACACCGGTATGGATTAGAAGCATTTGGCCGGCATGGCTCTGGCAACAACTATGGTGTATATGCTATTGGTTTCGGGGGCAGTACGGCGTATGGAATATATGCCTCTGCCACCGGTGGGACTACAAACTGGGGAGGATACTTTGCCGGCAGTGTGTACACCACAGGCAGTTACCAGTCCTCCGATAGAAAACTGAAAAGCGATATACGTCCCTTGCAAAATGCCCTTCAACTCATCAAGGCGTTGAAGCCTGCAACGTATATGTACAAGACACATGAATACGAACAGATGCAACTGCCCGAGGGCCACCAATTCGGGCTGATCGCGGATGAAGTAAAACAGGTACTCCCTTCGATGGTCAAACAGGCCATAGAACCCGTCCACTATGAAAATAACGACAAGGCCCACGGCAGACGCCTGTCTGATGAAGTCACCTTTGAAGCCGTAAATTATACTGCAATGATCCCGGTTCTCATCGCGGCCATGCAGGAACAACAAGCCCTCATCGATGCATTACAGAAAACAATCGAGACGCTGGAAGCGAAGATCAAATAGAGAATAATTTTAAACATCACTCTAGTATTGATTCGGAACTACATCGAATCATATACAAGGACGGAATTTCTTAAAATGTCGCAGGCCACTGCCATTCGAAGATTGTTGCACAGGCAAGCAAATGTAACGCTTACCATGGCCTGGGAGTCAGGCAACACTCACCCTGTGCTTTAGCCGGCACGGCGGCGGTACGCGGACGAGACACAGAGAATGTCAAAAGACCACGAAACCGAGGACCAGAAACTTTGGATTGCTGATTACGTATTATGGGGGGGCCTTGATTTCAGGTGGCTTTCGGCCCAAGCGTCTGGACGGCTATTACAGCTGGTCATTTTAGGAATGATAAATGCATTCCTGTCGATCCAGACTACACTGCAAATATTGGCTAATGGTATATCGATGATATCAGCGTCAGAGCCATTACGAATAGCAGCGAAATTCCTCTTGATCTGGGAGACCCCGTTACCGTCTGCGGCTCCGAAGAATTCATTCCTGTTATTACTGGTGACTTCTAAATAGCTGGAATAGCGGAAGTCATAGCCCTACCCTGGCAGTGACCGAATCAGACATCTATGTACGGACCATCACGGAGAAAGATTGTATTTTTTCTAATGACTCATTCGAAATCTATTCCGTTTATGTGGGATGGTTCTTTTACCGGTGAGGCGCTTCTTCCGGGGGTGTTTGTTTACACATTGAAGGTCAGGTATATGATAAACGGTATTGAAAAAGATAAAATTTTTGTTGGCGATGTGACCCTGGTGAAGTAAAGGTTGCATGTGTACATCATTAGATAATAGATCATCTGATCATTACTCAGATTTGCAATATCAAATTGACTGAAAACAGCCTCTTCTTCCTCCTCTACAGCTATGATGCACCCTGACTAACCGGAAATCAAGGCTTTTTCTGTACCTTTTCCACTATGCAAACCGTATCATCTGACGTCCTGGTGCAAATCGCTGCCATCCTCGTGGCGACTGGCACTTTTATCGTAGCCCAGTCCTTTCAGCGCGCCAGAGACCGCAAAATAGCCCGACGTGATGTCTATCAGAAACTGGAGTTCGCGTCTATGGACCTGTTCCGCTTCGAAGCCGACCATCTCGACCTGATACGCCCTGTATGGGAAGCCGGCCATCCGATCCCCAAGAAGGGGACCGCTGAATACACCGCCACAATGAACTACGTATGTCAACTGCTCAATCTCTTTGAGCTTGCCCTCAAGTTCAGGCAAGATAAGACGATGCCGGCTGATATATTTGGTTCATGGGTCGCCTGGTTTTACCTTCTGCTCCGGGCTCCTGGATTTCCAGGCATCTGGGAAGATACGCGCTGGAATTATTTGCCACAACTGCGACATCTCCTGGACGGTGGATTAAAAATTTTAAACACCGAACCCGATCCTCAGGTGCAGGAAAGCAGGTTTTACGAGTATACTTCATTCCTCCTCCAGTGCGCCATCTTGCAGCAATGGACGGCAAAAGAAACTGATCATCCTTTTGATGCTTTTTGGAAATCTGGCCTGAAAAGCCGAAAAACCAAACCTCTTAAAGATGCCAAGCATATCACGGTACAGTGGGTCCAGGATAGCACCCTGGCAGATGAATTGGCCAACTTTTTCATCCAGCATACAGATACAGGCTATATCTCTCATGGCGAACTACGGGCAGGACGTGCCATCGGCCTGAAAACCTGGCATCCTGATCTGGCTTCTCGACTAGCAGATGAATTTAAAGAAGCCCTCTCTCACCCGCCTCTGCAAGTGTCCAATGTAATTGGTGCTTTTCAACATCAAACGCTGATCGGATATATTCTACTTGAATATACCCTATCCGGGGATGGCCGATATGCGACATTGTCTGATATCGTGGTGGACAAAAAGTATAGAAATACCAATATCGGACACCAGTTATTTGAATGGGCGGATACCCGACTCCGGGAAAACGACATCAATATCATCTATGCTGAAAGCAATATCCAAAATGAAGTAGCACATGCATTCCTTCGAAAGCAGGGTTTTATCCCGTTGTCAAAGGTTTTTATAAGAAAAACGGAACAGTGAATTATCCAGACTCGCCATAACGGCATGTGGTTTTTGTCATGTAATACAACGCAGTATACTTGTGATCTGCCGTATACCCATATGGACTTTTTACCTGGTGATCGGGATGATGACCAGCAGCACATCTGTCAATGCTCAGCAACCCTTCTACGCGTTTGAACACTATCATCATGCGCATGGACTTCCTGCGCCGGTCACAAAAATAGTCAGGGACAGTTTCGGATTTATCTGGGCTGGCACTATGGATGGTTTGCATCGCTTTGATGGCAGAACTTTCGAAAAGCACAGGCATGATCCTGGAGATCCGACCACCCTCAGCAATAATATCATCAATGATCTGTGTGTGGATGCGGACAACCGGATCTGGGCGGCGACCAATGGTGGTCTTTGCTATTTCGATCAAGTTGTCAGCGTTTTTAGCCGAATTCCATTCCATGCAACACTCGAACGGATAGACCGGCACCGGGTACATGCGGTATGTCCGGCGGCTGAAGGCGGTGTGTGGTTGGCTACGAAAACCATGATCCATCATTGGCAGGAAGGAGCTGAGATCTCCAGCTATAGCTTACCGGCCTCCGATGATCTGTCTATCAAATGTCTCTTTGCAGACCCGCATCACCGGGTATGGTGCGGTACCAGCCAGGGTGTGTTTGTATGGCATCCCGATCAACATCTATTCTTACACACACCGATTACATCCAAGTTTTCGACCGAACAAAATCTAAGTGTCACGGTCCATCCGATCATACCTTACTCCGGCGATACGATGCTGGTTGGTAGTTGGTACGGTGGGGTTCAAAAAGTATTCCTTTCTGGCCAGGAACTCCGGCACATCCCGATAGTAGATCACATCGAAACCGATCCCAGAAAACATGTCATCCGCTCGATATACCCTGGAAAGAACTCCACCTGGTGGGTCGCCTCCTATGGAAATGGAATCTCACTGTGGGAATCGTCATCCAATACCTTCGTGCGTCATGTGCATCATGATCCATCTGTCCCGCACAGCCTGAGTGATGACTATGTCAATGATATCCTGCTGGATCCATCCGGTATCCTTTGGGTCGGGACCAATAAGGGATTAGACAAATACGATCCCTTGACCCAACAATTTATGTCCATTGAAATACCGGGGACAAACACCGGGTTTTCGGTATATCGTCTGCCTTCTTCAATCACCGCGGATCGCAGAGATCCGCAGCAACTTTGGATTACCGTACCTGGGGCGGGTCTATATCAATATAATATTCGTGACCAAACTTTCAGACTTCGACAACATGCCCCTGGGAATCCTCATTCCCTGCCGGACAATTCGATTCATACGACCTACTTTGACGACTATGACCGGATGTGGCTGGGCACCCGGAAAGGGTTATTCCTCTATGATCGAGATGCTGACAGATTCTATCCGGCACCTCTTCCGTCCGGAGTGGATTTGCCGGGTGTGCATACCCTATTTCAGGATCAGCATCGGTCCTTTTGGTTTGCCACCCATTCACACGGAATTGCGAGGTACAATCCCAACACCGGAGAATTCAAACGCTATACGTATGATCCGGTAGTATCTGGAGGTTTGCCTGACCAACGTGTCTTCTGTCTCATTGAAGACAGAAAGGGCCAAATCTGGATCGGCACCCAAAACCGTGGATTGTGCAGACTCGATCCTGAAAATGGAGCTTTTACCTATTTTCATCATACCCCGGACAAACCCGGTTCAATTCCAGACAATGGCGTTTTTGACTTATATGAGGATGACCATGATCAACTCTGGATTGCGACAGAAAACGGACTGGCGGTGATGTCCCTGCGCGACTTTTCCATACAGACCTACACGACAAAGGATGGACTTTGCAGTAACCATATATTCTCTATACTGCCGGACGATGATGGGCAATTATGGTTGGCCACCAATAACGGACTCAGTAAAATGGACCCGGCACGCAAACGATTTAAAAATTTTTACATCTCGGATGGTTTACCCACCAACACTTTCTCCGGTCCGTTGTACTTCAGTACAAAAGGTACCCTCTACTTTGGCACCACGGGGATACTCAATATTTGTCATCCAGACCGAATGACTTTCAATACGGTAGCACCTGAGGTCATCATAACGCATGTACGGATCTTTGACAAACCAAAACAGTTGATCCGTCGCGGTGCTCAGATCCAACCGATAAAGCTGTTATATCGAGAGAACATGATCACCCTTGAATTTACGGCCCTGGATTATTCCAACCCAACATTGCATCAATATGCCTATAGGCTCGACGGCTTTGATACCGACTGGATGTATTGTGGGAACACACAATCTGCTACCTACACCAATCTGGACGGCGGCTCGTACGTCTTTCGGGTCAAGGCGGCCAATAAAGATGGTCTGTGGAATGACATCGGTGCACATTTGCATGTTAAAATACGTCCTCCCTTTCATAAAACCTGGTGGTTCTATATGCTGGTCTTGTTGATGGCGCTGGGTGGATTGTATGGGCTGTTCAGGATTCGGGTAGCACAGTTGCTTCGTTTGCAACAAATGCGATTGCGGATTTCCAGAGACCTGCACGATGATATTGGATCGACACTCAGCAGTATCCATATGATGAGTCGTATGGCCACACAGACGACGCCGGAAGAAAAAAAGAGTTCGGACATTCTGGCCACCATCGCATCCGCTTCGAGACAAGCCATGGAGCATATGAGTGATATTGTCTGGTCCATCAATCCGAAGAATGACCGGATGGATATGGTGTTGTCCCGTATGCGGCATTATGCATCGGAAATACTTGAGGCTGCAGAGATCGATTTTACTATCGAAATGGAGGAATCTTGTCAGTCGATCATTATGCCCGTAGAAAAAAGAAAAGATGTCTATCTGATCTACAAAGAGGCGGTCAATAACCTGGCGAAATACGCTCAGGCTACGCGAGCGGAAATTCGTCTTGCACTTATACAACGTCGATTTGTACTTACAGTACAGGACAATGGAATTGGTTTTGACCCGGAAAAAATAAAGTCAGGCAATGGACTCAAAAATATGAGCGCGCGGGCTGAACAACTGGGTGGGATTCTGCAGATCATTTCTACACCCGGTCATGGAACACAGATTCAATTATCCGTGCCTGTCACCCCATAAACATGGTATTGCCCGTAAGATTAGAGATATCTACTTTTATTGTATTAAAGTTTCATGACCTTCATGCCTGTACGTATCATCATCTATGAAGACAATCCGTTCCTGCGAACCAGCATCGCGGATGTGTTAAGTTGTCCGGAGGACTTTGAGGTTGTCGGGACGTATGAAAACTGTGATCATGTGTCTCTGGACATGGAGACCTTGCGACCGGATGTGGTCTTGATGGATATCGAAATGCCGGGCATCAACGGTTTGGAGGGATTGCGGATCATCCGGAGAAAATATCCGCGGATCCATGTCATCATGCTGACGGTGTTTGAAGACAATGATGCTATATTTGCCGCCATCCAATCCGGGGCTTCAGGATATCTGCTCAAAAAAACACCACCTGAAAAAATAGAAGAGGCCATCCGGGATGTATTGCAAGGCGGAGCGCCGATGACATCATCGATCGCACGGAAGGTTCTTGACCTTTTTCCCAAATCGACCTCAACGTATGAAGAAGTTGACAAACTGGCGCCCAGAGAAAAAGAAGTACTCCATCTCCTCGTCACCGGGCATAGCTATAAGATGATTGCGGAGCAGTGCGGGATCAGTCTGGAAACCGTTCGCTCCCACATCAAACGGATCTATGAAAAGTTGCAGGTACATTCCGCCACAGAAGCCGCGCATAAAGTATCCCTCTTCAGAAAGTCCTGAACTTCCGGGGCGAATAGTACATTTGTAAATGTCCTTCAAGATTCTGATGCTCATTGGTGCCGGTAGTTTTGCCGGTGGTATTTTCAGATACCTGATTTCCTTTCCTTTTTTACAAAAATATCCGCATGGTTTTCCCTGGGGTACTTTTCTGGTCAATATAACAGGGTGTCTGTGTATTGGTCTCCTCTATGGACTTGCGGATCGGTACGCCCTCCCCAAAGAATGGCGGCTCTTTCTGGCCACAGGTCTATTAGGCGGATTTACGACCTTTTCTGCCTTCTCCAATGAAACGGTGACGCTCTTTCAAAATGGTCAACATGGTTATGCCGTATTGTACGTGATCAGCAGTGTGATCGTCGGGCTTGGGGCCACGGGTATTGGCGTGTGGCTGTCCCGTTTGACTTAGGTTGCAGCAGGTTGCAGGAGCAAACTCCTGCAACAGCAAATCACGCAAAATCCTGCAATAGCATGATCTGCTCTTGTTGGAGTTTGCTCCAACAAGCGGGACATTACCTATCCCGGGGTAATACCGGCCGATCCCATTGTGCATCGATAACATTTGGATCGCTTTTGATGGTGTTGATGAAATCTTCCGGCGATCCCATGGATGGCGTCTTACTGACGAGATAATAGGATTGGCGCGGCGTCAACCTTTTCTGGAATTCAATTCCAAAACTCTTGAACCCCTCCATCCATCGCTGGACATCGACCCCTTCCCGCAAGTGGACAATCACATCCGTGGGTTCCGGTATTTCAGGATGTAATGGCCGGATCTTTGTTTTTGTCCATACTTCCTGCTGCACCAACTGGTCCAACTGGTGAGTCACCTGCACCAGTTCATGGTCCTCTCTGCCTTGTGTGACAAACTGTCTCCATCCCCTGATGTGCTTGTAGGTCAGACTCATGACCGGCATGTCCTGTATCATCGGCTCCTCTATGCGGATCGAATTCCACCACGTATCCGGCTCAATATCCTGAAGCAAATAATGAATATTTTCCTGATCAAGCGTGGCGTGATACCAACCCGTATCCAGAAAATGACCCCGGACTTCCAACAAACCCGAATGATCCGCCAGAAGGTAGAAGGTATACACCGGACATGTGCCAAAGCAAGGTCCGCGATTAAATTTCAGGACCCAAGCCATGTCACTTGATTCTGAACCTTTGGCATGACTGGCTTTCCTGGAAGATGTGCATGCTGTTGTCAGCAAAACAATACCAGCAAAAAAGAATAATACAATCCTCATGACACCCATTTTTATCCCTTACTTTCTACCTTCTTTGCCCCAAATCTCCTCCGCTATCATGTCAAGGTGTTGCCTTTTGCCTTGAGTTGCTTCGGCGCTCAAAGATGGGAATCTGCATTCTTTACCTTTTACCCTTTACCTTTTAATCTTTACCTGTCCGTGACTGAAATAGGTTGACCAAAAAACGAAAACAAATTTGGTCAAAAATGGCAAATCAAAAGCAAGCAAAAATGTTCTTAAAGCCCCGTCGAGTCTTTTCTCCGGAGGTACGTAAGAAGGTAGTACTGGATATTGA
>JBGTGP010000052.1:0-5114 GCA_041746735.1 Saprospiraceae bacterium
ATATCCAGTACTACCTTCTTACGTACCTCCGGAGAAAAGACTCGACGGGGCTTTAAGAACATTTTTGCTTGCTTTTGATTTGCCATTTTTGACCAAATTTGTTTTCGTTTTTTGGTCAACCTATTTCAGTCACGGACAACCTTTTACCCTTTACCCTTTACCTTTTACCCTTTACCTTTTACCTTTTCTCTACCTTCACTGAATCTAAATCATACCTTATGTATTCTGCTTTACTCCATTCTCATTCCGGCTTGCGCTGGGTGCTGTTACTCTTACTGGTCGTGACGATCTTCAAGGCTTTTGGCAGCCGGGGAAGCGGCTTTGCGGAAGGGGACAAAAAAATCAGTCTCTTTACGCTGATCACCACCCATCTTCAGGCCGTAATCGGGCTGGGCTTGTACTTTCTCAGTCCGAAGGTGCAGTTTTCGTCCAGCACGATGGGCAATTCGATGCTGCGGTTTTTCACCATGGAGCATACGTTGATGATGCTCATCGCGATCATCCTCATCACGATCGGGCATCGGCATGCCAAGGCCGGGAATGCGAAAAAAGTTTTTACGTTTTATCTGATCGGGCTGTTGGTCATCCTGGCTTCTATTCCATGGCCGTTCCGGACGGCGTTGGGTGCCGGATGGTTTTAATGCATACGTTTGGGCTGAATCCGTGTAGTCGAAATCCGTTTTTGTCTGCTTGATGATCGATCTGCTACTGCAACGATGGCATACCTCGTTTGGTGATGCGGCTCCTGAGGTGGTGGTCCGCGCTCCGGGCCGTGTCAATATCATAGGTGAGCATACGGACTACAATGAAGGATGGGTCTTGCCCGGGGCTATGAGCCGGTCTCTGTACGTCCTTCTTTCACCCTCCTCACAAGGAAGTCATCACTGGATCGCGTATGATCTGGATGAAGAATTTCAACAACACAACTTCGGCAGCGATACCACCGAATGGCTGCCCTGGACCCGCTACATCGAAGGCGCGATAAGATTCTATGCACCGGATACTGGAACGCTGCGAATACTGATCGGTGGAGACCTGCCGGTCGGTGCCGGTATCTCTTCTTCATCCGCATTGGTATGTGGGGTGCTCTATGCCTTGCAGATGATGACGGGCCGCAAGGAGACCCGGGAAGAACTTGCGCTTTTGGGCAGCCGCGTCGAACGTGAAGTGATTGGTGTGCAGGGTGGCATTATGGATCAGTCCGCCATCATGCTTTGCCGTGCGGGTCATGTCATGCTGTTGGATTGTCGTACGCGGGAGACGCGGCATATTCGCGCCGATCTGCCGGGATACCGATGGATCCTGATCAATACCAAGGTCAAACATCAGCTCATCGACAGTGATTACAATCTACGTGCTGCCGAATGTGGTCAGGCGGTCACGGTGTTACAAACCCGTTATCCTGAAGTTTCAGCGTTGAGAGATGTGACCCGTGAGATGCTGGACGCTGTCAGGCTGCCGGAAGTCTTGTATCAGCGTGCGCTCTTTGTCCTGGAAGAAAATGAACGTGTCCATCAGATGGTCGATGCGCTAAGCCGGCAGGATGCAGCAGTGGCCGGACAGTTATTACATTCTTCTCATCGCGGTCTGCGTGATCGGTATGAGGTCAGTTGTCTGGAGTTGGATGTGATTGCTGATTTTGCTAATCGCTATCCGGGTGTTGCAGGTGCGCGGATGATGGGGGGCGGATTCGGTGGATGTGTGATCTGTCTTTTGCGTGAAGAGGTGTATGCTTCATTTGCTCCTGAATGTATCGCTATGTATACAGATCAATTTGGTTTTGCGCCGGAAGTGATTGCGTTTGAGTTGGGTGATGGTGCAGAGCGGATAGAGGGGTTAGGAGCTTAGGAGCTTAGGAGGTTAGGAGGTTAGGAGGTTAGGGGTTGAGAGGTTGAGAGGTTGAGAAGTTGAAAGGTTAAGGAGTTGGGAAAAGGTCGCCCAATCGATCAGAGTATAATCATGTGAAATAGTTACGAATTTATCTGGCATCTGGCATCTTCTGCTCTGGCATCTCATTGCAGCCCCCAACCCCTGGCATCTCATTGCAGCCCCCAACCCCGCGTCACCCTCTTCGCTGGGCTATACTCGTGATCGCCGGGGCGTCCTCAACGCATCCTGACCCGCACCATTAAGTTGAGAAGTTGAGAAGTTGAGAAGTTGAGAAGTTGAGTGTTTATTTGAAAGGGTAGCCCAATCGATTAGGACAGAATCATGTCGCTCTCAGTTGTCCGAACATCGGGGACGTCCTGTTTCGGAGGAGTTGAAGTTTGGGATTCATGATGGTAGATTTCCCACACCTGCAAATGAAAGAAAATTCTCTTTCGAAATAACGTCTGTTTGGGTTGGATGATAGGCCTCTGTGAAGGATGAAGGAATTTTTAACCTTTTTGCCGGATTCCATTTAAACTCAAAGGCACTGATCTCGCCTTCATGGACTTCGATGTAATCAATTTCCTGCTGGGCTACAGTGCGCCAAAAGTACATTTCAGCCTCATAGCCTCTGTAATGGTTGTATTTCATCCTTTCGCACAGGAGAAAATTTTCCCATAAGGCACCCATATCCTGACGCAAACTTAAGGGGGCAAACTGCTGGATAACAGCATTGCGGATACCCGTATCATAAAAATAAATCTTCTTACTGCGCTTTAATTCATTCCGTAGGTTTCTGTTGAATGAGGGGAGGCGAAAGATGACCATATTTTCTTCCAGGAGTCGAATATATCTTTCTGTGGTTTCCTTATCCAGCTGAAGACTATTTCCAAGTTCACGATATGAAACCTCCTGCCCAATCTGAAAGGCTAGCGCTTTTACTAAATGCTCAATACGCTCCGGTTTCCGAATATCACGAAGCATAAAGACGTCTTTGAATAAATAATCCGCTACCAATTCATTGAGAATTCGTTTTTCACTTCCCGCATACCGGATCACATCCGGATAGTTCCCAAAAATCAACCGATTTGGAAGTTCACGAAGGATATCAGGGGTCCCGAAATGCTGAACCAGTTCATCCATAGACAAAGGAAAAAGGCGCCAGGTAAACTTTCTGCCTGTCATGGGCTCCCGGATACTGTCTGTGATCTCAAATGCGCTTGATCCTGTCACCAGCATTTGTACTTGTGGGCAACTGTCGTGGATGATTTTCAAAGAAAGGCCCGTATTTTCCAGTCGTTGGGCTTCATCAATGATTAGAACTGATCCGGCCGGAAAGAGCTGTTGCGCCCGGGTACTATTGATCTGATTGAGGAGTTCCCTATCCGGCAGGTTGTCCGCATTCAAGACAATCGATGGTTGGTCAAGCGTTTGCCTGATCTGGAATAACAAAGTCGTTTTACCCACTTGCCTTGGTCCTAAAATCAGGATCGACTTACCACGAAACATGTCGGCTCTAATCAATTCAAAGAGCCTTCTGTCTATATGTTTGTCGTACATAATCGACAAATTTAGCTATTTTTGTCGATTACACGCATCAAAATCTTATTTCTTCCTACTTTTTCAAAAAACACCCCTTCTACCTCCAGAAAGATACCCGACTTGATCAACCGCTATCCCTTGCCAAGCCGGCTCAACATCTTGCGCACAAACGGATTGGTAGTCGGCATAGAAGATTCCGTTTGAAGCATTATGCCAGACCCGAGTGGTCTTCCGGGTGGTTCGTGAAACATCCCATCCAAACGTTTCATTGGGCTGCCCAATAATATAAAAGGCCAAAGACTGCACTGATACAAATCCAGGCTATCATACCTACTTTAAATCGATACATGGCCAAAAAGGAAATGACGATCCAGCCCAATGTAATAGAGTCCAAGCCAGCCAGTGAAAGTTCATTTGGAAATATAACGACCTTGCCCAAATAAAGGGTCAGGTTCAGCACCACGCCTACAACTGCGGCTGTAACAAGTGATAATAGCTCCCTGACTTTTTTGTTCTCCTGTGTACGCTCAATGAGAGGTGCTCCTGCAAAGATGAACAGGAAACAAGGCAGAAACGTGTAAAACGTAGTGGCCACCAGGCCCACCGCACCCATGGCTATAGAACCTCCAAAATGATTAAATGCCGCCATAAAGCCAACAAAAACGAGCACCATAATTAAAGGTCCGGGCGTTGTCTCCCCCAAAGCCAATCCGTCAATCATTTGAAGGTGGGTCAGCCAGTTAAATTCTTCAACGCTTACCTGCGCAACATACGGTAACACAGCATAGGCTCCGCCAAACGTTACAAATGCGGCCTGGGTAAAGAAAAGAGATAGTTTCTTCCAAAATTCGAATTCAGCCGTTAGAAAATAAAAAGATACTAAAGGTATTGTCCAAAGAATAATGCTTATCCCGATTTGCTTCCAAAATCGCTTTGGATTAAATCCTACATTCTGTATGACGGTATTTTTGTTAATGAAATAGTCACTTTCATCCGATTCTGTTCCGCTTGTAAAATTATTGTCCTTTCTAAAATATTCTGGCCATAGTTTTCCCATCAAACCTGCCAGGATAATGGCCCCAAGTATGATTAAAGGAAATGGAATATTAAAAAAGAAAATGCAAACAAAAGCTGCAATAGCCACAAAATAATGAAAGGAACTTACCAACGATTTTTTTCCAATTTTGATAAGTGCCAGGATGACAATAGCAATAACTGCAGGCTTGAGTCCGCTAAACATGGCATAAATCCATGGAATAGTGCCAAACGAAACATAAATTATACTGAGTCCCAGCAGAATAAACATGGAAGGAAGCACAAATAAAACGCCTGCTGCCAGTCCCCCTCTTGTCCCGTGAAGCATCCATCCAATATACGTTGCCAATTGCTGGGCTTCCGGACCGGGCAAAATCATACAATAATTCAAGGCATGTAAAAACTTACTGTTGCTGATCCACTTCTTTTTATCAACGAGGTATTCGTGCATAATGGCAATTTGCCCGGCAGGACCGCCAAAGCTGATAAAACCAAGCTTTGTCCAAAATTTTAATGCTTCCTTAAATGGTATCCCTCCGGCTAACTACACCTTATATCCTGGCAGCAGCCTCTCTACCTCAGACAGTTTAGTTTCCGGAATGCGCTCCAGGGTATTTTTTAGCCACTCGTAGGGATTAATAGCCTGGGCTTTACATGATCCAAAGAAG